>NZ_WBUE01000001.1 GCF_009026145.1 Hyphomicrobium sp.
GGCCGGACTCGACCTGGGCGCCGTTGCGGGCGCCGTTCGTCGGCTCGGCCGCCGCGGCCGCCTCGGCCTCGGCGCGCGCGCTGGCGCTGTTACCGGGCTGACGCAGTACGACCTCGACCTTCTCCGCACCTTTGAACTCGGCGCGACAGCAGGCGAGCAGATCCTCGGAGTAATGCGACTGGATCCAGGTTCGCAGGAACTTGACCGGGACAGAGAACTTGACCGTGCCGGCCTCGAAGCTCTCGAAGTCGAGCGCATTGAACCAGCTGGTGAAGATGTCGTCGCCGAGCCGCGCGCGCAGCATGGCCCGCACCTTCTGGCCGCGCTGCTCTTCTGGGTTCGTTGCCGTTATTGCCGGAGAGGGACTGGGAGTGGTCGCGTTGGTGGTCGTACGTTCTTCGAGTCCGTTGGAAGCTGCGCCCGCAAAGCCGCCCGCAACGGCACGTTCCGCCTTTTGAATCGTCTGCATGTGTGAAACCCCCGCTACTTTTGGAACTTTTTCGACTTGCACCTCAAAGTCCCCTGGACAAAGACCGACCGTCGCCCTCCGCCGCCGCGGCTGCGCAATTGGTCCAGTTCAGGTCTTCCGAAACGGGTGCGCTAACCTTGCACCCAAGCTAAGCCGGCCGCCTTCCAGCCGGCGACCTGCCCTCGATGACGGTCGGCGTCGAGAGGCCCCTCGAAGCCGTCCGCCACATTCCTGCATCGTCGATAGCCGGCGCTCGCCATGGCTTCCGCTGCCATGCGACTGCGCGCGCCGGATCGGCAGATGAAGAACAACTCGCTATCTTTGGTGGCGCCCGCCGCATCGAGCGCTTTGGTCATCCGTTCCGAAAAGCCCGCATCGATTTTGCTTTCGGGGCACGTCTGCCATTCGACCGTGAGCACCCGCTTGCCGATCTCGTTGAGATCGGGGAGGCCCACGAACGTCCACTCCGCTCGCGTCCGCACGTCGATCAGAACTGAACTCGCGTCCTTTGCGAGGTGTGCCCAGACCTCTTCCACAGGCACGTCCTCGATGTGGACGACTTCCAACGACTGCACCTTCGTCCTCCACTCACAGACCGCGCTGAACAACGCGCCTCAGAACGGCCTGCTCACACAATCAACGAAGACTGGAGAAAACAACCCCTCGGCTCTCCAGGCAAGCGCCCAGAAAGATACGCACGAAACGCACATAAGCTACGATGAAACCAGGGACGCGACACTGTACAAAACCTGGCGGCGACTGGCGCTGGAACGCTGGATAAATCCAAGCGCGTCGACCGTCAGAACCGTATCCCTTAACGCTGCCTTAAGCAAGCGTAACAGGTGCACGCGCGGCTGGTTGCAGAGGTTCGCGCAAGCCTGATGAAGCAGTGGAAATCCTGTGAGTTCGCCGCAGCTCTTGTGGATAGCCAGCTGAGCAAGTTCATGATTTCCAAGGCTCGCGCGCACGCCTTGGCGCGCAGAGAAACTTGTCCTCTGGTACGTCGCCAAAACGTCATTTTCCATTTGGGCCGGGAGCGCGCTTAAGCGCGATGAACGGGCCGGCGGCCCGGGCCACGACGCTCAAGCGCCGCGGAATCCGTCACTTAGGTCTGTTTAAGACTCGTGTGGTGACGGTGGATGGTGCGGCGATGCTGTTGCGAACATACCGCACCCCGGTTTGGAGTAGCCCCGTCGAGAGGCCTCGCTCTCAGTTCGACATCGCCTTGACGCGCGCGCTGAGGCGCGAAACTTTGCGGCTCGCCGTCTTCTTGTGCAGCACGCCTTTCTGCGCCGTGCGTGCGAGCACCGGAGCGGCCTCGCGCAGCGCTTTCGCCGCTGCATCCTTGTTGCCCGCCGCGATTGCCTCCTCGACGGAACGTACAGCAGTGCGCGCGCGCGACGTGCGGGCCTTGTTCACTTCCGTGCGGCGGACTGCCTGGCGTGCCGCCTTCTTTGCCGACTTCGTATTGGCCATGTCGTACTTCCTCTCGCTCACCCGCCGTCGATCGACGGCGGGCGCTGCCACCCGTGCAGCTCATCTCCAAATGCGCTAGTGTGATGATCGAGAAATTCGCCATCATCGGCGGCAGGGTGCCGAGCGAATTTCTCGATCTGAATCACACTAGCAGAGCTATGATTCTAGTGTCCCTTTAGATTCCGAAGTTCGCTCCCTACCCAGCCGTAAACTGGGGCGAACTTCGGAATCGGGACACTAGCCGCCCGAAACGTGGAGCTCCGAGCGGCCTCAAGAGGCGATCCTATAGACGCCGCAAAGTGTAGGGTCAACGGCGCTGCCCGCCTGTTAAGCGGCTCATGGGCTTGCCAGAACCGCCTCTCCGGGTTCTCCTGGCGGACGCATCGAGGGGCTCGGGAGGCAAGGGGCGGCATGACTTCGATCTGGCTTTGGGTTGTTGCACTGGCAGTCGGCACGGCCACCGCATCCATCGCGGCCGCCATGGGGGGCCAGAACGTGCATATGGCCCTCACCGCACTCGTCTGCCTCGCATTTGTGGCGCTCGCGATCTGGGAGCGTCAGCGGCTGGTGGCCAGCGGAGGCAGCGCGCCGGCTCTTGCCAGTACGACCGCCAACTCCATGGCGCTGGTATGGGCGTGGGCGGCGCTCAGCATGCTGCTCACCTACCGCTTCGTGCTGAGCTGGCACGAGTGGTGGCAGTACGTGCTCGCCGCCGGCGCTGTCGCCGCGCTGTGCCTGTTCTTCGCTTCCATGATGTCGAAGGACGCCACCGCGGGGCGACAGGACGACACGCTTCTTAACATCGCCCGCTATCTCACCATCGGGCAGCTCGCCGGCATGGTCATTGCGATGATCGGCATGATCATCGACAACAAGATGCCACGCGATCCCAGCGAGCCCGACTGGGCGGCCAACGCTATCTTCTTTTTCGGCGCCGCCGCGCTAGCGGCGATCAGCGCGAATGCGCTATGGGGACCGGCGCCGCGACGCGCCTGACGGGCATCGCTCGATGCGCGACCGACGATGAGTGCTGGGATGCCCTTGAGACCGATGCTGCCGATACTGCTGCTCGCCTTCGCCATGAGTATCCTCGTCTGCGTGCTGGCGGCAGCGCGCGGCTCGGCAGTGACGCTGGCGTTGGCGGCGGCGCTATTCGCCCTGCAGGTTTTTTTCGTGCTGCTGCGTGTCAACGTTCCACTCTGGCTAGCAGGCGATGCACCAGCAGCGTGTGTTGATTGGGCGTGGAGCAACACCATGCTCGCCGCCATCGTCTACGCCTGGGGTGCTGCGGCGATGTTCAGCATCTACACGCTGTCGGGCCTTTCCTGGCAGCACTGGTGGCAGTACGGGGCCGGCATGGCGCTGCTCGCCCTGGCGGCATTGCTGTGCGCCAGATACCTGGCGAGCAACCGCGCAGCTCTTGCATCATCGAAGTCGCTCGCCATCCTAGCCGCCGTAACGGCGGCCCAGGCCATCGCCGTCGGCATTGCGCTCGCCTATCTCGTCGCGTCCGGCAAGCTGGCGACCGCCAAGGCGGATTGGGCAGCCAATCACGTCTTCATCGCCGGCGGCGTCGCCATTGGTCTGATCTCGCTCGTCTCGTTGGTGACCTATCGGCGGCTCGCCGTCGCTCCGCAAGCGAGCGTCTAGCGCTGGCAGCGCGAGCAATAGAAGGTCGAGCGCCCGGCCTGCACGCAGCGGCGCACCGTGCCGCCGCAACCCTTGCGCGGGCAGGGCTTACCCTCGCGGCCATAGACGGCAAACGAATGCTGGAAATTGCCCAGCTCGCCGTTGGCCTGGCGGTAGTCGCGCAGCGATGACCCGCCGGCCTTGATGGCGTCCTCGAGCACGGCCCTTATCGCTGGCACCAGCGCCCGCGCGCGCTCGTTCGGCTGGCCGGCCTTGCTGGCGATGCTCGCCGCGCCGCGCTTCGGCGACAGCCGGGCGCGATAGAGCGCCTCGCAAGCATAGATGTTGCCGAGCCCGGCGATGATGCGCTGGTCGGCGAGAAAGGGTTTCAGCGCCATTCTTTTGCCACGTGCCCTGAGCGCGAGATGCTCGGGTGTCAGGGCTGCGCTCAGCGGCTCGATGCCGAGATGATGCAGGAGCGGATGCTCGTCGAGCTCCTTCTCGGCAATGAGCATCATGAAGCCGAACCGGCGTGGGTCGTTATAGGTTACGGAGCCGCCGTCCTGCATGTGGAAGACGACGTGGTCGTGCAAAGCGCGCTTGAGGCTCGGCTCATCGTTAACAGGGGCATGCACGGTGAAACATCCGGTCATGCCGAGATGCATCAGCAGAACGTTTCCTCCGGAGAGATGCGCCAAGAGATACTTGCCCCGCCGCTCCAATCGCTCGACCCGGCGCCCGCGCAACTGGACGGGGAAATCCTTCGGCAACGGAAACCTGAGGTCGGGCCGGTGCTGCTCGATGCGCCGGAAAGCCTTGCCTTTGAGTGCAGGCTCGAGGCCACGCCGCACGATCTCGACTTCCGGAAGCTCAGGCATTTGCGGGCGTTCGTGTCGCTGGGGGGAGGTGGTGGCCAGCATAGCGCCCGGCGCCTGGCTTAGCTATTGTCGCTCGCATGAGCGATCCCTCCCCGCAAGATACCTCGACCACCTTCGGCTTCCGCAGCGTCGACGAGCGCGAGCGCCAAGGCCTCGTCAATCGCGTGTTCGCCACCGTCGCCGAGCGCTACGATCTGATGAACGACCTGATGTCGGGCGGCCTGCACCGCCTATGGAAGGACGACCTCATCGCGCAGCTCAACCCGCCACGCGACCAGCGGGCCTTCCGTCTGCTCGATGTGGCCGGCGGCACGGGCGACGTCACTTTGCGCTACGCTCGCGCCAGCGGACCCAATGCCTCGGCGGTATTGTGCGATATCAGTCCCGAGATGATCGCCGTCGGACGGCGGCGCATAGAGGAGGCGGGTCTCACCGCGCGCATCACCTTCGCCGAGGGCAACGCCGAGGCGCTGCCGTTCCCCGACCGCTCGTTCGACGCCTACACCATCGCCTTCGGCATCCGCAACGTGACGCACATCGACAAGGCGCTGGCGGAAGCATTTCGCGTATTGAAGATCGGTGGCCATTTCCTGTGCCTGGAATTCTCCGAGGTGCAGGTCCCGATCTTGGACCGCCTATACGATTTCCATTCCTTCGAGGTGATCCCGCGGCTGGGTCAGGCGATTGCCGGCGAGGCGGCGCCTTACCGCTATCTTGTCGAGAGCATCCGCAAGTTTCCCAATCAGGAGAAATTCGCGGCGATGGTGCGCAGCGCCGGTTTCGACCGCGTCAGCTACCGCAATCTGACCGGCGGCGTCGCCGCCATTCATTCCGGCTGGAAGATCTGAAACTCGGGCACAACTGGCGCTGGCGGTTATTTGGTCGCCGATCGGGCCACGTATTCCGCCCTCCAGCCCGCCAAATGAGTGACAAATCGGCATCGGCCCGACGCCAGAATAACGTGGTCGCCAGCCGCGAATTGCCCGCTTCAGCGACCGCCGGCGGCGCCACGATGAGCGCCCTTTTGCGAAGCCCTAAGCACACGGATTGCCGCCCCTAATTTGAGGTTGAGTGTCTTTCATCGTCCATTTCGATTTCCTCCGATCGATGGCCGAATAGCCTCTATTCGAGGCGCCCACCAATGTCCGAACGCAATGAAATGAAAGGCGCGAAACGCTTGCGACCTTGCTGAGACGTGGCTAGCGTTGCACCCAGCGGGGGCTCCGGGGGGAGCCTTTTATGTTGGAAGTAGCGCGTTTTGTGCTCTCGCTGTTTGTTGCCCAGGCCCATCTTTTTCCGCTTGGTGCTCCATGGATAGCGTGGATGGCCGTATTCGCCTTCTACGTATTGTCGGGCTATCTGATTACACGCGTCCTCAATACGCACTACATGGTGGACAGATTCAGCTGGGGAGGCTTCGGCGCCTTCGCGCTCAACCGCGTTCTCAGACTATGGCCGGCCTATCTCCTCGTGTGCGTGCTGAGTGCCCTGCTCGTCGAGCGCGCACCACTGACCGCTGCGCAGTGGCTCACCAACCTCAGCGTCGTCGGCATCGTCGGGGTTGACTATCTGCACATGGCGTCGTTCCCCGAATTGGCGCCGAATGCATGGTCCCTGTCGATCGAGCTCGTCTGCTACGCACTCCTTGCCTTCGGCTTTGCACGCAGTCCACGCGCGCTGCTCATGTTCGCGCTCCTTGGGGCGGTGGCTCTGACGGCATCGACGGGCGCCTGTACGTGGCGCGGCACGGAGCTGTATGCGCCCTACTGCTTTCAGAACCGATACGGCGTGCTGCAGGCGGGATTCATTCCCTTCGCCGCCGGCGGTCTGATCTATTTCTACGAGCGGCGCGCAATGGCATTCGCACAACGGTGGATAGCGCCGATTGCGGCGGCCGGTGCGGCCGTCGTACTGCTCGTAGCGTTCAATCCGGCGCTTCAGTTCACGCTAGCGCCATTTGCCGGCGGTGCATTCGCAGCGCTGTTCCTGGCATGGGCGCTGGCGCGCGACTTCTCGACGCCCATCACCTACTTCTTGGGGCGCGCCTCTTACCATGTGTTCATCTCACATTACGCCATCAGCCGTGTTTTGACGCAGGAGCTGCAATGGGAGCGCGACAATCCCGTGCTCTTAATGGTCACGCTGTGCGTGGCACTGCTCCTGGGCTTCTTTCTGATCGCGCCGTTAGAGCGGCGCATCGATGCAGTGCGTACCGCCGTGCGCGAGCGTGCCGGCTCCGTCGGCGCGCCGAGGCCTGCGCTGGCGCCTGGCTGAGCGGCTGTTCCGTAGCTCGTGGTTCTGCTCCCCCCACGCTCGCATCACGCGTATACGCCGCCGCTTGCCGTGCTGCCCGCACTGCTGCCGGGCAAGCCGTTCGCGCCAAGACCGTTCGTCTGGATGAGGGACAGATATTCCGCCGTGTAGCGCACGCCCGTCGCCGCCCCCGAGAAGGTGTTGCCGGCGATGTAGATGGTTGCGTGCCGGGAGGCCCAGGCGAAGCCGGCGCCGCCGAAGTTGGGCGTGCCCGTCAGCGTGACGGTGATGTTCTCCACGTAGATGACCGCCCCGACGAAGGCACCCATGTGCGCGGCGCTGGAGCTGCCCGATATGGAATAGTTGCCCGTCGCCGTGACCTGGGCGCCGCCGCCGATGTTCATGTGCAGCGAGGTCGAGGCGCCGAACTCCAGCTTCTGGAACTTCAGCGCCCCCGGCGCGCCGATGTGGATGCAGCTCGCCCCGCCGCCGGTGGTCGTCAACTTCAGGCCGCGCAGGTGCCAGGTGCCGGTCCAGGCGTTGAAGGCGCTGAAGCACGGGCTGCCCGACACCGAGACTATGATGTTGGCCGGCGTCGTCTCGTCGCCGACGATGATGCACTGGGTGCCGAGAAAGCTCTTGAGGGTGTTGGCGCCACTATAGGTTCCGGCACCGATTTGGATGGTGGGCGTGTAGACGCTGCAGTCGATGCTGCAGACGGTGTCGATCGCCTTTTGGACGGTGGCGAAGGCGCCGCCGGAGCTGTTGGAGAGCCCGTCGTTGGCGTCGTTGCCGTCGGTGCGCACGTAGTAGGTGCGGTTGCCCGTGAGCACCTCGCGTCCGCCGCCGCCGCCCAACGAGGTGAATGGAAACGACACTGAGCCGGTCGAGCGGTTGATCAGGATCGCTTCTTTCCACGTCGAGCCGTCGGCACTCACCTTGAGATGAAAATCGTCGTCGCCACTGAGGCCGAGCTCGGCCCGCCCCGAGAATGCGTCCTGATAGAGCAGGCTTGCCGTGTCGCTGGCCGACGCCTTGTTGATCTTGAGCTGGTGTCCGTCGCCATCGTGATTGAGCAAGGTGGCGTCGGACGCAACGGCGAGGCGGTTGGTTGCATCGGCCGTGGCATTGATGCCGAGCGTCGTGAAGCTGCCGCTGCCACCCCCGCCGCTGCCCGTCGTCAGCGCGGTCCAGACCGATCCGTCCCACACGACGGCCACATCCTCGTCGGCCACCCAGGCGATCCAGCCTTCGCCCGGCGCATAGAACATCCACGCGCCGTCCTGATATGCGGCGATGCTGCCGGCGTGGCCGCTCCACGCGCCGGTCGGACTTGCGCCGACGATGTAGCGCGCGCCATCGGCTGGAGAGGCGGGCGGCGCCGTCAAATCGCGGTCGAGGACGCCGAGCTGCACGATGGCGTCGAGGGCGCGGATGGCCTCGTTATGTGTGACGTGCTTCTGGGATTGGGCCGCCAGGATGTACGGCAGGCCGAGGTTAGGCGATTCGTCCACGCGTTCCTCGCAGCGACTTGCGTTGCGCGAGGATACGCACGGCGCCATACACCGAGGATAAGTGCGCGCGGAGGCGTCGATCAGGCCGCCGCTTTACCGCGCGCCGCGTCTGCCGCCTTGCGGATGGCGGCAATGTTCGCGGCGTAGGCTTCGCGCGTGCCGCCCTTGAACACGGCCGATCCAGCGACCAGCACGTTGGCACCTGCGGCGGCGACGAGGCCAGCCGTCTCGGGCGTGATCCCGCCGTCCACCTCGATATCGATCGGCCGCGTGCCTATCATCGCCTTGACGCGGCGGATCTTGTCGATGACGGCGGGAATGAAGCTCTGACCGCCGAAGCCCGGATTGACGGTCATCAGCAGCACCAGGTCGAGGCGGTCGAGCACGTAGGCGATGGCGGTCTCGGGTGTGCTGGGGTTGAGCGCCACACCCGCCTTCTTGCCGAGCGCCTTGATCGTCTGCAGCGTGCGGTCGAGGTGCGGCCCGGCTTCCGGGTGCACGGTGATGTAATCGGCGCCCGCCTCGGCGAAGGCCTCGAGGTATGGGTCCGCCGGAGCAATCATCAGGTGCACGTCGAAGACTTTCGCCGAATGCGGACGCAGCGCCTTCACCACCGGCGGCCCGAAGGTGATGTTGGGCACGAAATGACCGTCCATCACGTCGAGATGTATCCAGTCGGCGCCGGCGCTCTCGACCGTCGCGACCTCCTCTTTCAGCCGGCTGAAGTCGGCCGCAAGGATCGACGGGGCAATCGTCACGGGTCGGGCCATGAACACGTCCTCTGCAGCCTCACGGGCGAGGCTTCCATTCTAGCGGCATTGGTGGCACGCGTCGCGTCGGCGGCGTGGCCTGTGCAAAACCGTCTCTACGACGCGCGGCGCCGACGCTCCACCAGCGTCAGGATGTGCGGCGTCAGGATGAGCTGCATCGCGAGGTCGAGTTTGCCGCCGGGAATGACGATGGAGTTGGCGCGCGACATGAAGCTATCCGGGATCATCGACAGCAGATACGGGAAGTCGATGCCGCGCGGATCGCGGAAGCGGATGACCACCATCGACTCATCGGGCGTCGGGATCCAGCGCGCAATGAATGGATTGGAGGTGTCTACGGTAGGCACGCGCTGGAAGTTGATGTCGGTTTCGGTGAACTGCGGGCAGATGAAGTTCACGTAGTCCGGCATGCGCGTCAGGATCGCTTCGACCGCCTCATCGTGCGAGTAGCCGCGCGCCGACTGGTCGCGAATGAGCTTCTGGATCCACTCGAGATTGATCACCGGCACGACGCCGATCTTGAGGTCGGGGTGCCTGGCGACGTTCACCTTCGGCGTCACCACCGCACCGTGCAGCCCCTCGTAGAAGAGGAGATCGGTGCCGCGCGGCAGATCCTGCCATGCCGTAAAAGTCCCGACCGGTGCGCCGTATAGCAACGATTCTTGTTCGTCGTGAATGTATTGGCGTGTGCGGCCACGGCCGCTCTCGCCGTAGGTGCGAAAGACTTCCTCGAGCTCGGCAAGGAGATTGGCCTCTTCGCCGAAATGGCTGAAGTTGTTGTTGCCCCTGAGGCGCGCCTCGACGATCGCCTGCTCCATCTCGGCGCGGCCATAGCGATGGAACGCGTCGCCCTCGATGAAGGCGGCGGTGATGTGCTCGCGCCGAAAGATGTTCTCGAACGTCTGACGCACCGAGGTGGTGCCGGCGCCGGAAGAGCCTGTGACCGAGATGATAGGATGCTTGGTTGACATGGCGGTGGGGAGACTGCCTTAAAATTCTTGATTTATTTAGAACCGCAGCAGGCCACGGCGGCTGAACAGCGGCGAGCGCTCGCCGCGGATCTGCAACCCGTCGTGTAGACGCGCCACATGCTCCACCTCGTTGCGCGACCCGGCGACGAGCGGGACGCGCTGGTGCAGGGAGGTGGGCTTGACCTCGAGGAGCCGCTCGCGCCCCGTCGACGCTGCCCCGCCTGCCTGCTCGATGACCCAGGCCATGGGATTGGCCTCGTAGATCAGCCGCAGGCGCCCATCGCGGAAGCCGCGTCGCTGATCGCCGGGATAGAGGTAGATGCCGCCGCGCGAGACGATGCGATAGATGTCGGCGACCGGCGAGCCGGTCCAGCGCATGTTGAAGTCGCGCGCGCGCGGACCCTCTTTGCCGCGCCGGCAATCCTCGACGTAGGTGCGGATCGGATCGTCCCAGTGCCGCGAGTTGGAATCGTTGATGGCGTACTCGCTGGTGCGCAGCGGTATTTCCACCTTCGGGTGCGTGAGCAGAAACGTCCCCGTGCGGCGGTCGAGCGTGAAGATCTGCGTACCGGCGCCGACCGTCACCACCAGCACGGTCTGCGGGCCGTAGACGAAGAAGCCGCCTGCGAGTTGATTGACCCCCGGCTGCAGAAATGCCGACGGATGCTCGTTGTGCTCTAGGGCCGGCAGAACCGTGAAAATGGTGCCGATCGAGGCGTTGGCGTCGATATTCGACGAGCCATCGAGCGGATCGACCGCCACGAGCAACGGCGCCTTTGCGTCGAGCAGCAGCGGCGCGTCCATCTCCTCGGAGGCCACGGCCGCGACCGGCGCTCCGCGCAAGACGTCGACGATGCGGTTGTTGGCGAGCAGGTCGATCTCCTTCTGCTCGTCCACGTCGCCTTTTTTTCCGGTCAAACGGCCAAGCGGCCCTGCCAGCGCCCCCTGGCCTACTAGCTCGGCCATCTCAATGGCCGCCGTTGCCAGCGCGTTCACCGTCGCCGCTATGGCGAGGCGCGCCGGCCGGTTGGCTGCCCACGCGGCAAAATAGGCTGCAAGCGACTGTGGCTGGTTCATTCTCAGGCCGTCCCCTTGCGGCATCCGCTGCCGCTGGCTTCCGGGCCGTTGTCGGCCGCATGTTTCGTTCTATGCCATGACCATCGAAGGTGATCGAGAGCGCAGAGCTTTTTTGCTTATAGGCACGTGAGTTACCGGATTGCGAGGCTAATCGGGCCATACGCGCGGCGCGGTTTTCCCGCTCTATCGATGCATGGTCGCTTGACCGCTTAGAAACCCTAATTCAACCTAAAGTAGCATATCGCAGCGACTGCCCGCGCCGCCTACTGCTCAATGGATGCGTCCCGGCCGCCTGCCGAGGAAGTCTATGCCAGACGGCCAACTGACGGGCGGTAAAAGAAAATCTATGCCTCGCCTGACGCGGCTGCTCGGTCGCCGGCAACTCCTGATGCTGGTGCTATGCACCGCCGGCATCAACATCCTCGCCCTCACCGGCCCCCTATACATGCTGCTTCTTTACGGCCGCGTGCTGCCCTCGCGGGACACCGACGAGCTGCTTACGCTGACCCTCCTCATGCTGGCGCTCTATGCCCTCAGCGCGTTGCTCGACGTCACGCGACAGCGCGTCTTTGCGCGCTGCGCCCTCCGCGTCGATCGCTGGCTGATCGCAGGCGCGGCGAGGCACATGCGATCGAGACCTGTCCACGATCTCGACCAGATCCGCGCCTTCCTGATCGGCCACGGACCATCTGCGCTATGCGATCTACCATGGCTGCCCTTCTACCTAGCGGCCATGTTCCTGCTGCATCCGCTGTTTGGACTTCTCGCAGCGGGCGCCGCCCTGTCCGTCGCCGGCTGCCTGCTCGTCGCCGAGCGAATGACCGGCGAGCCGGCGCAACGCGCGGCACGGACAGCGGAGCAGCGCTGGAAGGTGGCGGCCGCTCTCATCCGCGAGGCTGGCTGCCCGGCTCCCGCAAACCGGCAAGCATGGATTGCGCTCAACGCGCGCTTACGCGATGAGCAGGACGCGGCGGCAAGGCCGGCCATGATGGCAGCGGCGGTCGTTCGCGCGCTGCGCCCAGCATTGCAGTCGGCAATGCTCGGCCTCGGCATCTATCTCGCGATGGTCGGCGCTTGTGCCGATACCAGCATCCTCGCCGCCGCGATCGTCCTGCCGCGCGTGCTCGCCCCGCTGGAAATGGCAATTGCGCATTGGCGGAGCTTCAAGGCGGCACGCCGAAGCGCGGCAAGGCTTCACAGCCTGATGCCCCAATCGCCACCCCTGAGCGCGCGGCCACCGTCTTCGGCCACCCGAGGCGGCGTGCACATCATCTTGCGCAAGCGCAGCGATCAGGCGCGCAGCGCCAGCGGCGCCGGGGCAAGGTCGATGTCCTCCGGCTTGCGGCCGACGGCGGAGTAGCGGAAGCCGGCGGCGTGCGCCAGGTCGGCGGTGAAGACATTGCGCAGATCGACGAGAACGTCGCCGCGCATTCTCGCTTTCGCCGCCTTGAGGTCGAGCGCGCGAAACTCGTTCCACTCGGTAACCGTGACGAGGACATCGGCGCCCGTCGCCGTCTCCAGCGCGCTCTCGCACCACACGACGCCAGGCAGCAAGGGATCGGCCTGACGCCGCCCCTGCGGGTCGCAGGCGCGCACCGTAGCCCCGCGCTCCTGCAGCATCGGCACGATAATGAGGCTCGGCGCATCGCGCATGTCGTCGGTGTTCGGCTTGAAGGTGACGCCGAGAATGGCGATGGTCTTGCCGCGCACCGATCCGCCGGCGGCGCCCTCGATGCGATGTGCCATGGCGATCTTGCGCTCGTCGTTGACGCGCTGCACCTGCTCGACGATAGACACCGGCGACTTGTTCTCGCGCGCCGTGCGAATGAGCGCCGATACGTCCTTGGGGAAGCACGAGCCGCCATAGCCTGGGCCGGGATGCAGGAACTTGTCGCCGATGCGACCGTCCTTGCCGATGGCCGAGGCGACCTCCTGCACGTTGGCGCCGACCTGCTCGCAAAGATCGGCAACCTCGTTGATGAAGCTGATCTTGAGGGCCAGGAAGGCATTCGCGGCGTATTTCGCCAACTCGGCCGACTCCCGGCCGACGAACATCACCGGCGCGTTGCGCAGGGCGAGCGGCTTGTAGAGGCGCCCCATCAGCTCGCGCGCGCGCTCGTCGTCGGTGCCGACCAGCACGCGGTCCGGATGCATGAAATCCTGAATGGCGGAGCCTTCGCGCAGGAACTCGGGATTGGAGCAGACGGCGAAGTCGCCGTCGGGGCGCGCGGCGCGCAGGCGGCGCTCGATCTCGCGGCTGGTGCCGACGGGCACCGTCGACTTGGTCACGATGGCGGTGAAGCCCTTGAGGTGCGGCGCGATCTCCTCGACGGCGGCATGCACATAGGAGAGATCGGCATAGCCGTCGCCGCGGCGCATCGGCGTGCCCACCGCCAGCAGGATGACGTCGGCGTTCTTCGCCGCCGGGCCGAGGTCGTCGGTGAACAAGAGGCGGCCGGCCTGCATGTTACGTTGCAGGAGATCATCGAGGCCCGGCTCGTAGATCGGCGACTTGCCGTCCTTCAGCTCGGCCAGACGCTGCGGATCCTTGTCGACGCAGGTAACCGTCCAGCCGAACTCCGAGAAGCAGGCGGCCGACACGAGCCCGACGTAGCCGGCGCCAATCATGCAAATGTTCAAGACGTCCTCCGCAGCTACTGCCCTTAGCGGCGTTCAACGCTCACGACGCGACCGAAGCCGGAGCCAGTATCGCGCTAGCCTAACCGCAGTTACGTGACAATTGCGGCGTAAGCGCACCTTCCCGGCAACAATCGAGCTGGCGCCATGGCCTAAACATTGAATTCTTCGATCTTGGTGAAGGCCTCGCGCAGCGCCTCCGACCAGGCTTGCGACAGTTTCTTGAAGTACTCGTCGTCCTGGTGGATGCGCTTCTCGCGGCGAACCTCGAGGCTATCGCGCTCGTACAACAGGATGTCGATCGGCATGCCCACCGACAGGTTGGAGCGCAGCGTCGAATCGAAACTGAGCAGGATCAGCTTCGCCGCCTGGCCGAGGCGCATCGTGGGCTGCGCCACGCGATCGAGAATAGGCTTGCCGTACTTGTGCTCGCCGATTTGGAAGTAGGGCGTGTCATCTGTCGCCTCGATGAAGTTGCCCTCCGAATAGATCTGGAACAGGCGTGGCGGCTCGGAGCCGATCTGGCCGCCAAGGATGAAAGAGCCGGCAAAGCCCGTCTTTGTCGCTTCCAGAGCCGCCCCGTCGATCGCCCTGATGCTGCGCACCGCATCGCCCACGAGGCGCGCGGCGCGGTACATCGTCGGCACGTTGTAGAGATTTATGGAGTCGGGATCCTCCTCGCGCTCGACGAGCTGCTCGTTGAGCAGGCTGACGACCGACTGGGTCAACGACAGATTGCCGGCCGCCAGGAGCACGAGCACGCGCTCACCCGGGTTGCACCAGTAATGGATCTTGCGGAACTGCGCGATGTTGTCGACGCCGGCGTTGGTACGCGTGTCGGCGGCGAAGACGAGCCCGCGATTGAGCCGCAATGCCACGCAGTAGGTCATCTGCCAGTCCCCGCGTCGTTAGCCAAGTCGCCCCGCGCCCCGGCCTCGCGGGGTCACTGCTGCTGGGCGCTGCTTTGCTGCTGGACTTCCACGAAGACGTCAAGGACCTCGTCGACGCCGCCGCGCCGGTTGCCGGTAATAGGCGCGGCCGAGGCCGCATCCAGCCCGCAGCCCAGCCTGACATAGCGGTCGGTGGGGCATAATTGGTTAGCGGGATCGAAGCCGAGCCAGCCGAGGCCATCGATGAGGACCTCGGCCCAGGCGTGCTGGGCCTCGGAGGCGAACTCGCCGCTGGTCACGAAGTATCCACTCACGTAGCGCGCCGGCATGCCCATCAGCCGCGCTGCCGAAATGAACACGTGCGCATGGTCCTGGCAGACGCCGCGCCCGTCCTTCAGCGCCTCGGCGGCACTGGTGTGGGCGTTCGTCGCACCTACCGCATACTTCACCCGCTCACCGACGGTCTGCATCAGCTCGTGCAGCCGGTCGATGGGGTCGGGGGCCTTGAGACCGGCTACCAGCTCGCGAATGGCGTCGTCGGCCGCCGTCTTCGCCGTCTCCCGCCGGAACAGGCGCCCGGGCGCCACCTCGGTGAGGCCGCGCACGAACCCCGCCTTGTCCTGCGTCTCGACCGTGCCGCGCGCGATGATGGCGATCTCGGAGTGCGGGCGCGGAATGGAGACGAGGTGCGAGACGTTGCCGAACGCGTCGCGAAAACGCACGGCCTTCTCGATCTCCGGCATCTCGGCGCGCCAGCTCAACACGCACTGCCCCTCGAATGAGGGCGGGGTCAAACGCAGGGTGTGAATGCTGTAGAGCGCCGGCGTGGCGTACGTGTAGCGCGTCACGTGGCCGATAGAGACGAGCACTAGTGCCCCCATTCCGAAGTTCGCCTGTGCTCGCAGGCTATGTGGAGAGCGAACTTCGGAATGATAAGGGGCACTAGAATCATAGCTCTGCCAGTGTGATTCACATCGAGAAATTCGCTCGATACCCAGCCCCTCATGTATGCGAATTTCTCGATCACCACACTGGCCCCGTGACCCTTGCTAGCCATTGAAGTGGTAAGCCTCGGCGACCTCATTTCCCAGCCGGTTGTTGCGCACGATGAAGTCCTCGATGAACTCGTGCAATCCCGATTGGAAGATGTCGTCGATATCGCCCTGGGCGAGCAGCCGGCGCGTCGCCGACGCGGTCTCGTGGCATATCGCTTTGGCGCCGTAGAGCTCGGCGAGATCGTCGAGAGAGGTGTTGATCTCGTCGTAGCAGGAGCGCAGCGAGCGGGGCATGGCCTGGTTGAGGATGAGGTACTCGGCAATGCGCCAAGGGCGGTAGTTCTCCTTGTACACCCAGCGATAGCTGCGGTGCGCCGATACCGAGCGCAGGATGGCGCCCCATTGCACGTTGTCCACACCGCCGCCCACCATCTCGATCTGCGGCAGCAGCACGTAATATTTCACGTCGAGGATGCGCGCCGTGTTGTCGGCGCGCTCCAGGAACGTGCCGAGCTGGCTGAAGAAGAACGTATCGTTCCTCAGGATCGTGTTCAGCAAGGCGCCGCGATAGAGCGCCGAGCGTGAGCGCACCCAGTCGAGGATGCGCGGCAGCTCGCCCGCCGTGACGCTCGAAGGATTGATATTCGAAAACTCGATCCACGCGGAGTTGAGGCTTTCCCACATGTCGCGCGTCAGCGAGGTGCGCTGAGCTCGCCCATTGCGCCGCGCCGCGGCGAGGCATGACTTGACGCTCGATGGGTTGGAGAAGTCGAACAACAGATAGTTGATCACGTCGCGCGTAGTGAGCGTTTCGAACTTCGAGAAATAACCTTGCGCGCACCCGGCGCTGGCGAGCGTCGAGCGCCACTCCTCGTGCGTGCCGTCGCCGTCGCGCGGCAACAGCACGATGCGGTAGCCGACCTCGGTTAGCCGCGCCATATTCTCGGCGCGCTCCACGTAGCGCGCGAGCCAATAAAGGTCGTTGGCCGTCCGTCCTAGCATGCTAGATATCTGGTTTCAGGGGCCAGGGGCCAGGTTTCAGGGGGCTGGCTTTGAGTATTCAATCGTATCGGGATTTGTTGGTGTGGCAGAAGGCGATGCGCCTTGCTGCGGAATCGTATCGCCTTGCAGGGCTCTTGCCGAGGGCTGAGGAGTACCGCCTGACAGGCCAACTTCTGCGCGCGGCAGCTTCGGTGCCAGCCAATATCGCCGAAGGGCATTCCCGAGGAACCCGAAAGGACTATGCCAATTTCATCTCCATTGCGCGTGGCTCGCTCGCGGAGACAGAGACAATCCTCCTCCTGCTGGTGGACGTCGAGCTGCTCAGAGATGAACAAGTGCGGGCCTCGCTGGAACTCTGTGCCGAGACAGGGCGAATGCTGAATGCGCTGCTCGGGCGCCTGCGAGGCACGTTGAAACCTAATCCCTGAAACCTGGAACCTCATCGCTAGTCCTGCAGAACCCAGGTGTCCTTCGTGCCGCCGCCCTGGCTCGAGTTGACGACGAGTGAGCCGGCCCGTAGCGCGACGCGGGTCAGGCCACCGGCCGTGAGCCGCACCTCGTCGCCGAACAATACGAACGGACGCAGGTCGAGATGGCGCGGTGCCACCCCGGCTTCGACCAGCGTCGGGCAGGTCGACAGCGACAGCGTCGGCTGCGCGATATAGTTGCTGGGGTTGGCCTCGAGCTTGCGCCGGAAAGCCTCGATCTCGGCGCTCGATGCGGTCGGGCCGACCAGCATGCCGTAGCCGCCCGAGCCGTGCACCTCCTTCACCACCAGCTCCGGCAGGTGCTCCAGTACGTACTTCAGATCGTCGGGCTTGCGGCAGTTGTAGGTGGGCACGTTCTGCAGGATCGGCGCGCGCCCCGTGTAGAACCTGATGATCTCCGGGATGTAGCTGTAGATCGCCTTGTCGTCGGCGATACCACCGCCGGGCGCGTTGACGATGGTGACGCGCCCGGAGCGGTAAAGGTCAAAGAGGCCGGGCACGCCGAGCACCGAATCCGGCCGGAACACCAGCGGGTCCAGGAAGTCATCGTCGATGCGCCGGTAGATCACGTCGATCCGGCGCGGGCCCTGCGTCGTCTTCATCTGCAGGTAGCCGTCCATGACCTGAAGATCGTGGCCCTCGACCAGCTCGACGCCCATCTGGTCGGCGAGGAAAGAGTGCTCGAAGTAGGCGCTGTTGTACTGGCCGGGCGTCAGCAGGGCGATGGTCGGCTCGCCTTCGAGTCCGCGCGGGGCGACGCTCTCCAGCGTCTTCAACAGATGCTCAGGATAGTTCTCGACCGGCGCCACGCGATTCTTCGCGAACAGGTCGGGGAACATGTGCATCATCGTCTCGCGGTTCTCGAGCATGTAGGAGACGCCCGAGGGTGTGCGCGTGTTGTCTTCCAGCACGAAGAAGTCGTTCTCGCTGGTGCGCACGATGTCGATGCCGATGATGTGGCTGTAGATGCCGAGCGGCGGCTCGACGCCCATCATCTCCGGCACGAACGCCGAGTTGGCGACGATAAGCTCCTCCGGGACCTTCCCCGCCTTGATGATCTCCTGCCGGTGATAGATGTCGTACATGAAGGCGTTGAGCGCGCGCACGCGCTGCTCGATGCCGGCGGTCAGTCGCCGCCACTCGGCCGCCGAGATGATGCGCGGGATGATGTCGAACGGGATCAGCCGCTCGGCGGCTTCCTCGCTGCCATAGACGGCGAAGGTGATGCCGGTGCGGCGGAACATCGTCTCCGCCTCGAGCAGCTTTTGCTTCAGGTCATCGAGGCGCTGCGTGCCGAGCCATTCGGACACGGCCTGATAAGGTGTGCGCACACCGTCGCCGGCGCCGTTCATTTCATCAAAAGCCTTGCGCGTTACCGCTTCGGCTTTGATCAACGTCTGTTCCTGCCGCAACTTCCGCCCCGATTGCCAAGCTAGTGTGATGATCGAGAAATTCGCCATCGTCAGCGGCGAGGTATCGAGCGAATTTCTCGATCTGAATCACACTAGAAGCATATGGTTCTAGTGTCCCGGTTCCCAAGTTCGCCGGTGCTCGCTACTTGGGCGGGAGCGAACTTCGGAACCATTAGGGACACTAGCCCGCATCATGCCCGCAAACTGCGAGAAGTGGCAGCAAATCGTACATAGAACGCTGCCTTATGTGCGTGCATTTGCCTTGAGAATCGGCAAACGGAACGGGGCGGTTTAGGCCCCGCCCGTCAGAACAGTCCCTCGATCTGACCATCGGCATTGAGCCGGATCGCCTCGGCCGCCGGAACGCGGGGCAGCCCCGGCATGGTCATGATCTCGCCGGTGATGACGACAACGAACTCGGCGCCGGCGGAAAGGCGCAATTCGCGCACCGGCACCACGTGCCCGACGGGAGCGCCGCGTCGGTTGGGATCGGTGGAGAACGAATACTGTGTCTTCGCCATGCACACGGGCAGCTTGCCGAAGCCGCCGGCCTCGAGATCCTTGAACGCTGTTTCGACGGACGCGTCGCAGGCGATATCCGAGGCGCGATAGATCTCCGTGGCGATGGTCTTGACCTTGTCGCGCAACGGCATGTCGTCCGGATAGAGCGGCCTGAAGGCCGAGCGCCCACCGTCGGCGAGCTCGACCATGTGACGCGCCAGCGCTTCGGCGCCGGCGCCGCCATCGGCCCAGTGTGTGCAGACGAAGGCGCGCGCGCCGAGGCTCTCGGCAGCCTTCATCACCTCCTGCATCTCGGCGTCGGTATCGGTGACGAAGCGGTTGATGGCGACCGCCACCGGCACGCCGAACTTCACCATGTTCTCGAGGTGCTGCTTGAGATTCTCGCACCCCTTGTTCACTGCCAGCACGTTCTCGTTCTTGAGGTTCTCCTTGGAGACCCCGCCGTGCATCTTGAGCGCGCGGATGGTGGCGACGACCACCGCCGCGGCCGGCGTCAGCCCCGCCTTGCGGCACTTGATGTCGAAGAATTTCTCGGCGCCGAGGTCGGCGCCGAAGCCGGCTTCGGTGACGACGTAGTCGGCGAGCTTCAGCGCCGACTTGGTCGCCAGCACCGAGTTGCAGCCGTGCGCGATGTTGGCGAACGGACCGCCGTGAATGAACACGGGATTGTTCTCCAGCGTCTGCACCAGGTTGGGCATCAGCGCGTCTTTCAACAGCACGGTCATGGCGCCATCGGCCTTCAGCTCGCGGGCGCGGATCGGCGTCTTGTCGCGCGTGTAGCCGATGATGATGTTGCCGAGCCGACGCTCCAGATCCTTGAGATCAAGCGACAGGCAAAGGATGGCCATCACCTCGGAGGCGACCGTGATGTCGAAACCGTCCTGGCGGGGGAAGCCGTTGGAGACGCCGCCCAGCGAGTTGACGATGGCGCGCAGCGCGCGGTCGTTCATGTCGAGCACGCGGCGCCAGCCGACGCGGCGCGTATCGAAACCGAGGCTGTTGCCCCAGTAGATATGGTTGTCGATCATCGCCGAGAGCAGATTGTGCGCCGACGTGATGGCGTGGAAGTCGCCGGTGAAATGGAGGTTGATGTCCTCCATGGGTACCACCTGGGCGTAGCCGCCGCCCGCGGCGCCACCCTTGACGCCGAAGCACGGGCCGAGCGAGGGCTCGCGCAGGCACATCATCGCCTTCTTGCCGAGACGGTTGAGAGCATCGCCGAGGCCGACCGTCGTCGTCGTCTTGCCCTCGCCGGCAGGCGTCGGAGTAACGGCCGTGACCAGGATCAGCTTGCCGTCCTTGGCGTCCTTCAGGCTGTCGATGTACTTGAAAGTGACCTTGGCCTTGGTGTTGCCGTAGGGAACGAGCTCTGCGGCCGGAATGCCCACCTTGGCGGCCACCTCGGCGATCGGCTTCATCGTCGCCGCGCGGGCGATTTCAATGTCGGACTTGACGGTCACGGTCTCGTTCCTCCCAAAAGCGCTCTCTTATTGGCCCCCCGATGGACCGCACCACCGGAACCGGCTGAATTCCCGCGCGCCGATATTGTCGGTTCGAACGCGGCGCGCAAGTGGCGACTTCTCGCCGGACGCCAATGCCGCACTAGTGTCCCGATTCCGAAGTTCGCCAGAACTCGCTGCCGGGATCAGGAGCGAACTTCGGAATCAAAAGGGACACTAGAATCATAGACTTGCTAGTGTGATTCAGATCGAGAAATTCGCTCGAAACCTCGCCGTCAATGATGGCGAATTTCTCGATCATCACACTAGAGCTACGCGAGACCGTTAACGCCGGGCCGGCATGGGCAGCTAATCGCGCAGTGTCAGCGGGGCGGCCGTCGCGGGCGGCTCCTGCTTGCGGCCGCGTGCAGCGGCGAGGCGCGCCAGCTTCGTCTCGCGGTGGGTAACGAAGGCCGCGGCGGCAAAGATCGCGATCGCCCCCACCCAGGTCCACCCGTCGATCAATTCACCGAAGACGAGGTAGCCGACCAGCACCGAGAACGGCAGGCGGCTGAAGTTGAACGTCATGGCGAGCGAGGCGTCGGTGACGGCGAAGCCGCGCACCAGCGTCATGTGACCGAGCACCGCGAATAGGCCGAGAAGGACGAGCAGCGGCCAGACCTCGAGCGGCGGCCACGTCCACACGAACAGCGCCGGGACGAGCGATATTGGCGTCAACACGAGATTGGTGATGAACACGATGCGGTCGGCGTCGTCGGCAGCCGTCAGCTGCTTCACCAAGGGACCGATGAGCCCCATCGTCATGGCCGAGACGAGCGCCGCGATCTGGCCGTAGCCGAACACCGAGCCGGTGGGGCGCAGCATGATCATGGCGCCGAGAAATCCGACCAGCAGCGCCGTCCAGCGCTGCACGCCCACATGCTCGCCGAGCAGGAAGATCGCGAACAGGGTGCCGAACAGCGGCGCCAGGAAGCTGATCGCCGTGACCTCGGCGATGGGGAGCAGCGCCAGCGCCTGAAAATAAGTGAGCATCGAAACGAAACTGACGGCGACGCGGTAGCCATAGAGCCGCGGCTGGCTGGTGCGCAGCAGCGACCAGCCGCGATGTGCGAGCAGCGGCAGCATCCACACGACGCAGAAGAAGTTGCGGAAGAACACGACCTCGAGCGGGTGCACACCCGACAGCGCCGCGCTGCGCGCGACGGCAGCGATGCCGACCAGCAGTGCCATCGATGCGGTAACGAGCACGAGCGCCGCCAGCGGGTGGCTGCGGCTGCCCGGATCGCCGCTCCTCCTCAGCGCCGAGGCGAGCGAGCGCAAGTTGTCGCGCGTGCTGGGGGACACTTAACGTCTCGCTTCCTGCTTGGCGGGCCCGGCGGCCGCGGGCTGATCGGCGTGCCAGCGTGCACAATCTCTTTGCCCCAACCTCACCATGGTTGCTGCCGGACAAATTGCCCCGCAATCGATGCTATAGTGACCCGACGAGGAACGGTGCATGGGACACGATCACAGTCACGGGTCACATCAGGGGCATGCTCGTGGTCACGCGCACGACCAGGGCGCCGGCGGCGCGCAGAACGAGCGGCGCTTGTTGTTGGCCGCCATCCTCACCACCGTGACGCTGCTGGCCGAGGCCGCGGGCGGCATCATATCGGGGTCGCTGGCGCTCCTGGCCGACGCCGGTCACATGCTCACCGACGCGGCAGCGCTGGCGCTGGCGTGGTTGGCAGTGCGCTTCGCCCGGCACCCAGCCGACTGGAAGCGCACCTACGGGTTCGATCGCTTCGAGGTGCTCGCCGCCTTCAGCAACGGGCTGGCGCTGTTCTTCATCTCGGCCATGATCTGCTACGAGGCCATCGAGCGCATGTTTCAGCCGGTGGAAGTTTTGGGCGGCACCATGCTCGTCATCGCCGCCGTCGGACTCTGTGTGAACGTCGCAACGCTGCTGATCCTGCGCCACGGCGGCGACGCCAACCTCAACGTCCGCGCCGCCCTGCTGCACGTGATGAGCGATCTCCTGGGCTCGGTGGCGGCAATTGCCGCGGCGGTCATCATCCTGCAGACGGGGTGGACGCCGATCGATCCCATCCTGTCGATCGTGATCACATTCCTCATCCTGCGCAGCGCCTGGCTGATCACCAAGGACGCCGGCCACATCCTGCTGGAGGGAGCGCCGAGCGGCCTCGATGTCCGCGAGGTGCAGAAGGACCTCGAGGCGACGGTCCCCGACGTGCAGTCGATCCATCACGTGCACGCTTGGTCGTTGAGCGAGAACCGCCGCGTCATGACCCTGCACGCGTTGACCTGTGATAGCGTACCCCCGGAACGAGTTGCTGCTGCCATCAAGGCGCGGCTCAAGCAGGCGTTCGGGGTCGTGCACGCGACGGTCGAGGTCGAGCACCGCGATTGCGCCGACACCGCGCACGCGCGGGGCTGCAGCAAGGTGTAGACGCAAGCATTGCGCGCCAAGCCTGCTCTTGACTGTTTTCTTCAGGTTCGTTGCTAGCTATGGGGCAATGGCAGAATCTCACTCCCTATCGAAGATGGGCGATGCTCGGCCCCGGGTCATGATCGCGGATAAAAGCCCGGTCGTGCGCTCGGGGCTGCGCGATTTCATCAACCGCGACGGGCGCTTCGAGGTGCTGGAAGCGCATGCCACGGGCGCGGCGTTCATCGCTGCGGTCGAGCAGCACCCGACCGACATCGGCATTATCGGCTGGTCGCTGCCCGATATGACCGGCGGCGAGGTGCTGTCGGCCCTGAAGCGGCGTCATCTGCCAACACGCATCGTCGTCTACACCGGTGAGCCGGGCAGGGACGTGCTGCGCCAAGCAGTGCGGCTCGGCGCCTGGGGCTTCATCTCGAAGAGCGACGAGCCGTCGGTGCTCGTCGACAGCATCGCCGCCGTCGCGCGCGGACGCATGTCGCTGCCCTACATCGACCTGCAAGCGCTCACGACGGATCCCTTCGCCGAGCTCACCTCGCGCGAGCGCGAGCTACTCACGGCACTCGCCAACGGTTGGACGAATTTGCAGATCGCATCGCGCATCGGCATCTCGCGCAATACGGTCAAGTATCACCTCAAGAACCTCTACGATAAGCTCGGCGTCTCCAACCGTGCCATGGCGGTCGCGCTCTACATGCAGACGACGATGGATCAGCGCTGACGCGCTTGTCGCCATGCCGCGCTGCACAATGCAGGCGCGCACTTTTGCACATTGCGCCGCGAGTCTGAGCCGCTAATGTTTCCCCACGCTGGGACGCGGCGACGCGCGCGACATCCGCCTGGCGAACAGTCGGCAGTGACGTCTGGCGAGATGGGTAGGAGTGACTACCCACAAGCACAGTGAAGCTACTACCCGATAGCGCCCAACGGCTGCCCGATCGGGTGTTGTGGAAGCATCAGTGTAAATGGATGCTTCCGGCCCAGCAGCAAGCAACAGACAGCGGACCCGTCGCCGGGCGCGACGGCGGGCCGCGCATAAGCGCAGAGCGTACGCACGCTGCAGAAACGCGAGATCTGACGGCAATTCGGAGGAAGCACTTAATGCTCGTTACGACGCATCTGTTCATTCCCGGCCCCACCAACGTTCCCGAAACCGTCCGCTCGGCGATGGACATCCGCATGGAGGACATGCGCTCGCCGGAGTTCCCCAAGTTCACGCTGCCGCTGTTCGAGGACGCGAAGAAAGCATTCAAGCTCACCAACGGCCGCGTGTTCCTGTTCCCCTCGTCCGGCACTGGTGCCTGGGAGTCGGCGATCTCCAACACGCTGAACCGCGGCGACAAGGTCCTGATGAGCCGCTTCGGCCAGTTCTCGCTCTTGTGGGTCGACATGGCCCAGCGCCTCGGACTGAACGTTCAGGTGCTCGACGAGGAGTGGGGCACGGGCGTTCCGGTCGAGAAGTACGCCGAAATCCTCGCCGCCGATAAGAACCACGAGATCAAGGCCGTCTTCGCCACCCACAACGAGACCGCCACCGGCGTGACCTCCGACATCGCCGGCGTGCGCAAGGCGCTCAACGACGCCAAGCACCCCGCGCTGCTGTTCGTCGACGGCGTGAGCAGCGTCGGCTGTATCGATTTCCGTATGGAGGAGTGGGGCGTCGACTGCTGCGTGTCAGGCTCGCAGAAGGGCTTCATGCTGCCGACCGGCCTCGGCATCCTCGCCGTCAGCAACAAGGCGCTCGAAGCCAACAAGTCCTCGAAGATGGAGCGCTGCTACTTCTCGTTCGAGGACATGATCAAGAACAACGACCTCGGTTACTTCCCCTACACGCCGGCGACACAGCTCCTGCGCGGCCTGCGCGCCTCGCTCGACCTTTTGCTGGCCGAGGGCCTCGACAACGTCTTCGCCCGCCACAACCGCCTCGCCGAGGGCGTGCGCAAGGCGGTCGCCGCGTGGGGCCTGAAGCTGTGCGCGAAGGAGCCGAAGTGGCACTCCGACACGGTCAGCGCCATCCTCGTCCCCGAGGGCGTCGACAGTGCGCAGGTCGTGAAGACCGCCTACTATCGCTATAACCTTTCGCTTGGCGTCGGCCTCAACAAGGTCGCCGGCCGAGTGTTCCGCATCGGCCACCTCGGTGCGCTCGATGAGATCATGGTCGGCGGTGCGCTGTTCGGCGCCGAGATGGCGATGCGCGATTGCGGCATCGACGTTGTTCCGGGCTCCGGCAGCGGCGCCGCGGCCGAGTACTTCCGCGCCACCACCAAGGCCTCCGCAACGAGCCGTCCGGAGCCGAAGCTGAAGCTCGCGAGCTGATCTCGACAAGAAGCGGCGCCGCTCCTTTGGCGCCGCTTCGCTATACCTTGACGACAAGAGGCGGTTCGGCCCGAAGCCGTTGGCCAAGGCAAACCGCAAGCAGTCAATCAGAAGCCGTTCGAGAGGAACGACCCAGATGAGCTACACCCTTTACCCCCTCCGCAAGTCTCGCCTGCAGCGCAGCGAGCTTGCCGTCCCCGGCTCCAACCCGACCATGATCGAGAAGGCGCTCGTCAGCGCCGCGGACTATGTGTTCCTCGACTGCGAGGACGCCGTTGCGCCGCCCGACAAGGAGCAGGCGCGCAAGAACATCATCCAGGCGCTCAACGATCTCGACTGGCGCGGCGCCGGCAAGACCGTGTCGGTACGCATCAACGGCCTCGACACGCACTACTGCTGCCGCGACGTCGTCGACATCGTCGAGCAGGCCGGCGCCAAGCTCGACACCATTCTCATTCCCAAAGTCGGCACGTATGCCGACGTCTATGCGATCGAAAGCTTCGTCAGCCAGATCGAGGTGGCGAAGGGTCTGCCGAACAAGATCGGCATGGAAGCACTTATCGAGACGCCGCTCGGCATGGCCAATGTCGAATCGATTGCGTCCGCCAACAGCCGACTCGAGGCCATGCACTTCGGCGTCGCTGACTACGCCGCCTTCAACAAGGCGCGCACGGTCGTCATCGGTGGTCTCAACCCCGACTACCCGGGCGACCAGTGGCACTTCGCCCTGTCGCGCATGACGGTTGCCTGCCGCGCTTTCGGCCTCAGACCGATCGACGGTCCGTTCGGCGATTTCTCCGACCCGGCCGGCTACACCGCCGGCGCCAAGCGCGCTGCTGCTCTCGGCATCGAGGGCAAGTGGGCCATCCATCCCTCGCAGATCGAGCTCGCCAACGACGTGTTCTCGCCGACGGCGAAGGAGGTGGAGCGCGCCGAGCGCATCATCGCCGCGCTCAAGGAAGCCGAGGCGCAGGGTAAGGGCGCCGCTTCGCTCGACGGCAAGATGATCGACGCCGCTTCCGAGAAGATGGCGAAGAACCTCATCGCCACCGCCGCCGCCATCAAGGCCTCCGCCGCTGCGCGCAAGGCCGCCTAACCAATCGACTCATAGGGAACAAGAGAATGGATATCCACGAGTATCAGGCGAAAGAGCTTCTCTCGAAGTTCGGCGTGCCGATCCCCCGCGGCGGCCTCGCCTACAGCCCCGAGCAGGCCACCTATCGCGCCACCGAGATCGGCGGCAACAAGTGGGTCGTCAAGGCGCAGATCCACTCCGGCGCCCGCGGCAAGGCCGGAGGCATCAAGGTCTGCTCCAGCGACACCGAGATCGAGCGCGCGGCCGAAGCCCTGCTCGGCAAGAAGCTGGCCACACACCAGACGGGCCCGGCCGGCAAGCTCGTGTCGCGCCTCTACATCGAGGAGGCGACCGACATCGCCAAGGAGATCTACCTGGCGCTGGTCATGGACCGCGCGACCGAGCGCATCATGGTCGTTGCCTCGGCCGCCGGCGGCATGGAGATCGAGGAGATCTCGGCCAAGCAGCCCGACACCATCATCCGCGTGACGGTCGACCCGGCCGTCGGCATGCAGCAGTTCCAGGCGCGCGAGGTCGCCTACGGCCTCGGCGTCGACCCGGAGATCATCAACAAGCTGGTCCCCA
The DNA here is from genome assembly GCF_009026145.1 of Hyphomicrobium sp. GTDB lineage: Bacteria > Pseudomonadota > Alphaproteobacteria > Rhizobiales > Hyphomicrobiaceae > Hyphomicrobium_A. The sequence goes on from NZ_WBUE01000001.1 coordinate 26,866, forward strand.
CCATCCTCGCCTGCTACCGCGCCTTCCGCGATCTCGACGCCACCATGGTCGAGATCAATCCGCTGGTCATCACCAAGGACAAGAACCTCGTCGCGCTCGACGCCAAGATGAGCTTCGACGACAACGCCCTGTTCCGCCGCCCGCACATCGCCGAGCTGCGTGACAAGAGCCAGGAAGACCCGCGCGAGACCTACGCCTCCGACCGCGGCCTCGCCTACGTCGGTCTCGACGGCGACATCGGCTGCGTGGTCAACGGCGCCGGCCTCGCCATGGCGACGCTCGACATGATCAAGCTGGCCGGCGGCGAGCCCGCCAACTTCCTCGACATCGGCGGCGGTGCCAGCCCCGAGCGTGTCGCCAAGTCGTTCAAGGCCGTCTTGAAGGACAAGAAGGTCAAGGCGCTGCTGCTCAACGTCTTCGCCGGCATCAACCGCTGCGACTGGGTGGCCAAGGGCGTCGTCGACGCCGTCAACGACCTGCAGATCAAGCTTCCCGTGGTCGTCCGGCTCGCCGGCACCAACGTCGAAGAGGGGCGCCGCATTCTCGACGAGAGCGGGCTGACCGTCATCACCGCCGAAACGCTGGCAGAAGCGGCGCAAAAAGCCGTCGCTGCCGCAAAAAGCGCCGCTCACTAAGGGAGATCGCTCACATGGCCATTTTCATCAACGAGAACACCCCGGTCCTCATCCAGGGCTTCACCGGGCGCATCGGCACCTTCCACGCCCAGGAGATGATCGACTACGGCACCAACGTCGTCGGCGGCGTGACCCCCGGCAAGGGCGGCACCACGCACCTCGGGCGTCCGGTGTTCAACACCGTCAAGGGCGCCGTGCAGGAGACGAATGCCGAAGCCTCAATCGTGTTCGTGCCGCCTCCGTTCGCCGCCGACGCGATCATGGAAGCGGCTGACGCCGGCATCAAATACTGCGTGTGCATCACCGACGGCATCCCCGCGCAGGACATGATCCGCGTCAAGCGCTACATGCGCCGCTACAAGAAGGAGAACCGCATGGTTCTCACCGGCCCCAATTGCGCCGGCACCATCTCTCCCGGCAAGGCAATGCTCGGCATCATGCCCGGGCACATCTACCTGCCGGGCCGCGTCGGCATCATCGGCCGCTCCGGCACGCTCGGCTACGAGGCCGCCTCGCAGCTGAAGGCGCTCGGCATCGGCGTGTCGACCTCGGTCGGCATCGGTGGCGACCCGATCAACGGCTCCTCGTTCCGCGACATCCTCGAGCACTTCGAGCGCGATCCGGACACGGACGCAGTGCTGATGATCGGCGAGATCGGCGGTCCGCAGGAGGCCGAGGGTGGCCAGTACGCCCGCGACCACATGAAGAAGCCGGTCGTCGCCTACATCGCCGGTCTCTCGGCGCCGAAAGGTCGCAGAATGGGCCACGCCGGTGCGATCATCTCGGCCTTCGGCGAGTCGGCACCGGAGAAGGTCGAAATCCTTAAGGGCTGCGGCGTCACCATTGCGCCGACGCCCTCCGAGATGGGTTCGACCGTTGCCGGCGTTCTCAGCTCGTTGAAGAAAGTCGCGTAAGAGCTTGGGGCCCGCCCTCATCGGGCGGGCCCGCACCCCCCGGCGACCCCGAGCTCTTCACGATTCGGCGTACTGCTGCGGGCTAGTGTGATGATCGAGAAGTCCGCCTCATCATTTGCGGCTCGCTCAAGAAGCGGACTTCTCGATCTGAATCACACTAGCACTTTGATTTTGCCAGTGTCCTTCAGATCGCGAAATTCGTTCTACATTTGCGGCACAAGGCGACGAATTTCGCGATCAGGACACTGGCAGCAGCACTTGCGGAGACGTGGAGACCATGATGCAGAAAGACGTGCAGCCGACCGCCTCCGGGAAGCTCGACGAGTTCCGGTTGCGCGACGAGCTCCGCGCGCTGCGCACGCAGATCCCCGACACGCCGGCGCTCAACCCCATCGTCAATCTCGCTTTCGATTTGTCGCGCCGGCTGGAAGCGGGCGACATCAGCTTTGCCGAGCTGAAAGCGCTGGCCGTGCGCCTGATGGACCGCGCCGGCGTGCAGCGCGCGCGACATCTGCGCGAGCGCGTCGGATTCGTCGACCGCGGCACGACCTACAAGGAGTTCGCCGATTTCGTCGAGAGCGCCGCCGCCGCGGCCGATTTCGAGACCTTCAAGGCACGGTGGGAGCGCGCCCGCACCGGCATCGTGCTGACCGCGCACCCCACGTTCGGCCTTTCCGACGCGCTATCGAAACGCATCGTCGAGATCGCCGTCGCCGACGAGGTTGACCCCAACACACGCATCGGCGTGCCGCACCGGCCCGACGACAATATCGACCTCGCCTACGAGCACGGGCGCGCGCAGAACGCCATCCAGAATCTGCGCAACGCCTACGTCGAGCTGCTCGACAGCTTCTTCTCGGCGGCCGTGCATCGCTTCGGCGACAAGGCTTATACGTTGCACCCCAAACTGGCGACCTTCGCCTGCTGGGTCGGCTACGACCTCGATGGCCGCACCGACATTGACTGGCGCAAGTCGTTCATCCTGCGCCTCAAGGAAAAGCGCGCCTCGCTGGGTGATATCCGCGAGCGCTTTCTCGCTTTGAAGAGCGAGTTGCCGGCCGATGGTGAGGCCCAACGCCTGTCGCGGCAAGTGACGGGCAAGCTCGACCTCACCCTCGCCGCGGTCGACGAGCAGATCGAGGCCCTCGGCAAGGTGATGACCACCGATGCCCCGCTCGCCGAGGCGGCCAATATCATCACACGCCAGGACGGCTACAACATCACCACCGTCGAGCCGATCGTCAGCGTGCTGCGGGCGCTCATCGACGTGCTCCCCGAAGGCAAGGGCAAGCGGGGCGTGGCGGTCATCGCGGGGCTGATGGAGGCGACCGGCCTCGGCACCGCCCACATCCACGTACGCATCAACGCCGTGCAGCTCAACAACGCCTTCCGCGCCTTCGTGCACGAGCCGTGGACGCGCGACCTGTCGGAAAGCCAGGCGCTGGCGCGCATCGTCGGCATGATCGAGACGGCGCGGCGCGAATCGGTCAATTTCGAATCGCTCGACCTCGAGACGGCGACGGCCATCCGCCAGTTTGCGCTCATCGCGCAGATCCACAAGCACGTCGACCGCGAGACCCCGATCCGCTTCCTCATCGCCGAGACGGAATCCCCGGCCACGGTGCTGATCGCGATCTTCTTTGCTACGCTGTTCGGCGTCGATCACATCACCGACGTATCGCCCTTGTTCGAGACCCCGCTCGGCCTCGAAACCGGCGCGCGCGTCGTCGAGCGGCTCTTGGAGGAGAAGGCGTATGTCAACTACGTGCGCCGCCGCCGCCGAATGGCCTTGCAGACGGGCTTTTCCGATGCCGGCCGCTTCGTCGGGCAGATCGCTGCGACGCTCGCCATCGAGCGTCTGCACCACGGCCTCGCCGACGCCATTGCCGGCGCCGACCTCAAAGGCATCGAGACGCTGATCTTCTCCACCCACGGCGAATCCATGGGCCGCGGCGCGCACCCGGGCGAGATGCGCACACGCCTGAATTACCTGTTCTCCGAGGAGTCGCGGCGTCGCTTTGCGCGGCACGCCATTCCGATCAAGCACGAGACGAGCTTCCAAGGTGGCGACGGCTACCTGTTCTTCGCCAACCGGCGGCTGACCACGCGCGCACTGGCAACCGTCGTCATGGACGGCGAGATCCCCGCCGAGGGCGAGGATCCGTTCTACGAGGACACCGACCTGCGCCTCGACTTCATTGCGCGCCTGCGCACCTATCAGGAGCACCTGTTCGCGCATCCCGGCTACCGCGCCGTGCTCGGCGCCTTCGGCGCCAACATCCTGTTCAAGACTGGCTCGCGGCCGGTGAAGCGGCAGATGGATGCCACCGGCGCCGTCGACCGCAGCGCCGTGTCGCGCATGCGCGCCATCCCCAACAACGCCATCCTGCAGCAGTTCGGCTACGTCGCCAACGTCGTCGCCGGTCTCGGAGCTGCCGTCGGCTCGGAGCGCGAGCGCTTCATCGAGCTGGCGCGTAATTCGCAGCGCATGCGCCCGCTGCTGGAGATGATCGCGCGCGGCAAGCAATTGTCCAGCCTCAACGCCATGGGCGCCAACGCCGTCGTCTTCGACCCGGGCTTCTGGGCCTGGCGCGCCTCGTGGGGGCGCGAGCCCAACCTCGATCCGGCCTTCCGCTCGCTCGCCTCGCTGCTGCTGTCCGACGATCGCAACGGCGAGATCAACAGTCTCGTGCACCATCTGCGTCTCGACGCGGTGGAGCTGCACACCATGCTGGAGGAGATCGGCCTGGAGGGCGGCAAGATCCCCGATGACACGCGTCTCGAGCTCGATCTTTTGCAGGCCATCCGCCTCGCCCTGATCATGCGCGTGTTCATCCTCGCCGCGCAGATGCCGCGCTTCTCGGCGCGCGGCGACGTCTCGCATCGCCAGTTGTTCGAGATGGCCCTGATGCTCGACGTGCCGGATGTCGTCGCCGTAATGCGCGAGGCCTTCCCGCGGCGCGCCAAGGAAGCCGGCGATCAGACGCAGTACACGGAGCCGGCCACCTACCGGCCGCACGGCATCGATGACTACGGGCGCGTCGAGACGGAGATCCTGACGCCGATGGAAGAGGCGTACGAACTCATCCGCGAGATCGGCACCGGCATCTCGCACCACTTCGGGGCCTTCGGCTGATCGGTAATTGCCATCCCGCGCTCAACCGGGGGGCCTTTGAGCATGAACCGGTCCCGGATGAGAAAAGGTCCGATAAACAAGGGACTAATGTACGCCGCGCATAGCGCGGCGCATATTTCGATGACAGACTCCGGAAAGATGAGGTAGGATCGCCGGGAAGCCGATTCGTCCGACGAGGCACCCATGCGAGCCAGCAAAGTAGAGATCCAGAAAGTTTTGGCCCGCAATGGCCGTGGAGCGGCCTTGAAGATGTCTATTCAGGAGGCATGGGCGGAACTGCAGACCGACTACCCACAACGGGGGTGGTGGCGCCGGAAAGGAACGCGAGCCGCAATCGTCTGGGAGCACACCGTCAAGAATGCAATCGACGCACTGGCCGATGATGCAGTCGTTGTCCCCCACAACGACACTGTCTCGCTGATTTTCGACGACCGAGTGCTTGTGCGAGTCAAGAAAGCAGACCTGGAACTCAAGTCGCGAAACTATCCTACGCGGCTAGCCCAGCTTTTCCATGTCCCGGAAGCTGACCTCTTTGGCTACGAAGCCTTGCAGCGAGTCGAGATCGTCTACGTCCTCAATCGCTTCGAAACCGAGATCGACTGGATTGGGATTGTTGCACGAGATGGGCACTCGGTGATCTGGCAGTTTGAACTTGAGGACGTTCCCGCCAACGTGGAGATTCTGCCGCTGGACGCCTCCACGCAGGAGGCCGGCGAAAAAACCGCCGAGAGTGTTGCTAAGCTCAAAAAAGGCGTCAGCGAGGAGCGAGAGAAGAACAACAAGGACACGTGATGCCAGATACGTTCAACAGCTCCTTGTTGCTACTTGCGAGGCAGTACCGCGGGATGAGTCAAAGTGAGGTCGCTCAAGCGAGCGGCATCAACCAGGGCCACTATTCGCGGATCGAGAATGGCCTCCTCGCCGAGGGGCCGAGCCAAGATAATGTTGTCCGGATAGCGAACGCACTCGGCTTCTCGACGACTTACTTCTTCGCTGATAGCGAAGTGGCTGGTTTGCCGCTAAGCGTTCACCCGTTCAACCGGAAGCGAGCTGCGCTCGGCGAGCGAGCGTTACGGAGCATACATGCTGAGCTGAACATTCGACTAATGCACATTCGCTGGCTGTTGAATGCTGTAGACCTGGCCCCGGAAGCACCGCTTCCCGAAATTGATCCTGACGAAGGTGGCGGCCCGGAAACCATTGCTCGCAAGATCAGGCAAGCGTGGACTATTCCTGACGGACCTATTTCGAATCTGACTCTGTTATGCGAGCGCGCCGGCGTTTTGGTTGTTCACTGCGAACTCGACCCACTGATCGATGGTGTTTCGATGCGCGTCCGCGGCCTGCCTCCGTGCATCTTTCTAAATAGGAACTCACCAGGAGGGCGCCTCCGCTTTTCTCTCGCGCACGAGCTTGGTCACGCAATAATGCATCGCGTGCCGACCGATACAATTGAAGATGAGGCCAACGCATTCGCTGCCGAGCTCCTCGTGCCCGAGCGAACTTTTCGACGGCAGCTGATAGGCCAGCGAGTAACTCTCGAGGTCTTGGCGAGACAGAAGGCGTATTGGAAGACTTCGATGAACTTTCTGCTCTATCGAGCGAGCAACCTTGGTGTGCTCAACCGAAACCAATCCGAGTACCTTTGGAAGCAGATGGCCGTTCGCGGATGGCGAACGAGCGAACCACAAGAGACCGAATTCGACAGAGAGAAGCCAAGTCTATTCTCCCGGATTGTCAGACTGCATTCAGAAGAACTCGGCTATAGCCTCGCTGACTTCTCCCGCTTCCTGCGAATATCGGAAGCCGACATTGCAACGATGTACGGCAGGGACTTGGTCGGTAAAGGCAAGCCAAAGCTATTCGTGGTTAAGTGATACCAACTCGGTATGCGTTGACCCGTATCAAAGAAGTGGTGCTGCTACGTCAGTGTCTGCCCCACGCCTGCACCGTTGCGCAGGCGCGCAATTATCCCCGCCCGCGCCGCTGCCCATAAGATCCCGCCAGCCCAACTCGAAGACCCGGGGTGCAGACGTGCGCTGGCGGATGTGCAGGAGATGGGCCGGCACGATCACGCCAGGGCCGTAAGCGTAGCCCTAGGACCTACTGTCGCCGACGCGAAAATGTCGGTGGGCCCCGGGCAGGGATGCGATCCGGGGAAGGCGGTTGGTCGGCGCTCGTGCCTGGGTGGGGCGGCGATGGCTGCATCCAACCAAACACGTATGAGGGCCAGGACCGCCCCGCTCCCCGTGCATCACCCCGGGCCTCTCCGCCGCGGGGCGCTGCCACCTGCCTTGCTCAGCTCTTTGACATCCCACGACGCGAAAACCGCGAATGCGGGCGGCACACTCCATCCCCCTTGTGGGGGGAGTGGAAGTGCGGAGGTGGCCACGACACTCAATGAAAAAAGGGCCGGCGTGAAACCGGCCCTCTCCGTTCAGTCAGGTGGCGCGGCTCAGTGCTTGCCCCACACCTGCACCGTGGCGTAGGCGCGCTCGCGCTTGGAGGTAGCAAGTGCGCGCGAGCGCCACGTCGCCTCGATCTCCTTGATGGTCGCACCCTGTTTCAGATCGACCGGCCCGAATGCGGCATCGGCGGCGATCTTGGTGCGCTTGGTCTCGATCTCGTCCTTGGCGCCATCGGTGTAGACGACGGCGAGGTTGGTCATCGTCACGTCGCGGTCCTTGACCGACACGCGCAGCTGCTTGAAGCCGCCCTCGTTCTGGCCGACCGGAATTTTCACGCGATCGAAGCCGATGCTGCCGGCCGTGTCGGTGCCGAGCAGCACCCAGCCGTCGTTGTATTTGCGGCCCTCGCCGTTGGGGCCGAGCCAGCCGCTTTCGTATTCGCCGAACACCTCCACGCGGGCCTGGCCCTTGAAGTCGGGCTTGGAGCGATAGACGAGCTGGATCTCCTTGATGAAGCCCTTGTGCTCGAGCGGGATCCATTCGGTCTTGCGGTCGGCGGGGATCTTCACGTCGGTAAGCAGCGTCTCCGTCGAGCCGTCGTCGAAGATCGCCTTCAGGTCGGTGATGAAGATCTCGTTCTTCAGCACGCGCAGGCGGATGCGGTCGAACTTGCCGATCTCGGAACCGACGCGGATGACGTCGCGGTCGACGAGAAAGCCGACGTCCTGCACGCCGAACAGCACCTCGCCGTTGTTCGCCTTGCCGGGAGGAATGGCGGACGTCTCCGGCGCGGTCTCGCGCGTGGCGACGCCGCGCGAACGCCGCCGCTTGGCCACCCCGACGAGAGGCGAAGCCGCCTTGCCGCTTGCGAGGACCTTGCCCAATGGCAGCACGGTCGCATCGCGCGCCTGGGGCATCGAGACCGCCCCCGCGGCCACCAAAACGAAGCCTGCCAGCGCCAGCCTGATCGTCATGAACCTCTCCCCTCGTTGGCGAAGACGCGCACCGACAAATCGGTCACAGCCGCTGCTTATTAGCTCAGTACGCGCGGCAACAAAAGCCGAGGCGCCCGATTAATCCCCGCCGACGCGGCCGAATGGACGCCCGCGACATCGATGGTGCCTGTGCGGCCGGCCTCGATCCGATTCGCGCAGAGGCGATCTTAACGACATCGGTGTACTGCAAGACGAGTTGTGGCGGCGACCGGCCACTGCCGCTGGCGGCGAACCTTGAGACCATGCAGAGCAAGCACCTCAATCTACTGATCAATAGCGGCGCCGTGCTCGTCGGTCTTATCGTCGTCGGCTACGTCGCCTACTCCGCCATCCACACCGAGGTCGAGCAACCGTGCAGCTCGCGCTACCCGGCACCGACGCGCTTTTCCCTGCAGACGGGCCAGGGCAAGCCGCTGAGCGCCATCGAGCTGCAGGCCCGCGCCGGGCTGCGCGATCTGGGCGTCATCGACAACGCCGCGGTCGTGCGCGTCGAGGGCGGCCCCTCGTCGGAGGCCCTGGAGGTAAAGCTGCGCAAGCTCCGCGGCAGCGACGACGCGAGCGATACGGCGCGCAACGGCATCGAGTTCCGCTGGTCACCGCCCGGCATTGCAGGCGCTACCTCGGCCTGTCTCAGCTACAGCGTTTGGTTCCCTGACAAATTCGCCTTCGGTGGCGGTGGCGTGCTGCCGGGCGTATTTGGCGGCGTGCCGGCAACGCAAAAGCTGCCGGCAGCGAGCGATCAATTATCGATCACTCCTCAATGGGACTACGAGGGCAAGCCTGTGCTTGCCGCAACCGTCGGCGGTGGCGACGTCCGCCGCATGCTCGGCAGCGAAACGCCATTGCCGACCGAGCGGTGGATCCCGGTGCAGCAGGAGGTCATCCTCAACGCGCCGGGTCAGGCGAACGGCGTCGCGCGACTGTGGATCGACGGCACGCTGATCGTGGACGATCAGGGCCTGCAGCTGCGCAAGGATGCCAAAGCGGTGCTAGCCGGCGTCCTCGTCGCGGCCGGCTACAGGCGCGCGCCGCCCGAGCCCGGGATGCTGCGCTTCTCGCCGTTCGAGATCGCCTGGCGCTAGGCGCGACGGCGACACTTCCCAAGTCGGCCCTCCGCTCCCCATATGAGCACACGACGCGCTGGCGCCTGCGCTAGCGCCGACCGGCAAGGGGAGACGAGCATGCGAAATGCGTTTGGCTTTTTGGGCTCCGCACAACCGCGCGGGGGCGGCATTCCGACCGGCCCGGTGGCTGGCGACGCGGATGAAGCGCTGCTCGATTCTTATTCTCGCGCCGTGGTCGATGCGGTCGACAGCGTGGCCCCTGCCGTCGTGCATGTCGAGATCGCCGGCCTTCGCCAGGGGCGGCGCGCCGATGGCACGGGGTCGGGCGTCGTCGTCTCGCCCGACGGGCTCATTTTGACCAACAATCATGTCATCGACGGCGCGCGCGAGATCGCCATATCGACGTCCGATGGGCGCAAGTTCGGCGCGCGCGCACTCGGCCGCGATCCGGACACGGACCTGGCGGTGCTGCGCGGCGAGACGGGGGAGACGCTGCCCGCGGCGCGGCTCGCCAATTCCAAGGCGGTACGCCCAGGGCAGATCGCCATTGCCATCGGCAATCCGCTCGGCTTCCAGTCGACGGTTACGGCCGGCATCGTCAGCGCCGTCGGCCGCTCGCTGCGCGCCCAGAACGGCCGGCTCATCGGCGACATCATACAGACCGACGCCGCGCTCAACCCGGGCAACTCCGGTGGGCCGCTGGCCAATTCCGCCGGTCAGGTGATCGGCATCAACACGGCCGTCATCATGGGCGCGCAAGGCATCTGCTTCTCCGTCGCCTCCAACACGGCGCTGCATGTGCTGACGCAAATTCTGGCTCACGGACGCGTGCGACGCGCACGCATCGGCGTCGTCGCCGAGCAGGTACCGCTGCCGGCGCGCGTTGCTTACAGGGCAGGGCTATCGCAGGCGAGCGCGGTGCGCATCCGCGAGGTGCAGGCGGGTAGCCCGGCGGCCCAGGCGGGGCTGAACAGCGGCGACCTCATCGTGCGCCTCGATGGCGCGACGGTTACCGGCGTCGACGACCTATTCCGCATGCTCGATGAGCGCCGCATCGATACGGCGGTCACGCTAACGGTTGTGCGCAGCAGCGTGCCAACCGACGTCGAGGTGCGGCCGATAGACCGCGAGCAATAGAATGTGCAGCAATTGAGTACTTTTGCATTCCAATATACTGGTTTATTGCACTGCAGTGCAAAGCGGCGCCAACTACAAACATTACGCTATTGTAAGTTGTTTCTTAACTGTTGCAGGAAACGACGGCGGAATTCCTTGCAAAATGGGCCCCTATAGTATTGAATGACGGTCCGAACGTGGCGCCCTCCCACCTGTCCCCCCTAAGCGGCGTCACGCATCGCAGCCCGCGCTCTTCCCCCGGAGCGCGGGCTTTCCTTTTCTGGCGCGCGCTACGATTGCTCGGAGGGCTTGAAGCCTGCTTCGCGCGCCTCACTTTCCGAGCAGAACCAACGCTCGCCGCGGCTCGCACTCACCCTAACCCGCTCATAGCCGCGCGCCCACGGCACGACATAGAAGCGCCGCCCGCCGCGCACGTTGCCCTTGATCGGACAGCCGTCGGGCGCCTCGCGCTTGGCCTCCTCCCACTTCTGCGCGCGATAGTCGGAAGGGCGCATTGCCTGTCCCACCCAAAGGCCGGCCTTGCTGGCACGCGCCTCGTCCTCCAGCCCCCGATACGAGGCGAACAGGCCGGTGGCGGCAAACACATGCCCGCCGCGCACGAGCTCGGCAGCAATATCGCGATCGTCGATCTCACAGTCGCCACTGCTGTAGCCTTCGGAGCTGTCGGAGACTTCGCACGTGACGCGCCCGCTGCGCAGAATGCCGGCCAGCGCCTGGCGGGCGGTGCGTCCGCACGACCAATCCCGGCCGTCGGCATCGGTGCACATCTGATCCGGCTCGGGCGCCTCGATGCCGTTGAGACGCACGATTGTGGAGCCGATGCGCAGCGTGTCGCCGGTCACCGCCGTGCCGCGCCCTTCGACGTCGCCGTCAGCGGACTCGCGGGCTACCTCGCGCCGCTCCTGCGGAGTGAGGCTCGCCGTCGTCAAAGCGCCATCGGGGATAGACCACCAAGCCAGCATCGCAAGCAGGGCGAGGACGACAACAGCGAAGCCCGTCTGCACGGCTGGCCTGTTGCCAGTACCAGCGAAGCGGCCGCGCAGTCGGGCCGCTGCGGACGCAGCGGGTGAGGAAAGCCATGCCGGCACCCTGGATGTCCCGTGCGCGAGCGCCAGTGCGCCGAGCAGGCCCAGCCCGATCAGCAGGGCGATCCACGTGTCGCGCTCGAAGCCGTTGGCGAAGGCGCGGATGATGCCGCCGAGAAGCGCGACGGCGCCTGCGATGAGCAGCGGCAGGCGGATGCTCGGCTGCCGCAACAGGCGACCGACCGGCGCCAGCAGCGGGCCCAGGTAGTCGACCGCGATGGCGGCAAGCGTGCGCAGCACCGCCCAGGTGTAGGCGAGTGCCGACAAGAGCGCGGCGCCAAATCGCCGGAGATAGTCGCGGGCGACGGGAAGCCCGGCGCGCAGCTTGGCGCCGGCCGCCTTGGCGCCGGCAACACCGAGCTTGGCGCCCCGCTCACCGTAATGGAGCGCGCCGTGACCTACGGCCTTGGCGCCGGCAGCGCCTATCACCGCGCCTTGGTGACCCACATGAACGGCACCGCGTCCAACCGCCTTGGCGCCCTCGGCGCCGGCCGCCGCACCGCGCTGCCCTGCCGCCTTTAGCTGCTCGACGGCGGCCTTGCCAGCCTCGCTGACGCGATCGCGCCGGTGCTTGCGACGCACGAGGATCGTCGTGCGCACGTACTCGCGCCACTCAAATCCATCGTTGCGCTTGCGCCAGCCGAGCATGCGGCCTCCGAAACATGATGCGAAATAGACGGCGGCGCTGCCATTGCAGCGAATCGCAGGCTGCTAACGAACCTGCATGAGATGATGGCAGGGCTTTGGCCCCCGCGAATCACTGCAATTCCTTAGTGGTAGCCCTCGCCTTCGCGCACTTTCCCGCGGAACGTCCAGTAGACGAAGACCGTGTAGCCCAAAATCAACGGCAGCATGATGAGCACGCCCACGAGCATGAAGATCTGCGACTGCGGAACGGCGGCCGCATCCCAGAAGCTCAGCGTCGGCGGCACCAGGTACGGCACGTTGGAGATGGCGAGCCCGAGGAAGCCGAGCAGGAACAGCGATACTGCCGACAGGAAGGGAACTACCTCGCGGCCCGTGACGAGCCCCCACCAACAGGCGAAGGCGGCGGCAGCGGTGAGCAGCGGTACCGGCGACAGGTAGAGGATGTTGGGCCAGCTGAACCAGCGCTCGGCAATGCGCTCGAAGGCGAGCGGCGTCCACAGGCTAACGATGGCCATGGTCGCGAGCACCGCCAGTAGCAGGTACTGCGACCAGCGACGCGCGTTCACGGCCAGCTCGCCCTCCGTCTTCATCACCAACCATGTGGTGCCGAGCAGCGCGTAGCCAACGACGAGCGCCAGGCCGGTGAACAGCGGGAAGAGCGCGAACCAGTCGAGCGCGCCGCCGGCGAACTGATTGTTCTGCACGTTGATGCCCTGCAGGTAGCCGCCGAGCACGACCCCTTGCATGAATGTGGCGACGATCGAGCCGTAGGCGAAGGCGTTGTCCCACAGCCGATGGTCCGGCTTTGCCGTCCAGCGGAACTCGAAGGCGACGCCGCGGAAGATGAGGCCGAGCAGCATGATGGTGATCGGCAGGTAGAGCGCCGGCATGATCACTGCATAGGCGAGCGGAAAGGCGACGAGCAGGCCACCGCCGCCGAGCACGAGCCACGTCTCGTTGCCGTCCCAGAAGGGCGCCACCGAGTTCATCATCACGTCGCGGCGCTCCTCCTCGGGCGTGAACGGGAAGAGGATGCCGAGGCCGAGATCGAAGCCGTCGAGGATGACGTACATCGCCACGGCGACGCCGATGATGGCGGCCCACACCACGGGGAGCCAATAGGTGATCGCTTCCATGGCTCAGGTCCCTTCCATGGCTTCGTGCGCCGCCGGCTCGGCCGCGGCGAGCGGGCGCGACGGCAGACCTTCGGGCGGCTCGGCAGCGGTGCCCTTGGGCCCGTACTCGATCAGGCGGTTGATGTAATAGATGCCCATCGAGAACACGACGCCGTAGACGAGGACGAAAAGTACGAGGGTCAGGAGCACGGACGAAGCGCCGACGGGCGAGGCGGCATCGGCCGTGCGCAGGATTCCGGCAGCGATCCATGGCTGGCGCCCGACCTCGGTCGTGTACCAGCCGGCGAGGATGGCAATGAAGCCGAGCGGCCAGGCGTGCTGAGTGGATTGGAGATACCAGCGCGTAGCGAACAGCCGTCCCCTGATCCATAGCCAAGCGCCCACAAAGCCCACGACCAGCATCAGCACGCCCATGCCCACCATGAGGCGGAAGGACAGGAACACCGGGAACACGGGCGGGCGATCGCCCGGCGCAAACTCCTTGAGACCGGGAAAGAGGCCGTCGGCGGTATGGGTGAGAATCCAGCTCGCGCCGTTGGGAATCGATATCTCGAAGTCGTTGCGTTCCTCGGTCTCGTTGGGGATGGCAAACAGCACCAGCGCGCCAGGCTTGCTGCCATCCCAGTGGCTCTCGATGGCCGCGACCTTAGCCGGCTGGTGCTGCAAGGAATTGAGTCCGTGCTGGTCGCCGATGAGGACCTGCAGCGGGGCCAGTATGACGACCATGCCGAGGCCCATGCGCATCATGGTCTTGGCCTCCTCCGGGAAGCGGCCCTGGAACAGATAACGCGCACCGACGGCCAGCACGACCAGCGAGGTCGTCAGGTAGGCAGCGGTGAACATGTGCGCGAAGCGATAGGGGAAGCTGGGGTTGAAGATGACGGCGATCCAGTCGACCGGATAGGCGATGCCGTCGCGCACCTCATGCCCGGCCGGCGTCTGCATCCAGCTATTGGCGGCGAGAATCCAGAAGGCGGAGAGCGAGGTTCCGACGGCGACGAGGATCGCGGCGAGGACGTGAATGTTGGGCGGCACGCGCTGCCAGCCGAACAGCATGATGCCGAGGAATGTCGCCTCGAGGAAGAAAGCGGTGAGCACTTCGTAGCCGAGCAGCGGGCCGAGCACATTACCGACCACGACGGAGAAGTTGCTCCAGTTGGTGCCGAACTCGTACGACATGACGATGCCGGACACGACACCCATGGCAAAAGACACGGCGAAGATCTTGGTCCAGAAGCGGGCGAGGCGGTGCAGGTGGTCGCGCCCCGTCATGCGCCAGCGCACCAGCAGAGTGGCAATGAAGGCCGCGAGCCCAATGGTGAAGCTCGGGAAGATGATGTGAAAGGAGACCGTGAAAGCGAACTGGATTCGGGCCAGCAGAACTGCATCTAGATCCATGGCACCCGCTTCGCGTTTCTTCTCTTGGACTGCACGATCATTGTGGCGCGGTTCGACGACGGCGTCGAGACAGACGACTGCGCGCCGCGTTTCCGCATGACAAGCTGTGCACAGGAGGAGAATTCCTCCGTGCCGAGCACATCGCGCCAAGACGCAGATACGGCGCTATTCCTGCGCCACTGGCCCGAGCGGGATCGCCCACAGCCGCACGCGGCCGTCGACGCCGGCGGAGGCGAGATGCTGTCCATCGGGGGCGAAGGCGACGGCCGTGGCGCCGCCGACGTGCCCAGTCAAAGCGCGCACAACGCGCCCGCGCCGCAGATCCCACAGCCGCACGGTGCCGTCCTCTCCAGCCGAGGCGAGCTCGTCGCCGGATGGCGAGAAGGCGAGATCGGCGACGCGCCCGCGATGGCCGCTCAGGGCGCGCAGGCGGCGCGAGGACATCACCGACCAGATCTGGATGCGTCCATCGAGTGCGCCGGCGGCGAGCAATTTGCCGCTGTGCGAGAAGGCGACGGAGGTCACGAAGTCGCGCGGGCCCCTGAACGCCCGCTTCAGCGTCAACGTGTCGAGGCTCCACACGCGCACGGTCTTGTCGGCACTGCCGGAGGCGAGGAGCAGCTGCTGGGGCGAATAGGCGAGCGACTGCACGGCGTTCTCATGGCCGTCGAGCACCTGCAGCGGCGCCGCGGCCTGGCGCGCGTCCCACAGCGTCACCTTCCAGTCGTGGCTGGCGGTGGCGAAGCGATCGGGATCGCCGGTAAAGGCGACGGCCCAAATGTTCGCCTCGTTGCGCTGCACGGTGGCGAGCTTCTCGGCGCGATCGATGTCCCACAGCACAACCTTGCCGTTGGCGTGGCCGGTGAGTGCACGCGAGCCGTTGAGGGCGAGGGCCGTGGCCGCCCCGTCGTCGAGCTCGATGGTGCGAACGAGGTTACGGTGGGCCGCATCCCATACCTTCATGCTGCCGTCGGCGCCGGTGGTGACGATGCGGCGCCCGTCGTCCGAGTAGATTGCAGCGGAGACCGAGCCGCGGTGGGCCTCGATTTCGGCGATCGGGGTCACGAGCGCCGGCGCTTGCGGCTGTTGCACTTGCAGCTGGCCGGTGGTGATGCCCGTCGTCACCGCCGAGCCACGGCTCTCGAACTGCGGGAAGCGGTCCTGCATGGCGACGGCAGCGCTGGCGACGCCGACACCGACGAGCAGCTTGAAGACGATGGGTAGCAGGCTGGGCCGGCTGCCCTTCAGGCGGCGCGGCCGCGCCGGCGCCTTGACGACGACCAGCGCGCGCTCCTTGGGAATCGGCTTTTTCGACTGCGATTTCTTCTTGATGACCGGCTTCTTGATGACCGGCGCGGGCGGTGGCGGAGCCTCGAGCTTTACTGTCTGCGCGGACGCAGCCGCCGGCGCAGGCGTGACCGGCTCGGGGGCGGGCGCGGCTTCCGCCACCGGCTTCTTGCGTAGGCCCTCGAGGAAATCCAGAAGGCCGCCCTTGGGTCCTGGGACATCGGGAGGCGGCGGTGTCGGGGTAGACGCGATGGGCGCCGTAGCAGCTGCTGCCGGCGCGGGCTCCGCCTCTTCCTTGTCCTTGCGATTCTTGGCGCGCCCGGCCGTGCGTCCCAGCCAATTGGTGCGTACAGGATCGGGGGCGAGCAGATCACCGCGCCAGGCCGGAATCGACTGCGGCCGCGCCTCGACATTCAGCGCCAGGGCTTTGTCGATGGCCTTGAGGAATCCGGCGCGGTAGGAGCTGAGCGCCGCCTCGCGGGCGGCAATGAGCTCATCCTTGACCATGCGCGAGGGCGCGTCCGGCGGCCGCTTGCCGGTGACCGCGTGATAGAGGGTCGCTCCGAGGGCATAGATGTCGGTCCACGGCCCTTGCTTGCGGCTCGTCTCGGCGTACTGCTCGTAGGGGCTGTAGCCCGGCTTGACCAGCGCCGACACGGTCTTGGTGTGCGAGGCGATCTCGCCTCGCGCCGAGCCGAAGTCGATCAGCACCGGATCGCCCGACTTGCGGATGATGATGTTGTCGGGGGCGATATCGCGATGCAGGAAGTCCGACTTGTGGATCAGCTCAAGCGCATCGAGCAGGGGCCCGAGGATGGCATCGAGCTCCTTCTGGCGCGGCGCGCGACCTAGGCCCTTCAGCCAGGCCTTTAGGCTTTGTCCCTCCTCGAAGTGGAGGACCATGTAGCCGGTGTTGTTCGCGCGGAAGTAGCGGTAGACGCGCACGATGTTCGTATGGTCGAACTTGGCAAGCGTCTGCGCTTCCTCGATGAAGCGGTCGAGGCCCCAGCGGTAGTCGCCGGCGCAGTCCTGCGAGCGCGGCGCCGCATCAATGCCGCCGTTGCGCGCGGCGATATCGCTCGGGAAATACTCCTTGATCGTCACCAGACGGGCGAGGGCGATCTCGTCGGCGAGGTAGGTCACGCCGAATCCACCGGCACCCAGCACGCGCTCGATGCGATAGTCGCCGACCAGCTCCGTTCCGTTTGGCAGCGCAATGAGATTCGTCATGGCTCTCCGTGACGTCGGTGATCCGGCTCGCATGCTACGCGCCACGCCGCTCGTCAATTGCCGTACTGCCTCCGACACACTTGTGACGCAGAAATGTGGCGGTGGCTTGAGCATGGCCGAGCTGCGAACAAATCTGAGCTAGTGTGATGATCGAGAAATTCGCCATCAATCAGCCGCGAGGGATCGAGCGAATTTCTCGATCTGAATCACCCTAGCAAGTCTATGATTCTGGTGTCCCTTTGATTCCGAGGTTCGCTCCTGGTCCAGCCGCGAACCCTGGCGAACTTCGGAATCGGGACACTAGCGACGCCGAATGCCATGTTCTCGCCCTCATGCAGCCGGAGGCTGCACCTTGATTTGATCCGAGACGAAGACCATGAGATCGCCGTGGTCGCCACTGCCGAGGTTGTTGGTTGCCTCCGTCGCGATCTCCCAAGCCAATGTTGCAGCAGCAGCGCCCACAACCGGGCCGGGACGCGCCGTGGTGATCTCCGACATTGTCCCGCTGGCGACGCCGACCGCCGATGCTTGGCTGCAGCTCAATGCATGGCTCGGCGACAGCTATAGCCGCGCGCCGGCGCTGATGCTCGTGCTGGCGGCGCTGGTCGCGCTGCCGCCGCTGGCGATCGCCGGCCTGATGCTGCGCCGACAGCGACGCTCGCCCGATTCGACCGTGTTGCTCTCGCGCCCGTCACAGCGCGGCGCGACCGCAGCGCGCAGTTTCACGACGCGCACCGAGCTGTCGGCGTGGCCCACGGAGGCTTGGGTGGAGCTTGCCGGCCGGCGGCACGTCATCGGGCGCACCATGCTGCGCATCGGCCGCGAGGCCGACAACGACATCTGTCTGTCGGAGAAGACTGTGCACCGCTATCACGCGGTAATCCGGCGCACCACCGACGGGGACGTGGTCATCACCGATCTGTCGGGTGCCGACGGCAACGGCGTGCTCATCAACGGCGCGCGCGTCGGCGAAGGACGGCTCAGACCCGGTGACGTCATCGGCATCGGCGAGGTGAAACTGAAATTCGACGCGCGGCCCGTTTAGCCCATGCATGCCTTATCGCTCGAGATGCGGATGCTGCAGGTCTGGCGGGCCTTGTCCTCGACCATGAAAGGGAAAATGCATATGTCGGAAGAACGCCAAGGCACAACGGAGGTCACCATGTCTCAGCAGGGCGTAAAGTCTGGCCGCTTCCTCGGCTCGCTCAAGGATGCGCTCGCGGCTGCGAGCCGCGACGACACGCACCGTGGCGCCGCGCCCGCCCCCATCGAGCCGACAACGCAGCTTACTGCCAAAGCCGAGGTGACCAAGACTGCGGTCGCCGAGCCGGTCAAAAGCGAGGCCGTACCGGCGGTGGCAGCCTCGGGCACCGGCCTCAGTGCCGCTGAAGCCGCGCGCGAGGTGAAGGGCCAGACGTCGCTGAAGCCGCAGGACAAGCACGTCGAGTTCGGCACGCCGCCGACGACGCGTGTCGTGCGGGGCGGACCTCCGAAGGTAGAAACCGACGCACCCCGCACGCAGCTCGTGCGCGGCAAGGTGCAGGTCAAGCGCGGCGAGTTCGAGCAGGACCCGGTGGTCGGCTGGCTGGTCATCGTCGGCGGCGCCGGCATGGGCTGCTTCCGGCCGATTTTCGAGGGCAACAACACTGTCGGCCGCGCCAAGACGCAGCGCATCCCGCTGGATTTCGGCGACGACACAATTTCCTCGGAAGAGCAGGCCTACATCCGCTATGATTCGGCCGCACGATCGTTTCTTTTCGTGCCGAACCTGGCTAAGACCAACGTCGTTTCGATCAACGACAAGCGCCCCACCGGCGCGGTCGAGCTGCACCAGATGGACGTGATCACGATCGGGCGCACCCAGCTCGTGTTCGTGCCATTCTGCGGAGCAGAGTTCGACTGGGCCGAGCTGACCGATGCCAAGGACTGATGCAGGCATACGACCACGCCGCGCGCGCCACCAAGGGTGCGCGCGATTATCAGGAAGACTCGAGCGCGTTCTGGCCGCCTAAGGATCGGGCGGCCGGAGGCGCCGATGTGCCTCCGACCGCCAACGCCACGCGGCTCGTCGCCGTGCTGGCCGACGGGATGGGCGGTCATACCGCCGGCGCGCTCGCCAGCCGCATGGTGTGCGACAGCTTCATCTCCGCCTACGCGGGGCTCAACGGCTCGCGCTCGGAGCGGCTGATCAGGTCGCTGCGCTCGGCGAACGAATCGATCGCCGCGCAGGTGCGCGCCAACCCGACGTTGTCCGGCATGGGCACGACGCTGGTCGCCGCCGTGTTCACCAACGAAGGCGTCGAGTGGGTGAGCGTCGGCGACAGCCCGCTGCTGTTGTTCCGCCGCGGCGAGATCGCGCTCTTGAACGAGGACCACTCGCTCGCACCCGAGCTCGACCGCCTCGCCGAGATCGGTGCGATCACCCCCGAGCAAGCGAAGGCCGATCCGCGCCGGCACATGCTGCGCTCCGCCGTCACCGGCGACGATCTCGATCTCGTCGACGTCTCGCGCCGGCCGCTCGTGCTCGAGGAGGGCGACTACGTCATCCTGGCCAGCGACGGCCTGCAGACGCTGGACACCTCCGAGATCCAGCGCATCGTCTCGGCGTATGCGGACGATGGCGCCGAGGCGGTGGCCAATGCGCTGATCCGCGCCGTGGAGGCGATCCGCGATCCGCACCAGGACAACACGACGGTATTGGCCGTGCGCCCGCTGCCGGAGTCCGCTTAACGGCCTAACCGGTTGCGAGCAGACAGTTTATTGCCACGGCGCGTCGATCGTCTGAAAATTGGGCAAGTCCGACTTAGCCGTGGATAACGCGGCGGTGGCCGTAACTCCTTGTACGTACCACCGTCGGCTGCATGCTAATTCGGTGTCGTTCTGGACTTAACTGTTCAATCTCAGAAAGTGAGTGATCGTCATGGCTCAGAACGAAAAAACCTCCGCGCGAGTGTCCTCCATCGCTTCCAAGGCGCTGCAGAACCCGAGTTCTTTGAGCCCCTCGGTGATCAAAGAGCTGGCTGCGTCCGTGCTGACCCAGTCTCCCGATCGTCAGCAATCGCAGCAACCGCAGCCGCAGAAAAAATAGTCCCGTCTTCGGTCAGCCTCTCGACTGACAGGACGCAGCGAGTGGGTATCGTCATGATCCCGCTCGCTTGTGCATTTTGTGGGTGGTCGAGATCGCCGACGTTCTGACAGACGACCTTCACGTCGGGATCGTCGCGCAGCAGCCAGCCGACGGTCGCAACCTCCACGGCAGTCGTCGGCGGCAGCGCCGAGAGATAGCGCCAGCTGCCACAAGGCTGGCGGCTGTCCTGCCAGCGAATAATGACCAAGGGGCATTTATCGGGCATCGCGTCCCCGCCTGATTCGTTGTGAATCATAGCAGAGTCAAAGTCTTCCGACTCTCCCTTCGGGCCCGCGGCCGGAAGTGGAGCTCAGTCGTCGTCTCCGTCACACTTCCATTCTTCCTTGTAGTCGCCGTCACGCTCCCACTCGCGTTCGACTTCGCAGGGGCCGTGCCGAAACTCTTCCCTATGCTCGCGGGCATAGGCGTACTCCCGGCCGTGCGCGTGCGCGCGGTATTCGCCGCGCCATCCGCCGTGCCCACTTTCATCCTTCCATGGATCGGCAGAGGCCGGCCCCCCGATGAGTATCAGGGCGGCCAAAATCGCTAGCGGTAGCTTCATTGGATCTCCTCCGTTTGCAGTGGCGAACGCCACGGGGCGCCAATGGTTCGCACCGCGGGGGTGAGCTGCGACCGCTGCATACCGGATTTGAGCTCGGACTTTCACCTCGGCTATGTTCCTTGAATGTTCTTGCGATGCCGTCGATCGTCCTCTAGGTTGTAGTGGCCGTTTAGGGGCAACCTGGGCACTGCCGGGGGCAGCATGTACGGGCAGATTTCCACCCTCGCGTTCGTCGGCATCGAAGCGCGCCCCGTCGAGGTGCAGGTGCGTATCACGCCGGGGAAGGCCGCCTTCGTCATCGTCGGCCTGCCCGACAAGGCGGTGGCGGAAAGCTCCGAGCGCGTGCGCAACGCGCTGCACGCCGTCGGCCTCGGCCTGCCCTACAAGCACGTGACGGTGAACCTGGCGCCGGCCGACCTGCCGAAGGAGGGCAGCCAGTTCGACCTGCCGATCCTGCTCGCCATGATGGTGGCCATGGAGGCGGTGGCGCCCGATGCGGTCGCCGGCTACGCGGCGGTCGGCGAGCTGGCGCTGGACGGATCGATCCGCCCAGTCCCCGGCGCGCTGCCCGCCGCCATCGGCGCCAATGCCATGGGCAAGGGGCTGATCTGTCCTCACGCCTGCGGCCCCGAGGCGGCGTGGGCGGGCGAGGACGTCGACATCGTTGCCGCCCCGCACCTTCTATCGCTCGTCAATCACTTCAAGGGACTGCAGACACTGGCGCGGCCCAAGCCCGGCCTCGAAAGCGTGGGGAGCGCGCCCCCCGATCTCGCCGACGTCAAAGGCCAGGAGAGCGCCAAGCGCGCGCTCGAGGTGGCCGCCGCCGGCGCGCATAATCTCCTGATGATCGGACCACCCGGCGCCGGCAAGTCGATGCTGGCGGCGCGGTTGCCCTCGATCTTGCCGCCGCTCAGCGCTGAGGAGATGCTCGAGGTCTCCATGGTGCACAGCCTCGCCGGCGAGCTCATGGGCGGCAAGCTCGCCACCGAGCGGCCGTTCCGTTCACCCCACCACTCGGCGAGCATGGCGGCGCTCGTCGGCGGCGGCACGCGGCCGCGCCCGGGCGAGGTCAGCCTCGCGCATCTCGGTGTCTTGTTCCTCGACGAGCTGCCCGAGTTCCAGCCCGGCGTGCTCGACGCGCTGCGCCAGCCGCTGGAGACGGGCGAGACGGTGATCGCGCGCGCCAACCACCGCATCTCCTATCCTTCGCGCATTCAGCTCGTCGCCGCGATGAACCCGTGCAAGTGCGGCGGCGGCGGTCCGGGCGTCACCTGCAAGCGCGGCGAGCGCTGCGCGGCAGAATACCAAGCGCGCATCTCCGGCCCGCTGCTCGATCGTATCGATCTGCAGATCGAGGTGCCGGCGGTGAGCGCCGCCGACCTCATCCTGCCGGCGCCGAGCGAAGGCAGCGCCGAGGTGCGGGCACGCGTCGCCGCGGCGCGCGAGGTGCAGCGGGCGCGCTTTGCCGCGCTGGCTGCGAAAGGAATGCGCACCAACGCCGAATGCTCGGGGCGCCTCTTGGAGGAGATCGCCGCACCGGATGTCGAGGGCGCCAAGCTGCTGCGTCAGGCGGCCGATACGCTGCAGCTCTCGGCGCGCGGCTTCCATCGCGTCATCCGCGTCGCCCGCACGCTCGCCGATCTCGACGGGGAGGAAGGCATCGCCCGCGTGCACATCGCCGAGGCGCTGAGCTATCGCGGCGAAACGCTGAGGCAGACGCGGGCCGCGTAAGAGCGAATCGTGAGAAGCGAGTAGCGAGTAGTTCGACTTTCCCCTATTCGCTATTCGCCCACTCCCTATTCACTGCCTCAGGCGGCTGCCTTCAATCCGCGCTGCATCAGCGCCGCCTCGACCGTGTTCTTGAGCAGGCAGGCGATGGTCATCGGACCGACGCCGCCCGGCACCGGGGTGATGGCGCTCGCCACCTGCGCCGCGCTGGCGTAGTGGACGTCGCCGACGATCTTGCCCTTGCCGTCCTCTTTGACGATGCGGTTGATGCCGACGTCGATGACGATGGCGCCTGGCTTGATCCAGTCGCCCTTGACGAACTCCGGCTTGCCGATGGCGGCGACGACGAGGTCGGCGCGCTTGACGACACCCGGCAGGTCCTTGGTGCGCGAGTGGGCGATGGTCACCGTGCAGTTCTCGCGCAGGAGCAGCTGCGCCATCGGCTTGCCGACGATGTTGGAGCGGCCGACGACGACGGCGTCGAGACCGGACAGATCATGCTTCACCGACTTGGCCAGGATGATCGAGCCGACGGGCGTGCACGGCGCCAAGGCCCGCTCGCCGATCGACAGGCGCCCAACGTTCATCGGATGGAAGCCGTCGACGTCCTTCAGCGGGTCGATCAGCTCCAGCACCTTGTTGGCGTTCATGTGCTTGGGCAACGGCATCTGCACCAGGATGCCGTTGACGTTCGGATCGGCGTTGAGCTTGGCGACGAGGTCGAGCACCACCTGCTCGGGCGTGTCCTCGGCCAGCTTGTGCTCGAACGACTGCATGCCCGTCTCGACGGTTTGCGCCGCCTTGTTGCGCACGTAGACCTTGCTCGCCGGGTCCTCGCCGACCAGCACCACGGCGAGGCCAGGCACGAAGCCGTACTGCGATTTCAGCCGGGCCACGTCGGCGGCAACGTCGGAGCGCACCTTGGCGGCAATAGCCTTGCCGTCGATGGCGTAAGCAGTCATAGAAGAATGTCCTCCCTCGGATCGATCGTTATGCCCGCGCGAGCTTGTCCCTGAGACGCTGCTCGAGGCAATCCGTTTCCCCGCTGATGGTGAGCGACTTGATGCGGGATTTTCCCCCCGCAGTCACGCGCACCGTGCTCTTCGGCACGTCCAGCCAGCGGGCGATGAGCTTTTCCACCGCCGCGTTGGCCTCGCCCTCGGCCGGTACCGCGCGCACGCGTGCGGCCAGCGCCAACCCCTCCGCGCTCGGAATGACGCCGTCGACGCCTTCTATCGAGGATTTGGGGGTCAGGCGCACGCGCACGATGACGCACCCGTTCCCCGCCCGCCACGGTTGCCCGATCGCTGTCTGGTCGCGCCTCATCCGGCGGTAATGAGCAGGTCGCGCAGCGAGCCCAAGACCACGCTCTGCACAAAGAAGCAGGCGAGCAGCAGCACGATGGGGGAGATGTCGATGGCGCCGAGGTTGGGCATCATGTTGCGGATCGGGCGCAGCAGCGGCTCGGTGACCGCATTGAGGCCCTGCCAGATGGCGCGCACTGTCGGGTTGTAGGGGTTGACGACCCCGAAGGCCATGAGCCAGCTGAAGATGACGCTGGCAATGACGACGTAGACGTAAAGTTGGATGAGGTAGCTGAGGAAGTCGATCAGGCGAAGGAGGACCATCGTGCCGCGCTCCAGGTGGTGTCGGCGCCACCTGTAACCTTTGACGGCGGCGACCCGCAAGCGCGGGCGCATCGAGGGGGTGCCCTCTGGGGCGTTCCTTGACAAGATTCGGGGTGGCCCTCTAAATGCCGCCGAACTGCCCGGGGCCGTAGCTCAGATGGGAGAGCGCTGCAATCGCACTGCAGAGGTCAGGGGTTCGATTCCCCTCGGCTCCACCAATTAAATCAAAAGCATAGCGCGATAGCGCCGTTCCGGACCGGCCCGCGCGGCACAATGGGAGCCGCGCCACCGCGCTGGATCTCGTGGGCGCCGACGCCGGCGACGATCGCCGCAAAGGCGAGCGCCAGCGTTCGCTTTTCCCCGCCAACCCCTCGGCCCGCGATGCCGTCGCCGATGAAGAAGGCGCGACGTCGATCGCCTCCGCGGGACGTCGCTTCGACGATGCGCGGCTCGCACTTCGACAGGCCGCGAAAGCGAGAGATCCAGTCGGATGCGTTCATCGGATGTGGTGCCTGGGTTAGCGTCGTTGCGCTTAAGGAAGATGGTGTGGGGCGTGGTGGATTCGAACTCCCGCGGTGTGTACTGAGGCGAGAAAGCAGCTAAAATGCCCGACTGGGACAGTACGAGTGCGGAGGGCGTGATGGCGGCCAATGTCGAGGCAGTGATCGCGGCGTTGCGGGTAGCGCTGGAGGAGGCACAGAAGAGCGAGGAGCGCTTCTGGAAGGTCGAAGCTGCAAACAGGTGGATCGCCCAGCTCCCCGGATCGTGGACCGGACGCTGGCGCAAGCTCGTGCTCGGAGGCAATTCGAGCGGTGACGTGAGCCGGGAGGAGTTCGTCGCACACGTTCGTGCCGTACTCGCCTTTCTCGACGCCAACCGCGCCCAGATTCCCGCCTCACGCAAGTGGTGGTCGCCGCGCCGGCGCAGCCCGGCAGCCCAGCCTTCCGTCCAGGCGACGGCAGCGCCACCGTCCCACTCCCCGGCGCGGCCGGTCAACCTGCTCAGGGTCCGAAAGCCGATGCCGGGCGTGCATTAGGCGCACGGCGCGACCCTCTTAAGCATTCAAATGACGTTACGCGCAGCGTTGTTCTTTAAGGAACGGCGCCGAGGATTTGCGGCTGCATATTGTGCCGCGCTCCAATGATCGGCGTAACCCATGAGCCGCCACCGACGTAGACAGCACGAACGCAGCAACCTGCCGCGCCTGACCGAGGGAAGCATGACCCCTGCTGCTACCGCCCTTCGCCGGGAAGCCGCTTTCCTGAGCGAGGGCGTGACTTGCCGCGCGTGGGTGTACGAGCCGGCGGGAGATGTCGCGCGGCCGGCGCCATGCATCGTCATGGCGCACGGGCTCGGCGGCACGCGCGATGCTTCGCTCCAACCCTATGCCGAGAGCCTCGCGGCGGCCGGCTTCTACGTGCTGCTGTTCGACTATCGCTATCTCGGCGACAGCGACGGCGAGCCGCGTCAGCTCATCTCCATGCAACGTCAGCTCGAGGACTGGCGCGCGGCGATCACCTTCGCGCGCGGCATGCCAGGCGTCGATGCGGATCGCATTGGCCTGTGGGGCTGCTCGCTATCCGGCGGGCACGTGCTCGTAGCGGCGGCGCGCGACGCAGGCATCGCCGCCGTGTCAGCACAATGCCCGATGCTGGACGGAGCGGCGAGCGCGCGCATGGCGGTCAAGCAGGCGGGCACCGCCATGGCAGTACGCATGGCCGGTGCCGCATTGCTTGACGTGGCACGGGCGTGCTTGGGGCAGAGGCCGCATTACGTGCCGCTCGCCGCGCCACCCGGTGAGCTTGCCGCCATGGCGACCCCGGACGCATATGCCGGGTGCATGGCCATCGTGCCGCCCACCTGGCGCAATGAGGTTGCCGCGCGCCTGTTTCTGACGCTGCCGCTCTATCGCCCCATACGCCATGCGCGCGACGTCAAATGTCCGACCCTGCTGATTGCCTGCGCGCACGACAGCGTCGTGTCGACCAAGGCAGCCATCAAGACCGCCGCGCGCATGGGCAGCAAGGCTCGGCTGATCACGCTGCCCATTGGGCACTTCGATATCTACCTCGGCGAATGGCTGCAGCGATCGAGCGCCGAGCAGATCGCATTCTTCCAAAGCGTCCTGCAGAGCGCTCGCACCGTCGTTAAGGCACGATGAACACTGCCTTTTGACGCGCCGCACAGGCCATCGCGGTCTTGTTTGCGCGTCCGCTCTGCCTACTTCTAGGATGGCAAGCGCCGCACTCACCGTGCCCCGGCCGATATTGACCGTCGCACAATAAGAGGAAACGCCTCCAGCCAGCCGCACAGATACGAGGTCGCCAGCAAATCGAGACGTTTCCTCACGATCGCAATACGGAGGAAAGCACTCATGGCCAAGGTACTCTGCGTTCTCTACGATGATCCTGTCGACGGGTACCCGAAGAAGTACGCCCGCGACGACATCCCCAAGCTCGACCGCTATCCGGACGGGCAGACCCTCCCCACCCCCAAAGCGATCGACTTCAAGCCCGGCGAGCTGCTGGGCAGCGTCTCGGGCGAGCTCGGCCTGCGCAAGTTTCTCGAAAGCCAGGGACACACACTCGTCGTCACATCCGACAAGGATGGTCCGAACTCCGTATTCGAGCGTGAGCTGCCCGATGCCGAGATCGTCATCTCACAGCCGTTCTGGCCCGCCTACATGACGAAAGAGCGTTTCGACAAGGCCAAGAAGCTCAAGCTGATCATCACCGCAGGAATCGGCTCCGACCACACCGATCTGCAAGCCGCGATGGATAAAGGAGTGACAGTCGCCGAGGTGACGTACTGCAACTCGATCAGCGTCTCCGAGCACATCGTCATGATGATCCTGGCGCTGGTGCGCAACTACATCCCGTCCTATGGATGGGTCGTCAAGGGCGGCTGGAACATCGCCGACTGTGTCGAGCGCTCCTACGACCTTGAAGGCATGAACGTCGGCACCGTCGCCGCGGGCCGCATCGGCCTTGCCGCACTGAGGCGCCTGAAGCCGTTCGGCGTCAAGCTGCATTACTATGACAAGCACCGCCTGCCCAAGGAGGTGGAGGAGGAGCTCGGCTTGACGTTCCACCCCAACGTCGAATCGCTGGTCAAGGTCTGCGACGTGGTGACGATCAACACGCCGCTGCATCCAGAAACCGAGCACATGTTCGACGACAAGCTCATCGCCAAGATGAAGCGCGGCTCCTACCTCGTGAACACGGCGCGCGGCAAGATCTGCGACCGTGACGCGATCGTGCGCGCGCTCGAAAGCGGCCAGCTCGCGGGCTACGCCGGCGACGTCTGGTTCCCGCAGCCGGCGCCGAAGGACCACCCGTGGCGCACCATGCCGCACCATGGGATGACGCCGCACATCTCCGGCTCCTCGCTCTCGGCGCAGGCGCGGTATGCGGCCGGCACGCGCGAGATCCTCGAAAGCTACTTCGCGGGCAAGCCGATCCGCACTGAGTACCTCATCGTCGACAAGGGCAAGCTCGCCGGTGCCGGCGCCCACTCCTATACCGCCGGCGATGCCACCAAGGGTTCCGAGGAGGCGGCCCGCTACAAGAAGAGCGCGTGATAGTGCGCGTCCCCCCTCCCCGCGCCCCACTTGCGTGGGGAGAGGGTGATTAGGCAGCCAGAAACGGGCTCAAGTCTTGCGGCGTCGCGCGTACGCCCGTGAGCGGCGCGGCGTCGAAGGAAAGCCCATAGTCCTGCTGCATGTGCAGCAGCGTGCGCTCGGCCAGCGCCGTGATCGTCAGCAGCGGGTTGACGCCAAGCGAGCGCGGCATCACGGCGCCGTCGACGACATAGAGCCCCTCGTGTACAGCGTTTGCGCCGCGGCCCGCTCCGCCGTCGAACAACTGCCCCTTGTGGTTGACGACGCCGTCGCCCCGCTCGCGGCCCATGCCGGCGCCGCCAAGTGGATGCGCCGTCGCCGGCTGATGCCCCATGACGGTTCCGGCCAACGGGTTCTTCACGTAGCTGCCGCCCGCCTCGCTGACGATCGAGGACAGCATGGCGTCGAGGCGCGCATAGACCGGCTCGTCCTTGGCCGTGGGCCAGACGAGCACCAGGCGGTCATCGTCGAGCACGAAACGGCCCGAGGCGCTGTCATGCGACACCGCAAAGAACGTCTGCAGCTTGGCGAATGGGCCCTTGTAGACGCCGTTGACGAGGCTCTGCAGTGCGCCGAGCAGCCGCCCGTTGGGAATGAACAGAACCGGCAGCACCGGGGCAAGCGCCGACGGCAGCACACCTTCCTGTACGCGCAGCTCGTTCGCTAGCAGCGTCGCATCGTCGATCTCGAGCTGGCCGGAGACGGCGGCGCCGACCTCGGCGCCATCGATCTTAGCCGGGAAGCCGACGCCCACGGCGTTGACCGGATCGCGCGCGCCATAACCGAAGGCGATGATGTCGCCGTTGGCCGAGAAGCGCTCGCCGAGACGGTCGGAGAGGGCGAGGCCCTTGGCGCGCGAGCGCAAAAGAACCTCCGTCGTCCCCAGCGTGCCGGCGCCGAGCACGACCATCGATGCGCGCAACACCATGTCGGGTGACGCGCCGCCGTCGACATCGAGGCGGCGCACGTGCACCTCCCAGTCCCCGTCCGGCAGCTTGGCGAGGTGGCGCACGCTGGCGTGGGTGTAGAGCTCGGCGCCGTGGCGCACGGCGTCGGGCAGATAGGTGAGCGCGACGGAATTCTTGGCGCCCACATTGCAACCGCCGCAGCAGTCACCGCAGCGCGTGCACTCCGGCTGCTCGATGCCGGCGACGTTGGTGTTGGCGTCGAAGCTCACGGTGATCGTCGGGGCGACGATGCCGTGGCCAAGCGCGGCGCCAGCTGCCTCCAGCGTCTTGTACTTGGTGAAGCCACCGGCGCGCGGGTCGCTCTGCGGGTTGAGCCAAAGCTTCGCACGCCGGAAGCCTTCGTCCAGCAGTCCGTCCTGCGCAATCTGGCCGGGCCAGCACGCGTCGGCGAAGACGCGCGCGTCGGGGCGCAGCGCGACGCCGGCGTTGATCAGCGAGCCGCCGCCGAGCCCGCAGCCGACAAGCACGTGCATGTCCTCGCCGAGACGCACGTCATAGAGAGCCGAGGAAGGACCCGTATGCAGGCGTTTGCCTCTGACCTGCATCTCGTTCTTGAGGTCGGGGAAGCGGCTGGGGAATTGCCCCGTCAGCACCTCACGCCCGCGCTCCAAAACGGCGACCGACTTGCCGGCGCGCGCCAGGCGCGAGGCGGCGACGCCGCCGCCGTAGCCCGAGCCGACGACGATGACGTCGTAGCGGTCGCGGGCAAATTCGAGCGAGCGGGAAAGGCCGGCCATCCATTGATCCCAGTGTGCTGACTTTCGGTAAGGCGATTGGCTACCCCGGGCCGTCCCTATGCCGCAAGCCGATACGCTCGCAGAACGTGCCGCATATTACCGCCGGCTGACGCTACAGCGCTTTAATTCCGCCGGAATTGAGCATTTAGTGCGCCGCGGACGCCACGTGTCCGGGCTCGCCGAGACCCGGCTGGCGCGCGCCGCCCTGCGGAGTGCGTGTTCCGCGTCTCCTAAAACCGAGGTTGTAGCTCAGTGGTAGAGCGCCCGGGATACCGGGAGGTCGGGGGTTCGATTCCCTTCAACTTAACCAGCGACTAGCTCATTGGTAGAGCACAAGACTTTTACTCTTGGTGTAGTGGGTTCGAATCCCACGTCACTCCCTTTCCAGGGACGCCCGCTCCGGCGGGCTCAACAATTGGGGAAGCTGGCCAGCTTCCCGGCCCGCGAGGGCGAGCGCAGCGGCGCCTTGTGCCGGAGCGGATACCGCCCGGCCGCAAAGCCGGAGCCCGGGCACCGGCACTCCCGTCTCCGGATGGGAGTGGACGCAGCCCGGCGTGTAAGGTGGCGCGGCCCGGCTGAAGCTGCGGCCCGCGTTCGCGGTGTGGGCGGCGGCCGGCGACCTTTTTTATGCGTGGAGCGCGTGATGCGTAAGTATGGATTTTGGTTCGACGTCGTTGTTAGGGACGACGAGCGCGGGTTTTTGAGCCGCGATGGCCGCTTTACACGCCTGCTGGCGCCCGGCCGCTTCATAGCTTTCGACCCCGGCTGGCAGCTCGCCGCGGAGGTGGTCAAGGTCGTGCGCGCCGAAATCGCGCCCGAGCGCGCGCTGCTCTTGCACCGTACGCACCGTCCCGTCGCGGAGCAGAACTTCGAGATCGTGCAGACGAGCCCCACCGAGGTTGCCATCGTCTCGTTCGACGGCGAGCCCAAGCACCTCGTCCCGCCGAACACGTCGCGCGCCTACTGGAAGACGCTGACCAGCGTCGACGTCGAGCAGATCGATACCGAGAACGAGCTGCGCGTCGCCAAGCGCTACCTCGACAAGCTCGATCCGGCCCGCAGCGCCGGCGTGATTGCCTTCGCGGTCGTCGAGGCGCACGAGGCGGGCCTGTTGATGATCGACGGCGAGCTGAAGGAGCGCCTGCCGCCGGGCCGGCATGCTTTCTGGCAGGTCGGCCGCACGGTGAGGATCGTCAAGGTCGACCTGCGCCCGCAGCCGCTCGAGGTAACGGCGCAGGAAATCCTTACCAAGGACCGCGTCGGCATCCGCGTGACGCTGACGGCCTTCACCAAGGTGACCGACCCGGAGAAGGCGGCGCTGGCGACGGCGGACGTTCCCGGCACGCTCTACCGGCTAGTGCAGTTCGCCATCCGCGAGGCGGTGGCGACGCGCACGCTGGATGAGATCCTCGCCGCCCGCGACACCATCGATCAGGAGGTGCGGGCGTTCGTCTCCGAGCGCGCGCGAGCGCTCGGCGCCGAGGTGGGCGAGATCGGCGTCAAGGACGTCATCCTGCCGGGCGACGTGCGCGAACTCTTGAACAAGGTCGTCGAGGCCGAGCGCATCGCCAAGGCGAACCTCATCCGGCGCCAGGAGGAGACGGCGGCCACGCGCTCGCTGCTCAATACCTCCAAGCTGATGGAGGACAACCCGCTGCTGCTGCGCCTAAAGGAGCTGGAAGCGCTGGAGAAGCTGGTCGAGAAGGTCGGCCGCATCGACCTGCACGCCGGCTCGGGCGCCGGCGGCTTCGAGGCGCTGCTGCAGAACCTCTACAAGCTCGGCCGCGACAAGGACGAGGCCAGCGGCTGATAAGATGGAATCAGCCCGACAGCATTTGCCGGGCTGATTGGTTTCACATCCTCAGTGAACCGGGAGCGGGGCTACGGCGCCGGCCTGCTTGGCGGGTTCGGCCGGATGCTTCGCCTTCACCGCCGTCTTCGCAACATCGGCAACCTCTCCCTCCAGCGCATCGGCCATCATGCGGCCAAGGCAGCGGTAGCTGAGATCGTTGGGATGAAACTGATCCGCCGCAAGCAGCTGTTGGGGTGTGTACTGCGCGCTGGTGACGAAATGCTTCATGATTGCGAAGCGCTGCAGAATAGGAATACGGCGCTGCTCGGCGATCTGGCGCATGGCGACGAGGAAGCGCGGGAAGTCGCGCACCTTTTCGGCCTTGGGGAAATACTGCATGTCGAGCAGCACCACATCGATGCCGGCGCGCTGAAGCAGGTCGATACCGGTAACAACGGTCTCGCGGAACTTGTCGACGGGAACGAAGCGCAGGGCGTCGTTGACGCCGGTCTGCCAGATCACCAGCGTCGGCTTGCGCGGGATCACGTCCTTCTTGATGCGCTGGAGCATATCTGAAGCGAGCTGGCCGCCGATGCCGAGGTTCTCGACTAAAATCTTGTTCTGCGGGAAGCGCTGTTGCAACTCGGCCTGCAGCTTCACGGGATAGCAGGCCTTGGGGCTCGAGGCCCCGATGCCTTGGGTGCTCGAGGAGCCGAGCGCTACGATGCGCACCGGGCGGCCAGCGGCGAGCGCGGCAGAGAACTTCGGTAGGGGGGCGTCAAAGCGCAAAAGCGCAGCCGGCGCCTGGCAGCGCGGGCTGGCTTCGGCTGAAACCGAGTTTAGAACGATAGCTAGGCCTGCAACTGCTGCACACCAGCACGCCGCTCGGCCAAGAACTTGCGCACCGACTGCGCAAGAGCCCAATCCGTGCCACGCCTGCGCAGAGCCAGTGCCCATGCCACCCCCAACAGAATCCCGATTCCAACCGAATTGACCAGGATCTGTAGTGCGAGTCCGGCACCGGCTTCAACCATGACAATCCAGCCGACGAACGAGAGCATCGTCCCGAGGCAGAAGATTTCCAGGGAGTGCCGGCCGCAGCGCCCTATTCCCGTGGCCCAGGCGCGAGTAAGCCACGGACTTTGGGGCGACAGTAAGATCATTGCCAGGTAGCCGAGCGCCATGACGTGAACAAGTCGCCAGGGCGACAGATAAGTCTTGTCGACGTTGCCGAGCAGGTCGGGGGCGAACAGGCGAGCCTTCTCCCAGCCGGGCACCTGGGTCCAGGGCGCCGCGAGTAGGAAGGCGAAGGCGACGTAGCCGATCGCCACCCACATCAGGGTGCGCGAAGCCGGGATCGCCCCCTTGCGACTGAAGTGAGCAGTCAGCGCGCCGATGGTGATCAGCAGCTGCCAGGCGAAGGGATTGAACACCCAGCCCTTCGGATGCTGCAGGCTCGGCAGGTTGGCGGCAAGCAGATTGGCGGCAGCCCACAGGCCGACCGACAGCACGAGCGCCTGCCAGGGGTTGCGCGGCATTAGCCACAGTACGAACGGCAGCCAGAACATCAGCAGCACGATATACAGCGGCAAAATGTTGAGCATGTTCGGCTGGTTGATAAGCAGGGCGGCGAGCACCGTCGATCGCGCCGGGCTATCGGCGAATACGTGCACGCCGATATTCTTCACGTAGGCGATATCGCCGAAATAGGTGGCAGCGAACGTCAGGCCGACGCCGCAGATGACGACCAGCGCCAGGTGCCAGAGATAGATGTCGCGCACGCGGTCGAAGACGCGGGCGACACCGGCCTTGAAGCCCTGCGCTTCGAACACGCGCCCGTAGGCAAGCGTGGCCGAGAACCCAGCCAGCAGCACGAAGACCTCGGCCGCATCCGCGAAGCCGAAATTGCGCAGCGTAAATCTGGCGAGCACGTTGTCGGGAACGTGATCGATGAAGATGAAGAGCAGGGCCAGACCGCGGAAGAAGTCAACTCGCAGATCGCGCTGTGCACCGGAGCTTGCAACGCTCATCGGCATTTCTTTTTCACCTGCCACTAGTGGGACATTAGGATGGCAAACGTGCCAATTTGCACGTTCTGACGCAGCGAACAACGCGACATGACAGTCGGCAGTTCCTGCATCGAAATGCGGCACGACGGGGGCTTTGGCATGCTTTTGCTTCTGCCTGCAGAGCGTTGCCGCCAGGATTCCGACTCGCCCTGGCGTCTTGGCCACACAGAAGCATCGGCCGCATGAACTGAAGCTGAACCTTACCGCGACACGTAGGACGCGCGGTGCTCAGAGGCCATAGACGACGGCTCCCCCGGTGAGGCCAGCACCGGCCGCACACATCAGCAGCCGCTTACCGCTCGTGATGCGGCCTTGGCCTGCCGCTAGAGACAGCGAGAGGGGAATGGTCGCCGCCGAGCTGTTGCCGTACGCCGCAACCGTCGAAACGACCTTCTCGGGTGGCATGCCGAGCTGCTGAGCAACCGCCGCGATGATGCGCCCATTGGCCTGGTGCGGGATGAAACAGTCGATATCGGAGACGCCTAGACGCGCCCGGGCGAGTGCGGCGCGCGATGATGCCACCATCATGTCCACGGCCCGCGAGAACACGGCTTGCCCATCGGCGATGGTCATCTGCGTATCCTCGACGGGGACGTCGGGTCCGAACGGCTGGCGACTGCCGCCAGCGGCAATTTTGATGAGGTCGTAGCCGCCACCATCGGCGGAGAGCTTGGCGCCGAGCACGCCCATGCCAGGATCCGAGCCAGGGGCCAGCACCACCGCGCCGGCGGCGTCGGCAAACAGGATGCAGCTCCCCCGCTCGGCCGGATTAATGCGTCGTGACAAGATGTTGGCGGCTACGACCAGCACCGGAACAGCGTGCGTGCGCACGAATCCGTCGGCCAGCGTCAGGGCATAGAGGAAGCCAGCGCAGGCCCCGGCGAGGTCGATGCCCCCCGAGTTGCGCAGGCCGAGGCGATGGGCGAGCAGTGGCGCCGAGGGGGGAAGGAGGTGGTCGGGCGTGCTGGTCGCCAGCACGGTAAGGGCGATGTCGCCGCGCTCGATGCCCGAACTCGCCAGAGCCATTTCGGCAGCCGGCGCAGCAATGTCCGTCAGCGCCTGATCGGCGGCGGCGTAGCGGCGCTCCTCGATGCCGGTGCGCCGCACGATCCAGCCCGGTTCGAGGCCGAGACGCTGCTCGATCTCGGCGTTGGCGACCCGCCGCTCGGGTACGTAGTGGCCGCAGCCGATGATGGTCGATCCGACAGCACTGCTCATGGCGCCTCCCGTGCCAGCGCATCGGGCGCCGCGGCGATGGCGGAATAAACGAGGTCGAGCTCGGCGGGCGTGATGCAATAGGGCGGCATGACATAGATGGTATTGCCGAGCGGGCGCAGCAGCACCCCGCGGTCGATGAACAACTGCATGAGGCGCGGGCCGACCGAGGCGAGGTAACCCGTCTCCGGGACCTCGAGATCGAGCGCCGCGATGGCGCCGAGCTGCCGCACGTTGGCGAAGCGGGCATCGGCGCGGAATGGCGCCAGCCGCTCGGTGTGCGCCGCAGCCAGCATAGCAATCCGCTCCGCGACCGGCTCGCTCCACCAGACCTCGAGGTTGGCGACGGCGGCGGCGCAGGCGATGGGATTGGCCGTGTAGGAGCTGGAGTGAAAGAAGGTCTTGGCGCGGTCGGTAGAACGGTGCGCCTCGAAGATCGGGGACGTGCAGAGGGTAGCGGCCAGCGGCAGCGAGCCGCCGGTGATCCCCTTGGCGAGACATAGAATATCCGGGGAGACCCCCGCCTTATCGCAAGCAAATAGCTTGCCCGTGCGGCCCCAGCCCGTCATCACCTCGTCGGCGATGAGGAGGGCGCCATGCGCTGCAGCGACCCGCTTGAGCTCGCGCAGCACACTCGTTTCGTAGATCAGCATGCCGCCAGCGCCGAGGATCAGCGGCTCGAGGATCAGCGCCGCGACCGGCGCGGCGGCGCACGCAGCGTCGAAGGCATCGATGGTCGCCTGCTCGCGTCCGGCGGCCGGGAAGGGGATGCGCACCACATCGAACAGCAGCGGCTCATAGGCGGCGCTGAATACGCCGCGCGCGCCGACCGACATGCCGCCAACGGTATCGCCGTGATAGCCATGCTCGAGGGCGACAATACGTTGGCGCTGCTCACCGATGTTGCGCCAGTATCCCAGCGCCATCTTCAGCGCCACTTCCACCGAGGTCGAGCCGCTATCGGAAAAGAAGACGTGTGCAAGGCCGGCCGGCGCGACGTCGATCAGACCGCGCGCCAGCGTCTCGGCCGGCTCGTGCGTGAAACCCGCAAAGATCACCTGGTCGAGCCGGCGCGCCTGGTCTTCGATCGCCCGCACGATACGCGGGTGGCAATGCCCATGCGTGACGACCCACCAGGAAGCGATGCCATCGAGGATGCGGCGGCCATCGGACATCACCAACCAGGCGCCCTCCGCCGACGCGATAGGAAGCATCTCCGGCTGCAGGCCATGCTGAGTGAAGGGATGCCAGACCGGGCTGCCGGTGCCCGTCGTCATGTCGGCACCGGAAGGAGAATGTCGGCGGCGCGGAAGTTGGCGGCGAACGCCGAGCGCAGCGAGTCGGCATCGAGGCGATCCAGATGCGGCAGCCGCCCGAGCCGGCGCACGCCACCCATTTCGGCAATCGTGCGCTCGGAATCGGCGTTCTCCTCGCCAACAAAAGCAATGCCGAGGAGCGGAATCTGCCGCCGCTTCAGCGCCTCGATGGATAGAAGGCTGTGGTTGATGGTGCCGAGGCGCGTCGATGCGGCGAGCACCACCGGCAGCCTCCAGCGTTCGAACAGCTCGATCTGCAGGACCTGGCGCGTGAGCGGCACCAGGAGCCCCCCGGCCCCCTCGATGATGAGCGGTGCGCCGCCAGGCACGGCTGGCAAGCGGGTCAGACGCTCGACATCGATCGCAATGCCGTCGCGCTCGGCGGCCAGGTGCGGAGAGGCCGCCGTCGTCAGCCGGTAAACTTCGGGCAGGATGCGATCGCTGGAAACGCCCGCCAGTCGGCGCACGACCTCGGCGTCGGTCTCGCCGGCAAGACCTGCCTGCACAGGCTTCCAGTAGCAACCGCCGAACGCTGCGACGAGACCGGCGGCGAGCACGGTCTTGCCCACATCAGTATCGGTGCCGGTGACGACAACAGCCGCGCTCATGTGTCGAGCCTTTTCATCTCCTCGGCGAGCACCGTCGCCATCGCTGCCACTTGCGCCTGATCGACGTTGAGCGTCAGAGACAGGCGCACACGCGCCGTGCCTTCCGGCACCGTCGGCGGACGCACCGCGCGGATGTCGAAGCCCCTTTCCTGCATGACAGCGGCCAGCCGCGTCGCCCGCTCGTCGGAACCGACGATGACGGGCTGGACGTGCGAGCCCGAGGCCTGCAACCCGCAGCTCTCCGCCAGCTGGCTGGCGGCGAAAGCGACGAGCGCCCGCAGCCTGTCGCGCCGCGCCGCGTCGAAGCGGCAGATGAGCAGAGCTGCGCGCACCACCGCCGCCACGAGCGGAGATGGCGCCGTCGCGTAGATGAATGGACGCGAGCGGTTGACGAGGTAGTCGCACAATACCTGCGGGCCGGTGAGCAGCGCACCCATGGCGCCGAGGGCCTTGCCGCAGGTATGCAGGGCAATGATGTTGGCGCGGCCTTCCAGATGCGCACCGAGGCCGCGACCCAATGGGCCGAGCACGCCGGTCGCGTGCGCCTCGTCGATGGCCAGCACCCCATCATGCCGGCTGGCAATAGCGGCGAGGTCGTCGAGCGGAGCGCGGTCGCCGTCCATGCTGTAGAG
The DNA here is from genome assembly GCF_009026145.1 of Hyphomicrobium sp. Classification (GTDB taxonomy): domain Bacteria; phylum Pseudomonadota; class Alphaproteobacteria; order Rhizobiales; family Hyphomicrobiaceae; genus Hyphomicrobium_A. Next base: position 63,940 of record NZ_WBUE01000001.1, read on the forward strand.
GCTTTCGACTGCAATCCACGGCGTGCCAGTCCCGCCAGCCGCACGCCAATCGGCTATGACGTCCTCGAAGGCCTGCGCATCGTTGTGCCGCGCCTCGGCGCGCTCGGCTTTGCCCATGCGCATGCCGTCGTGCACCGATGCGTGGATCAGCGCGTCATGCACGACGAGGTCGCCGCGCTGCGGCAGCGTCGAGAACAATGCAAGGTTGGCGATGAAGCCGCCACCGAAGAACAGCGCGCTCTCGGCCCCGAAGAAGGCCGCGGCTTCCGATTCCAGCGCCTCGTGCTCACGATGATTTCCACGCAACAGCCGCGAGCCGCCGGAGCCGATGGGCACCCCGCGCTCGATCGCAGCGCGGGCGGCATCCTTCAATTCCCGCGAGGAGGCGAGGCCGAGATAATCGTTGGAGGTGAAATCGATACCCGAGAAGGCGGTCAGCGCCCGGCGGCGGCCGCGTCGCGCCAAGGCCTCGAGGGCGCGCTCATGGCTCTTGTACATCATCCTGCTCGCCCGAGCCGGTCGCGAGCTCGAGCGGCCTCAGGCCGAGCTTATCGAAAAGGATGGCGTCGCTGTCTTCGCCCGGGTTATCGGCGGTCAGCAGCGTGTCGCCGACGAAGATCGAGTTGGCACCGGCGAAGAAGCACAGCGCCTGCGTTTCGTCGCTCATCTGCGTGCGCCCGGCGGAGAGCCGCACATACGAGGCCGGCATGAGAATGCGGGCGAGCGCGATGGTGCGCACGAAGGCGATACCATCGATCTTCTCGGCGTCGGCGAGCGGCGTTCCGGGAATGGCGATCAGCATGTTGATCGGCACGCTCTCGGGATGCTGGGGAAGATTGGCCAGCGTGACGAGCATGTCGACCCGGTCCTCGGGCTCCTCACCCATGCCGACGATGCCGCCGGCGCACACCTTGATGCCCGCTTCGCGCACGCGCGCCAGCGTCTGCAAACGGTCGGCGAAGGTGCGGGTGGTGATGACCTTGCCGTAGTAGCGCTCGGAGGTATCGATGTTGTGGTTGTAGTAGTCGAGGCCGGCGTCTTTCAGTTTGCCGACGTCGTCGTCCGATAGCATGCCGAGCGTCATGCATGTCTCCAACCCTAGCGCCTTGACGCCCTCGACCATGGCGCAAAGCACACCCATGTCCCGCCCCTTGGGCGAGCGCCAGGCCGCGCCCATGCAATAGCGGGTGGCGCCGGCGTCCTTGGCCCTGCGCGCCTCGGCGAGCACACGCTCCACGGCCATTAGCTTGCTGGCGGTCAGCCCCGAGGAATGGTGTGCCGACTGGCTGCAGTAGCCGCAGTCCTCGGCGCAGCCGCCGGTCTTGATCGACAGCAGCCGGCTGCGTTGCACAGTATTGGGCTCGAAATAGCGCCGGTGAATGGAGTGCGCCCGAAACAGCAGATCGTTGAACGGCGCGTCGTAGAGGGCCTGGGCCTCCTCGCGGGACCAGTCATGGCGCACGGAGCGGTCGGCCGATTGGCCTGTGGCGCCCGACCGAGACGTCCGCAACTCCATCATATGCAAAGGCTCCCTCACTGTGCGGCCATCGCGGCCGGCAGCCCGATGTTTGCACCGGCGCGGGGCGGCGCCGCAAGGCCTAACGGCGCGCGTATGCTCGGCTGCGAAAATCGAAGCCCCGCCAGGAAGGGGAGGATCTCCCGGCGGGGCTGGCTGACCAAGGGCTTGCGGAGGGGGGCAACGCGTACCGTGGCCAGGTTAATCAGCTCGGCGCTTGCTAATAATTAGCCCGCTTCTTACGTAATTCGCCTGCGGCTCGACATGACCATCATGCGCGCCCATGCCGCAGATTGAAGTGAAGCTGTGAAATAAGCGTGGACAAAGGGGCGGCCCACTTCGCCCAATCGTGCTATAGTTAACCAGTATTATTGTGCTCTACTGCGGAGTATCGACATATTTGAAGAAAGTGGCGTGTGCGTCATATGCAGTGCAAAGCATTGCTAGTGGGCACAGGTCCGACTGGCACGCGGCGAGGTCGGGTCGAGGCGGCAAGTCCTGGTTTCTCGGCGTGAAGGTGAGGTCTCCAACCTTCGAGGGCTCCCATGACAGCGGTAGGACGATTTTCCACTCGCCCCCTCTATCTTCAGGTCAAAGACATGCTGATCCAGCGCATCGCGGCGGGTGCCTGGAAGCCGGGAGCAGCGATCCCCAACGAGATTGAGCTGTCGCGGGAGCTTGGCATCAGCGTCGGCACGGTCCGCAAGGCACTCGACGAGATGGAGAGCGAGCGGCTGATCTCCCGCCGCCAAGGACGCGGCACCTTTGTCATCGACCAGACCTCCAACGAGTACGCGGTTCGCTTCAGCAATATTCGTGACCCCGACGGGATCAGGATTGCCGGCGACACCGAGAGCTGCACCGTGGTGGCGGCAGCGGCGAACGAGACTGAGGCGCGTCGGCTGCAGCTACGCAGCGGCGAGCCGATCTTTCGCATTCATCGTGTGCGCACCCACAACGACGTGCCGTTGATGGTCGAGGAATCGACCGTTCCGCAGGCGCGCTTCCCAGGGCTGGCGCAGGAAGGCGACGTATCGCCGAGCATCGTCGTGCTCGCCCATCACTACGGCGTGCTGCTGGGGCGTGCCGAGGAGAGGATTGGGGTGGCGGCGGCGAAGGGCGAGGTCGCTAAATCGCTCAAGGTAGCGGAGGGCACCCCCCTGCTGACCCTCGACTGCGTGGTCTATGCCATCGACGGACGGCCGATCGAGTGGCGCCTGGCGCGCTGCCACCTGCGCGAGAACCACTACCTGGCCGAGATGAACTGACACGAGGCGGTCGCCGCAGGCCTCGGCGCCGAGAAGCTCACTCGCGACCGTCGCGCGGCACAACGCCTCGCAGTAAGCCCTCGACAAAGCCGGCGGCGGCTGGCGCATCGGCGCCAAGACCGAGCGCGCGTGCCATGGCGCGAAACACGAAGGTGTTATCGACACGCCCGCGGAATACGTCTGCCCCCGGACCGGATGCCGTCAGCACCACGTCGTCCGCTGCGTGCACCCCGTTGCGTGCCGTGAACGGCAGGTTGCCGATCTTTCTCGCCGCGCCAGGCTTGCAGTAAGCCTCGTTGGCGACCGCAGGCTGTCTCTCGCCCTCCGACGCGGCCGGTGCCGTCAGCTGATTCTCACCCTCCATATATGGCTTGCCCGGGTCGCAATAGTCCGGGTACGCGGCGAACACCATGGCGAGCCGCCGCGTGACGTCGACCTTCCCCGGAAAGCCCTCGGCGTCCGGCGGCGGATAGTTGGGGAACCCGGCGGCTGCATACGTCTGCAGCCGATCGCGCAATTGCTCGCCCTTGGCGTCGTCATAGGTGCCGATGATCGACACGGGATGGGCGTGGTCGGGTACCACGACGATCAGCGTGTCGTTGCGTTTTGCCGCGAATTCCTTGGCCAATCTGACGACATTGTCGAACATGATCGTATCGTAGGTGGCGCGCTCCCAATCGAGCGAGTGACTATATTTGTCGATGCGGCCGGCCTCGACCATCAGCAGGAAGCCGTGCTCCGCGCGCGCCAGAACTTCCAGCGCCGCACGCATCTCGTCGGTGAGGTCGGGCTGATCGGCGAACTTTCCGACCGTGCCCTTCTTGAGAAGCTTGCGGTCGAGCGCGCCGTCGATGTTCTTGTCGTTGAAAAGCCCGAGCAGCTTCGTCGTTTCGGGCCTGGCTGCCGCAGCAGCGAGCTGCATGGCCGTATCGACGAACGTGTATCCCGCCTCCTCGAACTTGCTGATGTAGTTCTGATTGTCCTCCCGCTTGGCACGCGGTTCGCCCTTGGGGAGAAAGTGCGGCGTGCCGCCGCCCAAGATCACCTCCGGCTGCACCGCGTAGAACATGCTCACGATATTGTTGTAGTCGGTGCGCCGCCGCGTATGCGCCACCATGCCGGCGGGCGTAGCATCCTCGATCTCCGTGTCGGTCACGATGCCGACCGCCATGCCCAGCCGCCGCTTGGCGAGCTCGGCGATGGTCTCGACCTTGGGATGCCCGAGCATGCCGCTGTTCTGCGCACAGTAGATGCCGAGGGCATTGACGCACGACTTGTGCCCGGTCGTGTACGCCGTCATGGCGTTGGCGCTGTCGGTGACGATCGAATCCGTGCCGGCGGTGGAGACGAGCGCCATATGGGGCATGTCGTCCATGGCGAGATCGCCGCCGTACGTGCCTTGCGCGATACCCTTCGACAGCATGCGCGCGGCAGTGCGGTGCGCCAGCGATAAGCCGTCGCCGACGAGCAGGATGACGTTCCGTGCCAGACGCCCCTCGGGGGTGCTGTAGGCGTCCCACACCACGCTGGCGAGTGCCCCGCCGGCGCGAGCTTCGACCGTGAGGCTGCCGGGCCGCGAAAGATGCGCACCGCGAATCCAGTAGGCCGTGCGTTCGACCCCGTCCTCGCGCTCGATGATCTGGGGTGCCTTGCCGAGCACCTTGGCGGCGTCCTCACCGTTGATCGTCACCTTGATGTCGGCAGCAGGTGGCGCGCCGGGGAACTCGACCTTCAAGTCGAACGTGGCACCGGTGAGGATCTGCGCCCGGTCGATGGGATAGATCGTCTGGCCGACAGCGGCAGTCGCTAGAGCGCTCAGCGCCAACACGGCGCGAATGATCGACGGCATGCAGCTCGCCTGTCCTAAAAAGTCTGTGCAGGCGATGGCCTTAGCGTCGGGTCGTGAAGTGCATGTGACAGCATGCACCCGCGGCCTGCACCGGCCATGGCAAAAAGTCCGTTAAGAGGGAAGACGGCCGAGTGGACCGTGGAGTATTCGAGTAGCATTTTGCTAACGAATAGTACCGGCAATTATTGAAATTGTGCTTGTTTCATCTCAACTCTTGCACATCGCGCCAACGGGGATTGGGCGCGACGTTCGAACTGCAGAAGCAGGCGTTGAGCCAGGGATCCGTTGCTGATGTGCGTGGGGGCTACGATGAAAGAGGCACAGAATCGTCAGTTGTTCGGGCTTCTAACGAAGAATCCAATACTTAAGACAAAGGGCTACTCGCTCGCCTACGATCGGAATGGCGGCATCGTCATCGATCGCGCTGGCCATGTGCACGGCATCTGGAACCACGACTCTCGCAACTATACATGGGTCTCGCCGGGCAGCAGCGAGCCCAAATTCCGAACAGAAGACGTGAAATCTGCTGTTCTCTATACTGTCGTAGTCTTGGCGCAGGACTGAGATCGCCGAAAACTAGTTGGCGTCTTCGGGCAGGCGGGGCAGGGCCATGATCTCGACGCCCTCCTCGACCAGCGCGCGCGCCTCGTCCGGCGAGGCGGTGCCGCGAATAGCGCGCTGCTCCACCTCGCGGTAGTGGATTTTGCGCGCCTCTTCCGGGAAGCGGGCGCCGACGTCCTCAGACCCCGAGACCAGCACCCGTCTCACCTCGCGAACGAGGTTGCGGTAGCGCGCCGGCGCTTCGTCGTCGGGGATGGCGACTTCGCCGCGCGCGCGCAGGGCCACGTTGGGCGCCATGATCGACTTGCCGACCTCGCGGCTGTTGCACTCCGGACAGGTGATATGGCCGCCTGCCGCCTGCGCGTCATACGACGCGCTCGAGGCGAACCAAGCCTCGAACTCGTGGGCATGTGCGCATTGCAGGCGGTACCTGATCACGACGCGACCTCATCTGGCAGCGTATCAACGGCATATACCACGTCGAACGGCCGATCGTGCCGTAGGGACGGGACCTGGCGACGAACATCCTCCAGGCGTTGCAATTCAACATCGGCGAAGGTGACTGCAGGCTGAACGCCGCCCTCGGCCAGAACTTCGCCCCAGGGCGAGATGACGAGGCTATGGCCGAAGGTTTCACGGCCGATCTCGTGGCGGCCGCCCTGGGCGGCGGCGAACACGTAGCACTGGCATTCGATGGCCCGGGCGCGCAGCAGCGTATGCCAATGCGCGGTGCCGGTCGGCTTGGTAAACGCCGCCGGCACGGCCAGGAACTGTGCCCCGGCCTTGGCCAGCGCCCGATGCAGGTGCGGAAAGCGCAGGTCATAGCAGATCGTCATGCCGAGCTGGCCCCACGGCAACGTGGCCACGACCGCCTCGCGGCCCGGCTGATAGTTGGCGCTTTCCCGGTAGGTCTCCCCGCCGGGAAGGTCGACGTCGAACATATGAATCTTGTCGTAGCGCGCGGTGATGCGCCCCTCGGGCGAAATGAGCAGCGAGCGGTTGACGGGCTTGCCCCCTTCGCCGAGCAGGGCCAGCGAGCCGACGTGCAGCCACAGGCCAAGCTCGCGGGCCAGGAAGCGGAACTGCGTCACCCCCGGATCGTCAGCTTCCAGCCGCAGCGCCGGCAGCAGCCGCTCCCGCTCGAGCTCGAGGATGTTGGTCATCTCCGGCGTCTGCACGTACTGGGCCCCACCGCGTGCCGCCGCGCGGATCAGCTCGCTTGCCGCGTCGATGTTGCGCGCGACGCTGCGCCCGGCGCACATTTGCACCAGGCCGACGCGAAACGACTTTGGTGCGTCCGCCATTCTGGATGCCACCTCTCTGAACAGCCTGGCGCGTCGGGCGTGGCCGGCCTACGCGGCAAGCAGAAGATCGAGCTTGCCTTCGCGGTCAAGGGCGTAGAGGTCGTCGCAGCCGCCGACGTGGCGGTCGCCGATCCATATCTGCGGCACGGTGTGCCGGCCACCCGCCTTGGCGCTCATTTGGGCGCGCAGCTCTCGCTGGCTGACGTCGATCTCCTCGAAGGTGGTGATGCCCTTCTTGCGCAGCAGCTCTTTGGCCATGTGGCAGTAAGGGCAAAATCGCGTGGTGTAGACCGTAATCTTGGGCATGGATGTAAGGAACGTCCCCTTTCCCGCGTCCCGCCTCAGCCGCGGCGGCGCAACGTCATAACTTAATGCCTCCTGAGGGCGGAGCAAAGTGTAGCGACGGCGCAGCGGGCCTTATTCACCGCGGTTTTCAAGGCGACAGGAAGGCGGCGTCGGTAACCAAAGCCAGCGCCAGCACGTCGACGCGAGCGGCGCCGGCACGCTTGAGGACGCGCGCACAGGCCCGGGCCGTCGCGCCGGTGGTAATCACATCGTCGACGAGCACCACCTTGGCGCTGGCAAGCTCCTGGCGCTTGCCGTCGGCGATGGCAAAAGCGCCAGCGACGTTGTCGCGCCGCTGCGCGCGGCTGAGCCCTACCTGGGGTCGCGTGCGTCGCCTACGCAGCAGGGCCAATGGCTCATAACGCCGACGGCTGAGCTGGGCCACCTCTTGGGCCAGGATGGCCGACTGATTGAAGCGACGGCCCGCGAGGCGGGTGCGGGTCAGCGGCACCGGCACGACGATATCGGCATCGGCGAGAAGCTCACCGCCGGCATCCACCAGCCACTGCCCGAACAGACGCCGCCCGTCGTGGCGGTCGCGGAATTTCAGATCGTGCACCAATTCGCGCATGACGCCGTCGAAGCGGGCGACGGCACGCGCGCGATCGTAATCCGGCGGATCGGCGGCGGCTGCGGCAGAGATCATCGGGCCGCCGATATCGAAGGGAAGCGGGATGCCGAGGCAGTCGCACAACGGGGCACGGATGAAGTCGATCTCCGCCCAGCAGCGGGCGCAGATGGCGCTGTGCGCGGCCAGTGGCCGATGGCAGGCAAGGCACAGCGGCGGCATGATGAGGTCCGCCGCCGCGACAGCGGCCGCTCGCATGAGCCCGGCGGTGTATTTCCCCCACGGAAGCATGTCACTCGATCAGCTGGCCAAGAGCCGCCTGAACGAGCATGTTAGCGCGCTCCTACGGCCGCCGCGAGCATACACCCTGCAGGAAGACCTCGGCTTGTCTGCGACGCCCGACCCCCTCCGCATTTTCGACCGCGCCCTGCTGGCACGGCGGCGTCGTCGCGTTGCCGCCACGGCGGTGGAGCACGACTTCCTCTTGGCGCGCGTCGCCGACGAGCTCGCCGAGCGGCTGGAGATCATCAAGCGCCGCTTTCCGCTGGCGGCCAATGTCGGCGCCCACCACGGACTCCTCTCGCGCCGCATCCGCGGCTTGGCGGGCGTCGAACGCATCATCGACGTCGATGGCACGGCAAGGCTTCTCAGCGATGCGGGGGATATGCGTGTCGTCGCCGACGAGGAGGCCCTCCCCTTCGCCGATGCCTCGCTCGATCTCGTCGTCTCGGCGCTGGCGTTGCAGCTCGTCAACGACCTACCCGGCGCGCTGGTGCAGATCCGCCGCGCCCTGAAGCCCGACGGGCTGCTGCTGGCCTCGCTGCTCGGCGGCGCGACGCTCCAGGAGCTGCGCGCGGCGTGGATCGCAGCTGAATCCGAGATCAGCGGCGGGGCCTCCCCGCGCGTTGCCCCGTTCGCCGATGTGCGCGACTTGGGCGCGCTCCTGCAGCGCGCCGGCTTTGCGCTGCCGGTGGTCGATTCAGAGACGGTGACGGTAACCTACGCCAACCCGCTCGACCTAATGCGGGAGGTCAAGGCGATGGGTGCCAGCAACATACTCGCCGCCCGACGGCGACAGCCGGTGACGCGGCGGCTACTCATGCGCGCCGCCGAGATCTACGCCGAGCGCTTCGCCGGCAAGGGAGGGCGCGTGCCGGCGACCTTCGAAATCCTGACCCTCACCGCCTGGGCGCCGGACCCCAGCCAGCCGAAACCGCTGCGGCCCGGATCGGCGCAGGCGCGACTCGCCGACGCGCTCGGCGTGAGCGAACGGAAGCTCAAGCAGTAGCGGATCAGCCGAGCAGGTCGCGCAGCGGCGCGATCAGCGGCGCATCGGCCGGCGGCATCGGATAGTCCTTCAGGCGCTTGACGCGCACCCAGGCCAGCTCCTGCGCTTCGCGCGGCGTGATCACCCCGTCCCACTGGCGGCACAGGTAGAGTGGCATGAGCAGGTGAAAGCCTTCATAGGTGTGGCTGGCGAAAGTCAGCGGGTGCAGGCACGTCGGGCACACGTCGATGCCCAGCTCCTCGTGGAGCTCGCGCCGCAGAGCCGCTTCCGGCGTCTCGCCCGCCTCGACCTTGCCGCCGGGGAACTCCCACAGGCCCGCCATCGACCGCCCCGGCGGGCGGCGCGTGATGAGGACGCGGTTGTCGACGTCGACGAGCGCCGCGGCAGCGACGAGCAGTATGGGCTGGCTCATGGCCAGCCCATAGCCGAGGTTGGCGCCGCTGGGTAGAGCCCCAGTGGCGAAACTCAGGCGTAACGTGACCGTAGCGCCTCGAACCTCGCCACCTGGTCAGGCAACAGCTCGCGCGCCTCGTCGCGCCCTACGAAGATCTTGAACATAGCGTCGCCCGCCGCGTTGAAGAACTGCACCGACATCGAAATGCGCTTGGCGCCGCGCGCCACGAAGGCGATCGACTTGCAGTTGTCGGCCTTGAGGTGGCCGCCGATCGGGCTTTCGCCGTGGATGTTGAAGTAGCCGTGCGCGAAGCTTCCCGGCGGCAGCCTGCCGGTGCACTCCAAGACGATGTCGGCGTTGTGAATCAGAAACAGGATCTCGCCCCAGGTGGTGATGTCCTGCATGATGTCGGCGAACGCCTCGCCCGGTGCAATTGTCCCCTGTTCGGAGGGAAGACTGCGCACCACCTCGAAGGTGCTGACGCCGTACTCGCGCGCGATCTGCTCGAGCAGCTCTCCGGGGCTGGCGGCGACGCGCGCCGCCAGCGACGGGCGATCTTCGACGGTTGAGCTCATGTCGACCGCACCTATTCCGCCGCGACGGGACGCGCAGAGCCGTCGGCCTTCTGCTCCTGCAGCACCGTGAAGCCCTCGAAGTCGGGATGGCCGAGATAGAGCGGCTTGTTGCCGCCGGCGCGTGCGTGCGCTTTGCGGAACTGCTCCGACTTGGTCCACGCCTCGAAGTCGGCATGCGAGCGCCACATCGTGTGCGAGGAGTAGAGCACGTGGTCCTCGCGCTCCGGGCCCTTCAAAAGATGAAACACGATGAAGCCCGGGACCTCATTCAAGTGCGAATCGCGCGTGAGCCAAATTTGCTCGAAATCGTGCTCCGAGCCCTTTAGCACCTTGAAGCGATTCATGGCGATGAACATGCTGCTTTCCTTCGCTGTCTGCGACCGCACGCCGGCTGGCGGGGTCAAATGAGCATCGGCGGATGCTGCCATCCGCCGACGCCGGTTTCCATTAACGCGCCGCCGCCCGTGCGGCCACCTGACCACCCGCCGCCCCTCTTGTTGCGCGCGCTCAAAACTGCGCCCGGGTCGTGAGCAGGAACGTGCGGCCGCGCCCCGTCTCCAAGCCGGCGGGATTGCCCGTCGGCACGGTACTCAATGCCGGCGTATAGGCACGGTCAAACAGGTTGGTCACCGTCAAACCGAGGTCAAGGCCCTCGTATGCCTCATAGGTCGAGAAGAAGTCGGCGAGGCTATAGGATTCCTCGAAATTGCCGCCGCCGATGTCGGTCTGCGAGACGAATGTTCCACGCATGCCGATAACGAGCTTCTCGTCGAGGAAGCGCAGGCCGCCGGTGATCGAGAAGACATGGTCGGGTAGATAGCTCTCGGCGCCGAGACCATTTTCCTGCTGTGGCAGCTCGCTATGCGTATACGTGTAAGCCGCGTGTGCAAAGGCATAGCCGACGTCATACTCACCCTCGACCTCGACACCCTGCAAATCGGTCGTACCGAAATTGTTGCAGAAGTATGCATAGTCACGTTGAGAGAACGGCGGCGTAAATGTACTTACGATGCATGCGGTGATGTAATTCTCCACCTTCTGCGTGTAGTAGTCAGCCTTGATCCGCACCTTGTCTTTAGGTGCGAAGACGCCGTCTTGCTTCAAGTTGAAGCCGAATTCCCAGCCTTTCTGGCTCTCCGGCACCAGGAACGGGTTGGGCACGAACTCCAGCACGTAATAAGGCGGGAAATATGGGTGCGTCGCCGTCATAAGCGTTTCGCTGACGGTCGGCGCGCGCATCGACTGCGAGTATGTCACATAGGGCTGCAGCCAGGGCGTAACCTGTGCCGCGAGGGTCACCTTCGGATCCCAACTCGATTCGCTGTTGTCGATGCTATAGGCGCCCGCTGGTAGCCCAAAGGGATTGCCGCTGGTCAGGGCCGTCTCGCCCTCGAGATTGAACTTCTGATAACGCAAACCGCCGATCAGATCCCAGATCCCATACGAGAAGGTGGTCTGCGTAAAGCCGCTGGCAAGGTCGGACCTGCCCATTGGATTGACGCCGCCGTTAGAGGTGTCGACATCGTCGCTGAAATACTCGAAGCCGTAGTTCGAGGTCACGACGACGGAGCCCAGCAGGAAGCGCGAGGTGTTCGATGCATCGACGCCGACTCCTCGGTCCTCGATCACACGCCCTTCCCCGTTCTCGATGCTCGGCGGCGCGCCGGTGTAGTACGAGCCGTATTTCATCTCAATATTGCTCAACGACACGTTCGCGCGGAAGTCGACAAGCGGATTATCCGCCGGCCGCAGCACGTAGCTGGCCTTGTAGATGTCGGAGGTCAACGTCTGATCGTAGGAGTTGGCGACGAAGTCATTGTTGTATCGCATCGCCTGGATCGAAAGCCGCTCGTCCGACGCCAGATCGAAGTGTGCCTTGAACAAGCCGGACCACAGATCCTCGCCAGTGAAGGGTACCGTCTGCCCATCACCGTTCTCATAGTTTGATTCATCGTGGTGGCTGACGGCGCCAATGATGCTAACGTTGCCGCTGCGCATCGCGGCAGCTCCCATCTCGGCCCAACCGAGGCCGTTGCTGCCCCAGCTAAGCGTCGTAAGGCCACCGCTATCGGCACCGGGTTTCAAGACGTCCTGCACATCTATAGTGCGGAAGTTCGCAGTGCCGGCGAGCGCGCCGGCACCACCCACCGTCGAGACGGCACCGCGCTGGATCTCGATGCCGGCGAGAAGCTGTGGATCGACATATGCAAAGCCGCCTGCCTCATGGCCGGTGAAGCGAAAATTCTGGCGCACGCCGTCGACCATCATGTTGACGCGCCCCTGTCCCTCGAAGCCCCGGATGTTGACGGCAATTCCGGGGTTGCTCGTGCTCTCGCGCGTGAACGTGCCAGGCATGCTACGCACGACGCTGTCGAGCCGAGCCTGCCCAAAGGCTTCGATTTCGCCCGAGCCGACCACGCTGATACCGGCGGGGACCGTGTAGGGCACATCGGACGGCTCCACGGCCTCAACCTTGGCAGGGGTCGGGCTGGCCACGGGGGTTGCCGCCGGAGCAGGCGCGGCAGCCGGTGCCTTTTTCGCCGCTGCCTTCTTCTTGGCAGCCGGCTTGGTGCTTTCGACCGTCAAGGGGGGCAGTTGGGTATCTTGTGCGAGGGCCTCGTTCGCTGCGGCTACCGCGACCGCCGAAACGCCGAGAAGAAGCAGTGCCCTAGCAATCGGTCCCTGGCCTGATGCGCCGGGAGTAAGGGGACGCTCAGGCTTTCCGTTGCTGCTCTTCCTTCGATCGTGACGCTCGGGCTCCGGAGCTCGGAACTCGAGCCCGGCGCGCGGACTTACGCATACGCAAACGCTACGCACAAACATAACTCAACCACCCCCCAATTGGTACTCAAGGGCTGGCTGGCTCACGCACGACACGCGTACTTGGCGGGCTTGCCTTACACGTCGCCTCGACAGGAGGCAGACGCAGATCAACCCGGCGTCACCGGGCTTGTGCAAGGTAGGCTTTTATGACTATTAAAGTCAACAATGTGATTGCGCGCGCCGCTGTCGCAAACGCCGCAGTCTGACGCCGACAGCGCCGCACATTCGATGCCAGCATAAGAAGAATGGAGCGCAGGTCATGACGACCGCCGCCGAAGAACGTCATCACGCCAACCCGCCTGCCGAAACCGCCGCCGACACGCACGACAGGAGGGTGCGCGTGCTCGTATCCGATATCCTGCAAGGGGGGCGCGAAGCCATCCTCGAGCACGATGGACAAGACTATCGGCTGCGCATCACGGCCAACGGCAAGCTCATCCTGACCAAGTGAGGACCGATGAATCTTCAACGAGTAATGCGCTCCTGCGCAATCTGCCTCTTGTTTGCAGCTTCCACAGCCGTTTGCGCCGGCAGCGCCCGCGCCGAGCAGACGATCGTAGATGCCAGCGGCCGGAAGGTGCAGATCGCCGACACCTCGCGCATCCTGTCCATCGGCGGCGACGTCACCGAGATCCTCTATGCGCTCAAAGCCGACGACAAGATCATCGCCATCGACTCGACCAGCCAGTTCCCCGGCGACGCCCTGACGAAGAAGGCGAACGTCGGCTACTTGCGCGCACTGTCGGCCGAGGGCGTGCTGTCGACCAACCCGACGCTGATCATTGCCGCCAGTGACGCCGGGCCACCGCCGGTCGTCGCCGTGCTCAAGGCATCGTCGATCCCCTACGTCGAGGTGCCGGACGACAAGACGCCCGCAGGCGTCGCGGCCAAGATCCGCTTCATCGCCTCCGTGATCGGCGCCGATGCCGCCGGCGATGCCCTGGCCAAGGATGTCGAGCGCGATTTCTCGCTGCTCGCCGAGCAGCGCGCCAAGATCGCCAAGCCGAAGCGGGCGCTGTTCGTACTCAGCGTGCAGAACGGCCGCGCGACGATCGGAGGGGCGGGCACGAGCGCCGATGCAATGATCAAGCTCGCCGGCGCCCAGAACGCTGCTGCCGGGGCGCAGGGCTACAAGCCGATGGCCGATGAAGCAGGCGTCGAGCTGGCACCCGACGCCATCGTCACCATGCAGCATAGCCGGTCCGGGCCGCCGTCCGACCACATCGCGACGGTCAAGGCGCTGGCGGCCAGCCCGGCGCTGCAGAACCAGCGCGTCATCGAGATGAACGGCCTCTATTTGCTCGGCTTCGGACCACGCTGCGCGCGCGCCGCGCGCGAGCTGATGACCGCCCTCTATCCGGAGCTGGCGCACAGGCGCGCGAGCAACGGCAAATGACCAGCGAGGTGCTTCCGCTTCCGGCACGGCGCATCGGCAGTGCCCATCGCCTGCCACCGACTCAGGTCATTGTCGGCTTGGCGCTACTGCTCGGCCTGGCGGCGCTCGCCTCTCTGTCGCTTGGGCCAACCGGGATCACGCTGTCGTCCTTGCCGCGCGCGCTCGCCTCCGCATTCGGCACCCCGGTCGATAGCGCCGCCGCGCGCGAGCAGCTCGTGCTCATCGACATCCGACTTCCCCGCACGCTGCTCGGCATGTTCGTCGGCGCCAGCCTGGCGATTGCCGGTGCCATCATGCAGGGCCTGTTCCGCAATCCGCTTGCCGATCCGGGGCTCATCGGCGTGTCGTCGGGCGCTGCACTCGCAGCGGTGGCGACGATCGCGCTCGGCAACGGTATCGTCGCGCCGCTACTGGAGCCGATCGGCGTCTACGCGTTGCCGGTCGCCGCGTTCTTCGGCGGCATCATCACCACTGCTATACTCGTCGCGGTGGCCGGCCGCCACGGACAGCTCATGATCGGCACGCTGCTGCTCGCCGGCATAGCGCTCGGCGCACTGTCAGGCGCGCTGACCGGCCTCATCGCCTATGCGAGCGACGACCGCGAGCTGCGCGACCTGACGTTCTGGTCGATGGGCAGCCTCGGCGGGTCGAATTGGCCCAAGGTCTTTGCCGTGCTGCCGTTTGCATTGCTGGTAGCCGTCATGACGCCGTGGCTGATCCGCGGCCTCAACGGCTTTCTGCTCGGCGAGGCGGAAGCATTCCACCTCGGCATCAGCGTCGAGCGAACCAAGCGCGCCGCCATCGTGACCACGGCCGCCTCGGTCGGTGCCGCCGTGGCCGTGGCCGGCATCATCGGCTTCGTCGGGATTGTGGTTCCGCACGTCGTGCGGCTCCTGGCCGGCCCTGACCATCGCGTCGTCCTACCGGGAAGCGCGCTGCTCGGGGCGGTGCTGATGCTTGTCGCCGATATCGTCGCGCGGCTCATCGTGCGCCCCGCCGAGCTGCCGATCGGCATCGTCATGGCCGCGATCGGAACGCCTGTGTTCCTGCACCTGGTGTTGAAGCGCGGCATCGGCGGAATGGAGTGAGGCCATGCTGCAGGCGCGCGCCGCTACGTTTTGCGTCAACGGCAAAGCGTTGGTGTCCAACATCGACCTGTCGGTGCCGCCGGGGAAGCTCATCGCGCTGGTCGGCCCCAATGGCGCCGGCAAATCGACGCTGCTGCGGCTCCTCTCGGGAGAGCTGGCCGCGACGTCGGGCACCATCGAGCTGGACGGCCGCGCGTTGTCGAGCTATTCCGCCGCCCAACTTGCACGCCGGCGCGCTGTCGTTCCCCAGTCGACGGCGCTGTCTTTTCCCTTCACCGTGCGCGAGGTCGTCCTGCTGGGAGCCACGGTTCCGGGCTTCGTCACGCCTCCGGCGCATATCGAGCGTGCCGCTTCCGAATGCATCCGCACCGTCGGACTTGCGGCCTTCGAGCATCGCCTGTTCACGCATCTTTCGGGCGGCGAGCGGCAACGGGTGCATATTGCGCGCGCGCTGCTGCAACTCGCCATCGCCGAGCGTCCGAGCACCGAGCCGGCGATACTGCTGCTCGATGAGCCCACCGCCAGCCTCGATCTCGCCCACCAGGGAGTCGTGCTCGATGAGGCGCGGCGGCAGGCACGCGATGGCCGCGCGGTGCTGGCCATCCTGCACGATCTCAACCTCGCTGCCGTCTACGCCGACCAGCTCGTGCTGCTCAGCAAAGGGCGGCTGGCGGCCCAGGGATCGGCGCGCGAGGTATTCCGCGACGATCTTCTCTCACGTGTCTACGGCTGCGAGGTGCGCACCAACGTGACGCCGCCACAAGGCGGTCCGTTCGTGCTTCCACACACGCTGGCACGCCATTGACGCTGGTGACGCGTAAACGCGCCGCACGACCGAGTGCCGGTGACTACTTCACCTTCTCGGTGCGCGCGCCGCGCTTCGTACCCCTGGCTCGGGCCGCGGGCTCCGCTACGACTGACGCCGTCTGCCCGAAGAGGATCTTCTTCGCCTCCTCGGACATCCTCGCCTCCGCGTTGACCTTCTTCGCCAGCTCGTAGGCGCGGCGCACAGCAGGCCTTGCCGCGATCGCTGCGAACCAGCGCTTCAGATGCGGGAAATCGTCGAGGTTCTGGCGCTGCCGCTCGTAAGGGACAATCCACGGGTAGCAGGCCATGTCGGCGATCGAATACTCCCCGGCGACGAACTCGCGGTCGGCGAGGCGCCGGTTGAGCGCGCCGTAGAGCCGGTTCGTCTCCTTCACGTAGCGGTCCACGGCGTAGGGAATCTGCTCCGGCGCATACTGCACGAAGTGATGGTTCTGACCTGCCATGGGCCCCAGCCCCGCGACCTGCCAGAACAGCCACTGCATAACCTCGGCGCGGCCGCGCACGTCGAGGGGCAGGAAGCGCCCGGATTTCTCCGCGAGGTATTGGAGAATAGCGCCCGATTCAAAGACGCTGATCGGTGCACCGCCGTCAACCGGCGCGTTATCGACGATAGCCGGGATACGGTTGTTGGGCGCGTAGCGCAAGAATTCCGGATTGAACTGCTCGCCCTTGCCGATGTTCACCGGAATGAGGCGATAGAGCAGGGCGGTTTCCTCGAGGAAGATCGTGATCTTGTGCCCGTTGGGCGTGGTCCAATAGTAGAGGTCGATCATCGCCATCTCGAAGTGCTCGGGGTTCGCGGCAGCGCCCGCTTACTATCTATTGACTGCCGCCCCAGCTCGCGACTGGAGCAAAAGGTCTCAGCGTGCAGCGGCAACGCGAGCGTCTCACGCCGCCCTTGACGCCGGCGCCCCGACTCCCGACGATGCGCCCGCATAGAGCCGATCCGCGCGGAGCTTTGCATGCTGGTCGTTGAGAAAAATGGCCGGACGACCGTCGTCTCGGGATGGCGGGCATGGCTGCTGGCCTTTGGCGTGGTACTGGGGGCCGTCGCAACGCTCGTCATCCTTGGTTTTGTCTTTCTCGGCATCGCCCTCACCATCGGTGCGGTGCTGCTTGTCGCCGTGCCGGCCATAATTATCCTGGCAGTTTTCGGGTCGTTGTTCAGTCGCCGCCCCTAGCCCGTTGCCGGCGGCGTTGTCCATGTCGAACGCTCCCGTTTTTGGGGTTGCAGACGCGGTGTATGCTCGCCCCCTTCATAAGGGGATTGAGGCATGCAGCGCGTATTATTCATCTTGCTGTTTGCCACCTGTGCGGCGCTTTCCGCCCCCACGGCCGGGCGCCGAGGACTGCACCGGAAACGTGCTGTTCGACGAGCCTTTCCAGACGCTTGACGCCTCGTGGGGCCCGGCCAGTGACAACATCCCGGCCAGCGAGGGCAAGGCGACGCTCAAGCCCGGCATCAACAACTTCTATTGGGCGTGGAACACCGCTTTCAGCCTGCCAGAAGGCGAATTGTGTGCCGACGTCACCCAGGCGAGCGATACGGAGGATCCGAGACTTCGACCGCCGGCCTGATGTCTTGGGTGAAGGACAACGCCAACTTCTACATGCTTCTGATCGACCCCAGCGGCGAATACGGGGTGGGTAGATATCTCGATGGCAAGTGGGCGCCAAAAACCCGTTGCCGAGCACCGCATCCCCCGACCTGCGCACCGGCAACGGCGAGACGAACAGCTTGGCGGTGCGCTTCGCAGGATCGACGGTGACAATCGTCATCAACGGCAGCGAGCAGGCCAGTCTGCAGATGCAGGCGCCTGAAGGCGCGACCTGCGTCGCCATCTATGCACAGTCGGCGAAGGATTCCTCAGACACCTGGGAGTTCGCCAAGCTGCGCGTGAGCGACCTCAAATAGGATCGCAGGCTGCCCGAAAGAGTTCTGGCGCCGGACCCGCGGGGATCCGGCGCCAGCGAAGGCTGGGGAAGGGAACGTGCCAGCCTAATCGTGGAACTGCTCGCCGTGCAGCGCCAAGTCGAGCCCTTCCTGCTCTTGCTCCTTGGTCACGCGCAGGCCGATCGTGAACTTGATCAGCAACAGGACGATCAAGCTGACCACGCCGCACCAGGCGATGGTGACGCCAACGCCGTACAGCTGGGTGATGACCTGATCGGGATTGCCGTCGAGCAAGCCCTTCTTCCCAGCGCCACCGATGGACTCCATGGCGAACACGCCGGTGAGCAAGGCGCCGAGGATGCCGCCCATGCCGTGCACCCCCCACACGTCGAGAGCATCGTCGTAGCCGAACATGCGCTTGAAGCCGGTGACGCCCCAGTAGCAGATGATGCCGGCGGCAAGTCCGATGATCAGCGCGGCGTTGACCGAGACGAAGCCGCAGGCCGGGGTGATGGCGACGAGGCCGGCGACAGCGCCCGACACCGCACCGAGCAGGCTCGGCTTGCCCTTGAACAGCCACTCCGTCAGTGTCCACGACACCACCGCCGCGGCGGTTGCAAGGTGCGTGTTGATCATGGTGATGCCGGTGCCGACACCCGCACTCAGCACCGAGCCGACGTTGAAGCCGAACCAGCCGACCCATAGCAGCGAGCCGCCGATCATCGTCAACGCGAGGTTATGCGGCACCATTTCGGCGGTTCCGGCGCCAGTGCGCTTGCCGATGATGATGGCGGCGAGCAGACCGGCGACGGCCGAGTTGATGTGCACCACGGTGCCACCGGCGAAGTCGAGCACGCCGGCCGCCGAAAGGAAGCCGCCGGGACCCCAGACCATGTGGGCGACGGGCGCATAGACGAGCACCACCCACAGCGACACGAAGATCATCGCCGCCGAGAATTTCATGCGATCGGCCGGACCGCCGAGCGCAATAACCGGCGTGATGATGGCGAAGGTGAGCTGGAACATCACGAACACGAACTCGGGGATCGTGGGCGTGAGCGGACCAGGTGTGCCCGGCTCGATACCGGCGAGCATCACCTTCGAGAAGCCACCAAAGAACGGGTTGCCCTCGGTGAAGGCCAGCGTGTAGCCGACCGCGATCCAGATCACCGACAGGATGCCGGCGGCGAACACGCACTGCATGAGCACGGAGAGCGCGTTCTTCTTGCGCACCATGCCGGCGTAGAACAGCGCCAGGCCAGGAACGAGCATGGCCAGCACGAGCACCGACGAGGTCAGCATCCACGCCGTGTCGCCGGTGTCGATGGCCGGCGGTGGTGGTGCCGCGGCGGCGTCCTGAGCCAGCGCCGTGGCGCAGCCCGCTATTACGAGACCGACGCTGACCAGCGCGGCCTCGGCACATCTTCTTAGCCGAGATTGCATACATACCCCCGAGTTGATGAGACGGCCTCCCTGCGTTTCTTTTCCCGACAAGAAAGACCATTTCTGCGAGGGCAAGTTCTATGCCAGGGCTACAAGCCTGATTTCGCGGGATTTCAGGCTCAACAATCGGGCAGCGGCGCCCGATAACCCGGCATTTGCCTAAGCCACGGGCAGCTCGGATTGGGCAGCAATTGGGCGAGAGGGAAATGGTGACCCCGACAGGATTTGAACCTGTGACCCTCAGATTAGGAATCTGATGCTCTATCCAACTGAGCTACGGGGCCGAGGAGCGAGCATCGCTAGGTACTCCGCGCGCAGCGGCGAGGCAACGAGGTAAGTGCGGCGTGCCAGTGGCGACAAAAAAGTAAGCCCGGCCGAAGCCGGGCTTAAAGAGGAATTCGGATGCGCAGCTACAACGCCGTGGCAAGAAAATTACGTGCAGCCGGCAGTCCTGGTTCCGTCTAAACACGGTTAATGGCCGAAGTCTGTCACTCCCGCAAGCCAGCCGATGCAACTGTCAGCGGCGCTGCGCAAGAATCTTTCCCTAGCTTCCGCTTTGAAGCTCGCCATGCGTGTGGGGAGACGCTCAGCAAATCTATGGTTGCAAATTGGCAGGACTTCCGCCTATGCGGAATGGTTGATGCTGGGAGGTGCCATGCCGCGCGTGCGCATCGAGTGGGTGCCGGTGCAGATGTATGGCCTCGGACACCTCGGGTTCGACCATCTGCAGCTCGTCTTCGAGCCGGGCGAGGGTGGCGATAGCGCGCAAGACGACTGGTTCGTCATGGAGGGTGTGCGCGAGGCTACCAGCGATGGCACCTTCCTCGGCATCGAAGGCGCCGATGGCCGTACGACCCTCGCCGTCGCCAATCTCGCCGCGCGCGCCGACCTCACCAGCAAAATCGGCACGCCCGAGCATCGTGGCAGCCGCGCGCTGCCCTACGCGGGCGATGAGTTTCGCGCATGGGAGACGATGGCGAGCTACGCGCGCGACATCGAAGCGGAAGACTATCCCTACATCGCCCTCGGACTGCCCGGCTCGCCGACGCCGACCATCAACTCGTCCTCGGCGATCGCCTCCCTCGTCCACTACTCGGGACTCGACCCGACGCGGACGCTGCCCCACGGAATACATCTGTCACCGGGGACATCCACGCTACTCGGCACCAGCGGCGATGACCGGTTGCGCGTCGAGCACGGCTTTACGACGCTGGTGGGCGGACGCGGCGATGACTCGTTCGCCGGCAGCTCGAAACCGGGGCAGATCGAAAAGTTCTACGGCGGCGAAGGCGACGACATCTTCCGCTGGTCGCCGGGCTTCAACATCGTCCACGGCGGCCAGCCGCAGCTCCGCTACGCCGCCGACGGCACCGACGTCATAGACTATTCGGGCGCCGGGGAGGTGACCATCACCTTCAACCGGCACTGGGTTCCGCACAGGTCGCCGAGCTTCGTGGCGGAGTTCGAATCGGGGCTCGACCACCTCTACTCGATCGAACGCGTCCAGTGGAATGCCAAGAGTGACCGCATCGTGCTCGGCAAAGGAATCGACTTGCTCGAGGACGACATGGTGCTGCAGCCGAGCGCGCAATTGGATGGCGCCGGCGTGCACGCGGCCACCATCGTCGCCCACGACATGGCAACGATCGGCGATGTCTCCAGTGGGAATGGCGGCAACAACCGCATCGTCGGAACGTGCGTGGACGATGTGATCGATGCCAAGGCTGGCGACGACACGCTCTATGGCGGGGAAGGGAACGATGCGCTCCTTGGAGGCGTCGGTAGCGATGGATACGTCTACCTGCCGGGCGATGGCTATGACGTCATCGTCGACATCGCGAGCGATAGCGACGTCGATGAGCTGGTGCTGGGCGGCGGACTCGGTCCAGGCGACGTCGCAGTGCTCCGCACCGGCGATGGCGATTTGCTGCTTGCGGTCCCTGGCGGCTCCATCCTCGTCAGCGGCTTCTTCTTAGCGCCCGGTGTTGGGATTGAGCGGGTGGTGTTCGACAGCGCGCCAGCCGCCTGGACACGCGATGATCTCGAGCTGCGCGCTGTCGATGCGCCGCCTCCCATCCCGCCCGATAGCGAGGCCGCCCTAGTATCCCTTTGGCCCGCGGCTCTCGACATGGCGAGGGGGTCCGCGGAACCTTTCGAACCTTACGTGTTCGGCTTGTTCTGAGGGAGATTTCCGCATCGATTGCCCTTATGCTGAGCGGGGGACTTCGTCGATGCGTCTTGCATCCCGCTTCACTCTGCCTACCGCCGCCGTTGCGGCGCTCGCCGTCGTTGTTGGCGTTGCCGCCGCGACGGCGCAGCAGGACCTCGGCGGCGAGCCGTCCTGCACCCTGCAGGCCGGTCCGACGCGCTCGGTTGTGCGCGTGATCGATGCCGAAACCGTGCTGCTCGACGACCATCAGGAGGTGCGCCTTATCGGTGCACTGGCGCCACGCTCGCCCGACCTCAGTCCAAGCGCGCAGCCGTGGCCGCCGGAGGACGCGGCCATCGCTGCATTGCGCGCGCTCGTCCTCGGCCGCAGCATTTCGCTCGCGACGTCCGGGCGAGCACGCGACCGCTATGGGCGCAGGCTCGCGCATCTCTTCGTCGAGCGCGACGGCGAGCGCATGTGGGTGCAGGGCGAGATGCTCGCTGCCGGGCACGCACGCGTCTACGGCCTGCCGGGCAGCTATGCCTGCATGCGCGAGTTGCTTGCCCACGAGGTCGTAGCGCGCGAGGCCGGCAGCGGGCTGTGGGCGAGCGCCGCCTACGCCGTGCGTTCCGCCCGGCGCTCGCGCGAGCTGATGCGGCGGCGCAATTCCTACGAGATCGTCGCCGGCAACATCGTCAAGGTGGCTATGACGAAGGCACGGACCTACATCAATTTCGGCCGCGACTGGCGTCGCGACTTCACGGCCGGCATCGAGGCGCGGGTGCTGCGCGCGCATCCTGAATGGGCCAAGCAGCTCGCCGCCCTCGAGGGCAAGCGCGTCGAGGTGCGCGGCTGGATTCAGTACCGCAACGGGCCCTATATCGATATTGAGGATCCGAGCCAGATCGCTCCCGTCGACGAGCGACTGCCGGGGCGTTCGCCACCCTCGTCCGGCGCCATGACCAGCAGCGATCGTGACATGCCGCCGCCCCCCGAAAAAGAACAGCGCCTGGCACCGAGGGTACCAGGCGCTGTTGATCTTTAGGTGCGCCGCCTTTATCAGGCGGCGCGCGTCTCTGCGTCACCGCCATCGGCCTCGGCGGCAAGTCGGCGCCCACGCGCGCTCTTGGCCAGCACGTCGGTGATGCGCTGCACGGCACCGCGCTCGTCGAGCTTCTCGACAGCGGCGATTTCGCGCGCCATGCGATCGAGCGCGTCCTCGTAGAGCTGACGCTCGGAGTAGGACTGCTCGGGCTGCGCCTCGGAGCGATAGAGATCGCGCACCACCTCGGCGATTGACACGAGATCGCCGGAGTTGATCTTGGCGACGTACTCCTGCGCGCGGCGGCTCCACATCGTGCGCTTGACGCGCGCGCGGCCTTTGAGGATCTCCATCGCCTTCTTGACGACAGGCTCCTCAGACAGCTTGCGCATGCCGACGCTCGCCAGCTTGCCGGTGGGCACGCGCAGCGTCAGCTTCTCCTTCTCGAAGTTGATCACGAACAGCTCGAGAGCCATGCCCGCGATTTCCTGCTCCTCGATGCCGATGATGCGGCCGACACCGTGCGCCGGGTAGACGATGAACTCGCTGGCCTTGAAGCCGTGGCGCTGATTGACCGGCTTCTTCTGCGCAGTCATGAGCTGACGCGCGGCGGCGGCCTTCTCGGCGACCGCTTTCGGCGTCATCTGCTGCTGAGAAACCGGCGCCGTGATCTTCTGGCCGGACGGCTTCACCGCGGCGGCAACGGCACGCATGGGCGCAGCCGCGGCAGGCTTGGCTGCCACAGTCTTATGGGCCACTTTGACGGCCGGCTTCGCCACATGCTTGACGGGCGCAGCGGTTCCTGCTGTCTTCGCAACGGGCTTCTTGCCCCTCGTGGGCAGATGCCCCTTGGCAACTGGCTTCTTCGCGACAAGCTTCGCTTCCGAGCGGCCCGGCTTTTTCGCAGCAGTTAGGTTGCGGCCAACCTTCTTTGCGCCGGCAGTCGTGGACTTCGCCGAACGGGCGGCGGGCGCCTTTTTCTTCTCAGCCATAGGGGTCGTCTCACTTTCTCGTCGGATTTATGAGCCGTACTCGCAGCGATGCACGTCGGCCCGGCACGTCAGCGTCATCGCTGCCGCTCCGAGCTCATATCCATATGGTGGATCGGTCTCGCGGTGGGGAGCGGGCGCCGGTCCGGTCTTGTGCTCTGAAATGATCAAAACCGCTTCCTGATCGGACCAGAAGGCAGGTCCGATCATTGCCAAGACGGCAAAGCGGATG
This sequence comes from Hyphomicrobium sp., assembly GCF_009026145.1. Taxonomy (GTDB): domain Bacteria; phylum Pseudomonadota; class Alphaproteobacteria; order Rhizobiales; family Hyphomicrobiaceae; genus Hyphomicrobium_A. The sequence goes on from NZ_WBUE01000001.1 coordinate 87,492, forward strand.
CTCTTTGTTCGCTCCTGTTCCGACTCTGTACCCGGTTTTTGGCATCATCTAAAAACAGCATAACATAAAGTTCATTGAAAATGAAGGGCGGCCCGTCGGCACGGTGTGGCGCCCCTTACTCGTCAGGCCCGAATCCTAAGCATTCTGAAAAGGGTGCGAAAAGGTTGCGCATTTTGCCGCAACAACCCGAAGATGCGCCCCTCGCCTAGTCGCCGGCGCCGGGCTCGGACGAAAAGTACTTCTCGAACTTGTCCGCCTCGTCCTTGTGCGCGTCGGCGTCGGGCAGGGCCTCCTTCTTGGAGGTAATATTGGGCCAGCTCTCGGAAAACTTCCGGTTGAGCTCAAGCCACCTCTCCAACCCCGGCTCGGTATCCGGCTTGATGGCGTCGACCGGGCACTCGGGCTCGCACACCCCGCAGTCGATGCACTCGTCGGGATGAATGACGAGCATGTTCTCGCCCTCGTAGAAGCAATCGACCGGGCAGACCTCGACGCAATCGGTGTATTTGCACTTAATGCATTTTTCATTGACGACGTAGGTCATTACTTGGATCCAGGATCGGTTCCCGTTGCCGCTGCGACGCGGGCGCTGCTTCGTTGGGGGAGGTGCCGGCCGAGGCTTCCGGCCACCACCCGCTGCCAATCAGCGGGCCTTGCCGTTCAGCCGATCAATCTCGCGACGCTCTTTCTTGGTCGGCCGCCCGCTCCCCGCCGGCCGCCTGACCGGGCTTACCTCGCTCGGCTGCCGGCCGGCGCCAGGGGGCGAGGACGGCGAATGAGGTTTGATGACATCGCCCTCGGCTGTCAATTCCTCATAGAGCGCACGCGCCGCGGCAGAAGGGCCGCGCCGCTCGGCAATCCCCAGAACTCGTACCAACTGCACCCGGCGATTGATGACGATAGTCAGCACGTCACCGCGGCGAACCGTTTGCGCCGGCTTCTCGGCCCGCACACGGTTGAGCCGGACCTTGCCGGCGCTGACCAGGTCGGCTGCCAGCGTGCGCGTCTTTACAAAGCGAGCGAACCACAACCACTTGTCGAGCCGCTGGGTGCCCGAGGCCGTCGCCTCGCGTGCCGCACCGCCGCTCAAGTGCTCGACTCCTTGCCACGCTTGGCGAGCTCATCGCGCAGGGCGCCGAGGGCGGCAAACGGAGAATCAGGATCAATGCCGCCGCGTCGCGGTGGTGCCGCGGTGTGGACCTCGGCCTTGCGGCGATCGTCCTTGCGCCGGTCGTCGCGGCCGCGACGATCGCCCTGCTGGGCGCGCCGGTGGTGAGACGCGTCGCGGCCCCGTTCGCCGCGGCCCTTGCCGTGCGCACGCCGGTCCTCGTTGCCGGAACGTCTCGTCTCGCGACCTGGTGCCGGGGTGGCCTCGCTCGGTGCTGCAGCGGGAGCGGCAGCGTCCGTCGTTGCCGGCGGAGCCGATGCTGGCGCACCCTCGCGCTGGCGATGGCGCGGCGCGCGGTCCGGTCGCCGCTCGGCGCGACCATGGCGGCGCGGACGCCAGATATCCTCGAACTTCGGCTCGTCGACGGCGTCCCCTACAGGGTCGCTTGTGACGGCGGCGGCCTCGGACGCCGCTGGCGATGGTTCCGAAGGCGGGGCTGCCTCGGCAGCTGTGCCCTCGGCGCTTGCCGCGTCGCCGTTCGTAGCTGTCGGGGTCTCGGAGATGGGCGCCGGAGATGCCTCAGAAGTGGAGGGCGGAGACGCCGGCGCCTTGATCGGACGGCGGTCGAGGCGGAAGCCCAACGCCTTCAGCACTCCTCCGAGCTCGTCCGGCGAGCACCCGAGCAGCGACATCATCTCGGGGACCACGGTAAAACCGCCGTCGCCCGTGGCTCCCTTTGGGGGCGTCGCTCCGTTGCTCGAGCGCCAGCCGAGCAGCGGGCGGATGAGATCGGCGAGGCGCTCGAGCATGTCGAGGCGCACGGCGCGGGGGCCGCACACATGATAACCGTAGGCGCGATAGAATGCCTCCGGGCATGCCGGATCGGGATTGAACGAGGTGAGCCCGGCGCGCGGCGGATCGGGCAGGGCATCGACCGACAAGCCAATAGCACCGGCATTCTTCAACGACCACAGGGTGAGGATCAGCTCCGCGGCAGCCGGCTTCAACAGGATCGGGAAGTAGATATTAAAGGCGCCGAAGCGGACGCCATACTTGCGCAACTGCGCGCGGGCGTTCTGGTCGAGCGACTTGATCTCCTCGGCGACCGTCTCGCGCCGCAGCACACCGAGGTTCTCGCGCAAGCGGAAAGCAATGCCGCGCGCAAGGCCGGTGATGTCCTCGGCTTTGCCGATGTCGACCAGCGGCTTCAACTTGTCGGAGATCAGCTGCGTCAGCCACGCTTCGAGCCGCGCCTGCACCTTCTCGCGATCCGGGGCCGACAGATGCTCGTCGATGAGCAGTGACACGGTCGGCTTCAGCGGATCGTCGGTCGCCTCGATCTGCCCGATCTCCTCATCCCGCCATAGGATGCGGCCGCGACGATCGAGCTGCAAAGCATCAGGCTGCGCGGCGGCGACGCGACGGGCGCGCATCGACAGCTCGCGGGCCAGCACCTGCGCGGCGGCATTGCGCGTGGCCTTGCCATGAATGCCGTCCGCCGCCGGATCGAGCTGGAAGCGGAAGCCTTTGAGGCGGCCGACGAAATGGTTCTCGACGTGAATGGCGCCGTCGGCGGCGATCTCGGCGTGCAACTCGTCCTTGTCGCGCATGCCCTTCATCAGCGCGCTGGTGCGCAGATCGACGAAGCGCTGCGTCAGCTGCTCGTGCAACGCATCCGACAGCCGGTCCTCGATTTCGCGCGTCTTGCCCTGCCAGTGCTCGGGGTCCTTGAGCCAGGCCGCGCGGTTGGACACGAACGTCCAGGTGCGAATGTGCGCGATGCGGTTAGCCAGCGTATCGATGTCGCCGTCCGTGCGGTCGGCGAGCGCCACCTGCTTGGCGAACCAGTCTTCGGGGATGCGCTCTTCGGAGCTCATTAGATACCCAAAGATCGAGGCGACGAGCTCGGCGTGGTTCTGCCCGGAAATCTTGCGGTAGTCGGGGATCTGGCAGACCTCCCACAGCTTGCCGACGGCGGCCGGCGCCGAGGTGATGGCAGCGATGTCGCGGTCGGCGCTGACCGTCTCCAGCGCGATGACGTCGTCGGCTGCGCGGGCGCGCACGAGGCGGGTGATGTTCGGCGTCTCGCGCAGCGAGTGCTTCAGGCCCTCGAGCGTGCGAAGGTCGAGATCGCGGTTGCGCCACTGCAGAGTGCGCACGCTCTCGAAGTTGTGTGTTTCCAACCGCTCGATGGTGTCGCTTTCGAGCGGATCAGCGGAACCGGTGACGCCGAACGTGCCGTCGTTCATGTGGCGCCCGGCGCGGCCGGCGATCTGGCTGAGCTCCGCCGGGGTCAAGTTGCGGTGGTTCTGGCCGTCGAACTTGCGCGTCGCCGAGAAGGCGACGTGGTCGACATCGAGGTTGAGGCCCATGCCGATGGCGTCGGTGGCCACCAGGAAGTCGACGTCGCCAGACTGATAGAGCGCCACCTGCGCGTTGCGCGTGCGCGGCGACAGCGCGCCGAGCACGACGGCGGCGCCGCCCCGCTGGCGGCGGATGAGCTCGGCGATGGAATAGACTTCCGCCGCCGAAAAGGCGACGACGGCCGAGCGCTGCGGCATCCGCGTGATCTTTTTCTGCCCCGCGTAGGTCAGCTTCGATAGGCGCGGGCGTGAGATGAAATTGGCGCCGGGGATTAGATCGGAGATCGCCTCGCGCATGGTCTGCGCGCCGAGCAATAGGGTCTCGGAGCGCCCGCGCGCGTGCAGCAGGCGGTCGGTGAAGACATGGCCGCGCTCCGGATCGCCGGCGAGCTGGATCTCGTCGATGGCGAGGAAGTCGACATCGGCGTCGCGCGGCATCGCCTCGACCGTGCACACCCAGTAGCGCGCCCGCTCCGGCTTGATCTTCTCCTCGCCGGTGATCAACGCGACTTTGTCGGCGCCCATGCGATTGGCGATCTTGTCGTAGACTTCGCGCGCCAGGAGGCGGAGCGGCAATCCGATCATGCCGCTTTCGTGGCCGACCATGCGCTCGATCGCGAGATGGGTCTTGCCGGTATTGGTGGGTCCGAGCACCGCGGTGACGTGGCGGATGCGCGTCTCGAGGTCACTGGCCATCTGGCCTCCTCACTCTCTCTGGCGATGGCATCGCAGAGACGTTCGCCGAGATCAAGGGCATGATTACCGATGGCACGCGCGAAACGACGTGCATTGTAATCTTCTTCCTGCCGGCTGGCGATGCTGCGAGGTTGGTTGCGCGCCGGTTATCGACGCAGTGCGATGCGCTGCTGGTCGGGCATGGTGATGTCGACCCGCTCGGAGTTGAGCTCGGCCGTGCCGATGATGGTCGGCACGGTGACGCGGTAGGGGATGACGACGTTGGCCTTCGGCACCGGGCGCAAGACGAGTTCGATGTTGCCCTTGATCACCGAGGCGGCTCCCTCTCCCGGCTTGTGGCCCGAGATCGGCACTAGCCGCACGCTGCAGACGTGGTCGGCACCGGCGCGGCGCAAGGGTGCAAAGACGACATCGAAGCGCTGCTTGCCGTCATAGATCGGCAGCTTCTGGGCGCAGGGATTGGCGGCATTGGCGAGCGACAGGGCCATGACGCCGCTTAATGGATCAAGGACGTTCCTGAGCTGCTCGGGTGTGACCGGGACGGTCTTGGGAGAGGGCTCATCGGCTGGCGTCACCTTGCTGACCGCCGGCCCCGTGAAGGCGATGTTGAGCGTCTTGATCTTCTTCTTCTTGAGGAATGTCTTCTGCCGGTAATGGAACGCGTAGTCTGCCGGCCTGGCGCTGATCCCGGCAGAGGTCACGACGCCCCTGCTGCTCATGTTGCCCTTGTAGTCGAAGATCGCCGTGTCGATCTTGGCGTCAGCCGCCAGCGTGTAGCCATCGCCGTTGATCGCGGAGTTGAAATGAAAGTGCCCGATCTTGCCGAGCCCCGTGAAGCTGATGCGGTAGACGGCATCGACATTGGCGGGAAGCGGGCCGCTGCCAGCGCGCTGTGCCGCGCCGCCCGGAGCGGTCCCAAGAACGACGAGGGCGGCCGGAACGAACGCCGCGAGCATCCTCCTGGCCGCTGGCCGAACCCGGTACGTCATGATGCCCCGTTGCCCTTGACGACGCGCACTCTCTTAGGCCTGCGGATAGTGGCGTTTTACGTCGAATCTGTGGCCCATTAGGCACTCGCCGCTGACCGGCCCCGTCAAGCATCAGGACACCCCAGGGCACCCGCGACGCCTTGACGAGATGGGGGGCGTCGGGCATAGACACCGCCAAATCTCCCACCGGCGCGGCCGGCGGGGGACATTTTGTTTCCCGCAATCCCTTGCACGACGCCCGCCGCACGGGAGCGGTGGCGAAGGAGCTTTACGATGACGAGGCGCTGCGAGCTGACCGGCAAACTGCCCCTTTCCGGGCAGCTGAGGAGCCACGCCGAGAACAAGACCAAGCGGAAGTTCCGCCCCAACCTTTGCGACGTGACGCTGATCAGCGACGCGCTCGGCCGCAAGTTCCGGCTGCGCGTCTCGGCGCACGCGCTGAAGTCGGTGGAGCACCGCGGCGGCCTCGATGCCTTTCTCTTGAAGGCGAGCGACGAGGGCCTTTCTGAGCGCTGCCTGAAGATGAAGCGCGAGATTCAGAAGGCCGCCAAGACCGCTAGCCCCGCCGCCTAGGGCTTAGCCGCCTCCGGACCGCTTCCCGACGCCGCCAGATCGCCAGCGCTGAGGGCGAACTGCAGCAGGATTGTCCGCTGCAGTCGGCGGTTGAAATTGTCATCCGAAATCATCGTCACGATGATTTCGCCGCCCGCTCCCACATGCGCGGCGAGCCCTTCCATATTGTCGATCTCGCGACCGCCGTCGGCGGCCAGAAGCGTCTCGGCGTCGATCGTCTCCCCGGCACGCAGCTGCTGCTGCCTGACCAATCGCAAGCGGATGCGCACCCCCTCGCTGGCGCGGAAACGCCGCTCGAGCACCAGCAGGCTGCCGTCGGGCAGCGGCGCAGCGTCGGTAACGTTGTAGTCGCCGCCATTGGTCAGCTTGAAGCGCCTGGGGCGATCCTCTTCCTCCCAAAGCCAGCCCACGTGATTGCCATCGTCGTCGCGCAGTCGCTCGGAGAAGGCGACGAGCTTGCCCCTGTTGGGCCCGCCGCGCAGCACGGCAATGGCCTCGATGCCGCCGTTCTTCGGCATTTCCTCGGCCGAATTCGGCAGCGCTATCTTCGCCGCGGCCGGCGACAGCTCACCCGCCTCGATGTCGAAGCGCACGATGCGGTGCTTGCGCTCGAAGGAGACGAGCACGCCGCCCTCTTGGGTCGTGCCCTCCAGCAATGCCAGCGCCTCGGCGTCGCGGTCGCGCGAGCGCGACAGCGGATCCCCGGACTTCGACTGGATGGCGCCGAGCCGAACCGAGGTCAGCGCCGTCGGTCGTTGCCGATCGTCATAGGCGATGGCCCCCGACATCCACGCCCCGGCGTCGGAGATGGCGAAGAACCCTTTACCATCGGCATCGACGGCAAAACCCGACCAGCCGCCGAAGGTCTTGGCCGGCGACGTGAGGACGAGACCGCCGCGCCACGTCAGCTTGCCGAATTGCGTCTTCTCGCGGTCCAGGCGGTCGAAACCAGCGAGTGCGCGTGCCTCGACGTCGATGGGGCCAGTGCGCAGATCGGTTGTTGACGGCTTGTTGTCGCCAAGCGCCATGCCGGCACCTGCGGCGATCACCAGGGCGGCGATGGCAGCAAACCGCAGACGCCGGCCCTGCTGCTTGCCCCGCAATACGCGCGCGCTCAATGGAGATGCCTCCGCCGTCGGCCGGCGCGCGGGCGCTGTTCGCGCGCCTTCTCCTCGAACAGCTCGACGAGCTTGTCGGTCATGGCGCCGGCGAGTTCGCTCGGATCGGTGATCGTCACCGCCCGCCGATAATAGCGTGTCACGTCGTGGCCGATACCTATGGCGATGAGCTCGATGGGCGAGCGCATTTCGATCTCGTCGATCACCTGCCGCAAGTGCTGCTCCAGGTAGTTGCCGGAGTTGACGGAAAGCGTCGAGTCATCGACCGGCGCTCCATCGGAGATCATCATCAGAATGCGGCGCTGCTCGGGCCGCGCCAAAAGCCGCCGATGCGCCCAGGCGAGCGCCTCGCCGTCGATGTTCTCTTTCAGCAGCCCCTCGCGCATCATCAGTGCCAGCGAGCGCTTGGCGCGCCGCCATGGCGCATCCGCCGTCTTGTAGATGATGTGACGCAGATCGTTGAGGCGTCCGGGCCCCTGCGGTTTGCCGGCGGCGAGCCACTGCTCGCGCGCCTGCCCGCCCTTCCAGGCGCGCGTCGTGAAGCCGAGGATCTCCACTTTCACGCCGCACCGCTCGAGGGTGCGGGCGAGGATATCGGCGCAGCAGGCGGCGACCATGATCGGGCGGCCGCGCATAGAGCCGGAATTGTCGAGCAGCAATGTGACGACCGTATCGCGGAAATCGGTATCGCGCTCGCGCTTGAAGGACAGAGCATGCATCGGATCGATGATGACGCGCGGCAGGCGCGCGGCATCGAGCGTGCCTTCCTCCAGATCGAAGTCCCAGGCGCGGTTCTGCTGTGCGAGTAGACGCCGCTGCAGCCGGTTGGCGAGGCGCGCAACGGCGCTCGACAGCGCGCGCAGCTCGCGATCGAGGTAGGCGCGCAACCGCTCCAGCTCCTCGGGAGAGGACAGCTGCTCGGCGGCGATCTCCTCGTCGAACTCGCGCGTAAACACCTTGTAGCCGAAGGCTTCCGGGTTATCGAGCACCGACAAGTTGGGGCGCCACGACTCTGGCGTCTCGAACTGGCCGAGCTCGTCGAGCATATTGTCAAGCTCATCGGCGCTCGCCGTCTCGGACGATTCCTGCGTCTCGTTGATGTCGCCGTCGACGCTGCCTTCCTCGCCCGTCTGATCGCTTCTGCCCTGCTCGCCGTCCTCGGCAGTCTCGGTCTCGCCGTCGCTGCCCTCTTGTTGATCCTCTTCCTCGCTCTCGTTCTCCTCGCGATCAGCCTGTACGCTGTCCTCGGTGAGCTCGAGCGCGCGCAGCAGATCGCGCAGCAGACGGCCGAAGCTCTCCTGATCCTCGGCCAGCGTATCGAGCCGCTTTAGTACCTTGGCGCCACGCTGCTCGATCGAGGCGCGCCACACGTCGACGAGGGCCTTGGCGCTGTCAGGCGGCGGCAACCCGGTCAGGCGCTCGCGGATCATCAGCGCTAGCGCGTCCTCGAGGGGGGCATCCGCCCGCGTCTTCACCTGCGCGAAGCGGCCGTGCGCGTACTGGTCCTCGATGCGTGCCGTGAGATTGCGCGCCATGCCCGGCATGCGGTTGGCCCCCAGCGCCTCGATGCGCGCGCGCTCTGCCGCCTCGAACACCAGCCGGGCAGGACCGGCGCTTGGCGCCAGCTTGTTGTGCAGCTTGACGTCGTGGCAGCCGGCGGTCAGCGCAAAACTGTCCGCCCAGCCGCGGATGACGGCGATCTCGCGCTGCGAGGGCACGCGCGAGGGCTCGGGAAGCTGCACGTGCTTGGGCGAATACTCCGGTGCGCCGGGGGCAAAGCCCACGTCGAGATCGGAATGGCCGGCGATGGCCCGCACGCACAGCCCTATGGCCCGCTTCAGCGGCTCGGTCGGTGCTTCCTTGCGCTTCGGGCCACTCAACATGCGTCCACTAGCTCAGCGCGACGTTGGCCGCACTCTCGGGCAGCTCCTCGCCGAAGCTGCGCTGATAGAACTCTGCCACCATCGGTCGCTCGAGCTCGTCGCACTTGTTGAGGAAGGTGAGGCGGAAGGCGAAGCCGATGTCACCGAACACCTCCGCGTTCTCCGCCCACATGATGACCGTGCGGGGGCTCATCACCGTCGACAAATCGCCGTTGATGAAAGCGTTGCGCGTCAAGTCGGCAACGCGCACCATGTTGGCCACGGCCTTGCGCTTGCCGTCGCTCTTGCCGAACGATTTCACCTTCGAGAGGACGATCTTCACCTCGTCGTCGTGCGGCAGGTAGTTGAGCGTCGCGACGATCGACCAGCGGTCCATCTGCCCTTGGTTGATCTGTTGCGTGCCGTGATAGAGCCCGGAGGTGTCGCCGAGGCCGATCGTGTTGGTGGTCGCGAACAGGCGGAAGGCGGGGTGCGGGCGTATCACCTTCGACTGGTCGAGCAAGGTCAGCTTGCCGGAGACTTCGAGCACGCGCTGGATGACGAACATCACGTCCGGCCGGCCGGCGTCGTACTCGTCGAACACCAGCGCCGTGTTGCTCTGCAGGGCGTACGGCAGGATGCCCTCGCGGAACTCCGTCACCTGCATGCCGTCCTTGAGGACGATGGCGTCCTTGCCGACGAGATCGATGCGGCTGACATGACTGTCGAGGTTGATGCGGATGCACGGCCAATTGAGGCGTGCTGCGACCTGCTCGATGTGCGTCGACTTTCCGGTACCGTGGTAGCCCTGCACCATCACGCGCCGGTTGTGCTTGAAGCCGGCGAGGATGGCGAGCGTCACCTCCCGGTTGAAGAGATAATCGGGATCGAGGTCGGGAACGTGCTCGTCCGCCTTCGAGAAGGCCGGCACCTCCAGCTCGGTGTCGATGCCGAACACCTGGCGCACCGAAAGCTTCATGTCCGGAAGGTTCGCCGGCTTGCCGTCGGCACCCGGCTGGGTTTGCGCACGCATTGTCGCGGTGTCCTCGGAATGGGGCGGGGCGAAGAAATCGGCGCGGCGGCAATGCCGGATTTCAGACGAGGCCCGCCTGCTTCAGATAGTTATAGGCTTGGATTATCTCGCGCAACTTGTCGCCGGAGCGCGCATCGCCGCCGTTCGCGTCGGGATGGTAAATCTTTACCAGCTCCTTGAAGCGCGCCTTGATCTCGACGCGCGTCGCCTCACCCGACAGGTCGAGCGTCTGGAAGCTCTTTTTCTCGAGCGGCTTGAGCTGTCGGCGGCTTTCTGCCGGCTGAGCGCGCGCGGTCTTGGCACGGCGCGCGAAGAAGGCGTGCGGATCGAGCGTGCGGAAGCTGAACCCGGCTGCGCCGTTGGCAGCCGCCGGTTGCGCCGAGGCGGCCCCGGGCGCTGCCGCGTTGACTCCCACCTTCCAGGTCGGGCGGTGGCCGGTCATGGCATCTTTCTGGAAGTCCTGCACCTCGGCGTCGTTCATGCCGTCGAAGTAGTTGTAGGCCGCGTTGTATTGGCGGACATGCTCCAGGCAGAACAAGTAGTACTGGCCGTCCTTGCCGCGCCCTCGCGGGGCACGGTGATCGCCGGCTCCCTCGCAGCCTTTCCACTGGCAGCGCGGGTGGCGCTCCTCGCGCGCGGGCTCGCTGCGCTCGCGCTTGGGTGCGACGCGGATGCTGTCGAAGTATTTGGAGTCGAGCTTCATTGTACGTGAAGTATGATCCGCCCGCCGTTTCCACACAAGCCGATCGAGGGCAACGGCAACGCACTTATTTTTCATACCCGCATGAGGCGATCCCTAATGAGCTTGCAGACACGCATGCGCGAGAAGCTGATGGTCGCCCTCAGGCCGGCGCACCTCGACGTGGTCAATGAGTCGCACTTGCACGCCGGCCACGCCTCCTCGCCCGAAACAGGCGAAAGCCACTTCCGCCTACTGATCGTCTCGGAAGCCTTCGCCGGCAAGTCGCGCGTCGAGCGACACCGCATCGTCAATGATGTGCTGCGGGATGAACTGAAAGATGGGGTGCATGCACTGGCAATCAAGGCGTTGGCCCCGGGAGAGCCGGCCTGAGTGAAAAAAATCTCGCCCCCGCGAGACGCGAAGGCGAGATCTGGTCATCGGCGCTAGCCGCCGTCCCCAGCCGTTAGTGCCAGTGATGACGGCGGTGATGATGATGACGCCGGTAGTGGCGCTTCTTCCACCACCAACGGTGATGATGCCAACGGCGATGATGGCGGTAGCCAGCCTTTTCGACGCTCGTACCAGCTTCGCTGGCCGTCGTCAGCTTGCCGAGAATGTTGCCGGAGGCCGGCGCGGCCTGGGCACTACCGACGGCGACGACGCAAGCGAGCGCGCCCGCGACGGCAGCAAGGGGGAGAAACTTCTTCATGTTAGCTCCTTTTTCTCCGTGCGCTGCCGCAACATTTTTTGCCGTCGGCAACGCAGGTCCTGGATCCTCCTGAAAGATCCATGCCCAGGTTTGTAGCCGCCACCTGAACCTAATCTGAACAGACTGAGAGCGGCGCAGCTTAGGACGCTCGCGAGTGCTTGACCGCCCGCGCTGCAATCGTTGCTGCGGGGCTTATGCGCAGCGCAGTGATTTTGTTGCGCGTCTTGCGCAGGATCTCGAAGCGGTACCCGTAGAACGTGAACACTTGGCCCGGCTCGGGGATGGTCTGCGCCTCGTGGATGACGAGACCTGCAACGGTCGTCGCTTCCTCGTCGGGCAGGTTCCAGCTCATGTGACGGTTGAGGTCGCGGATGGCGACGGTGCCGTCGACGTTCACGGTCCCATCCGCCTGCACGCGAATGGCCGCCTCCTGCGTATCGTGCTCGTCGGCGATCTGGCCGACGATCTCCTCGAGAATATCCTCGAGCGTGATGAGACCCTGCACCTCGCCGTACTCGTCGACGACGAGCGCCATCTGCGCCTTGCGTTTCAGGAACTGGTTGAGCTGACCCTTGAGCGGCGTCGTATCGGGCACGAACCACGGCTCGACGGCGAAGCTCATGATATCGAGCTTGGTCACATCCCAGCCGGAGCGGCCGAGCGCCGACAGCAGATCCTTCGTATGCAGCACGCCGACAATGTTCTCCGGCTCGTCCTTCCAGATCGGCACGCGGGTGTACTGGCTGCGCAGGAGCTCATCGACCACCTTCTGCGGTGGGTCGTCGGCGTCGATCGTCTCCATCTTCGTCCGGTGCACCATGATGTCGGCGACCTGCAGATCGCGCAGGTCGAGGACGCCGCCGAGCATGTCCGCATCGTGGCGGGCGACGGCGCCTTCGATCTTCTGCAGCTCGATGGTGCCGCGGATCTCCTCGTGCGCGGCGAGGATGTTCGCCTCGTCGTCCAGCTTGCTGGGCGTGAGCTTCAAGACCTGCCGCACAACGAACCCGACGCCCATAGTCAAGGGCCGCAGTACGACGATCAGCCACTGCATAAGCGGGGCCACCGCAAGCGATACGCGGTCGGGGAAGGCGAGCGCGTAGGTCTTGGGAAGCACCTCGGCGAAGATCACGACCAGCGCCGTGACGACAATGGTGGCGTAGACCACACCAACTTCGCCAAACAACCCGATCAACAGGCTCGTGGTCAGCGCCGAGGCAAGGATGTTGACGAGGTTGTTGCCGAGCAGGACGGTCCCGATGATGCGCTCGGGCGCTGCCAGCAATTGGTTCACCCGGCGCGCGCGCTGATTGCCCTCTAGCTCGAGCGTGTGCATGCGCGCACGCGAGGCAGCGGTCAGGGCGGTCTCAGATCCCGAGAAGATCGCCGATAGGACGATCAGAATGGGAACGGCGAGGAGTGTCAAAGTGATCTCGAGGGACATGGCGATTTCTAGGTGTGATGGGCATTGAAGCGGCCCTGCCAACGCGATGCGGACTGCGGATTGGCGTCAAAGCCCGCATTAGCAGCGGACCCTAGCACAGGATGGGCTAGAGAAAGTTAGCGGCGCCCAGAAGCGCCGATCTCGCCCGCGAGGAAGGCACGCACCTTGTCGGCCGGCACGTCGCGGGCAATGAACGCCTCGCCGATATCGCGCGCGAGGATGAAAGTGAGCTTGCCCTGACGCACCTTCTTGTCCTGCGCCATGAGCTTCATCAGCGTCTCGATATCCGGTTTCTCGCCCGGGATGTCGCCGATGCGCGTCGGCAGACCGACGGCCGCAAAATGCGCACGGACGCGGTCGGCGGCGGCCGCGTCACAATACCCAAGCGCGGCCGAGAAGCGGAACGCCAGGCACATGCCGATGGAGATCGCCTCGCCGTGCAGGAGGCGATCGGAGTACCCGCACCATGCCTCGAAGGCGTGCCCGAAGGTGTGCCCGAGATTGAGCAGCGCGCGCTCGCCCTGCTCGGTTTCGTCGCGGCCAACGATGTCCGCCTTGGCCCGGACGCTCGTTTCGACCGCGCGTGTCAGCACCTCCGCCTCCAGCGCGAACACGGATGGATGGTGGCGCTCTAGCCAGGCGAAGAAGGGCGCGTCGCCGAGCAGGCCGTACTTGGCGACCTCGGCGTAGCCGGCGCGCAGCTCGCGCTCGGGCAGCGTGCGCAGCGTGTCCGTGTCGGCGAGCACTAGGCCCGGCTGATGGAAGGCGCCGATGAGATTCTTGCCTTGTGGGGTGTCGATGCCCGTCTTGCCGCCAACGGAGGAGTCCACCTGCGCCAGCAGCGAGGTTGGGATCTGCACGAAGCGCACGCCGCGCCGCAGGATCGCCGCCGCGAAGCCGGCCAGGTCGCCAATGACGCCGCCACCCAGCGCGACGACGAGATCGCCACGTTCCAGCCCCAGCTCGAGCAGGCGCTCGCACAGCGGCTCCAGCTGGCGAAAGCTCTTCGTCGCCTCCCCTGGCGGGAGGGTGATGGATCCGACCAGCCGACCGCTCTCACCGAGCGCGGCTTCCAGCGCGCCCAGATGGAAGCGGGCGACGTTCTCGTCCGTGACGATGGCACAGCGGGCCGTGCCGAGGCGCGCGCCGATCAACGCGCCGGCGCGTCCGATGAGGCCCGGCCCGATCAAAACCTCGTAGGCGCGGCTTCCCAGCGGCACGTTGACGGTGCGCACCTGCGCGAGACTCGCGGTCACAGCGCTCATCGGGCGAGCTCCGGCGGCGCGGCGAGCGCCTGGCCCAGGCTCTCGATGATCTCACCGACGATCATTTCATGCGGCACGTCGCGGCTCTCCACTGTGATGTCGGCCTGGCCATAGATGGGATAGCGCGTCGCCATGAGATTCTGCAGCACCGCCTCGGGGTCGCCGGCCTTGAGCAACGGGCGGTTGCCGCGCTTGCCGACGCGGCGCACCAATAGCGGCAGCTCCGCTTTCAGCCATACCGACACACCGCTCTCGGCAATGGCAGCGCGCGTTTCCTCGTTCATGAATGCGCCTCCCCCGGTCGCCAGCACCTGCGGGCCCGAGCGCAGCAGCCGGGCGAGCACCTTACGCTCCCCCTCGCGGAAATACGGCTCCCCGTGGTCGGCGAAGATATCCTCGATGCTCTTGCCGGCTGCCTTCTCGATCTCCTCGTCGGCATCGACGAACGGCAACGAGAGCTTCGCCGCCAGCCGCCGCCCGATCGCCGACTTGCCGCAGCCCATCAGTCCGACGAGCACCACCGATCGCTGCCCGAGGGCAGCGCGGATCGCCTGCAGCGATGGCGCGTCTGACATCTACTTTCTCTTCCGGTCGCAGCCGAATCGACGGATGACCGATAATCTGGCTCCCCGTCGCCCACAGCCTGCATCCTGGCCATCGGCGGCGAGAATTGCCCGCGTCGTCTGCGCCGCCTACTTTGGATCAGCGCAGAGTGCAAGTCATAATGGCGCCAACTTGCGAAGTGACCAAAGCCGAGGGGGACGGGATAGCCAATGCCTAGCTTGTTCCGGTTTCTGTTCATCGTTGGCACCGCCGGCGCCATCATTACCGGCACGCTTTATGTTCTTGCCACCAAATTCGAGCCCGAGCCGCGGACCGTCACCAAGCCTGTTCCCGGCGTAAAGGTGCGTACAGAGTGATCCCCCGCCGCCATGCGCAAGCGCCTCCCCTTAGCAGCCCTGGCCGCCCCAGCCCTCGGTCTATTGAGCATCGGGCTGCTCGCCGACGTCGCTACAGCGCAGGACTGGAGCCCGTTCGATCCCTTCAAGAACCCGGCCCGGGGGCCGGCGCGGCAAGCCCCCACGCAGGAGCGGGCGCCTGGCTCGCCCGCCGGGGGGACCGACGGCGTCATCCGCCCGCTCGGGGATAGTGCCAGCAGCGCCGTCGAACGTGGCGACCTCGCCCCCGTCATGGCTGATGACGGCTCCGGGCTCCCCTATGAGCTCTGGCGGGGCCTCGACGTCCGCACCCTCGAGCGTCTCATCTCCGAGATCGATATTCCGCCGCGCTCCTCGGCACTGCATCAGTTGTGGCTGCGCCTCATAACGTCGAACGTGACGCCGCCCGAGGGCGGCGTCACCGACCAGCAGTTTCTCGCCCTCCGCCTCGAGGTTCTTTACCGCTCGGGTTTGCTCGAGGATGCCGCGCGTGCACTCTCGGCCATGCCGGCGGGCGATGCCACCGTCGCCATCCTCGCCGCTCGCAACGAGATCGGGCTCGGCGCTCAGGATCGCGGATGCGAGACGATGAAGGCCGGTGGCGGCGCGCCGGCGCAGCTTCCGCAACCGGTCAAGGCCGACGCCGCGCTCATCTCCGGCTTCTGCGCGGCCGTTGCCGGCGATGCTGCGGGCGCCGGACTGGCCGCCGAGCTGGCGCGCGAAGCGGGTGTCAAAGAACGCCCGGGGCTACAGGCGCTCGATGCCATGGCGATGGGCGTCAAGCCGCAACTCGCGCCCGACCAAGCCATCTCGCTGCTCGACTACCGGCTCATCGAGGCCGCGGGGGGCGCTGTCGATGCGGCGAACGTCCTGAAAAGGGCCGAGCCATCGCTGCTGGCGGCATTGGCGCTCGATGCGCAAGGCGATGCAGACGGGAAGCTGGCAGCCGCCGAGGCTGCCGTGCAAGTCAACGCCATCTCGGCGCAGCAGCTTGCCGAAATCTATCGCAGTCTGTCCGAGGCCGCAGCCGTCATCTCGGATGCCGCCGGCACCGATACGCCAAGGCGGCGCGCAGGGCTGTTCGTCGCCGCCGAGCGCGAGCGCACGCCGCAGAAAAAGGTGCGCCTCATCCGCGCCTTCCTCGATGAGGCGCGGCGCGCCGGCTTCTACCTCACCGCCCTGCGCATGGCGGCGCCGGCTTCCGACACGATCGTCGCCGCACCAGAGATCGGCTGGTACGCGGAAACCGGCGTCGAGGTGGCGCTGGCCGCGGGCAGCTACGCCAAGGCACGCGAGTGGACGGCATTCGGCTCGGCGAATAGGGCGGGCGACGGTGTTCTCGGTCACTGGCTGGCGCTGATCGATATCGCCGAGGGTTCGACGTCGACCCGCGAGGACGATCTGCGCCACGTCGAGGAGCTCGCCGTACGCGGCCGCCTCGATGCTACGCTGCTGCATCGCCTGGCGACCGTCCTCGATGCACTGCACTATAGCGTGCCCATCCCGCTGTGGGAGGCGGCCAGCCGCACGCCGCAGCCGGCCGGCGGCTATCTGCCGGAGACCGGCGTGCTCACCGAGCTGCAGGATGCGGCTAAGAAGCGCGAGTTCGGACGCACGGTGTTGCTCGCCATGAGGACGCTGGGCCCCAACGGGGCCGAAGGCGCGCATATGATCGCCCTCGGTGATTCGATCCGCGCCTTGCGCCGTGCAGGACTCGAGGCGGATGCCCGCAACCTCGGCTTCGAAGCCTTGTTCGCCACCTGGCCGCGGGCGATCAGCAACTAGTGTGATGATCGAGAAGTCCGCCCAGATCGCACTCGGCTGGGTGGGTGAGGCGGACTTCTCGATCTGAACCACACTAGAATCATAAAGTTGGCTAGTGTCCTGATCGCGAAATTCGTCTCAGTGTGCGGCAATGTCGGAACGAATTTCGCGATCTGAAGGACACTAGCGCCGGCGCCCACCCGCCGGCCGAGGCGAGCATGAGCGCAGCGCAGCGGCACATCGATGCGTTCTTAGAGATGCTCGGCATCGAGCGCGGAGCGTCTGCCAATACCATCGAGGCGTATCGGCGCGATCTGGCGCAATACAGCGCGTTCCTTACAGGGCGGCACACCGACCTCGTTGCCGCCCGAGCGAGCGACATTGCCGGCTGGCTCACCGCCGCTTCGACCGCCGGATTGAGCGCGGCGACGCGCGCCCGCGGCCTTTCCGCAGTGCGCCAACTCTACAAGTTTCTTGTTGCCGAGGGCCACGTCGCCGCGGATCCGACGCACGGTCACGCTGGCCCGCGCAAGCAGCGCCCGCTGCCGAAGACGCTCAGCGTCGCCGAGGTCGATCGGCTGATCGCCGCGGCCGCACGCCGTGCCGAGACCGGCGAAGGCATCGAGCACCTGCGCGCGCTGCGGCTCTACTGTCTCATCGAGATGCTGTACGCCACCGGCATGCGCGTATCCGAGCTCGTCTCCCTGCCGCGCTCGGTGCTCGCGGGCGATGCGCGCGTGCTTACCATCAAGGGCAAGGGCGGCCGCGAGCGCCTCGTGCCGCTCAACGCCGCGGCGCGCTCAGCGCTCGACCGCTATCTCGCGGCAACGACGGGCGAGGGCCGCATCTCTACCACGTGGCTGTTTCCCTCCAAGAGCGCGCAGGGCCATCTCACCCGCCAGCGCTTCGCCCAGGACTTGAAGCTTGTCGCCGAGGAGGCCGGCCTCGATCCCGAGCGCGTCAGCCCGCACGTGCTGCGCCACGCCTTCGCCAGCCATTTGCTCGACCGCGGCGCCGACCTGCGCTCGGTGCAGCAGCTGCTCGGGCACGCCGACATCTCGACCACCGAGATTTATACGCACGTGCTCGAGGAGCGGTTGAAGAAGCTCGTTCATGAGCACCACCCGCTGGCCAAGAAGCGCTGAGCCACGGCAAGCCACGTAATGCCGCATTAAGACGCTCCTCAGCGTCGCCTTGACAGATCGGAAGCGGCGGCGCGATTGTCCGGGCCAATCCCCTGGAATTGCGACGCGAGGATCCCTTTGGAGCGTTCCCCCATCCGCACTTACCTCGATTTCGAGAAGCCGATCGCCGAGCTCGAAAGCAAGGTGGCCGAGCTGCGCGCGTTGGAAGGCGAGGACCGCCCCGTCTCAATCGCGGATGAGATCAAGAAGCTGGAGCAGAAGGCGCGCGCGGCCCTCGTCGACACCTATTCCAAGCTCACGCCCTGGCAGAAAACGCAGGTTGCACGCCACCCCGAGCGCCCGCACTGCCTCGACTTCGTGAACGCGCTTATCGAGGACTTCACGCCGCTGGCCGGCGACCGCTACTTTGCCGAGGACGAGGCCATCGTCGGCGGTCTCGGCCGCTTCCGTGGCCGCTCCGTCATGGTGATCGGCCATGAAAAAGGGTCGGACACCGAAAGCCGCATCCGCCACAACTTCGGCATGGCCAAGCCCGAAGGCTATCGCAAGGCCGTGCGCCTGATGCAGATGGCGGAGCAGTTCAATCTACCCATCATCACGCTTGTCGATACCGCCGGCGCCTATCCGGGCATCGGCGCCGAGGAGCGCGGCCAGGCGGAGGCCATCGCCCGCTCCACGGATTGCTGCCTGAACATCGGCGTGCCGCTGATTTCGGTGGTCATCGGCGAGGGCGGCTCGGGCGGCGCCATCGCCATCGCCACGGCCAACCGCATCCTGATGCTGGAGCACGCGATCTATACGGTCGCCTCGCCGGAGGCCGCCGCCTCCATCCTCTGGCGCGATTCCGCCAAGGCGATCGATGCCGCCACCAACATGAAGATAACCGCCCAGGACCTCGACCAGCTGGGCGTCATCGACGTCATCATCACCGAGCCGGTGGGCGGCGCTCACCGCGACCGCGAATCAATTATGAAGGCGACGGGCGATGCCATCGCGCGGGCGTTGTCCGAGTTCGACGGCAAGACACCGGCCGAGATCCGGCGGCAGCGGCAGACGCGGTTCATGGAAATCGGCCAGGCGTTATAAGGGCTTACCCTCTTCGGCCTCCACTGAAAAAGCGGCTGCCGCCAAATTCCGGTCCAATCCTCGGGGTAGTTACCAAAAGTCCTCGCGGTACGTGCAAGTATCCGTTCCCGCTAAGAATCCCGTAACGTTAACCCATTCTTAAGGTCTACAGCTTGATCGTTGGTCACCGTGCGCCAGGGGCACTGCGTATACGTTTGATCATCCTTGGCTCGAGCTTGAGAGCCCGCTTTCTCGCTGCCGTGGCGGTGACCGCTTGTGCCTGCGCGCTCGCCGGCTGCGGCGGCAGCGCCCCCACCATTCCCGCCGCCGAGCAGCCGCTGAGCAAGGAGACCATGTCCATGCTCGGGCGCAAAGGCATGGACGCCGGCGCACCGATCTTCGTGCGCATCTTCAAGGAAGAGTCCGAGCTCGAGGTCTGGAAGGCGCGCGACGACGGCCGCTTCTATCATTTCAAGACGTATCCGATCTGCAACTGGTCGGGGAACGTCGGGCCGAAGACGGCGCTCGGCGACAAGCAGGCACCGGAAGGGTTCTATCGCGTCGGCGCCTCGCAGATGAACCCGAACTCCCAGTACTACCTTGCCTTCAACCTCGGCTACCCCAATGCCTATGACCGTGCGCTGCAGCGGACGGGCGATGCGCTGATGGTGCACGGCAAGTGCAAGTCGGTCGGCTGCTACGCGATGACCGACGCGCTGATGGAAGAGATCTATTCGCTGGCGCGCGAAGCTCTGAAGAACGGACAGTCGAGCTTCGAGGTGCACGCCTTTCCGTTCCGCATGACGGAAGCGAACATGGTGCGCTATCAGGGCGACCCGAATGTTCCGTTCTGGAAGACTCTGAAGCAGGGTTACGACTTCTTCGAGAAGTATCGCCTGCCGCCGACCGTTGCGGTGTGCGAGCGACGCTACGTCGTCAACGTCAAGATGCCAGCCAACGCGTCGATCCGCCCGGACGGTCGCTGCCCACGCTTCCAGCGTCCGACGTTCGAGCCGTTCTCGCCGAAGCCTTTCGAGCAGCAAATCGCCGAGGAGCGCATCACTGCCCCCGGGCCGAAGACGCGCCAGTTCGCCAACGTGGCGCCGCCACAGCCCTCGCCGGCGTCGGCGACCGCGCAGACCGCCTTCCAACCCTCCTACGGACTTGGCGCACCGATCGAGACGGGCAGCACGCCGGCACTTGGCCTCGCGCAGTAGTCATGCTTCTTCCTGACATTGCGCGGGCAAACGCGCACACGAGCACGTTGCGCGCGCGAACAAAGCCCGGCATGCTTGCCTGATGGTTGCCCGCCACAGACGCCGCTGGCCCGTCGCGATCACGATCCTCGGCGTGCTCGCCGCCGTGGCCGGCCTCACCTATCTCTTCTGGCCGCAGATCTTCGCAATGATCGAAGACGAGCTGATCTATGCGCAGAAATCGAGCAACTGGGCCAGATATTCGGCTGGAGAGTCGCTTCCCGGCACGCCCGACCTGAAAAATCTGCCGGCGCGACTCGCCAGCCGGAACCTCAAGCTCGGTGCGCCCGTTTTCATGCGCATTTTCAAGCGTGAATTCGAGCTGGAAATGTGGATGAAACGCGGCGATCGCTTCGAGCTGTTCGCCACCTATCCCATCTGCATGTGGTCGGGGAATTTGGGACCCAAGCTCAAGCAGGGGGATCGTCAGGCGCCGGAGGGCTTCTATACCGTGGATAGCGCGGCGCTCAATCCCAACAGCCAGTACCACCGCTCGTTCAATCTCGGTTTTCCCAACGCATTCGATCGCGCGCACGCGCGCACGGGATCGCTGCTGATGGTGCACGGCGACTGCCGCTCCATCGGCTGCTATGCCATGACCGACCGCGTTATTGATGAAGTCTGGTCGATGTTGACTTCGGCCCTCGCTGGTGGCCAAAAGCGCGTACAGGTGCAGGTTTTCCCGTTCCGCATGACGGAGACAAATATGTCACGCCATGCAGCAAACCCAAACATCGGCTTTTGGCGGCAATTGCAGGCCGGACACGACGCCTTTGTGCGCGATCATGTCCCACCTCTCGTCCGCGTCTGCGATGGACGCTACGCAATTCGGCCTGCAACTGGGGACAGCGACGGCAGCGCGCCCATCGAAGTGAGCTGCCCTGCGACGTGAGTCGCAGTTGACATTCGCTGCTCAATTTTTCACCTGCCAAACCTTCGCCAGCTAGAAGAAGTAAGAGAGTTCAACATGCTAACACTTTCCGAAGCAATTCGCGCATGGCGCGAGCCCTTCGCCACCGGGGTGGTTGGCACGCGCTATGCAGAACCGGCGGCATGACGAAGTCGATCGCTTATATTGGGCGCGCCGCTCTCACCGTGTGCGCCGCTGCCGCCGTCCTGGGACAGGCCGGGAACGCGTCAGCGCTTTCGCTGGACATCAAGGACATCACCGAGCTGCGCCTGGAACGCAAGCGGGCGAATTCGGACGGCAATCTGCCGCTTCCCGGCACGCCGGACCTGAAGCGGCTCGAGGCTCGCCTCGCCGAGCAGAACGTCGCGTCCGACGCGCCGGTCTTCATCCGCGTGTTCAAGGCTGAATCCGAGATGGAGGTGTGGACGGGCGACGAGGACGGAAACTACTCGCTCTTCGCCACCTACCCGATCTGCTACTGGTCGGGCACGCTTGGGCCGAAGCTGAAGGAGGGCGACAAGCAGGCGCCCGAGGGCTTCTACACCGTCACGATGGAGCAGAGCTTCCACACCGGAACCCGCTGGCCCAAGTCGCTCAACATCGGCTACCCGAACCCGTTCGACAAGGTCAACCTGCGCTCGGGCTCGCACATCCTCATCCACGGCGGCTGCGCGTCGATCGGCTGCTTCGCCATGACCAACGCCGTCAGCCTCGAAGTCCACAAACTCGCGACCAACGCCCTGGAAGCCGGCCAGCCGAACATTCCGGTGCATGTGTTTCCCTTTCGCATGACGGAAGGCAACCTCGCCAAGTACGAAGCTCCGCAGTGGCACGGCTTCTGGCAGAACCTGAAGGAAGGCTACGACCTCTTCGAGCGCACCCGGCGTCCGCCGCGCGTCAGCGTATGCGGCACACGCTACGGCTTCGCTCCCGCCAGCCGTCTCGAGGGATTCAACCCTGGCCCGATCGAGGTGTGTCCGGAAACGGCACAGGTGATCGCCGATCTTTCCAGCATCAACAAGCGGGTCGCCGAGCAGCCGAAGATCGAGCCGCAGACGGCGGAGATCAAGACCGCGTCGATCGCCGGCACGGCCTCCTATTTGGGGGGACCGGCGGCGGCCGCGATAATCGTCAACAAGCTGGGCGAAAACTTCGAGAAGCAGGTTGCGCCGCAGACGCAGCGCCCGGGTGTCAGCCAGACGCTGACGCGCCCGCTGCCGTGCTCGCTCGCCTTGGCGAGCTGCCGCAAATACGCAGCGCTGCGCGAGCAGCTCGCCCACAAGGCGACGCTCAAGATCGAGGAACCCGAGCGCGAGAAGGCGCGCGCACCGAAGAAGATGAAGAAATCCACGAGCAAGAGCGCGAAGAAGAGCAAGAAGCGCAGCCGTCGTGAGCACAGCGAGTACCGCGGCGAGGCGCGCGTCCATCGCGAAGCGCGCCACACCGAAGACGATCGCAAATGGCGCGAGTTCCGCAGCTCGCGCTACGAATAGTGCGGTAGCGCCCGGCGGCCGAAGACGGCTCCGGGCCGCTCGCTTGCGGATGCTTCCCGCTGCATGTCATACACGCTTCGGCAATCGACAATCAGCGGGTCTTCGACATGTTGCGCACCATCCCCCGGCAAACCGAGCGTCTGATCGAAACGGCAATCTTCGCCAGCCGGTGGATATTGGCGCCGTTCTATCTCGGCCTCGCGCTGTCGCTGTTCGTGCTGCTCATCAAATTCGTCTTTGAGCTGGTGCACATCGCGGAGACGGCATTTAGCGCCACGGAATCGCAGGTCATCCTCGGGCTGCTGGCGCTCGTCGATCTCGCCCTGACGGGGTCGCTGGTCGTCATCGTGATCTTCTCGGGCTACGAGAACTTCGTCTCCAAGATCGATCACACCGGCCACCGCGACTGGCCCGAGTGGATGGGCACCATCGATTTCACGGCTCTCAAGATCAAGCTGCTGGGGTCGATCGTCGCCATCTCGGCCATCCAGCTGCTGAAGCAGTTCATGTCGATCAGCACCGTGTCCGACCGCGACCTCTTCTGGCTGGTCATCATTCACGTCGTGTTCGTCATCTCCAGCGTGCTGCTCGCCCTGTCGGATCGCATCTCGGCCAGCAACCACGCACCGGCCGAAGCGGTGCCGACGCCGGCGGTGCCCGCCAGCCAGGTCAGCGCCAAGAAACACGCCTAGCCGCGGCGCGGTGCCGTGAACCGCATCGTCATCGTCGGCGGCTACGGCGCGTTCGGGGCGCGCGTGGCCGAGCGCCTGGCGCGCGAGCCGCATCTCGAGATCGTCATCGCCGGACGCGCGGCCGACAAGGCGCACGCACACGCATCGGCGCTCGCCGCTACGGCGCGTGCACGCCTCGAGTATGCGGCGCTCGACGCAACGCGCGCGGATGCCGCCGTGATAGCGGCGCTGGCTCCGGCCGTGCTGATCAACGCCTCCGGGCCATTCCAAACACAGGACTACCACTTGGCGCGCGCCTGCATCGCGACAGGCTGCCACTACATCGATCTCGCCGATGCACGCCCCTTCGTCACCGGCATCGCCATCCTCGATGCGCCGGCGCGGGCGGCGAACGTCACCGTCGTCAGCGGCGCCAGCTCGGTGCCCGGCCTGTCGTCGGCAGCCGTGCGCCACATGGCGGAGAGGCTCGCCCGGCTCGAAGAAGTGCACATCGGCATCTCGCCCGGCAACAGCTTCGATCCGGGCGTCGCCACGGCGGCGTCCATCATCGGTGCCGCCGGCAAGCCGATCCTCGTTTGGTCGCAAGGGCGATGGATCACGACCTACGGCTGGCAGCGCCTCCACCGTCATCGCTTCCCGGAGATCGGCGCGCGCTGGATGAGCGACGTCGAGGTTCCCGACCTCGATCTGCTACCGCTCAACTATCCGCAGCTGACGACGGCGCGCTTCTCGGCCGGGTTGGAGGTCGGCTTGTTTCACCTGGGGCTGTGGGCGGCATCGTGGCTGGTGCGCGCCAAGCTCGTGCGCGATCTGAGCCCGCTCGCACCTGCCTTGCTCGCCGCCAAGCGGCGCTTGTCGATGCTCGGCAGCGACGCGGGCGGCATGTTCGTGCGCATCCTCGGCCGCAACGGCCAGCGCGAGCGCCGCACGCTCACCTGGCACCTGATCGCGCGCAGCGGCGATGGCCCCTACGTGCCGGCCATGGCGTCGGTGATCCTCACCAAGCGGTTGGTCGCCGGGGAAGGGCCTCCACCCGGCGCCATGCCATGCTTCGGACTGTTCGCGCTTTCAGATTTCGCAGCCGAGGTCGCCGACCTCGACATCACCTGCACGCTCGAGCGCGACTGACGTCTTCCTAGTCGGATCAGTCGGCCCTGCCGTGGCAGTGCTTGTACTTCTTGCCGGAGCCGCACGGGCACGGCGCGTTACGGGCGACGCGGCCCCAGGTCGCGGGATCGGACGGATCGAGCGAGGTCGTGCTCTTGCGCGTCTGCAGCGGCGGACGCCGGTCGGGCGCGCCGCCCACGGGCCCGCGCACTTCCGCCGCGATGGCCGCGTCCGCCATCGCCAGCTCATCCATGCCCGAGAACGGATCGATGTGCGAGGCGTGCATTTCCGGCAGCTCGATTTGCTGCATGTCGGGCCGCGCCTCGGGCGAAGCCAGCTCGACGTGCATGAGCTGGCCGGTGACCGCCTCGCGCAGGTTGCCAAGCATCGCTTCGAACAGCACGAACGCCTCGCTCTTGTACTCGTTGAGCGGGTCGCGCTGGCCATAGGCGCGGAAGCCGATCACCTGCCGCAGGTGCTCCAGCGTGACGAGATGCTCGCGCCACAGGTGGTCGAGCGTCTGCAACAGCACCATCTTCTCGATCTGGCGGAAATTGCCGTCGCCCAGCTCCTTCGCCTTGCGCTCGGCCTTGTCGTCGACCTCCTTGAGGATACGCTCGGTGATCTCCTGGTCGGCAATGCCTTCCTCGGCCGCCCACTCCTCGATCGGCAGGTCGATGCCGAACACGCCGTTGATCGCCTCACGCAACGCCGGCGTGTTCCATTGCTCGGCATAGGCAGTCTCAGGGATGTTCTGGCGCACCAGCTCCTGCACGAGCTGGTGGCGCAGATCCTTCACCGTCTCGGAGACGTCCTCCTCACCCATGATGTCGAGCCGCTGCTCGAAGATGACCTTGCGCTGGTCGTTCATCACGTCGTCGTATTTGAGGATCTGCTTGCGGATGTCGAAGTTGCGCGCCTCGACCTTCTTCTGCGCCATCTCCAGCGACTTGTTCATCCACGGATGGGTGATCGCCTCGCCTTCCTGCAGGCCGAGCGTCTTCAACACGCTGTCCATGCGGTTGGAGCCGAAGATGCGCATCAAATCGTCTTCGAGCGACAGGTAGAACTTGGAGCGGCCGGGATCGCCCTGACGGCCGGAGCGGCCGCGCAGCTGGTTGTCGATGCGGCGGCTCTCATGGCGCTCGGTGGCCAGCACGTAGAGACCGCCGGCCTCCAGCGCCTGCTGCTTCTTCTCGGCCACGTCTGCCCACAGCCGCTCCTTGGTCTTGGCGATCTCCCGCTCGTCGGGCTCGCGGCCCGCGTCGCGCTCGGCGGCGATCCACTCCTTGAGGCGGGCTTCGGCGTTGCCGCCGAGCTGAATGTCGGTGCCGCGGCCGGCCATGTTGGTGGCAATGGTCACCGCGCCCGGAACACCCGCCTGGGCGACGATGCCGGCTTCCTGCTCGTGGTAGCGGGCATTGAGGACCTGATGCGGGATGGGATCTGTATTGGCCTTGGTGCGCGAGCCGATCTCGACCAGATACGAGCCCATGTCGGCGAGGTAGTCCTTGAGCTCCTGCTCCTTGCCGGCCTTGAGCTTGTCGGAGAGGGCAAGCGCACTGCGCCCGAGCTCCTGGATGTACTTCTTGTCTTTGAGCAGCGCCGACAGCTGCTCGGACTTCTCGATCGACACGGTGCCGACGAGAATTGGCTGCCCGCGCCGGCGGCAGTCGGCGATCGTCTGCACGATGGCTGCGTATTTCTCCTTCGCCGTGCGGTAGATCTCGTCGTCCTCGTCGGCGCGGGCGACGGCGACGTTGGTCGGAATCTCGACCACGTCGAGGCCGTAGATGTCGAGGAACTCGCTCGCCTCGGTGGAGGCGGTACCGGTCATGCCGGCCAGCTTCTTGTAGAGGCGGAAGTAGTTCTGGAAGGTGATCGAGGCCAGCGTCTGGTTCTCGGGCTGGATCTCGACATGCTCCTTGGCCTCGAGCGCCTGGTGCAGGCCTTCGGAATAGCGCCGGCCCGGCATCATGCGGCCGGTGAACTCGTCGATGATGACGACTTGGCCCCCTTTGACGATGTAGTCGCGGTCGCGCTGGAACAGCTTGTGCGCCTTGAGGGCCGAGTTGACGTGGTGGACGAGCGAGACGTTCTCGATGTCGTAGAGCGAGCCCTTGAGGACACCTTGGCTTTCGAGCAGTTGCTCCATGCGCTCGTTGCCGAATTCCGTGAGCGACACTTGGCGCTGCTTCTCGTCGAGCTCAAGCAGACCCTCGGTCTTCAGCAGCTCCTTGGCCTTGTCCGGGCCGTTGTCCGCCTCGATCTCCCTCTCGATCTTGGCGTGCTCCGCTACGAGGCCCTTCATCAGTTCATCGACGGCCTGATAAAGATCGGCGCGATCCTCGAGCGGACCGGAGATGATGAGCGGCGTGCGCGCCTCGTCGATGAGGATCGAGTCCACCTCGTCGACGATGGCGTACGAGTGGCCGCGCTGGACCATCTCGTCCTTGTCCATCTTCATGTTGTCGCGCAGGTAGTCGAATCCCAACTCGTTGTTGGTGCCGTAGGTGACGTCGCAGGCGTACGCCGCCTTGCGCTGTTCATCGTCGAGACCGTGCACGATGGTGCCCACGGTAAGGCCGAGGAACTTGTAGATGGCACCCATCCACTCGGCATCGCGCGTAGCCAGATAGTCGTTGACGGTGACGACATGCACGCCCTTGCCGGCGAGCGCGTTGAGGTAAACGGGAAGCGTGGCGACCAGCGTCTTGCCTTCGCCGGTCTTCATCTCGGCGATCTTGCCCTCGTGCAGCACCATGCCGCCAATGAGCTGCACGTCGAAATGGCGCTGCCCGAGCGTGCGCTTGGCGGCCTCGCGCACCGTCGCGAAGGCAGGGACGAGAAGGTCGTCGAGGGTCGCGCCTTCGCGCAGCTGACGCCGGAAATTCTCCGTGCGCATCTTCAGCTCGCCATCGGTGAGCCGCGCAACATCCTCCTCGAGGGCGTTGATCGCCTCGACGCGCGGCTGATAGCCCCTGACGCGGCGCTCGTTGGATGAGCCGAAAATCTTCGCCGCGAATCCGCCGATCGTCGAAAGCATTCGAAGTGTTCCCTAAAATCCGGGCTGGTGCCGGGAGGTAGTGGCATGGCGTTGCGGATAGATCTGCCCGCGCCGGGAAGCCGTCATGATCGCCGAGATTGACAGGACCCCGCATGCAGCAGACGGCCGTGATGTGCGCTACAAGCGCCTAAGGTGCAAGAAGTTCGGCCGCGGGGGAGAGATAAGGACCGCACCATAGGCTTGTCAACGCATTGGAAACCCTTCCACGGCCCGCTGAAACGGCGAAGAAACGGCCCCCAACTCTCCAATTCTTAACTTGGCAGCCACTGGCGGCCCCACTATCCATGGGCCCGCAGCCGGCCGGCTGCGCCGTTTCCAGTTGCGCCAGCGCGCAAACCCGCGGGTGTCCGTCACCTCTCTTCCGCCCGCCAAACAATCAGAGATCGAGCATGCATCGAGTTGTTCCGAAAATGCGCGCCCTTGCGGGCTTCGCCCTCCTCGCCGCTATCGCCTTTGCGGTGGACGGCACCTTCGCCGTCGCGCAGGACGCCGCCGGCGACAAGGTCGTCGCTACGGTGGATGGGAAAGCCATCACCGAAGGCGACATGAAGCTCGCCGAAGGCGAGATCGGCTCCGAACTCGGCCAGCTACCGGCGGACGTAAGGCGCCGTGCGCTCGCCGAGTACCTCATCGACAACCAGCTGTTCGCCAACGCCGCCGAGGCCGCCAAGCTCGGCGATACGCCGGAATTCCAAAAGTACATGGCCTACCTGCGCCAGCGCGCGCTGCGTGAGCAGTTCTTCGAGAAGACGTTGAAGGGCAGCGTCAGCGAGGACGAAGCAAAGAAAATCTACAACGAGCGCGTCGCACAGATGAAGCCGGAGACGGAATTCGCCGCCCGCCACATCCTCGTCGCCGACGAGGCGAAGGCCAAGGAGCTGCGCGCCAAGATCGCCGCCGGCGAAGATTTTGCGAAGCTGGCCGGCGAGAACTCGACCGATCCCGTCTCCAAAAAGGACGGCGGCTTCCTAGGCTATTTCGGCATGGGGCAGATGGTACCGGAGTTCGAGGCCCAGGTCGCCAAAATGCAGAAGGGCGAGCTGTCGGAGCCGGTGAAGACCGCGTACGGCTGGCACATCATCAAGCTCGAGGATCGGCGCCAGAAGCAACCGCCGACGTTCGAGCAGGTGAAGGACACGATCATGAACTCCCTCGCCGTGCGCAAGGCGCAGGAGAAATCCGCCGAGCTGCGCGGCAAGGCCAAGGTCGACTATGTCGACGCCGACATCAAGAAGATGGTCGAGGAGCAGCAGAAGAAGCAGGCGGAAGCCATGGAGGCAGCCAAGAAGGCGGCCGAGCAGGGCGCCCAGCCAGCCCCGGGTGCAGCGGCGCCGGCAACGCCGCCCGCCGCCAAGCCCTAACGGCGAACAATCTGCAACGCATCTCCATCGGGCCGCTTGCTCCAGGCGGCCCGATCTGTTTCCTCATGGCGGAATTTGCCACCGCGCCGGAGCCGACCCATGGGCAAATCCGCCCCCGCCTCGCCTTTCGCCCCCGCCTCGCTGCCTGACGTGCCGCAGGTGCCGGGTGTGCGCTTTGCCACCGCCGAGGCCGGCATCCGCTATAAGGGCCGCACCGACCTCTTGCTCGCGGCTTTCACACCCGGCACCGAGGTCGCCGGCGTGCTGACGCGCTCGAAGACACGCTCGGCACCGGTCGATTGGTGCGCCATCGGGCTGCGCGAAGGCAAGGCGCGGGCGCTCGTCGTCAACTCCGGCAATGCCAATGCCTTCACCGGCAAGAAGGGCCTCGAGGCCGTGGTCATCACCGCCGATGCCGCGGCCGCCGCGGTCGGCTGCGCCCCGGGCGAGGTGTTCATCGCCTCCACCGGCGTCATCGGCGAACCGCTCGAAGCCGGCAAGTTCGCGCACCTGCTCGGAAGGCTCGCCGGCGAGGCGAAACCCGACGCCTGGCATGCCGCGGCGCGCGCCGTGATGACCACCGACACCTTCCCGAAGCTCGCCACCCGCACCGCCACGATCGACGGCTGCGAGGTAGTGATCAACGGCTTCTGCAAGGGCGCAGGCATGATCCAGCCGGACATGGCGACGATGCTGTGCTTCGTCTTCACCGATGCTCCCATCGCCGCCGTGGCGCTGCAGCCCTTAGTCGCCGACAGTGCCGACCGCACCTTCAACTGCGTGACCATCGACGGCGATACATCGACCAGCGACACGCTGCTCGTGTTCGCGACCGGCGTAGCGGAAGAGCGTGGCTGCCCGCGCATCACCGATCCTACCGACCCGCGGCTTGCCGACTTCGCGGCCGCGCTGCACAGCCTCTTGCGTGAGCTGGCAATCCTCGTCGCCAAGGACGGCGAGGGCATCACCAAATTCGTCACCGTCGAGGTGGAAGGCGCCGAGGACGACCGCGCGGCGCGCCGCATCGGCTTGTCGATCGGCAACTCGCCGCTCGTCAAGACGGCAATCGCCGGTGGCGACGCCAACTGGGGGCGCGTGGTGATGGCGGTGGGCAAGTCCGGCGAAGCCGCCGACCGCGACAAGCTGTCGATCCGCTTCGGCGACATTCTCGTCGCGCAGGAAGGGGAGCGGGCGCCGAGCTACAAAGAGGAAGAGGTCGCGCGCTATATGCAGCGATCCGAAATTACCGTGCGCGTCGACCTCGGCATCGGCGATGGACGGGCGACGATCTGGACCTGCGATCTGACGCACGGCTATATCGACATCAACGCCGACTATCGAAGCTGAGCGAGTGAGACCTATGGACCCCACATTCTGGCGCGAGCGCTGGCGGAACCAGGAAATCGGATTCCATCAGCCGGACTTTCACGCGCTTCTGCAGGAGCATTGGCCGCGGCTGGCGCTCCCCCAAGGCTCGCCGGTATTCGTGCCACTGTGCGGCAAGAGCCTCGACATGGTGTGGCTGGCGCAGCAAGGCCACCGGGTCATCGGCGCGGAGCTGAGCGAGCTGGCCGTCGACAGCTTCTTTTCCGAGCGCGGCCTCGCGCCCGCGATGCGGCAGGCGGGTGGCTTCACCATCAAGTCGGCGGGACCGTACGAGCTTTGGTGCGGCGACGTGTTCGAGATGCCGCGCGAGGCTGCCGGCGACGTTGCCGGCGTTTACGACCGCGCCGCACTCATCGCCTTGCCTCCCCCGCTGCAGGGGCGCTATGCGACGAAGCTCAAAGAGATCGTACCGGCAGCTGCGCCCATCCTGCTCGTCACGCTCGACTATGACCAATCGCAAATGTCTGGACCGCCCTTCGCCACCCCGCGCCGGCAGGTGCACGATCTGTTTGCCGACGATTATGCGTGCACCGAGCTCGCATCCCGCCAGGTGCTCGAGGGCCATCCGCACTTCAAGCAGCGCGGGCTGACCGCGCTCGAAGAATGCGCCTTCCTGTTGCGCCGGAAATAGAAGCAAGCGCTCACCCGCCCGCGCTGAGGTGCAAGTGCAGCGCGGTCGGGTGAGGCGCCAAGAAAAAGCGGCTTAGTGGTGATGGTGGCGGTGGCGGGGGCGGCAAACCTGGACCCACTTCGTCCGGCGCTTGCCCCACTTCCACACGGTCTTCTTGACCATGTGGCAACGGTAGCCGTCACGCGGACCGGCTTCCGCCGGGGTTGGGGCCGCAGCCATGGCGAGGGGAGCCGCCAGCAATGCCATTGCAACAAAATACTTCATCATCATCTCCTCAATCTCACTCTTCGCTGCGTCAGGTTCCGTTGCGTTCGGCACTCTGCGCCAGCAAAGAGTGGAACGGCGACGCCGCGCGCGCTCCGTCGGCCGCCACGCAATTTCCATAATTTCGCAGCCCCGAGGCTCCTCACCGCGGCACGAGTGCGATGACGCGGGCGGGCGCGCCGGTGCCGCGCGCGATCTTCATCGGCAGCGCGACGACCCACGCGCCCGTGGCCGGAAGTTGCTCGAGGTTGGTGAGATTCTCGATGCCGACAACATTGGCGGCGCCGGCAAGCCGGTGCACGAGGAAGTCCTTGGAGGGGCCATTGTCGATGCTTGCCGTATCGACGCCAATCACCATCACGCCGCGCTCGATGAGCAGGCGAACGGCCTCAACGCCAAAGGAGGGAAAATGCAGGTGGCTCGCATCTCCCGGCGTATCATCGCCGAGGTAAGCGCGCTTGTCGGGCCAGCGACTGCTCCACCCCGTGCGCAGCAGCACGATCGTGCCGGGCGAGAGTCTGCCGTGGCGCCCCTCCCATGTCGTGACATCCTCGACGCTCAACGTGTAGTCGGCGTCAGCCGCTGCCTTGGCCGCCACGTCGATGACCGCGACCGGCCCCACCATGCGTTCGATCGGCAACGCACCGACCATCGTCCCCTGCTTGGCGAAATGGAACGGCGCATCGATGTGTGTGCCACCGTGCTCGGGCAGGCAGAACCTGTTCGCGGCATAGAAGAAACCCCGTTTGGTGAGGCCGCGGTGCTCCTCGATCAGCTCGAACGTCTTCGTCTCCGTCGGCCAGAAGATCGTATCCCGATCGATGGCATGAGTGAGATCGACAATTCGAGCCCTAGCGAGGTCGAGGCCCTGGGCGCGCAGGGGCTCGGTGACCATAAGGAGAACGGCGGCTAAGCCGAGCAGCGCCGTAATTCGGCGGATGGCGAGCATGGAGCACTCCCGTGAGGGTGAGCAGGTAACCTGGGTCGAGAATGATTACCGTCGGGAAATGGAGAGTTTAAGCATTGCTGCTTGCGTGAAATTAGTCAGCCCAAAGCTGTAATTTTGTTCCCGGCCGGTTAGCGGGCTGACATTTGCCGCCAAGGTGCGCATACTCGCGCAATTGGGGAATCAACGGCTTGGCGGAGAACCGGCGTCTTGGCGAGGGACGTGAGCATCGCATTGACGGCAGCATTGACGGCCTGGGCGTATTGTGTCCAGCCCGCGGCCGCCGGCTCGGCAGTGGTGTTCGACCTCGAGGACGGCCACGTGCTTTACGCCGAAGACATCGATGCGCCGTGGTACCCCGCATCGCTCACCAAGATGATGACGGCCTACCTCGCCTTCACCGCCATACGCGACAAGCGGGCGACGAAGGAGACCAAGATATTCATGTCGCCGGCCGCCAATAGGCAACCGCCGACCCGCCTCGGCCTCAAGGTCGGCAAGGAGATCACGCTCGATGACGCGTTACGCGCGCTGATCATGCGCTCGGCCAACGACGTCGCGGTGGCCATCGCCGAGGCGCTGGGTGGGGACGAAGCATCATTCATCAAGGAGATGAACCAGACGGCAGCCCGCCTCGGCATGGCGCACACGCACTTCATCAATCCGCACGGGTTGCCGGCCGAGCAGCAGGTCACCACGGCGCGCGACATGGGGCTCTTAGCGCAGGCGTTGTTGCGCGACTTCCCCGAGGAGGCGCCGCTCTACGCGCTCACCCAGGCGACCATCGGCAAAATCACCATCGGCACGCACAACGCGCTGCTCACCTCGTTCCCCGGCGGCGATGGCATCAAGACCGGCTATACCTGCGCCTCCGGCTACAATCTCGCCGCCAGCGCCACGCGCAACGGGCGCCGCATGATCGCGGTTATCCTGGGAGAATCCACCAGCGGCGCGCGCACGGCGCGCGCTGCAGCGCTGCTGGAAAATGGCTTCCGCACAAGGGAATGGAAGACAGCCTTCCCCATCGCCCGCATCCAGAATTACCCGAGCGAGGTGGTCGGCGCCGGCTTCGAGCCGGATGCGATGATGCTCGAGCGCTTCCGGGCCTGCAAAGCGCCGCCGCCTCCGCCGCCGCAGGAGACGGCCAGCGCCGCGACGGCCGCCGGCAACGGCAACGGCAAGCCTAACGCCAAGTCGGACGTGAAGAAGGTTTCGGCCAAGCCGACGGTGAAGAAGACCGTCAAGAAGAGGAAGCGCCGCGTACAGCAGTGACCAACGCGAGGACCACGCTCGCTTAGAGCTTCTCCTCGATGGCGTCCCAGATCAGCGCAGCGATATCGGCGCCGCCGAACTGCTTCACCTGCCGGATGCCGGTCGGCGAGGTGACGTTGATCTCGGTGAGATAGGGTCCGATCACGTCGATGCCGGCGAACAGGAGCCCGCGCTTTTTCAACTCGGGGCCGAGGCGCGCGCAGATCTCCTCGTCGCGCTTGGTCAATTTCGTCGGGCGCGCCGTGCCGCCGACGTGCAGGTTGGAGCGCGTCTCGCCGGCTGGCGGCACGCGGTTGATGGCGCCGGCGAATTCGCCGTCGACGAGGATGATGCGCTTGTCGCCGTCCTTCACCTCGGGCCGGTACTGCTGCACCATGAACGGCTCGCGGAACACGGTCTGGAACAGCTCGACGAGGGAGCCGGTGTTGGTGTCGTCCTTGGCGATGCGGAAGATGGCGGCGCCGCCGTTGCCGTAGAGCGGCTTCAGGATCACGTCGCCCATCTCGGCCCGGAACGCCTGCACGTCAGCTAGCGAGCGCGTGACGATGGTTGGCGGCATCAGGTCGAGGAAGTCGAGGACGAAAATCTTCTCCGGCGCGTTGCGCACTTGCGCGGGATCGTTGACCACCAGCGTCTTCGGATGGATGCGCTCCAGAAGGTGCGTCGTCGTGATGTAGGCCATGTCGAACGGCGGATCCTGGCGCAACAGCACCACGTTGCGCTTCGACAGGTCCTCGACGCGCGGACGCGTCAGCTTGTAGTGGCTCCCCTGCTTGTCCTGCACCTTGAGCGTATGACCGCGCGCCAACAGCTTGTCGCCGTGCAGGGCGAGGTCGGGCGGCGTGTAGTAGAAGAGGTCGTGCCCGCGCTTTTGCGCCTCGAGCAGGATGGCGAAGGTGGAATCGCCGCGGATGTCGATCCGCTCGATCGGGTCCATCTGGCAGGCGACGCGTAGGGGCATAGGTCAGGCTCGGCTGTGGGAAGCCGACCGTAGACTGTTTCATAGCCAGACTGTCAATGCGTATCGCGTCTGCCCGTCTACCCCGTCATTCCCGCGCAGGCGGGAACCCAGTCACACTCCACCAGGCTCCTTGATTGCAGTATGCTTCCCGACTTGGAGGCTGCGGCCGTGTCGAAGTGCCCGTGCGTCTACATCCTCGCGAGCGACCGCAACGGCACGCTCTACATCGGTGTCACAAGCGATCTTCCCGGGCGCGTAAGCGTGCACATTCAGGATCTCGTTTCCGGGTTCACCGCAAAGTACCACGTGCACCGCCTAGTCTACTACGAGATGCACGAGACCATGGCCGCGGCCATCGCCCGCGAGAAGCGGCTCAAGAAGTGGAACCGGCTGTGGAAGCTTCGCTTGATCGAAAGTGCCAACCCGGAGTGGCTGGACCTCTTTGACCGCACCAGCGGCGCTATTCTCGACTTACCGGCGGATGCCGAGCGCAATCGATCATAACTTCACCGCCGGGGCACGGTGTTCTGGGTTCCCGCCTGCGCGGGAATGACGTTGTGTGGAGGCGAGCATGTGCCACTCCAGTAGAGAGCTTCGCGCCGAGCGCCGGCACACCTTCCGATCGATGAATGCATTTGGCCCTCTTGTCCCCCTCTTCGTCATTCCCGCGCAGGCGGGAACCCAGGCACGCATCACCCCCCCGCACTACGACCGCGTGGCGCGTCCCGGTGCTAAAGCCCGTTGGGGATGTGGCGGGGCCAGCGGCGCGGCACCAGCAGGACGAGGTCGAAGCCCTGCTCGTGCGCCTGATAGCGCGGCCGGTACGCCAGCCAGTAGTCTGCGGCGGTGCGGATGCGCCCGGCCTGACGGCCGCCCACCGCCG
The DNA here is from genome assembly GCF_009026145.1 of Hyphomicrobium sp. Classification (GTDB taxonomy): domain Bacteria; phylum Pseudomonadota; class Alphaproteobacteria; order Rhizobiales; family Hyphomicrobiaceae; genus Hyphomicrobium_A. The sequence goes on from NZ_WBUE01000001.1 coordinate 122,475, forward strand.
CTTCAGCGTCCTCGTCGGTCAGCCGCCGCTTTACCTCGACAAAGGCGATACGGTTGCCGCGCACGGCGATGATGTCGATCTCGCCAGCCCGCGTCTTCACGTTGCGGCCGACGATGCGGTAGCCCTTGGCCATGAGCACGGCTGCCGCCAGCAACTCGGCCAGGCGCCCGCGGCGCAGGCGAGCGCGCCGCTCGTCGGCACCGAAAGGCCGGCGGGGGGATGCCGCCGTCATAGCGTCTCCTTGCGCAGCTTAATGCCGAGATCGTAGACCCGGCTCTTCGGGACCCCGAGCGCTTCGGCGACGGACTTGGCGGCGTCGCGCAGGCTCATGTCGCCAAGCGCCGCGGCAAGGCGCGTGGCAATATCGGCGTCGCTAACGTCGGCTTGCAGCGGGGGCCCAACGAGGATCACGGCTTCACCCTTCACGGCTTGCCCCTCGAGTTCGGCGGCAAGCTGGTCGAGCGGCGCCCGCCGCACCTCCTCGTGCAGCTTGGTCAGCTCGCGCGCGAGCGCCGCCGGGCGCGCGCCCAGCATCGCAGCTAGATCGCCGAGCGTCTCCGCCACCCGCGAGGGCGCCTCGAACAGCACCAGCGTTGCCGGCACCTGCGCCAGCTCGGCGATACGCGCCCGCCGACCGGCCGATTTGGCGGGCAGGAAACCGGCGAACAGGAACGTATCGGTCGGCAGGCCGCCGAGGGTCAGCGCGGTCAGCGCCGCCGATGCACCGGGCAGCGCCTCGACGCGGTGTCCGGAATCGAGCGCCTCCCGCACCAGCTTCCAGCCGGGATCGGAGACGAGCGGCGTGCCGGCGTCGGAGATGAGGGCGACGCGCTTGCCCGCCGCCAGCTCCGCCAGCACCCGCGGGCGCTCCTTGGCGGCGTTGTGCTCGTGGTAGGGCCGCGCCGGCGCGCCAATGGCAAAATGCGACAGCAGCGTGCGGCTGTGACGCGTGTCCTCGCACAGGACCACGTCGGCGCGCGCCAGCACCGTGAGGGCGCGCAGCGTGATGTCGCCGAGATTGCCGATCGGGGTCGACACGACATAGAGGCCGGGCCCCAGCTCGGCCCTGAGATGCCGCTGCATCTCCTCGCCGGCGCAGGCGATGATGCGGCTCGAATCGGCGTCGGCTCCGCGCATGGCGGCCATCTCTTTCGCAGCTGCGACGTCGATTGTTCACGATAGTGGCAGAGCGGCACTTTTCGACGGCGAATCGAGCGTCTAACCAGTAACTGGAGTGTCGTTACACCGTTCCTGCAGCCCGCACCATCTTGCCGGGCGCGGGCCGGCGGGGCAACGCGGGGGACCCCGGATCGATGCGGACACGCTGGGAGCAGGCCGAGGGTAGCGGGCGCAGACGCGCCGGCGCGCTGGCTGTGTTCGGCCTTCTGCTCGCCGGCTGCTCGACAGGGGGCATGGGCACCGCCGAGCCGCCGATGGCGGCGCTGGCCCCCGCACCCGGGCAGAGCCAGGGTCAGATCCGCGCCCCGGTGAAGATCGCGTTGCTGCTGCCGCTGGGCGGCATGGGCGAGACGGCGGCCATTGCCAAGGGCATGAAGCAGGGCGCCGAGATGGCGCTGTTCGAGCTCAACGATCCCAACGTCGAGCTGATCACCAAGGATGACGGCGGCACGGCGGCCGGCGCCCGCGCCGCGGCGGACGCCGCCATCAAGGAAGGTGCCGAGATCATCGTCGGCCCGCTGCTGTCGCAGTCGGTCACCGGCGTCGCCCCCGTGGCGCGCCAAGCCAATGTGCCGGTGCTCGCCTTTTCCAACAACAGCCAGGTGGCCGGCCAGGGAATCTATCTCTTGAGCTTCCTCGCCGAGCAGGAGGCGGAGCGAATCGTCTCGTTTGCCGCCGCGCAAGGTAAGCGCCGCTTTGCCGCGCTGATCCCAGATGACGCCTACGGCGCCGTCGTCGAAGCGGCGTTCCGGCAGGCGGTGCAGCGCAATGGTGGCTCGGTCGCCGTCGTCGAGCGGTACCCCCTCGCCGCTAACGGCATGCTCGCCCCGGCCAAGCGCGTCGTCGAGGCGATCAAGACCGCCGAGGAGCAGATGGTTCCGATCGACGCGCTATTCCTGCCGGGTGGGCCGGAGGCCCTGCCGCAAATCGGCCCGGTCATCGCCTATTCCGGCCTCGACACGACGAAGGTGAAGCTGCTCGGCACCAGCGCTTGGGACTTCCCAGCCATCGCGCGTGACGCGGCCTTCGTCGGTGGCTGGTATCCGAGCCCCGACCCGATTGCCTGGCGGTCGTTCGCCGAGCGTTTCGCCAAGACGTTCGGCACCGCGCCACCGCGCATCGCCTCCGTCGCCTACGACGCGGTGGGCTTCGCCATCGGTCTGTCGAGCAATCCGCCCGGCGCTCGCTTCACCCTGGCCAACCTGACGCGCGCCAACGGGTTCTCCGGCGTCGATGGCATCGTGCGCTTCGGCGCCAATGGTCTGAGCGAGCGCGGCCTCGGGGTGCTCGAGGTGCAGAAGTTCGGTTCGGCTGTTATCGACGGCGCACCGACGAGCTTCGAGGCGACGAAAGTCTCCGCCGCGCAGCAGACAGTGCGCTAGACGAGAGCTTCGCTCCGGGCCGGGACGCGAATCGGTCACATCAAAAAGCTGGCAGTCGAATCAGGCCGCGAGCGCCTTGCGGTAACGCTCCGGTGCGGTGCGCTCAGCCTCGGCCAGGATCGCGCGCAGGCCGGACACGTCGGCTGGCAGCGCCATGGCCGGGCGCAGATCGTGCAGAAGTTGGGTCAGCGCGTAGTCGGCAGAATCGAGCTGCCGCGCGGCGGCCGCCTGCAAGCTCAGGACGCGCTGGAAGCTCGTCAGGGCCGCGGAGAGGATGCCCGTCGCCCGGCGCCAGTGGTCTTCAATGGTCGTGTGCGCCGGCTCGATCACCTGCGCGGTATCGAGGGGCGCGCGCGCCGGGACAGCGTGCGGCGCCAGCGAGGCCCACAGGCCGGCCAGCGCGAAATTGCCGTATGCGAAATAGGTTCGGAGCATATCGAGGCGCAGCGTTATCCGCTTCTTGACCGAGGTTGCATGAGCGCCCATGGCCAGGGCGCGCTCACGGGCTGCACGCACAACGGACGCGAGTACTGGGGGAAGCTCGAAGCTGACCCTATTCGCCTGAAAAGACAATATGTTCTGCCAATATGCTGTCATGGCGTGGCACTTGCGCTACGGATGCCGCCGCATCACAAGCGTTATCTTTTCAGACAATGCTTAAGGAAGCGCTCACCATGAAAAAATCTACGGTCCAAACCGAACCTTAGAGACGATCCATGCCTTTTTGTATGCGGCCGCCGTGCGAATGCACCGATATAGCGACGTCTTTTATGCATCGGTCTAGCTGCCGAGACCCAGCGTGCGGCGCACGTCCGCCGCTGATGCCCCAGCGGCGCGCAACTCGGCGAGCCCCGTGTCGCCGGCGCTCTTGGCCAGCTTGCGCCCTTCCGCATCGGCGAGCAGCCGGTGATGGTGGTAGAGCGGCTCCGGCAGCCCCAGTACGACCTGCAGCAGGCGGTGCAGCCCCGTCGCCTGATAGAGGTCGCGGCCGCGGGCGACGTGGGTAACGCCCTGACCCGCATCGTCGACGACGACGGCGAGGTGATAGCTCGCCGGCACGTCCTTGCGCAGGATGACAGCGTCACCCCACAGCTCCGGGTGCGCCTCGATCGCCTGCGGGCGGTCGCTTTCGTCGAGCTCGGTGAAGGTGAGTGGCGCACCCTTGAGGCGCTCGCGCGCTACCGCCAGCGCCCGCTGCATGTCGAGCCGCAGCGCGAAGCGCTCGCCGTTCTCCATGCGCGCCTCAATCTCGGCCCGCGGCAGCCCCTTGTGCAGGCCCGGGTAGAGAGGCGCGCCATCGGGATCGACCGCTCCGGCAGCGGCCCCCACCTCGATCTCGCTGCGCGAGGCAAAGCACGGATAGAGCAGCCCCTGCGCCTCCAGCCACTGCGCCGCCCGCGCATAGACCGCGAAGTGCTGCGACTGGCGCAGCACCGGCTCCTCCCAGGCGATACCCAGCCAGGTGAGATCCTCGAAAATGCCGGCGATATGCTCCTCGCGGCAGCGCGCCACGTCGATATCCTCGATGCGCACGAGGAAGCGGCCGCCCAGCCGCTGCGCCCTGTCGAACCCGGTCAGGGCTGAGAGCGCATGCCCGAGATGCAGCGGCCCGTTGGGGCTGGGGGCGAAACGAAATACCGGTACCGCCATGAAGCTCGCGTGCCGCGCTCAGTCGCAATTGCCGGAGCGTCCGGCACCGGGCGAATAGGTGCGCGCCACTGCCTCGACGACACGGTTATAGAAGCGGCGCTCGGACTTGGGATAGATCATCGCCCAACTGTTTATCAGCTTGCCGCCGCAGGTGAAACTGACGCGCTCGTAGAACTCGCGATCGCCGATCGTACCAGACAGCACGAACCACTTGCCGCGCATCGGCGCATACTCGATATGCGCCCCGGCATAGTTCTCCTGCATGAGATAGTCGCGGTAGTCCTCGAGCGTCGTCGCCTCCTCGTTGGCGAAAGCACCTACCAGGAGCTGCGCCTTCCCATCGCGCGAAAAGAGCATCCGGCCCTCGTCCGTCCTGGACTCGCTGGCCTGCTGAAAGACCTCGCTGGGATAGGCGATAAGGAAGCCATGGCGCTCGTTGCGCACGGTGGCCCAGTCTCGGCGCCAATCGGCCGCCGCCGCCATCCCGCCCGCCAGCAGCACCGCCAACAATGCCGCCGTACATGAAGTTGCCGCTCGCGATCGACCCGCCATCGCCCAGCACTCCGATGAACGCGCAAAGCCCGCCGCTTTGCGAACGCGCATGCAAGACTTTACGTTGCATGCAGCCGCTAGAGAAGAGTTTCGCGTGGGCAATGCACATGAAGCGCAAGCAACCGGCGCCGATCATCCTCGACGACGAGCACATGCGCGATGGCATACGCGCACTCCGTCGCAAGTGCCCGCACCTGCGTCTCGTCCACGAGCAAGCCGGCGACCCGCCGCTGCGCCGGCACGCGGCGGGCTTTGAGGGGCTCGCGCGCATTGTCGTCGGCCAGCAATTGTCGCTCGCCAGTGCGCAGGCGATCTGGGGACGGCTGCAGCTCACGGTGAGGCCGATGACGGCGGGGGCGCTTCTCGCGGCAGGCGACGATGAGCTGCGCGCTGCCGGGTTGTCGAAGGGCAAGGTCAAGACGCTGCGCGCCGTCAGCTCGGCGGTCGCCGCCGGGTTCGACCTCGACAGGCTGGAGCACGCACCCGAGGTGGAAGTCCACGAGGCGCTCACCGCGCTGCCCGGCATCGGGCCGTGGAGCGCCGACATCTATCTCCTCTTCTGTCTCGGCCGCGCCGACGCCTTCGCGGCCGGAGACCTCGCCCTGCAGATCGCGGCGCGCGCCGCCATGGGGCTCGAGCAGCGACCCTCACGCGATGAGCTTTTCGCCATCGCCGAGCGCTGGCGCCCCTGGCGCGGCGTTGCCGCCCACCTTCTGTGGGCGTACTACAAGGTCGCCGATCGCGCCCTGCTGCTGCAGAAAAATGCCTAGGTGACCTGCGTTTAGCTGCCGCGGCCACACTCGAGCCGCGACCGCCGGCGGGAGCTTCACAGAGTTGATATGCGCCGCTAGTATCCCGGCCGAACTTCGGGGAGAACGCGATTCGCTAACGAGAAGCCGATAGGACGCCAATAACGTGGATGCGCACGCTGCCATTCCGGACAGCTTTCCAGCATTGGTCCTAAACGCCGACTTCCGGCCGCTGAGCTACTACCCTTTGTCGCTCTGGAGCTGGCAGGAGTCGGTGAAGGCTGTTTTTCTCGATCGCGTCAACATCGTCTCCGAGTATGACCGCTTCGTGCGCAGCCCCTCCTTCGAGATGAAGCTGCCGAGCGTCGTGTCTCTCAAGACCTATGTGAAGCCGGCGCTCTATCCCGCGTTCACGCGCTTCAACGTGTTCCTGCGCGACCGCTTCTCCTGCCAATACTGCGGCGCCAAAGACGATCTGACGTTCGACCACCTCGTCCCGCGCTCGCGCGGCGGCCAGACGCGGTGGGACAACGTCGTCGCCGCCTGCGCCCCGTGCAATCTGGAAAAGGGCGGCGCCATGCCGGACGAGGTCGGCATGCATCCGATGCAGTCGCCCTACCGGCCGACGGTGTTCGAGTTGCACCGCAACGGGCGACTGTTCCCGCCCAACTACCTGCACCAGAGCTGGCTCGACTATCTGTATTGGGATACCGAGCTCGAGCCTTAATTCTCTCCACTGTCATCCCGGAAGCGGCGAGCGTCTGCGAGCCGCTATTCGGGACCCAGCGGGTGCGGCGAAGCCTCATCATCGCGAGCAGCGCGCTTTAGTTTGAAACTCTGATGGATGAAGTTGCGCTGAAGCCGAGGCGGCCGAAGTCGTATAGGAAGCGTGCTGCCTAGCGGTGACACACATGTACCGGCAACGAGTGACTAAGTAACAACTTATTAGTTAACCATAACAGGGCCGCGGCTTTTAAGCACCGCTGATTTCCTTGCTGGGAAACGCGCTCGCGACTACTTTGTTAATGACTCGCGCACGTCATAGAATCGTTGCGGAGTCAAGGGGGCACCTAGACCTAAGGCACAGCCAACATGGGCAACACGGATAGTTTGCGCGTCATCGTGTTCAAGGAAGGCGATGTCTGGATTGCGCAGGGCTTGGAAATTGACATCTGCGCCCAAGGTCCTGATTTGAAGGCGGTGAAAGAGCGCTTTCTCGTCACCTTGCGCTCGGAAATTGAACACGGCGATCCTAGTTCTATCGGCCCGGGGCCAGATGAGTTTTTCAGTTTGTGGGCGAAGCGCTCGGATTTTGTGAATAAGTTGAGGGAGAGGGGCGGCATGCCTGTGGAGATTGCCGTCGCCGCATAGTTGATGGTCGCGGTTGGTCGTAAGCCAACATTCTCAGAATACTGCACCTGGGCCCGCTCACAAGCAGGTTGTCGGGTCGTGACGACTGTCGTCCCTTACGAGCCCGACGGCGGCGAACTTCTTCCTGTCGGCCCCAGCGACGATGACGGAGCGGATGACCCCGACGACTTAAATACAGACAGGCTGCATACGCTCACGCGCATTGAGCAAATTGCTACCGGTCGCTATGTACTCGCCGCCGACTACGCTCAATCAGACGAACTCGCCCTTGCAACAGTCCGATACTTCGATCGGAAGCTGAATGTCGAATCTCCTTGGGGAGCCGATTGAGCTTTGGCAGGGGTGAGTCACTTTGACTCACCTTTCGTTGGACCAAATCACCTAGGCTCTGAAACTGGAAAGGGCTGACGCCCGAAGGCGTCAACCCCTCCCAAGTCAAGCAAGGTCCAGGTGGATTACTTGCTCTTCTTGATGGTCTCGACCGTCGTCGTGGAAGGACGGCGGATCGCGACCTCGACCGGGATGAACCGCCCATTGCGGGCATCACGGCCGATCTTCTGCTTGCTGCTCATGGATTCCTCCATTGCGAGCTGAGCGGAAGAGCCGCCCTCTCCGAAGCAACACCACATTGCCCCGCCCTGATAAGGGTTGCGGTCTGCTGAGAGGCGCGACGCCGGAGTCGCTACCCGATTCGAAAGCTGTGGGAAATTCAAACTGAGACAGTACTGGGATGACAGAAGAACAAAAAGGCCCCGGCAATGCGGTTGCCGGGGCCTTCTTCGTCGTTAGGGAAGGACGACAGAAATTCGTTCAGGCCGCGCGCTTCATCGGCGCCGCACACAAGGATTCGGCGATCACCTCGACAGTGCGGCTCCAATCCTGTGCAACGCGGTCGTCGGCGCTCAGCCCGAAGGCGAGCAGCGCGTCGGCCGGGGCCCCGCCATCGCGGAAGAAGCGGGCGCACGAGGCGCGGGCGACGCCGATCGCCTGATGCCACTGCAGCGGATTGATGTGGTTGAAACTCATTTGACACCTCCTCGTTGGTGCGCCGCCACTTGCCCCGGCGCCGGGCTTTGACTGGGCGGCAAGCACACAGAGCGCGCTGGCACCACTACGCGAAACCATGTCACGTGGTGCCTCGGTGGAGGCCTGCGTCTCCTACGCTCCGCATGCTTGCCAGCTCGTTTGGAAGGTCCCTCTATCCCCTCCCAAAAACGAATACGCGGCGCACCTACCTTGTCGACGCCGACGCTATGGGAATGTCCGTCGCTGGAGACGGACTGCCGATAGCGACGAGTACTTCACCGACAACTTCCGAAAGTGCACGCCAATCACTCGACTGGGACGCCACGGCACACCTCACTGACTGCTGATTGAACCAACGCGGTACGCGACTGACGCTACTAACTCGAACTCAGCGCAACCGCTCGGAAGTACGCGAGAACCTTGCCTCCGAGCGGTTCGCCTCGACTTGCATTTGCGCTCGATGAGGAGCGCTAGGGGGAGCTTGGCTTGACGCACACATCTTCAACGCAACCGAACGCCACGCGACGCAACGGACGCAACGCTTACAAACGCACGACTGAAGGGAGACAAACGCGAGACAGGTCTGACGCTTCGGAACGCAACTTAGGCAACTGAGACGGGATGCGGGGTTCCCGAGGTGACATGACGCGGACGCAACGCCGGATCTGAGAACGCGAACTTACGAAACGCTACTGACTGGGCTCTTCTTGAACGTGAACTCTGCACCGCGTGTTCCGCGAACGAGAGGAATAGACCGTTACTTTTTGACCACGGAATGGCGGCGCCGTGTCCGACCAACGGTATTTCGCTTGACTGTTGCTGAACGAAACAGTCTGCGGAAAAATCACATTGTTCTGTGGATAACTTTTGGCGCGGAGAATCTTCAGCGCGCGTGCAGCGCTTCGCCGGCAGCACGAATGCCAAGCAGCGTGACGAGCAGCGAAGCAACGACGTTCCAGCCGGCGAAGGAGATGCCGGCGAATCGCCACGCCGCCTCATCACAGCGCACGACGTTCGTCTGCTGCAGCGCCTCGAGCATGTTGCCGGCGTTGTTCGTCAGCTGCTGCGATCCCGTGCACGCTGCCGGCCCCGGCCAGAACTGCCACTCGACACCGGCATGATAGACGCCGAGCGCGGCATTGCCGAGGAACGCCAGGGCCACGAGCACGAACAGCACGGCGGCAGCGCGCGCCTGCCCGGCACTGAGCGCCACGAGCGCGAGGAACAGAAGCGGGATGCCCGCGTAATACGCGTAGCGCTGCTCGAGGCACAGCTCGCAGGGGGCATAGCCGCCGATGTGCTCGTAGCCGAGTGCGATGAGTATCGCCGCCACGGTGATCAAGAGCGCCATGGCGCCGAGGCGGTAGGCGGAATGCGCGGTCGGATCTGAGGCGGCAAGGGTCATCGGGATACCTGTGAGCTAGAGCAGGTATTTAACAGCCACGAACCCTCCCACCAAGACCACCACGAAGGTGGTGGTGACGAAGGTGAGGCGGCGCTCGATGAACTCGCGGATCGGCTGACCGAAGAAATAAAGAAGGCCGGCCACGAGATAGAAGCGCATGGCGCGCGCGATGATGCTGGCGCCGACGAAGGCCAGGAGGTCCATCTTGGCGACCCCCGCCGCGATGGTCACGACCTTGAACGGAATGGGTGTCGCGCCCTTGATGATGATCGCCGGCACGCCGTACTCGTGCACGAACTGGATGAACGAATCGAGCGCGTGCTCCCTGCCGTAGAACTCCAGGATCGGCTTTCCGATTGCCTCGTAGGCGAAATATCCGATGGCATAGCCGAGCAGCCCGCCGATGACCGAGGTAACCGTTGCGATGGTCGCGTACCACCACGCCTTCTGCCGGTCGCTGAGCACCATGGGGATCAGCATGACGTCGGGCGGGATGGGGAAGAACGAGCTCTCGATGAACGAGACGGTTCCGAGCGCCCACGGCGCACCCTTGCTGCTCGCGGTGCGCATCATCCAGTGGTAGAGCTTTCGCATTGGAGGCTGTTACTCGGCAGCGGGAGGGAGACTTGCGGCGGCGTGGGGCGCGTGAGCGGTAAAGCCCATCGAGAGACGTAGCACGACCTCGTTGAGAATGAAGCGGCCGCTACCGGTCGCGCGGACGCGATGGCTGCCAGGTATCGCCTCAATGAGACCCTGCTGTGTCAACTCGGTGATGGCAGTGGCCGAGGGACGTACCCCGCACAGGCGATCGAGCCGGCCAAGATCGATCCCCTCAGCGAGACGCAGCCCCATCAGCAGCATCTCGTCGGCTTGCTCGGCGGCCGACAGCAGTGTCTCTTCGATGATTCCATGGCCATTGCCTTCGACCAGCGCCGCCCAGCGCTCGGGCTGGCGCTCGGTGCTCGTAGCGTGGCGCACACCCCTCGCCGTCAAGCGCCCGTGCGCACCAGGCCCGCAGCCGGCGTACTCGCCATAGCGCCAATAGATGAGGTTATGACGGCTCTCCTCGCCGGGCACCGCGTGGTTCGAAATCTCATACGCTGGCAGCCCGGCTGCCGCCGTCAGCTCCTGGGTCGCATCGTAGAGCGCAAGCGCCGCGTCCTCGTCGGGTACCACCAGCTTGCCGGCGGCGTGCAAGGCGGCAAACGGCGTATCCGGCTCGATGGTGAGCTGATAGAGCGACAGGTGCTGCCCGGAGATGACCAGCGCCTCGCGCAACTCCTTCTGCCACGCTGCGAGCGTCTGGCCGGGACGTGCATAGATGAGATCGAACGAGAAGCGCTCAAATGTCGAGCGCGCGATCTCGATCGCCGCCTTGGCCTCGGCCGCCGAGTGAATGCGGCCGAGCGATTTCAAGATGTCGTCGCGCAGCGACTGGACGCCGAGCGAGACGCGGTTGACGCCCGCCGTGCGGTAGTCGCGGAAGCGGCCGGCCTCGACGCTACCGGGATTGGCTTCGAGCGTGATCTCCGCGTCGGCATCGACCATCCACAGCCCGGCGATGCAGTCGAGGATGGCGGCGACGGTCTCGGGTGCCATGAGCGATGGCGTGCCGCCGCCGAAGAAGATGCTCGACACGGCGCGCGGCCCCGTGCGCTGCTTGAGGTGCTCCAGCTCGCGCAGGAAGGCTGAGCGGAAGCGGTCTTCGTCGATCCCGCCGAACCGCACGTGACTGTTGAAGTCGCAGTACGGGCACTTCTGGGCGCAGAACGGCCAGTGCACGTAGACGCCGAAGCCCGCGTCGCCAGCGCCGATCTCACGCGCTTGGGGCATCGAGGATGTCCCGCTTGAAATGATCGAAGGCGCGGGTTCGGTGCGAGATGGCATATTTGCTGGCCGGCTCCATTTCGCCGAACGTTTGCGCATGCCCGTCGGCGACGAAGATCGGATCATAGCCGAAACCGTTGCCGCCGCGCGGCGGCCAAACGACATGACCGTAAACCTTGCCCTCGAATAGCCGGGTTTCCCCGTCCGGCCAGGCAAGGCACAGCACCGAGATGAAGTTGGCGCGCAGCGGCTCGCCATTCCACCCCTGCTGCTTGGCGAGCTCATCGTGAACGCGCTGCATGGCAATAGAAAAATCGCGCTTGGGGCCGGCCCAATCGGCGGTATAGACCCCCGGCGCGCCGCCGAGCGCGTCGATCTCGATGCCGCTGTCGTCGGCCAGCGCCGGCAGCCCCGAGCCACGGGCCGCGAACAGCGCCTTGAGCTTGGCATTGCCTGCGAAGGTCGTCTCGGTCTCCACCGGCTCGCTGAGGCCGAGCTCCCCCGCCGACACCGCCGCCAGACCGTAGGGCTCGATCAGCTTGTTGATCTCCCACACCTTGCCGGGGTTATGGGTAGCGACGACGAGATGGTCGCCGCGCTGCAGACGCCGCGTCATTTGAGACCCCAGATGCGCGGCTCGGCGAACTCCAGGCAGTTGCCCGCTGGGTCGCGGAAATAGATCGAGCGACCGCCGTCCGGCCATTCGAAGTCGGCCTCGATCACAACGCCTTGCTCTTCGAGGCGCGCGCGCCAGGCGGCAATCTCGTCGGCGGAGGCGCGAAAACAGACGTGCCCTTCGCCGTCGGCGCCGTGCGGCGGCACGGGAAGCTTGGCATCGTGGGGAAACGGCTTCGTCGTGGCAACGGGGTTGAAGACGAGCAGCATCTGCTCTTCGACCCTGTAGAAGACGTGCCGCCCTTCCACCTTGGCGAACGGCTCGAGCCCCAGCGCCTGGCGATAGAAGTCCTCGATGGCGCCGAGGTCGCGCGCATAGAGGACGGTCTCGAGGATGGCGTTGGGCTTCATGTCGGATCTGGCAATAGGCATGAGGCAGGGGCAGTAGCGTATGGTCGCTCGTCCTACTGCCGACTGCCCATTGCCCACTGCCTTTCTTAGGAGACTGTCAGCTTCTGCAGTGCGACGAGTTCGCCAATGCCCTTCTTGGCCAGCAGCATGAGCTGATCGAAGCTTTCCTGGCTGAAGGCGACCGTCTCGGCCGTGCCCTGCACCTCGACGATGCCGCCCGAGCCGGTCATGACGAAGTTGGAATCGGCTTCCGCCGCCGAGTCCTCGGCATAGTCGAGATCGAGCACCGGCGTGCCCTTGTACAGCCCGCAGCTCACCGCGGCGACCTGGTCGCGCAGCACATCGTCCTTCACCATGTCGCGCAGCTTCATCCATTGGATGCAATCGTGCAGGGCGACCCAGGCGCCGGTGATGGCTGCCGTGCGCGTACCGCCATCGGCCTGGATGACGTCGCAGTCGATGCTGATCTGGCGCTCGCCCAGCTTCGTCAGGTCGACGATGGCGCGCAGGGCGCGGCCGATCAGACGTTGTATCTCCTGCGTACGCCCGGAGGCGTGGCCAACGGTCACTTCGCGCCGCATGCGCTCGCTCGTTGCCCGCGGCAGCATCCCGTACTCGGCCGTGACCCAACCTCGTCCTTGCCCCTTCAGCCACGGCGGCACCCGCTCTTCGAGGCTCGCCGTGCACAAAACGTGGGTGTCGCCGAACTTAATGAGACAGGAACCCTCGGCGTGCTTGGAGACGGCGCGCTCGATGGACACACGGCGTAGCTCGTCGGGATTGCGTTTCGAAGGGCGCATTGAGGGTGCCGAACCGGGTTGTTGCTGAGGCAAATTTCGGCCGAACCTACGGGAGGGGCCAGCACGCTTCAACCAAAACCGCCGCTAATTTGACGAAGATGGTCCGGCATCCGTAATCTTGAGCAACCTGCAGGCGAGGTCGAAGATACCCCCAGCGATGACCGAAGGCGTAAGCGAACTCAACAAGCTCAGCGAACGCTCCCGTACTATTCTTAGGCAGATCGTCGAGTCCTATCTGGAAACGGGCGAACCCGTCGGCTCGCGCAACTTGTCGCGGGTGCTGCCGATGACGCTGTCGCCGGCATCGATCCGCAACGTCATGTCGGATCTGGAGCAACTGGGCCTGATCGCGGCGCCGCATACCTCGGCCGGGCGCCTGCCGACCCAGCTCGGCCTCAGGCTGTTCGTCGACGGACTGCTGGAGGTCGGTGACCTCACCTCAAAAGAACGTCGGCAGATCGAGGCGCACATCGCGGCCAAACGGGCAACCACGGTCGATGACGTTTTGCGCGAGGTCGGCGAGATGATCTCCGGCCTGTCGCACTGCGCCGGCGTCGTGCTGGCCGACAAGCAGGTGACGCGATTGAAGCACATCGAGTTCGTGCTGCTCGAGCCCGGCAAGGCGCTGGTCGTGCTGGTCGGCGAGGACCAGACGGTCGAGAACCGCGTCATCAACCTGCCGCAAGGGCTACCGCCGTCGGCGCTGGCGGAGGCCGCCAACTACCTCAACGCGCACATCCGCGGCCTGACCATCGGCGAGGCGCGCGGCCGCATCGAGCAGCAGCTGCAGTCGGCGCGCGCCGAGCTCGACGAGCTGACCCAGCGCGTCATCCAGGCGGGGCTCGCCGAGTGGTCCGGCTCGCTCGACGACCGCAAAAGCCTCATCGTGCGTGGGCAGGCGAACCTGCTGAAGGACGTCAATGCGCAGGAGGATTTGGAGCGCATTCGCCAGCTATTCGACGACCTCGAGCGCCAGCGCGACCTGGTGCAGCTGCTCGGGCTGTCGGAAAGCGCCGACGGGGTGCGCATTTTCATCGGCTCTGAGAACAAGCTGTTCTCGCTCTCCGGCTCCTCGCTGATCGTCGCCCCCTTCCACGACGAGCGCCGCAAGGTCGTCGGCGTGCTGGGGGTCATCGGCCCCACCCGCATCAACTACGCCCGTATCATCCCCATGGTCGACTACACGGCCAAGCTCGTTAGCCGACTGTTGACTTGATTTTTGCCGAGCATCGCCTGATATCGGGCTCGCAATCCTTAAGGATCCGCCCCCGCGGAGAGAACATGGCTGACGAAGTCAAGAAACCTGATCAGGAATCGGCCCCCGGCACCGATGCCGCGCCGAACGCCCGCAACGGCGAAGCGGCCGGTACCCTTGCCGTGCTCGAAGGGCGCATTGCGGAGCTGACCGACAGGCTGCTGCGCGCCCATGCCGACATGGACAATCTGCGCAAGCGTACCGAGCGCGAGAAGGAAGAGACGGCGAAGTATGCCATCTCCAAGTTTGCGCGCGAGGTGCTGGCGGTGGGCGACAACCTGCAACGCGCCACCGCCGCCGTCCCACCCGGTGCGGCCGATGCAGATCCGGCCCTCAAGGCGCTCGTGGACGGTGTCTCCATGACCGAGCGCGAGTTTCTCAATGTGCTCGAGCGCAATGGCGTGAAGCGCATCGACCCCGAAGGCCAGCCGTTCAATCCTCACCAGCACCAGGCGATGATCGAGATCGATCAGCCCGACGTTGCGCCTGGAACCATCGTTCAGGTGTATCAGCCAGGGTACCTTCTGGAGGATCGCGTGCTGCGCCCCGCCATGGTCGTCGTGGCCAAGGGAGGCGACAAACGCATGGCCGAGAACAAGGCTGCGGCCGAGCGCAAGGCTTCCGACGACGCCGCCTGACATCGAGCAGCCCCTCGATGGGCGTGATCATATGTGCTGCTGGCTGGGGAAAATTGAACGCAAGGGCCCGCCGCAGGCCCGTTGCGCCTCGGAAAAGCCACCTTATATAAGCGGCGTTTACCGTTTGGATGCTCCATAGGGGACCGCACCGGCGCGCAGTGTCGCGCCGCCGGATTTTCTGGACGCCGGAAGGTCGGGTCCGGACGGTCTGCCGCAGAAGGATGAGGATAGGCACATGGCTAAAGTGATCGGCATCGACCTCGGAACCACGAACTCCTGCGTGGCAGTGATGGAGGGCGGCAAGCCGAGGGTTCTGGAAAATGCCGAAGGCATGAACACGACGCCGTCGATCGTGGCCTTCACCGCCGACGACGAGAAGCTCGTCGGCCTTCCCGCCAAGCGCCAGGCGGTGACCAATCCCCTCAACACGTTCTTCGCCATCAAGCGCCTGATCGGCCGCCGCTACGACGACCCGATGGTCGAAAAGGACAAGCACCTCGTCCCCTACAAGATCGTCAAGGGTCCCAACGGCGACGCCTGGGTCGAAGCCCACGGCAAGCAGTATTCGCCGCAGCAGATCTCCGCCTTCATCCTGCAGAAGATGAAGGAGACCGCCGAGGCCAAACTCGGCGAGAAGGTCACGCAGGCGGTCATCACCGTTCCCGCCTACTTCAACGACGCCCAGCGTCAGGCCACCAAGGATGCCGGCAAGATCGCCGGCCTCGAGGTGCTGCGCATCATCAACGAGCCGACGGCCGCGGCGCTCGCTTACGGTCTCGATAAGAAGAAGGAATCGAAGACCATTGCCGTCTACGACCTTGGCGGCGGCACGTTCGACATCTCGATTCTCGAGATCGGTGACGGCGTGTTCGAGGTGAAGTCGACGAACGGCGACACGTTCCTCGGCGGCGAGGACTTCGACATGAAGCTCGTCGGCTACCTGGCCGAGGAGTTCAAGAAGGAGCAGGGCATCGACCTGCGCAATGACAAGCTCGCGCTGCAGCGGCTGAAGGAAGCCGCCGAGAAGGCGAAGATCGAGCTGTCGAGCGCCACGCAGACCGAGATCAACCTGCCGTTCATCACCGCCGACGCCTCGGGTCCCAAGCATCTCACCATGAAGCTTACCCGCGCCAAGCTGGAGAGCCTCGTCGACGACCTCATCGCGCGCACCAAGGGCCCGTGCGAGAAGGCCCTGAAAGATGCCGGCCTCAAGGCTGCCGACATCGACGAGGTGGTGCTCGTCGGTGGCATGACGCGCATGCCGAAGGTGCAGGAAGTCGTGAAGCAGCTGTTCGGCAAAGAGCCGCACAAGGGCGTCAACCCGGACGAGGTGGTCGCCGTCGGCGCCGCCATCCAGGCCGGCGTGCTGCAGGGCGAGGTCAAGGACGTTCTGTTGCTCGACGTGACCCCGCTGTCGCTCGGCATCGAGACGCTGGGCGGCGTGTTCACGCGCCTCATCGAGCGCAACACCACCATCCCGACCAAAAAGAGCCAGACATTCTCCACCGCCGAGGACAGCCAAAACGCAGTGACCATCCGCGTTTCCCAAGGCGAGCGCGAGATGGCAGCCGACAACAAGCTGCTCGGCCAGTTCGACCTGGTCGGCATTCCGCCGGCACCGCGCGGCGTCCCGCAAATCGAGGTGACGTTCGACATCGACGCCAACGGCATCGTGCACGTCTCGGCCAAGGACAAGGCCACGAGCAAGGAGCAGTCGATCCGCATCCAGGCCTCGGGCGGCCTCTCCGATAGCGAGATCGAGAAGATGGTCAAGGATGCCGAATCGCATGCCGCCGAGGACAAGAAAAAGCGCGAGCTGATCGAGGCCAAGAACCACGCCGAGGCGCTCATCCACTCGACCGAGAAGCAGCTCAAGGAGAACGAGAGCAACGCGGCGGTCGCAGCGGCGAAGCCCAACGTCGAGAAGGCAATCGCTGACGCCAAGGAGGCGCTCTCCTCCGATGACGCCGAGCGCATCAAGACGGCGACGACCAACCTCGCCCAGGCGGCCATGAAGATCGGCGAGGCGATCTACGCCGCCCAGCAGGGCGCCAGCGCCGGCGGCGATGCCGGTACGGCCGGCAGCGGATCGGGCGCGAGCGACGAGAACGTCGTCGACGCCGACTTCGAGGAAGTCAAGGACGACAAGAAGAAGTCGGCCTGACCCCCCGGAGCCCTCTCGGGCAACCACTTGAAACGACGTGAGCCCGGCCCTATCGGCCGGGCTCACGCTTAACGGTTGCCCACCGCACCGCTTGCGGCAACACAGCAACAACTCCACATACGTTCGACGTCGGCTCGCCCTTCCCCAGCGGCGAAAACATCGCTATCTCCCAACTACGGGGTCAGTTGCACCGTGCACCAATCCGAAGGACCCGCGCTGAACATGGCCAAGCGCGACTACTATGAAACGCTCGGGCTTTCCCGGGGGGCGAGCGAGCAGGAGCTCAAATCTGCCTACCGGCGGCTCGCCAAGGAGCTTCACCCCGACCGCAACCCCGGCGACACGCGCGCCGAGATCCGCTTCAAGGAGCTGAACGAGGCCTACGAGGTCTTGAAGGACCCGCAGAAGCGCGCGGCTTACGATCACTTCGGTCACGCCGCCTTCGAGCATGGCGGCGGCGGGGCGCGCGGCTTCGGGCCGGACTTCGCCTCCTCCATGTCCGACATCTTCGACGATCTGTTCGGCGAGTTCATGGGTGGCCGGCGCGGCCAGCGCTCGCGCTCGGCCCGCGAGCGCGGCGCCGACCTGCGCTACAACCTCGAGATCACGCTGTCCGACGCCTACGTCGGCAAGACGGCGCAGATCCGCGTGCCGACCTCCGTTTCGTGTGAAACATGCTCAGGCTCGGGTGCACGTGCCGGCACCAAGCCGACGATGTGCCCGACCTGTGGCGGACACGGCAAGGTGCGGGCGAGCCAAGGATTCTTCACCATCGAGCGCACCTGTCCGAGCTGCCAGGGGCGCGGCGAGACCATCGAGGACCCCTGCCACTCGTGTCACGGCTCGGGGCGTGTCACCAAGGAGCGCACGCTCTCGGTCAATATTCCGCCCGGCGTCGAGGACGGCACGCGCATCCGTCTAGCCGGAGAGGGCGAAGCTGGCCTGCGCGGCGGCCCGGCCGGCGATCTCTACATTTTCCTGTCGATCAAGCCGCACGAGTTCTTCCAGCGCGACGGCGCCGACATCTTCTGCAAGGTGCCGATCGCCATGACGACGGCGGCGCTCGGAGGGCAGATCGAGGTGCCGACGGTCGAGGGCGGCGCCACGCGCATCAAGATCCCCGAGGGCTCGGAGAGTGGCAAGCAGTTCCGCTTGAAGGGCAAGGGCATGCCGGTGCTGCGCTCCAAGGTGAACGGCGACATGTACATCCAGGTGGAGGTGGAGACCCCCAAGAGCCTCACCAAGCGCCAGCGGGAGCTGCTCGAGGAGTTCGAGCGGGAGAGCCACAAGGAGACAAGCCCGGAATGCGCCGGCTTCTTCGCGCGCGTCAAAGACTTCTTCGAGGGCAAGGGCGACTGAGGCGCTAGTGTGATGATCGTGAAATTCGTTATCATTGGCGGCGAGGTGTCGAGCAAATTTCTCGATCTGAATGACACTAGCAAGGCTATGCTTCTAGTGTGCCTCGTGACTCCGAAGTTCGCATCTGACCCCAGCCGCGAACTCTGGCGAACCTCGGAATCGGGGCACTAGGGCGATGACGGGTTCGGTGAGGCTTCTGTTCTTTGCTGGCTCCTCGCGCGCCGGCTCGTTCAACAAGAAGCTCGCCCGGCTCGGGGCGATGATCGCCGAGGCCAACGGCATCCACGCGACGCTGGCCGATCTGGGCGACTATCCCATGCCCATCTACAATGGCGACCTGGAGCGCGCCGAAGGCCAGCCGGAGAATGCGTACAAGTTCAAGGCGCTGATGGAGGCGCACACCGGCATCTTCATCGCCAGCCCCGAGTATAACGCCTCCATTACCCCGCTGCTGAAGAACACCATCGACTGGGTCAGCCACGTGCGCGATGGCGATGCTCCCGCCGGGGATGTCTACAAGACGCGCGTGTTTGCCCTCGGCTCAGCCTCGCCCGGCGGCATGGGCGGGCTACGCAGCCTCACCACGGTGCGCCAGGTGCTGGAGCTGGGCCTTGGCGCCCTGGTGCTGCCCGATCAATTCGCCGTGCCGCGCGCCAACGACGCCTTCGGCGAGGACGGGCACCTCAAGAACAAGGACAGCCAAGAGAACTTCAAGGCGCTGATCCAGAAGCTTGCGCGCGCCGCGCATGTGCTGCATGGCTAGCGGCCAGCCCGTTCCAGCGCGCCTTCCATCATGACCGCCCCTACCGCCAAAGACCGCCTTATCGTCGCCCTCGACATGCCGACGGTCGAGGAGGCTCAGCGCTTGGTCGCCGCTCTGGGCGATACGGTCAGCTTCTACAAGGTCGGCCTGGAGCTGTTGTTCGCCGGCGGCCTTGAGCTCGCCCGCGCCCTCAAGGCCGAGGGCAAGCAGGTGTTCCTCGACATGAAGCTCTTGGACATCGGCAATACGGTCGAGCGGGCGGTGGCGAATGCAACCGAATTCGGCCTCGACTTCCTCACCGTGCACGGACACGACCTCAAGACGATGCGCGCGGCCGTTGCGGGGCGCGGCACCAGCAAACTGAAGCTGCTCGCCGTCACCGTGCTGACCAACCTCACCGCCGACGACCTCAAGCAGCAGGGCACGTCGCTGGCGCCGGCCGATCTCGTATTGCGTCGCGCCCAGCTGGCACGCGAATCAGGCTTCGACGGCGTCATCGCCTCGGGGCAGGAAGCCGGACGCATTCGCGCGGCGACAGGCCGGGGTTTCCTCATCGTCACGCCGGGCATCCGCCTCACCGGCAGCTCCACCGACGATCAGGAGCGCATCACGACCCCCGACCACGCCATCAGGGCTGGCGCAAACTACATCGTCGTCGGACGCCCGATCACCCAAGCCGACGACCCGCGCCTGGTCGCGGAAACCTTTATCAACCACATCCGCGAAGCGGAGCTGCCGGGCTGAAGCCGGCTGCTAGAAATGAGGGAGGAGTGAGTGATGCCGAAGGGATACGTGATCGTCCGCGCCGAGGTGACCAACCCCGAGCAGTGGGCCGAATACGTCGCCAAGTCGAAGATCGCACTCGACAAATTCGGCGGTAAGCCGATCGTGCGCGGCGGGCAAGCGAAGATCGTCGAGGGCGAAGGGCTCCCCCGCAACGTCGTGATCGAGTTCGACAGCTACGATAAGGCGCTTGGCTACGCCACGTCCCCCGAGTACGCCGAAGCCAGGAAGGCGCGCCAGGGCGCCGGTACGCTGCACATGGTCGTCGTCGAGGGCGTCTGATGGTTGCCGGAAAGCGTCCTCCCTCCCCCTCGATGGGGGAGGGCCGAGGTGGGGTTGGTGCAGCACCTCAAATGTAGTGCCCCCTCCCTGACCCTCCCCCACAAGGGGGGAGGGAAGTCCTGTGGTGCAAGCATGCCGCACTTTCCGATCAGAGGTGAGCGCGCGCCATGGCGGGCGACGGTGCTGACGCTGTTCCCGGAGATGTTCCCCGGGCCGCTCGGCGTCTCGCTCTGCGGCCAGGCGCTGGAGGCGGGGCTGTGGGCGTTGCGTACGGTTCCCATCCGTGAATTTGGCATCGGCCGCCACCGCTCCGTCGACGACACGCCAGCCGGCGGCGGTGCCGGCATGGTGATGCGCGCCGACGTCCTCGCCGCTGCCATCGACCACGCGCGCCAAGCCGAGACCGAAGCGCCGCTGATCTATTTGTCGCCGCGCGGCGCCCCACTCACCCAGGCGCTCGCCGCCGAGCTTGCCGCCGGCCCCGGCGTGCTGTTGCTTGCCGGCCGCTTCGAGGGCATCGACGAACGTGTCATCGCCGCGCGCCAAATGCGCGAGGTCTCGATCGGCGACTACGTGCTGTCGGGCGGCGAGCTCGCTGCCATGGTGCTGATCGACGCCTGCGTGCGGCTGTTGCCGGGGGTAATCGGTACCGAAGGCTCCTTGAGCGAAGAGAGCTTTGAGGGCGGCCTGCTCGAGTACCCGCAGTACACCAAGCCGCGCGAATGGGAGGGGTGCACCATTCCCGACGTGCTGCTGTCCGGCGACCACAAGAGGATCGCCGAATGGCGCCGCCAGGAGGCCGAGCGACTGACGGCCGAGCGCCGGCCGGACCTACTGAAAAAGCCCAGCGGACGCCGGTCCTAGCGGCGGAATAGCGCGCTCCCCTTCCCCGGCGGCCCGATCTGGCTACAAATCACCGCAACGCATATCGACAAGCCCCAATGTTTCGGCTATGACCCCGGGCAAATTCCCCAAGGCTTGCCGTTACGGGGTGCCGGCCTGTCGCCGTGCCTCGACGGTCTATTTCTACGGTTCAGGTGCCCCATGAACGTTATCCAAGAGCTCGAGCGCGAGCAGATCAGCGCCGTCACGGCGAAGCGCGGCGTGCCGGAGTTCGGCCCCGGCGACACCGTCAAGGTGATGGTGAAGGTCATCGAGGGCGATAACGTCCGCACCCAGGCCTACGAGGGCGTCGTCATCGGCCGCTCCGGCGCCGGCATCAACGAGAACTTCACCGTCCGCAAGATCTCCTACGGCGAGGGCGTCGAGCGCGTCTTCCCGATCTACTCCCCCTACATTGCTGAGATCGAGGTTCTGCGCCGCGGCAAAGTCCGCCGCGCCAAGCTCTATTACCTGCGCGGCCGCCGCGGTAAGTCGGCGCGCATCGCCGAGCGCTCGGACGCGCGCGCGCGCCGCCTCAACGCCGCCTGGAAGGGCTTCAAGAAGCAGAAGGGCGAGCCGGACGATCTCACGCAGATCAAGGGCATCGACGCCGACCTCGCCGCCCGTCTGCGCCAGCTCAACTGCATCAAGCTGGAGCAGATCGCCAACCTGTCGGACGACGACATCGCCAACATCGACGAGACGCTGCAGCTCGGCGGCCGCATCGAGAAGGACGACTGGGTCGGCCAGGCGCAGGGCCTCATCGCCGAGGCCTCCGCGGCGGAAGTGCCGGCCGAGGAAGAGGCCAAGGCCTGAGCCTGCCCCTAGTTGCTGTGCGGTATTGCGGCGCGCTTCTCAGGAGCGCGCCGTTACTGTTTTCGACCCGAAGTTTGATCGGGAAACGCCGTGCAATGCAGCCTCAGCCGAACTTGTAGAGCACGCCGTAGCCGCCGCGCGGATAGCTCCACTCGATGTCGCCCGAGGGCTCGGCGATCAGCCGGCAGGTGCCGCACTCGACGCATCCGTCGGCGGCGATCTCCACCTGGCCAGCGCCATTCAGCGCGTAGCAGCGCGCCGGACACGCCGTGAGCAGTGCGCGCAGCGCCGGCGTCGGCACGCTGTGCGGACGCACCTTGATGTGCACGCGGCCGGCATCGACGAGGTAGCGGTTCTGGTAGAGCTTGTCCTCGACGCGTATTGCGAGTGGGGCCGTCATCTCAACCTCCAATTTCGTTCGCCGATCCCTATGGCGGCGCATGCGCCGCGCATGCCGATCATCTCCACGCCCGTGCTAAGCGGAAGCCGTCGGCGAACAGGCCGAGCCACGAGCGCGCCGACACGAAGGCGCGGATCGTCGTCTTTTCCTTCTCGACCTTGGGCGTGCCGTCGACGCGCACGAAGTTTTGCATCGCGCGCGAGACGAGCTGCGGATAGGTGAGGAAAAAGCTCTGCGACTGGGTGTGCAGCAGCGCCGGCATATCCTTGTACTTCTTCAGGTCCTTGATGACGAAGGACTTGTCGAGCATCTGCTTGTAGAGGGCGAGGTTCTCTTCCGTCATCGCCTTGCGCCGCCGCTTGAGCTGGAAGATCGCCTCGCCGGCGATGCGCCCCGAGGTCATGGCGAGGTTGGAGCCTTCGCGGTGGATCGCGTTGTTGAGCTGCGCCGCATCGCCGACCACCACCCAGCCGTCGCCGTAGAGCTTCGGGATAGCCTTGAATCCGCCCTCGGGAATGAGATGGGCGGAATACTCCTTGACCTCCGAGCCCTCGATGAGCGGCGCCACCGACGGGTGGCGCTTGAAGCGCTCGATCAGGTCGTAGGGCGCCTCGCCGGTCTTCTGGAAGTCCGAGACGAGGCAGCCGATGCCGAGCGAGATGCACTCCTTGTTGGCATAGATGAAGCCCATGCCGGTCATGCCGCGCGATATGGTGCCGGCCGCCTCGATGACCGTGCCTTCGTCCCCCTTGAGGTTGAAGCGCGCCTCGATGGTCTCGCGTGGCAGGAAGTGCATCTCCTTGACCGCTAGCGCGACGTTCTCCGGCTTGGGGATGTCGCGCAGACCGGCGCGCGTGCCCAGCAGGCCCGTCACGCCCTCGGCGATGACCACAACGTCGGCGCGCACCAGCCCCCCGGCGCGGTCCGTACGCACACCGATAACCTTGCCGAACTGATCCTTGACGAGTTCGACGACGGTCGTCTCGCACAGCACGACGGCGCCGGTCTCCTGCACCTTCTTGGAGAACCACTTGTCGAACTGGGCACGGATGATGGTGTAGCGGTTGGGACGCTGCTCGTTGAAGTCGTCGGAGCGGTAGTGCAGCCCGACGTGTGAGCGGTCGTCCATCATCCAAAAGCGCTGTTCGACGAGGTGGCGCTCGAGCGGCGCATCCTCGCGGAAGTCCGGGATCAGCTTCTCCAGCATCTCCGAATAGAGGATGGCGCCTTGCACGTTTTTGGAGCCGGCATACTCGCCGCGCTCCAGCTGCAGCACTTTGAGGCCGCGCTTGAACATGGTGAGCGCCGCGGCGTTGCCGGCCATGCCGGCCCCGACCACGATGGCATCGAACTTCTCCTCGATCATCGCGCTGCTCCTAGCTCGCTATGCGGTCACGCGTGCTGGCCGACAGGCGCTGGCGGAACGCCTCGGTGAGGGCCGGCAGCAGGCGCACGGCGTCGGTGACGATGCCGACGTGCGCGAAGTCGAAGATCGGCGCGTTCTTGTCGGTATTGATGGCGACGATGAGATCGGCACCTTCGACTCCGACGCGGTGCTGAACGGCGCCCGAAATGCCGGCGGCGATGTAGAGCCGCGGCCGGATGGTCTTGCCGGTCTGGCCGATCTGGCGATCGGCGGCCATCCAGCCCTTCTGCACCACGGGACGCGAGCAGCCAAATTCGGCGCCGAGCACGGAGGCGAGCTGGCGCACGAGCTGGAAGTTCTCCTGCGAGCCGAGCCCAAGACCGCCGGCGACGACCACGTCGGCGTAGGCGAGGGACGACTTCTCCGACTGCCGGTCGGGTAGGAAGGAGAGCACCTTGGTAACGACGTCGTCCTCGACCATGTTCAAGGGATGCTCGATGAGGCGCGTGAGGGGACGCTCGATGCGCTCCGGCATCGGCATCACGCGCGGGCGCACCGTCGCCATCTGCGGGCGGTAGTTGAGCGTATAGATGGTGCACAAGAGCGAACCGCCGAAGGTCGGGCGCGTCGCCGCCAACGAGCCGTCCGTGTCGACGTCGAGGGCGGTGCAGTCGGCGGTGAGGCCGGTGAGCAGCGTCGTCGCCACGGCACCGGCAAGGTCGCGACCGAGCGTCGTCGCCCCGAGCAGCAGGATCTCCGGCTTGTAGGTGTTGACGAGGTCGGTCATCGCCCGCGTGTAGGGCTCGTTGCGGTAATTGGCGAGCAGGTCGCTTTCGACGAGGTAGACGAGATCGGCGCCGTAGCAGCTTGCCTCGGCAGCGGCGCGCCGGACACCTTCGCCGGGCGAGCCGAGCACGACGGCGGCGAGGTCGACGCCGAGCTTGGTGGCCAGCGCGCGCCCGGCCCCGAGCAGCTCCCACGATACGGGATGCACCTCGCCGCGCTCCTGCTCGATGAACACCCAGACGTGCTTGTAGTCCTTGAAGTGGTCGGGGAGCGCCTTCTTGGTGTTGGCGCGGCCGCCGGCGGCTGCGGGTGGTTTTTGTGCCTCGGCCATCGCGATCCCTCTGGGGTGCCTAGTATCCGCGTGCGAGCGTCATCAGCTTCGCTTCGAGCTCTGGCTGCTGCTTGAAGATTTCGGCGATGAGCGCCTCTGCGGGAGGCTGTTCACCGGGTTCGACGAAGGTCGCCTTGGTCGAGCGCGCGGTGGGCGCGAACACCTTCTTGACGATGGTCGGCGAGCCCCTAAGGCCGCACTTGGCGACGTCCTTGATGCCGGCGTCGGCGGCGCTCCACTTGATGATCTCGGCACGTGCGGCGCGCAAAGCTTCCGACAACGAGCCGCGGCGGATCTCGTTGGTCGCCTCCAGCATGGTGATGAGGCACGGCATACGCGTGCTCAGCACTTGCACGCCGCCTTCGGCGCGCCGCTCCACTTGTATGGTGCGCGCCGCAACATCGATTTCCGCGATGCGCGAGACATAGGTGAGCTGCGTCAGGCCGAGGCGCTTGGCGATGCCCGGC
Source organism: Hyphomicrobium sp. (assembly GCF_009026145.1). Lineage (GTDB taxonomy): Bacteria > Pseudomonadota > Alphaproteobacteria > Rhizobiales > Hyphomicrobiaceae > Hyphomicrobium_A. The sequence continues at coordinate 147,734 of NZ_WBUE01000001.1, forward strand.
CCCACCTGCGCCGTGTCGCCGTCGATGGTCTGCTTGCCGGTGAAGACGATGTCGGGCGCCCCGAACGTGGCGCCGATCTTGGAGATCGCCGTCGCCAGCGCGAACGTCGTCGCCAGCGTATCGGAGCCGGCGAAGAAGCGGTCGGTGAGCAGCACGGCGCGGTCGGCGCCGAAGGTCAGCGCCTTGCGTAGCGTGTCCTCGGCCATGGGCGGTCCCATGGTGAGGATGGTCACCTCGGCCCCGAACTTGTCGCGCAAGCGCAGTGCTTCCTCGATGGCGAACAGGTCGTAGGGGTTGATGATCGTCGGCACGCCCTGCCGCATGATCGTGTTGGTGACCGGGTGCACACGGATTTGCGCGGAATCCGGAACCTGTTTGATGCAGACGACGATATGCATGCGCGCACCCACGTGCCTCATGGCTTCAATCGCTTAAGAGCAAGGGCCATACCAAGTACGTCCGTTTTACATTCGTGTTGCCGTACAATGTCTTAGCTCCTCCTTGGCATGACGGCGTCGCCGTGGCGGCGACAGCATCGATGTCGGAAACCCGACAACGCACCCTGCCTACTTGAGGGTATCGAACGGCACGAACGTCGCCGGCGTCTTCGGCTCGACCGCTTCCCGCAGCACCTTGAACACGCGCTCATCGAGCGGCGAGGAGGTGACGAAGTCGCCGTACGCGCGCTCGAGGTTTGCCTTGCAGCGGGCGGCGATCGTCGCCGGCGGCAGGCCGGCGAAATCCTCACTGGCAAGGTATTGGCCCATGCGCTTCAGGATGTGCAGCCGCGCCACGCGCACGACCTTCTCGTCATAGGGAAGGTCGAGAATGGCGAAGAAGTCTTCGGCTGAAGAGGCCGCCTTGAGCTTCGCCAGCACATCGACGTCGGGGCTAGTTGTCGCGCATGTCATCGAACGAACTCCCTAGCGCTTGCGATCATTGAGAACTTCGGCAGCTACATTGGGCCCGCTGGCGCCGGACGCTCCCTCACGCCAACGCCTCTGCATGTGGGCGAGGCGCGTCTCGAGGAAATCGATGCGGTCCAGCATGACGGCGAGCGCGTCGCCGACCGGGTCAGGGATGCTATGATGGTCGAGGTCGATGCGGCCGGCGATTCTGCGCCCCTCGCGGTCTGGATGCACAATGCGCGCCGGAATGCCGACCAGCGTCACGCCGGGCGGCGCGCTCTTGACGACCACCGAATTGGCACCGATGCGCGCCCCCCTGCCGATGACGATGGGACCGAGGATCTTGGCACCCGCCCCGACCACGACCCCATCCTCGAGCGTCGGATGTCGCTTGCCGCTCGACCACGTCGTGCCGCCGAGCGTGACCCCGTGATACAGCGTCACATCGTCTCCGACCTGGGCAGTCTCGCCGATGACGACGCCCGCCCCGTGATCGATGAAGAAGCGGCGGCCAATGGTGGCGCCGGGATGGATGTCGACATTGGTGAGCAGACGGCCCAGCCAAGAAACGAGGCGCCCCGCAAAGCGCCAGCCGGCGCGCCACAGCCGGTGCGCCAAGCGGTGCCAGATAATGGCGTGCACGCCGGGATAGGTCAGCAGCGTCTCGACATCGCTACGCGCTGCCGGGTCGCGCGAGCGCACGCAGCGCACGTCCTCTCTGAGCAGGGCGAGCAATGACAGTGCCGGCGTCGAGGTCACGACGGATTGGCGCGCCGCAATGTTCACGCCTTCGCCCATGACTCTCCCCTGACCGCGGCTGACGACGGAGAGCAGCGCACCTCGCGCCAGATCTCGGCGAGCTGCTCCGCTGTCACGGAGCGCTTGGTCCTGGTCGCATGCGCGCGCACGCGGGCGAGAATGGTGGCCATCTCGACCGCGTCCGCCTCCAGTCGCAGATCGCCGAGGCGGGCCGACAACGCCGCCAGCCCCGAGTGCTTGCCGATGACGAATTGGTGCGCGCGCCCGAGCAGCGCCGGGTCCAGCGCTTGATACGTTCTCATGTCCTTGAGCAGGCCGTCGACGTGGATGCCGGACTCGTGCGTGAAGACGTGATCGCCCACAATTGCCTTGCCCGGCGGAACCGGACGCGCCGCGGCGGCGGCGACGACGCGAGCTACGCGGTCGAGTTCGGTCGGCACGATGCCGGTGGCACTGCCGTAGAGGTGCAGAAGCGCGATCGCCACCTCCTCCAGCGGCGCATTGCCGGCGCGCTCGCCCAGCCCGATCACCGTCACCGAGGCATGGGTGGCGCCGGCGCGCACGGCGGCGAGGGTGTTGGCGGTGGCCAGCCCCAGATCATCGTGAGCATGGATTTCGAGCTCGAGGTCGGTCGCCGCGCGCAGCCGCTGCACCAGCGCGAAGGTCGCGAACGGATCGAGGACGCTGAGCGTGTCGGCGATACGAAAGCGCTGTGCCCCCGCGGCGCGCGCCGCGTCCATCACCTCGATGAGAAAATCGACGTCGGCGCGCGAAGAATCCTCCCCGCCCACGGCGACATCGAACCCTCGATCGCGAGCGTAGTCGACAACGCGAGCGATTGCCTCCAGCACCGCCGGGCGCCCGCCGCGCAGCTTGGCGGCGATCTGCACGTCGGAGACCGGCACCGAGAGATTGACCATGGAAACACCGGTACGCAGCGCGGCATCGACGTCCTCGGTGCGCATGCGGCACCAGGCGATCGCCCGCAACGGCAGCGCCGCTTCGACGGTGGCGCGGATGGCCGCGATCTCCTCGCGCCCCATAGCCGGCGTGCCGACCTCGGCCTCGCTGACGCCCGCCGCAGCCAGCGCCCGGGCAATGGCGACCTTCTCGGCCGCCGTGAACGCAACGCCGGGCGCCTGCTCGCCGTCGCGCAGCGTCGTGTCGTTGAGGATAATGGCGGGGGACTGCACACTGCGGTCACGCATGGGCGCGCTGCAGCGTTGCCGCCGCTGCCTCCCCTGCGTTCGGCGCAGCCATGGCGCGCAGCTTGGCCAGCACGCCGGGGATAATTTCTAGCGCGCGATCGACCTCTTCTTGCGTATTGTCGCGCGATAGCGAGAAGCGCACCCCGCCGCGCAGCGCCGTCTCCGGCACGCGCATCGCCTGCAGCACGTGCGAGGGCTCGAACGACCCGGCGGCGCACGCCGAGCCGAGCGAAACCGCAAGCCCCGCCTTGTCGAGCAGCAACACGATGTCCTCGCCCTCGACCCCATGGAAGGCGACATTCGAGGTGTTGGCGACCCGCTCGTTGTCACCGCCGACGACGAAGCAGTCGGGAACGCGCGCAACAAGCCCTGATTCGAGCCGATCGCGCAGCGCGCACGCGCGCGTCGTCTCGTCCCCTAGATGGTGCACAGCGAGCTCGGCGGCCTTGCCGAGCGCAGCGATGCCGGGGACGTTCTCCGTGCCCCCGCGCCGCCCGCGCTCCTGGCGTCCACCAAGGATCTGCGGCGCAAAACGCACCCCGCGGCGGACATAGAGCGCCCCGATGCCCTTGGGCGCGTGCAGCTTATGACCGGAGATCGACAGCATGTCGATCTGCATCGATTTCACATCCATCGGCAGCTTGCCCGCGGCCTGCACGGCGTCGGTGTGGAACAGCGCGCCCGCCGCCTTGGCCTTGGCCGCCAACTCGGCGACGGGGAAGATGACGCCGGTCTCGTTGTTGGCCCACATGATGGAAACCACCGCGACGCGGTCCGATAACGCCGCCTCGTAGGCGGCCATGTCGATGCGCCCGTCGGCATCTACGGGGATGACGTGCAGGCGAATCCCGCGGCGGGCGAGCGCCGTGCTCAATGCCAGCACTGCCAGATGCTCGACGGCGCTGACGATAATCTCCGTCTTCCCCGGCGATACTTCGAGCGCCGAGCGAATGGCCGCGTTGACGCCCTCGGTACCACCCGACGTGAACACGATCTCGTCGTCGTGGCCGGCACCCATCAGAGCGCGCACCTGTCCGCGCGCGCGCTTGACCGCCGTCTGCGGCGCAGCACTGAAGCCATGCATGGACGATGGATTGCCGAACTCCGCGTCGAGCAGCGGCAACATGACCTCGAGCACGCGCGGATCGAGGCGCGTCGTCGCGTTGTTGTCGAAGTAGATCGACGCCATGAGCAGTCCCCGTGACGCAGCCTAGCGTGCCTAACCCACCGGAATGACGCGCAGCGGCACCCCGAGTGAGGCGGTCAGCCGCTCCTGCACTCCGGCGATGGTCACCGACGCCATATGGCAACCGACGCACGCCCCGGTGAGCTTCACGTAGATGGTGTTGCCGTCGACATCGACGAGCTCGCAGTCGCCGCCGTCGCGCTTGAGGTAGGGTCGCAGATCCTCGATCGCCTTCTCGATGAGGGCGATCTTTTCCAGCGAGTCGCCTTCCATGATGCGCTGGCGCGGGCGCTGTGCCGGCTGCGGGCGCAAGCTTTGCGGCGGCCTGGGTGCGACCGGGGCCGGCCGGCTCAAACGTGCCGGAGGCGCCGGCTCCGGCGCCGCCATGCCTTCGCCCATCATGATGGCGTCATCCACCTGCTTGACCCTCCTTCGCTCTCCGAACTCAGCCGAACGACTTGCCGCACGAGCACTTCGAGGCGGCGTTGGGATTGTCGAAGGTGAAGCCCGAGCCTTCGAGGCTTTCGACGAAGCCGAGGCGCATGCCGGTGAGCAGGGGGGCGGAATCCGGATCGACGAACACCTTGATGCCGGCGAACTCGATGACCGAATCGTCGGCGCGCGGCTCGGCGTCGAGCCCGATCAAATACTTGTAGCCAGCGCAGCCGCCGTTCTGCACGGTGATGCGCAGGCCGGCGTCGGCATTGCCGGTGCGCTGCATGGCGGCCTTGATGGCGGTGGCAGCTTCGGCGGAGACGTCGATCATGGATGAGCACTCCCTCGTGAGTTCCTGATTTCGCTCATCGCAACGAGCATGCCAGCCGCCCAACGCAGGCATAAGCCATTGATACAACTTATCTATCTTAAGGTGCTGGACTTGTTTGGATCACAACAATCGAGGCTCGCGTACGAGCCGGCGTTGTCGCATTTGCTGCAAAGGCTCGACGGGGTCGCCGACCTCAGTCGTGGCCATCGACGTCGTTGGCCGAATCGGCCTGCAGCTGGCCGTAGTTCTGGATGCCGATGCTCTTTAACAGGTCGAGCTGCGTCTCGATGAAGTCGATGTGACCTTCCTCGTCCTTCAGAAGGTCCTCGAACAGCTCCATCGACACGTAGTCCTTGTGCTGACGGCACAGCTCGCGCGCCTTGGAGTAGAACTCCTGGGCGATGTACTCGCCCTTCAAGTCGCACTCGAACACCTCCTTGATGCTCTCACCGATCATCAATGGGGCGATCTCCTGCATCTTCGGGAAGCCCTCGAGGAAGATGATGCGCGTGATCAGCTTGTCGGCGTGATGCATCTCCTCGATCGACTCCTCGCGCTCCTTCTTGGCGAGCTTGGTGAACCCCCAGTCGTCCAGCCGACGATAGTGCAGCCAATACTGGTTGACGGCGCCGAGCTCGAGCTTCAGCGCCTCGTTGAGCGCCTCGATGACAACCTTGCTGCCCTTCATGCTCCCCCCACAGTGTCAGTTGTTCCCTCGCCCGCGCGGGAGAGCCGCGTGCCGACCACGCGACAGCCGGCGCAATCCAGCCACAGCATGGTGAATCGATCGATCAGGCAATCTCGCGTGCTATGGGCTCGCTTTCGACGGGTGTCGATGCCGGCCCTATCTTGCCGCGCAGCCGCGCCCGCCAGGCGTTGAACTCCAGGAGCTTGCTGCGCGTCGCCGCACCGACGTTGGCGGAGATGGCGCCGCGCCGCTCCAGCTCGCCGACCTTGTCGTAAATCGTCTCCACCGCGAACGGCGCGCAGCCGCAGCAGTTCATCCGCTTGGCGAGGTGACGGTAGACGACCCCCGGCGTGGGGATCGGCGCGTTGGGCTGGCTGAGGATCTCGACCAGCGCGACCTCGATATCGCGGTCGGAGATCACCGTGCACGAGCAGACAATCATCGTCGGTCACCTGCACCACCAATGGCCCTGACCTTCCAATAGCAACGCGCGTGCCAGACCCGGCATGCGCGAAACACGGCGTTTTCATTGGCCTCTATGCAAGAGCTGGTTGTTGGAATGGCAACAGTCCTGCAGCAGGCACGCGATCGTATGTCGGGTTTGCTGCAATCCCGGCGCCGGATGCACTGCGGCCGCTATACTGGCGCCGCCGTCCGCCGCAGGCGCACGACGACGTCGACGCGTGCGATCTCGTACCCTTCCGGCGGCGTCGGCGGGCTCTCCAGAACGACCTCAGCGTTTTCAGGAATATCGAGCAGCGCCTCCTCACCCTCGATGAGGAAGTGGTGATGCGCGCTTGGGTTGGTGTCGAAGAACGCCTTCGGCCCGGCAACGCCGATCTCGCGCAGCAAGCCCACCTGCGTAAACTGGTGCAGCGTGTTGTAGACGGTGGCCAGCGACACCGGCAGCTTCGCCTTCACCGCCTCCTCGAACAGCATCTCGGCGGTGACGTGGCGGTCCCCCTTGGAGAACAATATCCAGCCGAGCAACAGCCGCTGCCGCGTTGGCCGCAATCCAACCTTGCGCAACAGCTGCTTGCAGCCGGCCCAAGGGCATCCCTCCACATCCTCGGCGCCGGCCGGTGCCTGCCGCCAGTCGACCGCCGAGCCCGGTACTTGCACGAATACGCCCTCTGACTGGCTCATCGTAGTGGCAACCTCTAGGCGACCGTTAGGTAGGGCATGCTCATGGGCTAGACAGGGACGCTGCTCGCTGCCGCGTCGCGGCGCCGGCGCGCCAGGCGGCTTTCGCCATCCTCCTCCCCGAAGCAGTTTTCGAAATCGCAGCAGTCGGTGCACACCGGCGTCGTGCACATGACGAAGCCGTCGTCCTCGCACAGCATGCGATAGAAGAAGCGCTTCCAGCGCATGCCGCGCGTGTTGCGGACCGCCAGCGGCGCAAAGTGCCGATCGAGGAGCCGCGACAGCTCCGCGCGATTGCGCAGCCCGAGATCCTCCCAGAGGTGGCTCGGCTCTATCGCTCGCCGGGCGACCATATGCGCCAGCCAACGGCCCTCGTCGCCGTCGGTCGAGCGGTTGGCGAGGAGGAGGTCGCGCACCATGACCAGTTCGTCGCCGTCGGGCATGGTGTCTTGACCGCCAGCGTGCACCTCCATCAAAGCGCACGGAAACCAGCGCGCGATAAGGCGTGCAAGCTCCGGCGAGGCGAGCCCGGTGCGTTGGCAGAGGGGACCATCCTCTGTCGCCGCCACGGCGAGGATCGATGCCAGTACGTGCGCGTCGAAATCATCCTCCGATTCGATCGGGGCGTTGCCGGGATCGCGGCCGGTGAGACGCCGATAGACCGAGCAGCCGTCACGCAGCGCTCTTAGCGACGGCGTCGGCGCCAAGGGCCGCCGATCCACTGAGTCTGCTTGGGCCGCAATCGTCATGCCGCCTCCCCCGTGGCCGTGAGCGCGCTGGCGGCGACGTGCGTCTGGCAGTTCTTCGGGCACACGCGCGCACACGCCGTGCAGCCGATGCAGTTGCCCGGATTGTCGAGCACCATCACCTTGCGCTCGAACTCGTCATCCTCGTCGTCATCGCCCGAGAGCGAGACGAACTCACCATCTTCGCTGACGCCGCGCAGGTGCATGACGTCGCGACCGCACACCTTGAAGCAGCGGCCGCAGCCGATGCAGGTGGTGCCGTTGATGGCCACCAGATACTCCGGCTCCCAGGGCTTGCCATCGCGTCTGCTGAACATGACCTCGCGTCCTTCCACACTTCCCCGTCGCTTGCGTCAGGCAGCGCTCGCCTCGGCGCTCTTCAACGCGGCGCGCGCTTCCTCCAGCGCCTTGTAGGAATCGTAGGTCTCCTGCGCCACCGACAGGATCGAGGTCCAGTTGATCGGCAGCTCCTCCGACAGGTCGTGCAGGTTCATCTTCATGTTGGTGGCCTTGGCCGACAGCTTTTTGATGTCGGCCTTCAGCGCCTCGATGTCGGCCATGGGTATTGGCCCCCTTTCCGCGTTGCCAGCAGCTCTCAGAACTTCGCCACGTCCGGATACTTGTTGATCATCTCGACCCCCGATGCGACTGCCTTGTCGCCTTCCTCGGCGAGCTTGGCAAAGGTCGGGAATCCGAAGCGGTGCACGTCGCGCAGGTGCTTGTTGACGACGACGAGCCGCCCCGCCGTCAGCACCATGCGGCCGAAGCCCTCGTGGTGCATCTTCATGATCGGCGACACCATGATGCCGGTGGCGCGCTCGATGGCGAGGCCGACGGCGTTGTAGAACAGCTCCAGCCGCCACAGCGTCTCTGGGTCGGGATCGCCCATGATGGGGATCTGCTTGCGCTTCTCCTTGTCGAGGACGTACGGCTCCAGCAGTTCCAGGTCGGTCTTGCCCTCCCAGGCGCCGTGCATGTCCTGCGCGCGCCACTGCTTGATGAGCTCGTTGATGAATACCGAGCTGACCTCCGGCTCGGCGGCGATGACGGCGGCTTCAGACATGCTCCACCTCGTCGGCGAAATCGAAGGACCGTTCCTGGCCCTTCAGCATGGCCTTGCGCAACCATGGGGGCGGAGTGCCTTTCAGCACGTCCTTCAGCCTGACGAGGATGTCGGCGATCTCTTCTGGCTGGCTAACCTTGATGGGATGGATGTTTTTCGCCACGACGCGGGCGGCGCCCGATCCGCCGATGGCAGCGACGTAGAGGATGGCACAGTCGGCGATCGCCTCGAGCTTCGGCGCCAGCTTGTCCTCGTTGCCATCCTCCTGCAGGTCGCCCTCGAACTGCACCGCCTCGAGAAAGCGGTGCCCCTCCGGTGAAATCTCGTAGATGGCGATGTTTTTCGCCCAGCCGAAATGCGCGTCGACGCGTTTCAGGTCCTGGGTAGCGAACGCTATCTTCATGTTACCTCCGCCGTGCTCGCTCATCTCCGGCTCCAGCCTCTGGCTAATGAGCCGCAATCGCCGTACTGGCATCGTCTGTCGTCTCTCCCGAGGGGCGCCACGTGTCCGGCTCCGGCTCGTGCGCGTTGGCAATGAAGATGTTGCCGATGTCGAAGATCAGATCGCGCGAGCCGCGGTAGCCAACGGAGAGCTGATGTCCGGCCCCTAGACGATCGAACGTCGGCAGCCCCATCCGAAACAGTGGCACGCCAAGCCGCTCGGCCGCCTGGCGCCCGTGCGCATGCGTGATGATGAGATCGCAATCGACGGCGCGGTTCTCCAAGTCCTCAAGGTCGCCGATGAGCACCTCCTCTGCCGGTACGCGCTCGAGCAGCGGCGAAGCTGTGGTGGTGACAGCGACGGAAATCTCGCAGCCGAGCTCTGTCAGCCAGCTCGCCGTCGCCCACAACAGATCCGGCTCTGCGCCGATGGCGATCTTCTTGCCGCCGAAGTGGAAATGCCCGTCGAGCATAGCATCGACCAGCTGACTGCGCTGGCGCCGGTAGCGGCTGGGCACCGGGCGCCCGCTCAGCCGCGACAGCAGCGCCACGAGCTCGTCGTTCGGCGCCAGCCCGGTGAGCCGATCGAACACGACGTACGGCACGCCGGCCTTGTCCTGCAGCGCCGCGGCGGCGGCGCGCATCTGCTCGCCAATGGCGATGGTGATGTCGGCCGCGCCCATGTCGGCGATGTCGTCGAGCGCGATGCCGCCCAGCGTCGTCGGCGTGAAGTCGTTAGGGATGTGGCCATCGAGCGAGCCGGAGAGATCGGGGAGGAACGACGGGGTCAAGCCGAATGCCTCGATGATCTCTCGCAGCTCGTCGATGTCCCCGGGGCTCAGGTGACAGCCCGGAAGCACGTTGACGTAACCGGCGCGGCGGGGCGCGTCGGCCGCGGCCGGCTCGACGAGCTGGCGTACGAGCTGCGCCACCGTCTTGGCCCAGCCGTCCTGGAACGCGTCCTTGAAATCCGGCGTCGAGACACAGACGAGTTGCAACCCGTCGAGCTCGGGATGCTTGGCACGGATCAGCCCGATGAAGCCCTCGACGTCATCGCCCTTGGTCTCGGTGACGCCGGTCGAGCAGATACCGATGATCTTCGGCTTGGCGCGGCCGGCGATGTTGACGATGGCCTGCTCGACGTTCTCCAGGCCGCCGATGACCGTTGCCACCTCGCTCATCGCCGTCGTCTGCAGCGGGATCGCCTCGCGGAAGTGGCGCACGAAAAGTACGAGGCCGAACGAGGTGCAGCCTTGCGAGCCATGTAGCAGCGGCATGCATCCAGCGACGCCCATGAAGGCGAGCGCGCCGCCGATCGGCTGGCTCATCTTCAGCGGATTGACCGTGCACGCCTTTCTGGATGTGACGACTTTGGCCATGCGAACCCTCAGGCGGCTCTGCTCGCGCCGGCGGATGACGCCGTGGCGCCATTCACCCGCGCCAGAAGGCCCGCGATCTTGCCCGCGCAGCTGCCGCAACCACCGCCGGCGTGCGTGTGCTCGGTAATGCGCTCGACGCTCGTCAGCCGGTGCTCACGGATCGCATCCTCGATCACACCCGTATCGACGGACTTGCAGTTGCAGACCTTCTCAGACCGGCGCTTCGCTTCAGCCAATTCCGGATTGGCCGCAAGCTGCGCCAGCTCCTCGGCGATAGCGGCATCGGCCACCTGCTCCCAGCTCACCCCGTCCCACGGCGCTGGCTTGCGCACCTGCTCCCAGATGGGATTGCAGAGCGCCTTGTCGATCTCACGCACCAGCTCCACCATGCCGACATAGCCGGCATAGGCGTGATGGCGCTCCTGGTTGATATCGAGCCACGGCATCTTTGCCTTGAGCGCGATGAACTGCGAGCGCCCGCCCGAGAGCATGATGTCGGCCTTCGCCTCCTTCAGCATCTTGTACATCTCGCGCGGCGTCATATCGTCGACCATGTGGGCATCCTGGCCCATGATCTCCTTGATCTTCTCCTTGTCCTCCTTGGTCGACTTCTTGACGCTGGTGCCGACGACCTCCATGCCCGCTTCCCGCAGGGCGGCAACGACCGACCAGGATTTCACGCCGCCGGTGATGAGGAGGACGCGCTTGCCGCGAAGTCGCTCCTTATAGGCCGCGATGGCCGCCCAGGCGCGGGCTTCCTCGCGCGCGATGACGGCTTCGGTGCGCGCGATGATGTCGTCTGGCGCGCCGCGCTCGACCAGCAGGCGAGCGATCTCGCGCAGCGAGTCGCTCATGTCGCCGATGCCGTAGAACGAGCCTTCGAAGAACGGGATGTCGTAGCGCTCTTGCATCTTGCGGGCGATGTTGATCATCGCCTTCGAGCACACCATCATCGCCGCGCGCGCGCGGTGCGAGCTGGCGACCTCGTGATAGCGCGCATCGCCTGAGATGCAGGCGAGGATGCGAATGCCGAGCTCATCGAGCAGCGGCTTTATCTGCCACAGCTCGCCGGCGAGGTTGTATTCGCCGATGATGTTGATGTCGTAGGGGGTCGTGTACTCCGGCTCCTCAGTCCCGATGACGTGATCGAGGATCGCTTCGCCCGCGAGCTTGTTGCCGAGGTTCTTCGGACCGACGAAACCCGGCGAGATGACGGGAATGACCGGCTTGCCGAGCTTTTCCGTCGCTGCCTTGCAGACGGCGCCGATGTCGTCGCCGATCATCGCCGGCACGCACGTCTGGTAGACAAACACCGCCGGCGGATCGTACTTGTCGATGATCTCCTTGATCGACTTAAAGAGCCGCTTCTCGCCGCCGAACACGACATCGGTCTCGTTGATGTCGGTGGTGAAGCTCGTGCGATAGAGCTGCGACGAGGACGACTTGGCGCCCCGGTTGTCCCACGAGTTGCCCTCGCAGGCGATCGGCCCGTGCACGAGGTGGGCAACGTCGGTGATGGGCTGCAGCGCGATCTTGGCGCCGTCGAAGGCGCAGCCGCCAGCGGCAGCGCCCGGGGCGAGCTGCTTGGTGCAACCCTTCTTGCGCTCCTTGTCGGATTTGCCCTGGTTCTTCCCGCAGCCGGGCTCGTTGAAGACCTCTTGGATCTTGTTGGCGAGCGTCGTCATCGGGCACTCCCATGCACTCGTGCGCCGCCCGCGGGCTAGGCGGGCGGCGCCGCCGGTCAGCGGATGATGTCGAAGGAGTAGTCAGTCTTCGAAGGGACATTGGTGTTGGCGTCGATCTCATCGAAGATCTTGTCGAGGATCCACACGAGCACGTTGAGGCCGCCCTGATAGCCCCACACCGGATAGCGATGGTGGTGGTGTCGATCGAAGATAGGGAAGCCGATGCGGATGAGCGGGGTCCCGGTATCGCGCTCCAGATACTTGCCGTAGGTGTTGCCGATGAGGAAGTCGACCGGCTCGGTGAACAGCAGCGAGCGCATGTGCCACAGGTCGCGGCCGGCATACGCATGGCAGTTGGCGCCGAACGGCGAGGAGGCGAACAGCTCCTTGCACTTGGCTTCCCAGGCCTTGTTACCGTTGGTGGCGAGGACGTGCGTCGGCTCGGCGCCGAGCTCCATGAGGAAGCCGGCCAGACCCAGCGTCAGGTCGGGGTCGCCGTAGAGGGCGAACTTCTTGCCGTGGATGTGCGCGCTCGAATCGGCGATGGCATCGACCAAGCGTCCACGCTCTTTCGCCAGCGCCTCGGGAATCGGCTTGCCGGTGATGCGCGCCACTTCCATCAGGAGCTTGTCGGTTGCCGCGACGCCGATGGGGTGATTGAAGGCTTTGACCTCATGACCCTTGCCCTCGATGTAGGCCAGCGTCTTCTCGGTGCAGAACTCCTGCATCGAGATGGTCGCCTTGGCGTGCACGGCTTCGGCCGCCTCCTTAAGCGTCGTACCGCCGTCATACATACGGAACTCGCCGTCGCTCGGCGTGTCCCACACGTCGCTGTTGTCGGCGAGGATGGTGTAGTCGACGTTCATCAGGTCGAAGATGCGCCGCACCTCGCGCAGGTTGCCGACCGTGTAGCCGTCGAACCCCCCGATGAAGTTGATCTTGTCGTTCGGCTGACGCTCGAGCTTCGGCGCCGTGCCGGCCTTGCCGTCCCAGAAGTGCTCGAAGATGCCCTTCATCACGTTGTCGTAGCCGGTGATGTGGCTGCCGACGAAGGCGGGCGTATGCGCGAAGGGAACGTCGAACTCGGCCGGGACCGAGCCCTTCTCCTTGGCGTTCTTGATGAAGGCGTTGAGGTCGTCGCCGATGACCTCCGCCATGCACGTGGTCGAAACCGAGATCATCTTAGGCTTGTAGAGGGCGTAGCTGTTGGCGAGGCCATCGATCATGTTGTTGAGGCCGCCGAACACAGCCGCGTCCTCGGTCATCGAGGAGGAGACACACGAGCTCGGCTCCTTGAAGTGACGCGAGAAGTGGCTGCGGTAGTAGGCGACGCAGCCCTGTGAGCCGTGCACGAACGGCAGCGTGCCCTCGAAGCCGACAGCGGCGAACACCGCCCCGAGCGGCTGGCAGGCCTTGGCCGGATTGACCGTCAGCGCCTCGCGGGCAAAGTTCTTCTCCCGATACTCCGGCGTCTTGGTCCACTCGCGGACGCGCTCGACCTCGTCCGCCGGCACCGGATTCTCGAAATTCTTCTTCTTGTTTTCGAGCATCTCCTTGTATTCCGGACCACGGAATAGGTCGAAATGGTCAAGGACATTTTCGGCGTTCTGCGCCATGACGAGTTCCTTCCGAACGATTTTATGGCTTGGGGTGTCGCGCTCTACGTGAGCGCGGCGCACGCTCCTAGTTCCAGGGGGTCTTTGCCAGCTTCCAGACCGGCGCGTTGATCGCCATGTCCATGTCGCGCGCGAAGATCGCGAAGCCGTCGTAGCCGTGATAGGGGCCCGAGTAGTCCCACGAGTGCATCTGGCGGAACGGCACGCCCATCTTCTGGAAGACGTACTTCTCCTTGATGCCCGAACCCACGAGATCGGGCTGGATCTTCTCGACGAACTTCTCGAACTCGTAGCCGGTGACGTCGTCGTAGATCAGCGTGCCATCCTTCACGTAGTGCGTGGTGCGCTGATAGTCGTCGTTGTGCCCGAACTCATAGCCGGTGCCGACGACCTCCATGCCGAGGTCCTCGTAGGCGCCGATGACGTGGCGCGGGCGCAGGCCGCCGACGAACAGCATCACCTTCTTGCCTTCCAGGCGCGGACGGTACTTGGCGATGACCCCGTCCATCAGCGCCTGGTACTTGGCGATGACGCGCTCGGCGCCTTCCTTGATCTTGTCGTCGAAGTGGCTAGCGATGCGGCGCAGCGATTCGGCGATCTTGCTGGGGCCGAAGAAGTTGTACTCGACCCACGGGATACCGTACTTCTCCTCCATGTGCCGCGAGATGTAGTTCATCGAGCGGTAGCAGTGCAGCACGTTGAGCTTGGCCTTCGGCGTCGCCTCCAGCTCGGCAATTGAGCCGTCGCCCGACCACTGGGCGATCACGCGCAAGCCCATCTCTTCGAGCAGGATGCGCGATGACCAGGCGTCGCCGCCGATGTTGTAATCGCCGATGATGGCGACGTCGTACGGCGACTGCTCGAAGCGCGCCGGCTTATCTCCGGCTTTGTCGAACACCCAGTCGCGCACTGCGTCGTTGGCGATGTGATGGCCGAGCGACTGCGAGACGCCGCGGAAGCCTTCACAGCGCACCGGCACGATGGTCTTGCCGCCGTACTCCTTCGATTTCGCTTTCGACACCGCCTCGATGTCGTCGCCGATGAGCCCGATCGGGCATTCCGACTGCACCGTGATGCCCTTGTTGAGCGGGAAAAGGTCCTGGATCTCGTCCATGATCTTGGCGAGCTTCTTGTCGCCGCCGAAGACGATGTCCTTCTCCTGGAAGTCGGAGGTGAACTGCATGGTGACGAACGTGTCGACGCCCGTCGTGCCAATGTAATAGTTGCGCCGCGCCGCCCAGGAATACTGGCCGCAGCCCACCGGACCGTGGCTGATGTGGATCATGTCCTTGATCGGACCCCACACCACGCCCTTCGAGCCGGCGTAGGCACATCCGCGGATGGTCATCACGCCGGGAATGGACTTGATGTTGGATTTGACGCCGCAATCGGGCTTGCCTTCCTCGAAGGTGCCAAGGTGCTTGGCGCGTCGCTTCGCAGTCTTCTCCGGATAGACCTCGAGGACCTCGGCAACGAGCGCCTTGTTGCGTGCCTTGATGTCTTCCAGCTTTTCCGCCGTTGCTAGGCTCATGGTGCTACCTCGAAATGCTCTGCCTAGCCGGCCCCTGCGATCAGGGGCCGGCGTTGGGTGGATGGTTGCGTGGTTAGGCTGCCGCCTCGGCCGCCAGCTCGGCGGCGGTCTTGCCGACGACCGACTCGTCGACCTGCTTCATGATGCCGTGCTCCATCAGCATCTCCTCCAGCTCGTCCATGGTGATGGGCGTCGGGATGATGCCCTTGCCGGCGTTGTTGTGGATCTTTTGCGCCAGCGTCCGGTAGTGATCCGCCTGCTTGGAGTCGGGCGCGTACTCGATCACGGTCATGCGGCGCAGCTCGGCGTGCTGCACGATGTTGTCGCGCGGCACGAAATAGATGAGCTGCGTGCCGAGCTTCTTGGCCAATGCTTCGGCAAGTTCCAGCTCCTTGTCGGTCTGGCGCTCGTTGCACACTAGGCCGCCGAGGCGGACGCCGCCGGAGTTGGCGTACTTCAGAATGCCCTTGGAGATGTTGTTGGCCGCGTACATCGCCATCATCTCGCCGGACATGACGATGTAGATTTCCTGCGCCTTGTTCTCGCGGATAGGCATTGCAAAGCCGCCGCATACGACGTCGCCAAGCACGTCGTAGGAGACATAGTCGATGTCTTCGTAGGCGCCGTTCTCTTCGAGGAAGTTGATCGAGGTGATGACGCCGCGGCCGGCGCAGCCGACGCCCGGCTCGGGACCACCCGATTCAACGCAGCGGATGTCCTTGTAGCCGATCTTCATCACGTCCTCGAGTTCGAGGTCCTCCACGCTGCCCTGCGCGGCAGCGAGGCTGAGAATGGTGTCCTGTGCCTTTGCGTGAAGGATGAGGCGCGTCGAATCGGCCTTCGGATCGCACCCGACGATGAGGATCTTCTGGCCCATCTCGGCGAGCGCCGCGAGAGTGTTCTGCGAGGTGGTCGATTTGCCGATGCCGCCCTTGCCGTAGAATGCGATCTGCCTCAGTGACATGGTGCTCTCCTTCGTCCCGTTTGTGCGTGGTGCGCGAATGCGCAGTCCTTCCGGTTAGACGCGGGTCGCTGGGCAGAGTTCTGATGTCGTGCTCGCCCGCATGTGCCATCGATTCCAGCGACCGCTCGTCGTGCAGAAGGGAGTTTTGCAACGACTGTGCCAGCACTTGACGATGCCAAAAAATAGCGTCTTTACATTGGCTTAGACGTCCGCCGCGGCGGCTGTTGCGAGTTGTACTAAACCCGACAATGAGCAGCCTCAGGCGACATCGCGGCCGCGCTCTGTATGAAAGAAAACAACCTCGCTCAATGCGGGCGAAGGCCAACAATGCGCCGCGCTTGAACTTTATCGCGCCGATAACCCGATGTTGGCTGGTACGACACTTGCTTCGCCGATGAAGGGACATCTGGCGAGGTCAACATGCAGATCGGGGTCGAATCTTCGCGCGCCGTCGAGAACAAGCGCATCTTCGTCGTCGATAACGACGAGATCATTCGCTCGGCGCTGCAGTTCATGTTGCACGACGAGAACGAGACGCACGAGCTGGCGAGCCTGGATCACGCCTACGAGAAGGCGGTCGACTGGAGGCCGGACCTGCTGCTCTTGGGGGTGAGCGTTGTGCAACAGAAGGGGCTCGAGGTGTTGGGCGACATCGCCGCCCGGCTTCCCGGTGCCAAGATCATGCTCATAGCCGACATGGCAAACGACCCACTGGCCCTTTCGGGCCTGAAGGTGGGGGCGCACGATATCCTCGCCAAGCCGCTGACGCTGGAAGCCGTGCGCTACAAGGTCGACGTCCTGCTCGGGCGTCGCAAGCTGCCCATGCTCTCGCTCGACCTGCTGCAGCCCCTCTAGGCCATAAGCGCGCTATTGCAGATGATGAAGCCGAAAGCTGCGCTTGGAGTCCATCGCCGGGGGCTGTGGAGGGACCGGGGCGCTTTGCGCTCTACACGCTGAAGGCGCTGGCCTTCATCCACCTGCGTCGTGATGAGCGCGCGCAGGCGCAGCTCGCGCTCGTTCATCTTGAGCGTCTCGACCCATCGGGGTCGATCGGCTGGGCGGTCGTCGCCGCTCTTGCCGACGGCCTCGGCTAAAGATGTCCACCCTGCGCGATTGATGTCTTTCCAACTGTCATCCTCGGCCATGGGCCGAGGATCCAGCGGGCAGCGTCCACGGACCGTGAGAGCAAAGCGATAGGTGAGTCCCCGGGACAAGCCCGAGGATGACAACTCGGGGGCAAGCACTGACGCTGCACTCGCGCCGATCAAGCCTCAGGTCGGCAGCTGAACCCGGCGTATGGCAATCGGGAAATCGGCGACGGTCGAGACTTCGCTCAGCTTGATCTCGGTGGCACCGGGTCCAACGGAAAAGTCTGCCACCACCGTCGACCCGTCGGCCTTGAAGGCGCGGGCGAAGCCCGGCGTCCCGACATTCACCGCCTTTACCGGGTTGGCCTCGAAGGCCGGATCGTCCCCTGCCTCGACGAATGCCGCGAGGCGAAGGTGAACGTCGCCAGGACGCCGCTGCGTTCCACCGGCGCGTCGGCACTCGGTGGCCGCGCCACCGAGTAGATCACCAGCTTGCCGCCGGCGAGTTCGGTCATGATGTCTTCCGGCTTAGAGTTGGCGAAAGGCGCCGCCACGTTCATTTGTCTACTCCGCTATCGTCAATCGTCGAGATTTGACCGCCAGACTAGTGCTGCGCGGCGAGCCATTCGCCGTTGGTCGGCGCGCGTGCTTGCGCCAACGCAGCGGCGAAATCCGCCAGCGGCAGATCGATGCGCTCGATGTGCTGCTCGGCGAGGAACCGTGCCTCGTTGCGTGTCGGCGCCTCCGGCAGCACGGCCCAGTGTTTGTCTGAGGAACGCTTCATGATCTGGCGTGCGAACAGGCGGTCGAGCTGATTGGCGAAGCGGCAGCCGAGAAACAAGAAGTGGCGGCCGCGGCGCAAGTCCTGCACCGGCTCGGGGATCGGCGTCTGGATGTCGATCTCCGTCAGCACCTCGACGAAGTCCGTGTCCGAGACGAGAAAGTTGGCGGCGGGCCGCACAGAGCCGAGCGGCTGGTAGAGCAGCGTTTCCCATTGCGCGCATTCTGGCGGAGCAGCGGCAGGCGGCATGCCCTCGGTAGCGCTGGCGGCAGGCGAGCCGACACCGATACGCATGCCGTCGGGGCGGAAGTAGTGCACCCAGGACCCGAAGTGCTCCGACTGGCTGACGCCCTGCACCAAGCCCCAAGACGGGCGCATGGCAAGGGCGCGCTGCGGAAGATCGTCGTACCAGGCGTGCACGAGCAGCGGCAATTTTGCCTGCGCGGCGAGAAGCTTGTGCAGGCGCGTCGGCGGCACCTCGGGCGCGAACGCATCGCTCATCGCCTTGGCGACCGTCTTGCGGTGCTTGAAGTTCTCGATGAACTGCGCGGCGGCCGACAGATTGTTGCGGATCTTGTGCGGCACGCTCGCCTGTGCCGTCAGGCGGCCGACAAGCTGCTCGGCCGATATCGGCAGCGGACAATCGCCGCCGGCGAGCGTAAGCGTGCCCGGCCCGAGATAGGGAATGAGCGTGCCCGACCCGAGCGCCGAACGAATCGCCTCGATGCTGCGCGCGCTCATCGCCCCGCAGCCCCGTTCGCCGCGCCTTCCTTCAGCGCGTCGATGATGCCGCGCGTCATACGGAACACGCCACGACCGCCCGAAAGCGCCTGGTAGTGCGTATCGCCCGCATCGCTCAGCCGATTGAACCACTGCTGCGGGCTGGCGCCCGACGGGCGCTCGCCGATCTCGGTCACGCTGCCGTCCGGCGAGAAGCGGACGTGGACCATGACAATGCCTTCTGCCATCGCTCGCCTCCTGCCTAGATCCCGGACGCGAAGCCCAACAGCTCCACCGTCACATTGTCGATGCCGAAGCGCGCCTGGCAGGCGAGGCGCGACTTCGAGCCGACGCCAACGATAGTGTCGAGCTTCTCGTTCTCGGCGCGCTCGATCTTCGACAGCCCGCGGCGCCCGTCGTGTACGAAGATGTGGCAGGCGCCGCACTCGGCCTTGCCGTCGCACTTGTGCATGATCTTCTCGTCGGCGGCGAGCAGGGCGTCGAGCACGCGCGCTCCCTCGACAACCTCCACGGTCTTGCCGGTGGGCATGATCGTCATCGTCGGCATTGCATCACTCCATTGCGGACTTGCGGTTGCTACGATTGGACGGTGCGCGCCCTACAGATAGATGGCCGTACCGGCGCCCACGTTGATCGAGGCGTCCTTCATCGTGCCGATGATGAAGGCGACCTGCTCCTCGGTCAGGTGGGTGTGGAAAGGGAGCGCTACGGCGCGGTCGGCGACCTTCTCGGTCACGAACAGGCTGCCGCGGCGATAGCCGAGCTCGAGATATCGGCGCTGCAGGTGCATCGGGTTGGAGTATGCCGCCGCCTCGACGCTCTCGGTGCGCAGATCCTCGACGATGGCGTCGCGACTGGAGAGCGCAAAGCGCGTGCCGAGATGCACGAGGTAGAGGAACCAGTGCACCTCGTCGACCTCGGGGGCGACGTATGGATCCTTGATGCCTTCGAACGACTGCACGTACTCGAAATAGAGACGCTCCGTGCGCTTGCGCTTCTCGAGGATCGTCTCGATACGCTGCAGCTGCTTGAGGCCGAGCGCCGCCGATAGATCGCTCATCCCGCACTGATAGGGCGCCGTGAGCCCGAACACGACCGAGGCGCGCTCGTCCGTACGGCGCGAGCGCAGGCGCCGCAGCAGACCGGCGTAGTCGTCATCGTCGGTCACCACCATGCCACCTTCGCCGCAGGCGATGGGGCATGGCTGCGAAAAATCGAACACCGAGAGATCGCCGAAGCTGCCGACCGGCTTACCCTGGTAGAGAGAGCCTATGGCCTCGGTAGAGTCCTCGATGAGCACCAGACGATGCCGCGCGGCGACCTCGCGCAACTTGGCCCATGGTGCCGGATGGCCGTTAGTGTTGCCGGCGACGATCGCCTTGGTGCGGGCGCCGAGGCAGGCTTCGGCCTTTTCCGGCACCAGCGTGCCTGCCCAATAGTCGATGTCGGAGAAGACGGGCGTAGCGCCGACAAGCCCGATGGCGTGGGCGCACTCGCGCCACGAGTACGGCGAGGCGATGACCTCGTCGCGCGCGCCGACCCCCGCCGCATCGAGCGCCAGCATCAGGCCGAGCGTGCCGCTCGCCACCGCGACGGCATGCTTGCGACCGATGTACTCGGCGAAAGCGGCCTCGAAGCGCTGCACCATCGGACCGGCGGAAAGCTGCGGCGACTGCAGCACCTCGCTGACCGCATCGAGCTCATCGTGCGTGATGTCGGGGTCGGACAGCGGGATCCACGTCGGCTTCATGACAGCGCCTTGCGCACGGCGACGACGAGGCCGGTTGCCTGCCGTGGATCGTCGGTGAGGCGCCAGCAATGATCGGCGCTGTCGACGAGATAAAGGCTGTAGCGGCCGTACTCGCGGAACGGCGTCTCGGTGTCGATGTCGGAGGCATCGCAGCGCGTCAGCGACAGGTCGGGAAACCGTTCGCGCAGCTCGGCGAACAGCGTCTCGGCCGGCGCCCGCGCCAGCAGCTCTTCAATATGTGCGATCTCGTCGGCGTCGATCGACATGGCTACTCGCTCAGCTTGCGCGCCTCGACGGTGATCGGCAGCAGCGTCTCGGGCGCCATCGGCGGCAGCTGCAGTTGCCAACCGTTGGCGAGCGTGATGCGACCGCCCCACATCTCCGGCTTTTCCATCTCGACGATGGGCTCCTCGAGATCCTTCTTCGCCACGTACGCCGAGAGTTGGCCTTCCGTGCTCCTGCGGATCATCACCTTCATGCGTTGGCATCCTTCTGTGCGTGATCCGCAGACTGCGGTCCGTACGACAGCTCGATCTCTTCTTCCAGGCAGCCCACGATGCGCCGCTCGCCGAACTCGACGAGATAGACGGCGACGTTGGCTTCGACGTGCCGGCCGACTTGCACGATCTCGCCGAGGTCGCCGGTCTTCGCCAGCAGCACGTCGGCTGGCTCGTCCGGGAACGAGCCGTCGTTGAACAGGTCGGTGGTGGCGCGCACGCGCTGGCCCCACTCGAATTTCGGGATGGCAGGCTCGTTCATAGCTCCGACTCCAGGCCCGCTGGTGCCGTGTCGACCTGATCCAGCTCCTTGCGCTTCATACCCACGCGATAGCCGGTGCTGATGAACTCGACGCCATAGATGTAGAACTGCTGCAGAAACGTCCCGATGCTCACCACGTAGCCCTCGTCGCCCTTCTTCACCAGAATTTCGCCGATGTCCTTGCCGGGAAACGTCCCGTCGTTGCGGATCGTGCGCTTGGCGCGCACCTTGGCGCCGTAGTCGAAGCGCGGCGGGTCGTTGAGCTCGACGACGTCGCTGTCGCGGCTGATGTTGGTCACCTCATCCCTCCTTGCGAACCACGCACGTCCTCAATCCTCATCGTCGCGCCCTTTGCGATCGAGCACGTTGAGCAGGATGCGCGCGCCGAGCTTGTCAGTGGGATCGAGGTCAAGGAGCTTGAGCAGCACCAGCCGCGCCTCGGCCTCGCAGCCGAGCCGCATGTTGAGATAGGCGTAGGCTTTGAGCGTGAAGAGATAGAAGCGCGGCAGCACGGCGTCCCAGCTGGAAAAATCCGCGTCGCCGCGCTCGACCAGCCACCAATCCTGCGCGATGCCGTTCTCGCGCGCCGCCTTGTCGAGGCAGACGCGAGCGACTTCGAGCGCCTCGGCGAGGCGCCCCTTGTAGAAATAAAAGCGGTATAGTCCGATCAGCACGGCGGCATGGCCGGGCGCGAGGGCGTGTGCCTCGCGCAAGTGTTGCTCGGCGATGGCGCCATGCTGGTAAGCGAGGCCCGCCTGGCGCAGATGCTGTTCGGCGGCGGCGGGGAGCCCGCCTCCCAGCAGCACGCTCGCGATGAGCGCTTCGTCCGGCACCGGTGCCTGCGTGCTCGCAGCCGCTGCGGCCATCGCATTCCCCTTAGCTGAGCTTCAATACCGAGGCATCGACCGTAGGCTTTGCCTCGTTCGAGCAGCCGCAGCTCGTCGCTTTCGGGTCATGGAAGACGAAGCCCGACTGCAGCGGCGAGTCGACGAAGTCGATCGTCACCCCGTCGAGCAGCAGGCGGCTCTCGGCGGGAAGGAAGAACTTCACCCCGCCCAAGGTGACGGTGGCATCGCCGGGGCGCGGCTGCCCCTCGACGCTGAATTGCGCCGCGAGGCCGGAGCAGCCGCCGGCGCTCACCTCCATGCGGAAGCCGCTGCCGGGCACCCCGTCGAAGCGCAGCATGCGCTGAATGAACTTCTGCGCGGCGGGAGTGACGCTCATGTTCATTGGGTCGCTCCTCACGTCGGCGCCTGGTAACGCGGGACCGAGGTATCGATCACGCAGGTGTTGTCGACCGGGCAGACGGCGACGCACTGGGGAATGTCGAAGTACCCGATGCACTCGGTGCACTTCTTCGGGTTGATGACGAACGTGCCGCCCTTCTCCGAGATGGCGACGTTCGGACATTCCGCCTCGCAGGCCGAGCACGAGGTGCACTGCGAAGCGATGATCTTGTAGGCCATGTCTTAGCTCCCGTTGGTCGATCAAGCTGAAATGAGCGCGCCCTGGCGGATGTCGGCGTCGCCGCGCACGACGTGGGCGATCTCGCCACTCTTCACGCGCTGCAGGTAGTCCTTGAAGTAGGCGATGGCCGACTGCTCGATGAATTCCATCGCGTACTGGTCGACCGGCTCGATGCCCGCTTTCAGCAGGTCGTTCTTCGGGCAGCCGCCGATTTTGGCGACGAACACTGCCGTGCAGTCGTTGATGGCGCGGATGATGGTGTCGAGCCCGGCGTCGTCGCCGAAGCCGCCCTGGCAGTAGAGATCAACGCGCCGGTGACCGACGAATTTGGCACCGGCGGTGCTGAGCTCGTAGATCTGGAACTCTTTGGCATGGCCAAAGTGTTCGTTGATGCGCCCGCTGCCCTTGGTGGCGACGGCGACGAGGATCTTGATGTCGCTCATCTCGCCGGCCATGGACTCGAGCTCGGCCTGTTTGGCCTGCACCTTCGCCTGACGCTCGGTCTCGACCTTCTCCTGGTAGGCCTTGCGCGTATCGAGGTCGTAGTTGACCTCCATCGCCATGATCTTGTCGGTGGTGAACTCGGCGCTGCGGTCCTCGCCTAGGAGGCCGACGGCATCGGCGCGGCACTGACGGCAGTGCCGCATCATGTTCATCTCGCCTTCGCAGCTGTCCTGCAGTGCCTTCAATTCCTGCGCCGTCGGGCCGCGCTGGCCGGTCAGGCCGAACACGGTGCCGTGCTCGGGCGCCGAGATGAGCGGCATGATGTTGTGCAGGAAGGCGCCGCGTGACTTCACCGCCTTGTTCACCTCGACTAGGTGATGGTCGTTGATGCCGGGGATCATCACCGAGTTGATCTTGCACAGGATGCCGCGCTCGGTGAGCATCTCGAGGCCACGCAGCTGATGCTCGGAGAGGATGCGCGCCGCTTCCACGCCCTCGATGCGCTTGTGGTTGTAGAAGATCCACGGGTAGATCTGGGCGCCGATCTCCGGGTCGACCATGTTGATGGTGATGGTCACGTGATCGACGTTGAACTTCTTGATGGTCTCGACGTGCTCGGGCAGCGCCAGCCCGTTCGTCGACAGGCACAGCTTGATGTCGGGCGCCGCCTGCGAGATCAGCTCGAAGGTCTTGAAGGTCTTGGCGGGGTTGGCGAGCGGATCGCCGGGACCGGCAATGCCGAGCACCGTCATCTGCGGAATGGTGGAGGCGACGGCCAGCACCTTCTTTGCCGCCTGCTCAGGCGTCAGCTTCTCGCTGACGACGCCCGGGCGCGATTCGTTGGCGCAGTCGTACTTGCGGTTGCAGTAATTGCACTGGATGTTGCACGCTGGCGCCACGGCGACATGCATGCGCGCATAATGGTGATGCGCCTCCTCGCTGTAGCAGGGATGGTTCTTGACCTTCTCCCAGATCTCCGCCGGCATATCGCCTTGCCCGGCGCCCGAGCCGCAGCTTGCCTTGCCGCTGCCGCCCTTGGTACCGCAGCCCTTGTGCTCGGCGATCTTCTGCATCACGTCGTCGATCGATTTCAGCTCGTCGCTGACGACGACCTCGATGGGTCCCTCTTCCAGCAATGCGTCCATAGTACCGACCTCGCTATGCCCATGCTTGGTGCCTGCGACGACCGATCGTGCTCGTGCCCTGCATCCGAGTGAATCGCGCGCTACACCGTCTAGAAGTGCTCTAGGCAACTTGCATGCCAGCATCCGGCGACGACACAACGCACTGAAATCGCGTTTGTTTTCTGCTTCGCGGCCTGCCTGTCGCGATGCCGACAGCAGCCTGCGTATGTAGGAGCTGTTGGGAAACCGACATTGGTCAGGAATTCGCGCTGCAAGCATTGTTTGGATGCGTGCATGCCGTTGGCTTCGTCACCGCACTAGGCAAAGAGACTGCGCGCCTTGATCAGCGCATCGGCGAGCCGGTCGACCTCGGCGCGCGTGTTATACAGCGCGAACGATGCGCGGCACGTCGCCGGCACGCCGAAGCGGCGCAGGAGCGGCATCGCGCAATGCGTGCCGGCGCGCACAGCGATACCGGCGCGGTCGATGATGGTGGCGAAGTCGTGCGCGTGCGCCTCCTTCATTTCGAAGGAGACGATGGCGCCCTTGTCCTCGGCGGTGCCGATGATGCGCAGCGAGTTGATCTCGCCGAGGTGCGCGTGCGCGTGCTTCACCAGCTCCATTTCGTGGGCGCGGATGCGCGCCTTGCCGAGCGAATCGATATAGTCGAGGGCCGCGCCGAGGCCAATCGCCTCGACGATCGGCGGCGTCCCCGCCTCGAAGCGGTGCGGCGGCACGCCGTAGGTGACGTTGTCCTCGAACACCTCGTGGATCATCTCGCCGCCGCCGTTGAACGGCCGCATATCGGAAAGGTGCTCGTACTTTCCGTACAGCACCCCGATGCCGGTCGGCCCATACAGCTTGTGACCGGTGATCACGTAGAAGTCGCAGCCGATGCCGCGCACATCGGCATCGAGGTGGACGCTGCCCTGCGAGCCGTCGACCAGCACGGGGATGCCGCGCGCATGCGCCATCTTCACCACGTCCTTGACCGGCACGACGCTGCCGAGCACGTTCGACATGTGCGTGATCGCCACCATGCGCGTGCGCGCGCTCAGCAGCTTCTCGAACTCGTCGATGAGAAAATTGCCGCCGTCATCGATCGGCGCCCACTTGATCACGGCGCCATACTGCTCGCGCAGAAAATGCCAGGGAACGATGTTGGCGTGGTGTTCCATGATCGAGAGCACGATCTCGTCGCCCGGCGCTATGCGGTCGCGGCCGAAGGTGTAGGCGACGAGGTTGATCGCTTCCGTCGCGCTGCGGGTGAAGACGATCTCGTCGGCCCGCTCGGCGTTGAGGAACGCACGCACCTTCTCGCGCGCCCCCTCGTAGGCCGCCGTCGCCGTATTCGACAGATGGTGCAGACCGCGATGCACGTTGGCGTACTCCGACGTGTAGGCGTACTGCATGCGTCCCAGCACCGCCTCGGGTTTCTGCGCCGAGGCGGCGTTGTCGAGGTAGACGAGCGGCTTGCCGTGCACGCGCGTGCCGAGGATGGGAAAATCCTCGCGCACACGCTCGACGTCGTAGCTGCCGTTCTTCACCGCCGGATGCATGCTTTAGCCTCGCCTATCGAGCTCTGCCGCAACGACGCTTGCCAATGCCTCGTGCACCCCTTCGTGCGCGATGTCGTCGATGGCTTCGCCGATAAAAGCCTTGATCAGCAGCGCCTCGGCTTCCTTGGCGGGGATGCCGCGCGCCATGAGGTAGAACCTTAGCTTGTCATCGAGCGCGCCCGCCGTGGCGCCGTGCCCGCACTGCACGTCGTCGGCGAAGATCTCCAACTCCGGCTTGCTGTTGGCCTCCGCCGTCTCCGACAACAGCAGCGCCTGGGTCATCATGCGCGCGTCGGTCTTCTGCGCCTTCGGCCGCACGACGATCTTGCCCTGGAAGACCGAGCGGCTTTCATCCTCCAGCACGGACTTGAACAACTCGCGGCTCTGGCAGCCGGGGGCAGCGTGATCGAGCACCAGCGTGGTATCGGCATGCTGGCGGCCGCGCAGCAGGCTGGCGCCGCGCAGGTCGATGGTCGCACCCTCGCCCGCGCAGGCCACGAAGATCTGGTTGCGCACCATCGCGCCGCCCAGCGTCAATGCGAAGTCGCGATATTGCGCGTTGCTGCCGAGCGTAGCGCCGATCGTCGCCACGTGCAGCGCGTCATCGCCGTCGCCCCCCAATTTGACGTGATCGAGCTGCGCGTCCTCGCCGATAGCGAGGTCGAGCGCGTTGTTGACCTGACAATCGGGCGCGCCGAAGTACTCGTGGCTTTCGATCAGCGTCAAGCGCGCGCGATCGCCGATGACGACCTGCGAGCGCGTGAACACGGCGCTGCCTTTGTCGCTGCAGTAGGCGAAAACCAAGTGGATCGGCCGCGCGACGTGCGCATCGGCCGCCAGCTTGATCACCGCGCCGTCGGCCATGAACGCAGTGTTGAGCGCATAGGCGATGTCGCCTTGCCCGACATTCGAATCGCCGACGCGGCGAATGACGTCGGGTGCGCCGCCGGCCAGCGCCTCGGCGAGCGAAGTAATGCTCATCCCCGGCTCGAGCGCCGATAGATCCGACAGCTCCGCCACGAAGCGGCCGTCGACGAACACCAGGCGCCGCGGCGCGACACCGGCAAACACGGCGCCTGCCGCTTCGGCGCGTTGCCGCTCCGCCTCGCCCGGCGCCGCGGCCAGCGGCTTTGCCTCGCGCATGAACGTGCGCAGATCGGTATACTTCCACTGCTCCACGCGCCGGGTCGGCAGGCCGCAGGCTTCGAAGCGCCCGAAGGCGGCTTCGCGTTGCGCCTTGACGTAGGCGCCGCCGGGGAGGCTGCTCCGCGCGCCGGCAAACGCCTTGGCGAGAGCCTCGTCGGTCGCGGTGCGGATGGGGCGGACTTCCACGTTCATGGGATCACGCCGCCTCTTCCAGGTAGCCGGCGTAGCCGTTCGCCTCGAGCTCCAGCGCCAGCTCCTTGCCGCCGGTGCGTACGACGCGACCCTTGGAGAAGACGTGCACCACGTCCGGCACGATGTAGTTCAAGAGCCGCTGGTAGTGGGTGATGACGATCATCGAGCGCTCCTTGGAGCGCAGCCGGTTAACGCCGTCGGCGACCACCTTCAGCGCGTCGATGTCGAGACCCGAGTCCGTCTCGTCGAGCACGCACAGGCGCGGCTCCAGGAGCGACATCTGCAGCGTCTCAGCGCGCTTCTTCTCGCCCCCCGAGAACCCGACGTTGACCGGGCGGCGCAGCATCTCCGGATCGATCCCGAGCATGCCCGCCTCCTCGCGCACACGCCGCAGCACGTCGGGGGATGAAAGCTCCGCCTCGCCGCGCTTCTTGCGCTGCGCGTTCATCGCCGAGCGCAGGAACGTCATCGTCGACACGCCGGGGATCTCCATCGGGTACTGAAATGCTAGGAAGAGACCGGCCGCAGCACGCTCGTCGGGGTCCATCGCCAGCACGTCGGCGCCGTTGAGCAGCACCTCGCCCGCCGTCACTTCGTAGTCGGGCTTGCCGGCCAGCACGTAGGCGAGCGTCGACTTGCCCGAGCCGTTGGGGCCCATAATGGCGTGC
The DNA here is from genome assembly GCF_009026145.1 of Hyphomicrobium sp. Classification (GTDB taxonomy): domain Bacteria; phylum Pseudomonadota; class Alphaproteobacteria; order Rhizobiales; family Hyphomicrobiaceae; genus Hyphomicrobium_A. Next base: position 175,536 of record NZ_WBUE01000001.1, read on the forward strand.
ACCTCGCCCTTGCCGATGGTGAGGTCGACACCGTTGAGGATCTTTTTGCCGGCGACCTCCGCGTGGAGGTCTTTGATCTGCAATAGGGGCGTCATCGCGGGGTACCTTTGCTCGTGGGGCGGCATTGACGAGGTCAGCCGACGCTTCCTTCCAGAGAGATGCTGATCAGCTTTTGCGCCTCGACGGCGAACTCCATCGGCAGTTGCTGCAGCACGTCGCGCACGAAGCCGTTGACGACCAGAGCCACTGCCTCCTCGCTGGAGAGGCCGCGCTGCATGCAGTAGAACAGCATCTCCTCGGAGATCTTCGAGGTCGTCGCCTCGTGCTCGAACTGTGTCGAGGCATTGCGCGCCTCGATGTAGGGCACCGTGTGCGCGCCACACTCCTCGCCGATCAGCAGCGAATCGCAGTTGGTGAAGTTGCGCGCACCGATAGCCTTGCGGTGCGCCGAGACGAGCCCGCGATAAGTGTTGTCCGAGCGCCCCGCCGCAATGCCCTTGGAGATGATGCGGCTCGACGTGTTCTTGCCGAGGTGGAGCATCTTGGTGCCGCTGTCGACCTGCTGGCGACCGCTGGAGATGGCGATGGAGTAGAACTCGCCGCGCGAATAGTCGCCGCGCAGGATGCAGCTCGGATACTTCCAGGTGATGGCCGAGCCGGTCTCCACCTGCGTCCAGGAGATCTTCGAGTTGCGGCCGCGGCAGTCGCCGCGCTTGGTCACGAAGTTGAAGATGCCGCCCTTGCCGTCGGCGTCGCCCGGATACCAGTTCTGCACGGTGGAGTACTTGATCTCGGCGTCATCGAGCGCGACGAGCTCGACCACGGCGGCGTGCAGCTGGTTCTCGTCGCGTTTGGGCGCCGTGCAGCCTTCGAGGTAGGACACGTAGGCGCCCTTGTCGGCGATGATCAGCGTGCGCTCGAACTGCCCGGTCTTCTCCTCATTGATGCGGAAGTAAGTCGACAGCTCCATCGGGCAGCGGACGCCCTCCGGCACGTAGACGAACGAGCCGTCGGAGAACACCGCCGAGTTGAGGGTGGCGAAAAAGTTGTCGGTCGTCGGCACCACCGAACCGAGGTATTTCTTGACGAGCTCGGGATGCTCGCGGATCGCCTCCGAGATCGGCATGAAGATGACGCCCGCCTGCGCCAGCTCCTCCTTGAAGGTCGTGGCGATGGACACGCTGTCGAACACGGCGTCGACCGCCACCTTCGGCTTGCCGTCCGGACCTACGACGCCGGCCAGCACCTCCTGCTCCTTGAGCGGGATGCCGAGCTTCTCGTAGGTCTTCAAAATCTCCGGATCGACCTCGTCGAGCGAAGAGAGCGATGGCCGTTTCTTGGGCGCCGAGTAGTAGTGCAAATCCTGATAGTCGATGGGCGGATAGTCGACGCGCGCCCACGATGGCTCGCGCACGGTGAGCCAGCGCCGGAACGCATCGAGCCGCCAGGCAAGCATCCACTCGGGCTCGTTCTTCTTCGCCGAGATGTAGCGCACGATGTCCTCGGAGAGGCCCTTCGGCGCCTTCTCCGACTCGACCTTGGTCTCAAACCCGTACTTGTATTGGTCGACGTCGATACGGCGAACTTGCTCAACGGTTTCCTGGACGGCCGCCATTCTCTTCTCCGCTATTCGATCCGCATCTCAACTCGCCGGCACGTCGCCGTCGTCCCCGCGCATCCGCGCGCCGACAAGGCGTCTCACCTCGGGGTCGGGATCGTCTTGCAGGCGCGCGAGGATCGTCGGTGTGCCGCGCTCGGCGACGACATAGCGGACCCGCAGGTCCCTATCGTCGACGAGCGCCATCAGCTGCTTCGGCTCGAGGCGCGCGGCGACGGCGACGCGCACCAATGGGTCGGGATCGAACGACATGGCCGGCAGCACGTCCGGCTTGATGCGGCGCGCCACCTCGCGGCGCACCTGCGCGTCTGAATCGTGCATGGCGATGGGCAGAACGTCCTCCGGCACACGCTTCACGGCGACGAGGCGCACCCAGTAGTCGGTATCGCTCAGCATCGGAACGAGCGCGGCACCCTCCAGGCGCTGCGCCACCACCATGCGCACCTTGCGGTCCGGATCATTGGCCAAATGCGCGATGCGGTTCACCGGCAGACGCTGCGCCACCATGGTGCGCACGTCGGGCTCTGGGTCGTCCATAAGCGGCGCGAGCAGAAAGACGCTGGCGTACTTCGCTGCCAGCACGCGCGCCTCGAAGTAGGGATGCTTGAGATACTTGTCGGCTTCTTCCGGATTGGCGGCAAAGAACCGATCGATACGCCGCGCGCGCTGATCGCGCACGCAGATGCGCCCCAAGTCGCAGCGCGCTTCGGCGCGGATGACCTCGTGTGGGCAATCGCTGCACTGTACCGGCCGGCCGAGCCAGTCGAGTGCACCGCAGACGGCGTTTGCGTTGTCGGCGCCGCTCATCGCAGCACCCCCGGCAGCGCGCCGCGGAAGCGCCTGTGGGCGTTCGAGTTGCCGCGGCTCTGCGGTTCAGCGCTGCGAGATCGTTCGCGCGCGCAATGGCTCGCCATCATTTCGCTCCTGAAAGGTCGGCGATGCGTGGTCGCATCGGCGCCTTTCAAGCCGCGTGCCAGAGGTTAACACTCTGAATTTGAATAGTTATAATGTGCCGCCGTCGGATTCGGGCCTGTCGGCCCCAAGACATAGTCGGCTGATGCGTGTCGCATGTCCGACACGCTTCATCCGCGACGGATTCGCCGTAGCCAAGGGCTCGACAACGGCTCACGTCAAAATCGGGGTCGCGCCGGGATTGGTCGTCACCTCCTCGATCACCGACGAGTCCGACGATGACCTTGGGCTCAAGGCCGGCGACGCCGTGTCAGCCGGGATCAAGTCTTCCGACGTCATCATTGCAAAGCAGCGTCGGCCCTATGGCTTGAAGGGAGGGCTCGGGCGCAGCTTCGGGCGTGCGCTCAAGGAGCCAAGACGCGCGCCCGTCCTTCGCGCAGCGACGTCTCGCACCACCAATCATCGACGACGCGCCGCTCGCACGCGAGCGTGGTTCCGTATCCTCCGGTGAAAGCGATCCAATCATCGTAGCACTTGTCCGCGACCGCCGTGAGGATCGGCAACCCGGCGGCCGCGAACCTCGCGAGAAGCCCGTCGACGTCGTCCACGCCAGAGCGGTAGATCACAGCCGCTAACTTCCGCAGATGCTCGTGATAGCTCAGAACTTGCATGTCGCTTTCCGCGCCAATCAAGCCGACGACTAGGCGTCATGGGCAAAAGAGCAATCCGCATGCCGACATGTAGCGAGGCAACAATTCTCCAGCAAAGTCAGGGATACTCCCATTCAAGCACCGCCGTCGTGGTCGGAAACCCGACGCGGCCGCGTCTGGTCGGACGAACATGACGTCCCCGGGACCAAATCGTTCGCCGTACGTGCTGTGCGTGCCGGCGGCGCCTCGATGCACCGCCTCGGGCTGTCCGAAAGCGTGCTGGTGTTCCCCGAGCACCGGGTATTTCTCGGCGACGAGCCGCTCAACGAGGCGGTCGCACGGCTGCGGCGCACAGTGCCGGAAAAGAAGCTGGTCATCGAGGCGACATCGCTCGACGCCGCGCTCGCGGCGTGCCACGTCGGCTTCGACGTGGTGCAGACGGAGAGGTTCAGCGCTGCCGAGATCGCCCGTCTCGTCGACGCGCTCTCCACTGGCGCAGCGCGCCCGCTGATCGCCGCGGCCGGCGGCATCACCGTCGACAATGCCGCCGCCTACGCGCGCGCCGGCGCCGACATTCTCGTGACGTCGGCGCCCTACCTCGCGCGTAGGCGCGACGTTGCCGTAAGCATCAACCGAACGCAGCGCTAGCCGCTCAGAAGTGGCGGATCTCGATGCCGTGCTTCTTTAACGCATAGCCGATCTGGCGCGGCGTCAGGCCGAGGATGCGCGCCGCCTTGGCCTGCACCCAGCCGGCCTTCTCCATTGCCTCGATCAGGCGCTCGCGCTCGGAGCCCTGGGCTGCGCTGGGCACCGGACTTTCGTCGCGACCGGCATCGCTAGAACGCGCCTCGACCGGCGCACTTGCCCGGGCGCCGCGGCCTTCCGCACTGGCCGGCATCACTGGCAGCGGCAGTTGCGGCTGCGGACGCTCTGGTAGTGGTGTTGCACTGCCGTTCCACAGCAGCGCCGACAGACACTGGTCGTGCCGGCAGGCGAAGTCTTCCTCGACGATGGAAACGCCGGTAGCCAGCGTGGCGGTACGGAACACGCAGTTCTCCAGCTCGCGCACGTTGCCGGGGAAGTAGCAGGCCTTCAGCACATCGATGGCGCTGGAGGCGAGCTTCAAGTTGCGCCCGTTCTCTTTGTTGAAGCGCTTGAGGAAGCTCTCGGCGAGGATGGGGATGTCGCCCTTGCGCTCGCGCAGCGACGGGATACGCAGCGGCACGACGCTGATCCGGTAATAGAGATCGGCCCGGAACGTGCCTTGCTTAACTGCCTCCTCGAGATCGCGGTTGGTGGCCGCCACCACGCGGACATCGACCTTCTGCGTCTTGGTGCTGCCGACACGGTCGAACTCGCCCTCCTGCAGCACGCGCAGCAGCTTCGCCTGAAAGGCCGGCGAGATCTCGCCGATCTCGTCGAGGAAGATCGTTCCGCCGTCGGCGATCTCGAAGCGGCCCTTGCGCGAGGCGATGGCGCCGGTGAACGCGCCCTTCTCATGTCCGAAGAGTTCCGACTCCAGCACCGACTCCGGCAGTGCGGCACAGTTCACCTTGACGAATGGCGCCTTGGAGCGCGGCGAAAGCTCGTGGATGGCACGCGCGCACAGCTCCTTGCCGGTGCCGGATTCGCCGCGCAGCAGCACCGTGGCGTTGGACTTGGCGACGATCTCGATCTTGTTGAGCAAGGCGCGCAGGGGGGCGCTCTCGCCGATAATGCCGGCGACGCGCGCGCGCTCCTTACCCGGTTTGACGCTCGTCAGCTCCTTCTCGAGCCGCCGGCTCTGGTCCATCAGTCGCTCGCGATCGCGCGCGATCACGCGGTGCAGGTGGATCGTCTGGCCGATGAGATTGGCGATCATCGACAGGAAGCGGACGTCGTGGTCCGAGCGGAACTCGCTGCGCTTGTCCCACACCCTGACGATCGACAGCGTGCCGACCACCCGATCCTCGATCTTGATCGGCACGCCGATGAAGGAGACGGGCTGACCGCTGCCGATGGTGGCGCAGGCGCCTGCCTGCTCCCCACTCTTGAACAGCGGATGCTCGCCGGCGTTCTCCAGAACTAACGGCATTGCCGTGGCTATGATCTGATCGAGCACCTTGCGCGGCAGGTGCACGAGACCTTCGTAGGCGACCTCTTCGGTCCACACCGAGCCGACCGCGATACCCGGTACATCGTCGTCGTCGAGCAGCACGATGGTGCCGTGCTGCATGTCGAGGAACGAAGACAACAGGTGGAGCACGCCCGACAGCGTTGTTTCCAGGCGCGCCGGCTTGGCGAGTATCTTCGACACCTCGTAGATGCCGATGAGCGCGATCTCGCCGAGCTGCTTCGGCTCCGCGGCCGGCGGTCCGACGCCGACCGTTTGTTTCAGTGGCACCATGTCACCGCCTAATTGACGTCGACGGTTGGAGGGATTCCCCAGTCCCTGCTGCACCGCACAAGGGTACCTGCGGCACGCCCCTCTGTCGCGCCTAAGTTTCCGTCATTTCTTGGCATTTTGGCAGGCAGTGTGCCTGATCGCGGTGCAGCACTGCGGCGCGCCGGCGCGCCCAAGCTGAGATATGTCAGGGGGCTGACTTCCACCAACCGCCATGCGATTCGGGCGGCCACCGGGGAGTGTAAAGGCAGCGACCGGTCGACTGGGTGCGCTTGGAAGTATCGACAAAGCTATTAAATGAATGGGAAGCTGTCTGGCTGGACAGTATTCTCCCACGCATGGGCGCGGCCCAGCTGCCGCTAAATATGGCTGCCCGCAGGGGCATTCAGGAACCACACATGTCGAATGTTGAAGTTGGTCGCGCACCCGACCGCGACGGAAAGATCAGGCGGCACGGGCCGGAGGCGTTTGCCGGCATGCGCAAGGCCGGCCAGCTCGCGGCCGCCGCTCTCGATATGCTCGCCGAGCACGTGCGGCCGGGCGTCACCACCGAAGAGCTGGACGAGCGCGTCCTGCAATTCGCGCTCGATAACAACGCCTACCCGGCGCCGCTCAACTATCGCGGCTTTCCCAAGGCCATCTGCACCTCCATCAATCACGTCGTCTGCCACGGCATCCCCGGGCCCAAGCCCCTGCGCGAGGGCGACATCGTCAACATCGACGTGACGCTGATCGTCGACGGCTGGCACGGCGACACTTCCCGCATGTACCCCGTGGGGCAGATCTCGCGCCGCGCCGAGCGGCTGATCGCGGTGACGTATGAGGCGTTGCAGCGCGGTATCGCCGAGGTGCGCCCCGGCGCCACCACCGGGCATATCGGCGCGGCCATCCAGGCGTATGCGGAGGCCGAGCGCTGCTCCATCGTGCGCGACTTCTGCGGGCATGGTTTGGGGCGCGTGTTCCACGATCGCCCCAACATCTTGCACTACGGCGAGCCGGGTGAGGGCGTCACGCTCGAGCCAGGCATGCTGTTCACCATCGAGCCGATGATCAACCTCGGGCGCCCCCACGTTAAAGTGCTGCCCGACGGCTGGACGGCGGTGACGCGCGACCGCGAGCTGTCGGCGCAGTTCGAGCATAGCGTCGGCGTGACCGAGACCGGCTGCGAGGTGTTCACGCACTCGCCCAAGGGGCTCGACTTCCCCAGCTTTGCAATGAACTAGGGATGCCGGGCGTGCGTCATGCCGGATCGCGACAAGAGCGGCGGCAAAGCGGACGCCAGCGAGCAGGGCTCCTTCCTGGAAGCGCCGTTGCCCGATCACACCGGGCACCGCCAGCGTCTGCGCGAGCGCTTCCGCAAGGGGGGCCCCGATGCACTTCCCGACTACGAGCTCTTGGAGCTGCTACTGTTCCGCGCCCTGCCGCGGCGCGACACCAAGGGCATAGCCAAGCGGCTGCTCGCCCGCTTCGGCTCCTTCGCGGAGGTGGTCAACGCACCCGAGCCGCGGCTCAAGGAGGTGCAGGACGTCGGCGAGTCCGTCGTCACCGAGCTGAAGCTCGTGCGCGCCACTGCGCTGCGCATGATGCGTTCCGAGATTATGCAGCGGCCGACACTAGCGTCGTCGAGGCAGGTGCTCGACTATCTGCTCGCCGCACAGAGCTACGAGCACCGCGAGCGGTTCCGCATCCTGTTCCTCGACAAGCGCAACCATCTGATCGCCGACGAAGTGCAGGGCGAGGGCACGGTTGATCACACGCCGGTCTACGTGCGCGAGGTCGTGAAGCGCGCGCTCGAGTTGTCGGCAACGGCGATCATACTCGTGCACAACCACCCATCTGGCGATCCGACCCCGTCGCGCGCCGATGTCGATATGACGAAGCAAATCGTCGCCTCGGCGGCGCCTCTCGGAATTGCCGTTCATGACCACATTATCGTTGGTCGCGAGGGACATGCGAGCCTGAAGGCGCTTCGCCTCATTTGACGCCAGTTTTCACGGCAAACCGCTTCGCATGCTAGGTTGGTCGAACAACGATTCGCCGGAACGGCGCCTTTTGCGACGTTGTGTAACGGGCTCTTTACCGGGCCAATGTCGACTTACGAATTGAGCCGAATCGCAACGCGCGCCCTCACGAGGACCTATGTGCGGCATCGCTGGACTGATCGATCTCACGGGCAAGCGGCAGCCCGACGCCGCCACCCTGCAGAACATGGCGGAAGCGCTGTGGCATCGCGGCCCCGACGCTGACGGCTACCTCATTCGGCCCGGCTTGGGCTTTGCCAACCGCCGCCTCTCCATCATCGGGCTCGGCGATGGCTCGCAACCCATCTTCAACGAGGACGGCACCGTCGCCGTCGTCTACAACGGCGAGCTCTTCGACTATCCGGAACGCAAGGCGGAGTTGCAGGCCAAGGGGCACGTCTTCCGCACGCACACCGACACCGAGATCATCGTGCACCTCTACGAGGAGTACGGCGAAGGCATCTTCGAGCGCCTCAAGGGCCAGTTCTCCATCGCCCTCGTCGACTTTACCAAGCGCACCATCTTCCTCGCTCGCGACCGCGTCGGCATCTGTCCCCTGCACTGGAGCCGGCAGGGTGACTGGCTGTTCTTCGGCTCCGAGATCAAGGCGCTGCTCGCCTCCGGCGCCGTGCCCGCCGCCCCTGACCCGCGCGGGCTCGACCAGCTCTTCACGTTCTTCGCCATGGGCACCCGCCGCACCATGTTCGAAGGCGTAAACGCGCTCTTGCCCGGGCACTATCTGAAGATCGCCTTCCGCCGCGACGGCAAGCCGGCCGAGGTGGTCGAGCGCCGCTACTGGGATCTCGACTTCCCCGACGCCGGAAGCGAGGACGACCCGCGCGACGCAAACGCTCTGATCGACGAGTTCGAGGCGCGCTTCCGCCGCGCCGTCGATATCCGCCTGCGCGCCGACGTGCCGGTCGTCGGCTACCTCTCGGGCGGCGTCGATTCCGCCTACGTGCTGGCCACCGCCTCGAAGCTGCGCGGCGCGCCGGTGCCGAGCTTCACCATTCAGGTTCCCGGCAAGGGCCTCGACGAGACGTCCGACGCGCTTTTCACCGCGCGCGCCATCGGCTGTCGCCCGACCGTGCTGCGCTCGGACAGCTCGGTCATCGCCAATACGTATCCGCAGCTCATCGCCTCTGCCGACTGCCCGGTGATCGACACTTCGTGCGCCGCCCTGTGGCGCCTGTCGCAAGAGGTGCACGACCAGGGCTACAAGGTGGCGCTGACGGGCGAGGGTTCCGACGAGGCGTTCGCCGGCTACATCTGGTTCAAGCTGCGCAAGCTCAGCTACTTCCTGGATGTCGGCGGCACGCGCGCTTCCGATGCGCTCAACCGCCTGCTCCGCATGCGCATGGCGTCGCACATGAGCGGCGCGCAGCTGAAGCGCATCGACGGCTTGATGGGCCGCGCCCACGCCCAGACGCTGCTCTATCACCTCGTCTCGCAGTCGCGCGACCGCTACTTCTCAACCGCCATGAAAGACCGGCTCGGCGATTACGTCGCCTATGAGGACGTGCCGATCGAAGCCGAGCGCGTGCGCCGCTGGGCGCCGCTCAACCAGTCGCTCTACTACGGCTACAAGATCCACCTGCCGGGGTTGCTGCTCAACCACAAGGGCGACCGCGTGGCGATGGCCAACAGCGTCGAGACCCGCTACCCGTTCCTCGACGAGGACGTCATCGCCTTCGTCTCCAAGCTGCATCCGCGCTGGAAGCTGCGCGGCCTGACGCGCGACAAGTACCTGCTGCGCCACGCTGCGGCGCGGCTGTTGCCGAAGGAGGCGGCGTTCCGCAAGAAGGGCATGTTCCGTGCCCCGCTGGCAGAGAGTTTCTTCGTCGATCCGCCGGCCTACGTGCGCGATCTGATGAGCCGCGAAGCGCTCACACGCACCGGCTATTTCGACGCCGAGGCGGTGCGCCGCGACTATGACGCCGTCGGCGCCGGCAACGGCGACAAGATCAACGTGTTCCTGAAGATGGGCCTCACCGGCGTGCTGTCGACGCAGCTCTGGCACCACCTCTACCTGGGCGGCGGTCTGTGCGAACTGCCCGACCACTGGCCGCGCCCGGTGGTCGAGCGGCCGACCTTGCCGCCGGCGGCGGCTTAAGCCTTGAGCCGATGAAGCGCGCCCGCCAGCGAGGTCAAGATCTGAACCTTGCCGACTGACCTATTTCAGTGCCGGGGGACTTGGAAAGAGGGAGCTTAGATCCATCTTCAGGCCGACTGAAATGACGTCCATGCTAACGTCAGCCGTGCCGAGCAAAGGTGGCGCCGTGAAGAGCGTCGATCCAGGTACGCGATTGAATGGGGCGTCATTCTCGAAGAACACGTGGCTGTAAGAGAAGTCGAGCCGCGAACCATCGCTCATTGTGTACGAGGATCCGATGCTGAGCCACACCCGATTGCTGTCGGGATCCTGCACAAGACGCGTCGTCGCCCCATCAACCGGCGACACCTCGTAGGCGACACCCGTCCTCAGCGTCAGATTGGGTGACCAATCGTATTCGCCACCGAGAGCGAACAACCATCCATCCCGCCATCTGAAGTCGAAATTTGCGACCGTAGCCCCGGCTGGAACCAAGCCGGCGAGAGACCCCTGCAGCACGACGGGAATGACGTCGAGCCGGCTCCAGTTCACCCACTCGACCTCTCCGAGCACCCTTGTTGACGGCGACAAGGCGTGTCGCACGCCGAGCGACAGCATTTCGGGAAGTTGAATAGAGGCCTCGGCCGGCGCCTTGCCGATAGAGCCTAGCTCAACATGCCCCTCGGCCTTGTGATCGATCGATGAACGAAAGCCCAAGCCGATCGACGTTCCAGGTGCAGGCTGGACGTCGATGCCTGCCACGAAGCCAACGCCGATGTCATCGGCCTTGAAGTTTGCCAGACCCTGCGGCGTCGCCGCCGTCTGTCGCTTGAGGCCGAAGTAGTCCACCTGGACTCCCAACCCAACGGACACGCCACGCGCGATCTCATACGACAGCATCGGCGTGGCGTTGACGTTGAAGATATAGGTCGTGATGCCTTCGTACTTCCCAGCCCAGTTCGTATCATCGGGCTTTGTCCCAAGTCCGAACGGCGAGGTGAGGCTCAAGCCAAGCACCGTCTTGTCGTCCAATTGCCAGGTGACATAGCTGGCACCGATCAAAGCATTCCTGCCGATATCCGTCTCGGCTGCGCCTGGAGGCGGAAATTGGTCCTGCGGATTGAGAACGGTGACGTCGGCTGACATCAGAATGACGGAAGCGCTCGCCTCCGCCTGCAAGCCGCTGAGGGCGTACGACGCCGTTGCAGGGTTCCAAGAGATCGAGGCAAGGCTCGGACTGCCGGTGGCAGCACCAGCGTACGACATGCCCTGATAGTAGGCCGATTGCTCGATTCCAAATCCGCCAGCGAACGCCGCGTTTGGCAAAGCTGCCAAAAACGACGCCGCGATGGCTGTAGGAGCCCAAGCGCGCGGCACGCGAGCCGATGGCTCCATACAGCCCCCCTCCGTTGATTCCGGAACGGCTTACGAAGATCGACCAGTGAGTAGTGTTACTCAACTGGCTGCACGCGCATTACTGTGCAGAACTCCGTCAACTGAATTACGGACCGCTGCAGCGGGACCAGGCAGTGCCCCATTGTCACGTAACCATCTGATTCGCAACAGGGGGCACGGAGATCTCAAGGTTCAAACAGCGGCCGAAAGGGCAGTATCCGGATGGGCACAACCCGGTTGCGCAGCCGCTTTAGGTCGTGAGCGATGATCGCCCGGCCCGCGAAGCGCCGGGTGGGACCCAAGGCCCCGTTGCCATCGTGTCAGCACGCTCGGCTTTGCGAGCCACCGCACGCGGGCGTCCGTTCGGAGCACGGCTCCGCCATGACAAGGCTGCCCTTCAGAATATCGGACGCAGCGTTTCGGCGCCCGCGCTCCCTCGCTCTTTCTCATCCCTCGGGGCTCATGGGCTTGCGAGACCGTAAACATGTGCCACGCGCTCAGGTGTCATCCTCGGGCTCGTCCCGAGGATCCAGAGTTCGGCATCTCAAGTGTCGACGTCGAACAGCCAGCGTCGGAACAAGTGGAGGAATGGGTCCTCGGCATGAAGCCGAGGATGACGGCCTGGATGTCCCGCGTTTCGCCCTGGAATGACAGAGGCGCGCACCTAGCCCTTCCGGTCGCGCATCCCGAGCGTGCGCAGCCTCAGGGCGTTGAGCTTGATGAAGCCGGCAGCGTCCTTCTGGTCGTAGGCACCCTTGTCGTCCTCGAAGGTGACGAGCGTCGAGGAATAGAGCGACTTGGGGCTCTCGCGGCCGACGACGATGACGTTGCCCTTATACAGCTTGAGGCGCACCTCGCCCTCGACATGCTCCTGGCTCTTGTCGATCGCCGCCTGCAGCATCTCGCGCTCGGGCGAGAACCAGAACCCATAGTAGATGAGCTCCGCATAGCGCGGCATCAGCTCGTCTTTGAGGTGCATGGCGCCGCGGTCGAGGGTGATCGACTCGATCGCCCGATGCGCGTGCCACAGGATGGTGCCGCCCGGCGTCTCATAGATGCCGCGCGACTTCATGCCGACGAAGCGGTTCTCCACCAGATCGACGCGGCCGATGCCGTTGTCGCGGCCGAGGTCGTTGAGCGTCGCCAAGAGGTTGGTGGGGCTCAGCGGGTTGCCGTTGATCGATACCGCGTCGCCCTTCTTGAAGCCGATGGTGATGACGGTCGCCCTGTCGGGCGCCTCTTCCGGGGAAATCGTGCGCTGGTAGACATACGGTGGCGGCTCGATGCCGGGGTCCTCGAGCACCTTCCCTTCCGAGGAGGAGTGCAACAGGTTGGCGTCGACCGAGAACGGGGCTTCGCCGCGCTTGTCCTTGGCGATGGGGATCTGGTTCTTTTCCGCAAACGCGATCAGGTCCTCGCGGCTCTTGAACTCCCAGTCGCGCCACGGGGCGATGATCTTGATGCCCGGCTCCAGCGCATAATAGGAGAGCTCAAAGCGCACCTGGTCGTTGCCCTTGCCGGTGGCGCCGTGGCAGACGGCATCGGCACCGGTAGCGCGCACGATGTCGATCTGCTTCTTGGCGATGAGCGGCCGCGCGATCGAGGTGCCGAGCAGGTAGATGCCCTCATACAGGGCATTGGCGCGGAACATTGGGAATACGTAGTCGCGCACGAACTCCTCGCGCAGGTCCTCGATGTAGATGTTCTGCGGCTTGATGCCGAGCATCAGCGCCTTCTCGCGCGCCGGCTCGAGCTCACCGCCCTGGCCGAGGTCAGCGGTGAAGGTGATCACCTCGGCGCCGTAAGTCTGCTGCAACCACTTGAGGATGATCGAGGTATCGAGGCCGCCGGAGTAGGCGAGCACGACCTTTTTGATCGGCTTGGGCTTGGAGGTCATGAGGTCTCTTGGACGACGGAGTGTCGGTGACTACGACGAAGCGTCGTAACGGCGGCGCACTATAGGGATCGGCGGACGCCCCGCAACATCGGCGCGCGCCATTAGTCTACCCGCAAAGAATGTATTTTTATGTCGATACAACCAGTGCTATGTTGTTTTTGCGGGGTGTCTTTCGGGGGAGTTGCTGTCCTATGTATAGCTTTTTTTGGCGCGGCACCGCCTTGGCCGCCGCCGCCGTTACACTTGCGTTCGCCGCCACCGCCGCTGACGAGCCGAAAACCGAGAAGAAGCAGAAGCCGCCTTCCGTGTGCGTCGGCCTCGATATCAATGCATGCGGCGCCAAGTCCGAATGCTATTGGCGCAAGCAGGTCACGACCAAGGCAGGGAAGGTGCGCCGTGCCCATTGCCGCAAACGGCCATTCCAGCAAGTAGCCAAGAAGACTGCCTGAACACGGGCTCGGACCGGCCAGTTCGGCGCGTCAGGCCATGCGTAAGGCCGCGAACATCGTGCCGACGTTGAATGGCACGATGGCCATTAGCGTCAGCATCTCGACGGGCGGCCACGCATTGCCGCCCGCGGCGTAGCCGCTCTCGGACTGGTAGCTGGCAAAGACCTTCTTGATCGACCGCCTCGCCACGTCGGCGGCGTCCAGCACGGCCACGTTGGCTTCCGCTGTGGGCCAGGCGACCGCGTGCGGCACCCCCGAGGACATCATCATGAAAGCCATCGGCCAAGCAGCCGAGGGTGTGGTGAACGGGAGCATGGTGAGCCAGGCCGACATCGGACTGGCCGCACCGGCGATGGGTCTGACCGGCGTCGAGCTCATGGCGCTGAGCGCGCTGCTCATGGCGTTGGCGAATGCCTCCATGGCTTCGAAGGGATTGGTCGGCAGCGACGGGGAAGTGGGCTTGGGGACCGGCTGCGGCAGCGCCCAGGCGAACGGGTTGAAGAGCGTTTCTGGCTGCGAGGTCTGCGACGTCGCCAAGGGCACCGGCCAGCGCCACAGGTCCGGCTCGCGCTTTGCCGACGATGGCTGCAGCACACCCGACCAGAAATTCAGCACCTGATCGGCGAATGCAGCGTAGGCGGCCGTGCTGGCGGCCGAATAGCCCAGCGCGGCCTCGGCGCAGCGGCGCGCGAAACGTTGCTGGAGGTCAGGGTCGAGCATGCGTGCGCCTTCTCCTTGCCCCCACAAGCAACGCTTAGACCGTAAACTGATTGCTGCAACGCAACAAGCCAATTGCGCGTAAATGCACTTAGTAATTGGTCCGAGCTAAGTCGCCTCGGCCACCGGCTCGCTAGCGGTTGGAGAGGCGCTCGGAGGCGCCGCAACGTCGCCGCGCCGGCCGCCGGCGCGCCGGCCGGCGAACAGCCAGTAGGCGCCGCCGCCGAGCACCCCGACGGTGAGGAAGGCGGCGAGCGCGTAGTTGTTCAGGATGGATGGCTGGCCGGGAACCTCGTTGAGGTACTCCGCCGCAAAGCCGCCGAGTGCGATCACCACGCCGACCAGCACGTAATAGAGCCACGACCGCAGGCGCCACATCTCCCCGATCCCGATCGCCAGCAGGGCAAACGGGAAGGCGAAGATCGCCGAATGCGTGGCGGTGAGCAGTGCCAGAACCCCGGCATTGCCGAGCCGTTCGGTCTGCGCCTCGGCCGGCAAGCTGGCAATGTCGGCGGGAGTGACGACGAAGGCGACGGTCACCGCGCCGGCAACGAGGCAGGCGATGACGAAGCCAAAAAGGACGCGCAGCAGCGTGAGCATGGGTCTGCTCCTTGGAATTTGTGCGAGCTTACAGGCCTTAACCCAACCCTCTCAATGGAAAAGGCGGCATCTGCCTAACGTCCGCGGTCCCCGACTGTGCCCAATCAGCACTCGCGCGTTCAGGGTGACACGCGTCGTAGGTCAAGCGTTGCGGCCGGCAATCAGCCAGTAGACGAAGCCGGCGGCGAACCCGGCCGTGGCGAACACCTGCCAAACGAGCGCCTCCCCCGAGGCTATAGCCCCACTCTGACCGAAGCGGGCGAGCAGCGGAATGGCAGCTAGCGCAATGCCGCCGCCGACCACGTAGTAGGCCAGCGAGCGGATGCCGGCGACCTCGCCGACAATGACCATCAGCAGCGCCGGCACGAGGGTGATGCTGGCCGCCAGCATGAACCCCTGATTCATCACTGCGAAGATCGTCTCGACGTCCTCATCGCCAATTGGGTTGACGTGCAGGAACGCCGTGATGCGCTCGAGCCCGAGCGTCACCAAGACGAACAGCGCCGCTGCCATCGCCATGATGAGCGCGAAGGGGATGACGATGAGGATGCGGCCGGTGGTCTTCCAGAACACGGCTAGTGCCCCGATTCCGAAGTTCGCCAAAGCTCGTTGCTGGGGTGGGGAGCGAACTTCGCAATCATAAGGGGCACTAGAACCATTGATTTGCTAGCGTGATGATCGAGAAATTCGCTCGACACCTCGCAGCTGACGATAGCGAATTTCTCGATCATCACGCTAGGTCAGGCTCCGCTGCCACTAGCTGCATCGGCCGGCACGGCGCCGGCGCTCGCCCGCTGCTTGACGCTCGCCGAGCGCAGCTGCCCGCACGCGGCATATATGTCGCGTCCGCGCGGCGTGCGCACCGGGCTCGCGTAGCCGGCCTTGTTCACCACCTCGGCGAAGCGCTCGATCTGCGCCCAGTCGGAACACTCGTAGGGCGCCCCCGGCCACGGGTTGAACGGAATGAGATTGATCTTCGCCGGAATGCCGGCCAGCAGCCGCACCAGTTCGCGGGCCTCGGCGAGGCTGTCGTTGACGCCCTTCAGCATGACGTACTCGAAGGTGATGCGGCGCGCGTTCGACAGCGCCGGGTAGTTGCGGCAGGCATCGAGCAGCTCGGCGATCGGATACTTGCGGTTGATCGGCACCAATTCGTCGCGCAGCTCATCGCGCACCGCGTGCAACGAGATGGCGAGCATGGTGCCGGTCACGGCGCCCCAGCGGCCGATCTCCGGCACGATGCCCGAGGTCGACAGCGTGATGCGTCGCTTCGATACCGACAGCCCCTCGCCGTCGGCGGCGACCTCCATCGCGGCCTTGACGTTGTCGAAGTTGTAGAGCGGCTCACCCATGCCCATGAGCACTATGTTGGTGATCTTGCGCTCGCAAGTGGGCAGCAGGCGCCCATCACCCGGCGGCTCGGCGCCCGGCCAGTCACCGATGCGGTCGCGTGCCAAGAGGATCTGGCCGACGATCTCCTGCGCCGTCAGATTGCGCACCAGGCGCTGCGTGCCGGTATGGCAGAATGTGCAATTGAGCGTGCAACCGACCTGGCTCGAGATGCACAGCGTGCCGCGATCGGCCTCCGGGATGTAGACCGTCTCGATCTCCGGCGGCTTGCCGTCGCGGCCCAGTGCGGGCAGGCGCAACAGCCATTTGCGCGTGCCGTCGACCGACACCTGCTCGCTGACGATTTCGGGCCGCGCCAGGGTGTAGCGCTCGGCCAGCGCCGCACGCAGCTCCTTGGCGACGTCGGTCATGGCGTCGAAGCTCGCCACGCCGCGCACGTATAGCCAGCTCCACAGCTGATTGCCGCGCATGCGCAGCTGCTTTTCCGGCACCCCGACGCTGGCCAGTGCCGCGCGCAGTCCCTCGCGGCCGAGACCGGCGAGCGAGGGCTTGTCGGCAGCGGTGGCTGCAGATGGCGTATCGAGCGTCAGAATCATGTCGATCCGGGTGAAGCGGGCTCGCCCCTATCTAACGCTGCCCCCCGCATACAGCAAATCCCCAGACCCCGGCAGGGTCTGGGGATTGCAATAAGAGGACATCCAGGCTTGGAACGGGGCGAGAGCCCCGCGGGTTCGGCTCAGGCGGCCGGTACCCAGCGGCCGGCGACGTAGCCGAAGGCCACCGCGTCGGGGTGCAGTCTCGCTGACTGCCGCAGTTCGTCGGCTTGTTTCACGTCCGCTTCATCGAGAACAACCTGGGGGCGGGCTGCGTCGACCGTGTCGCGAAACCCGCTCAGCAGGATGACCCTCTTGCCGCGGACTTCGATCTTCGGACATGCCATGCGTCACCTCCTTCGCAGGAGACCGGCGCTACGGAAAGGCGGTTCGGGGGGTTGTGCCTGCCACTCTCCAGCAGGGGATCCGCAGCTGCATCCGATCACCTACAACAATCACTATACGTGACCTGTGTGACACTAGAAATAACTTTCCGTTGCATGAGTGAAAGGAAAATGTTGACAAAATTGAATCGTGCTGCAGTGCGATGCGGCGTCACTTTCCGAGCGGCATGTTCAGCTGCAAACGCCCGCTCCAGGTGTCCGCTGTGCTGGCGGTGCCGCTCTCGACGCCGCCCGTCGCCTGCAGCGTCGAGCCGTCCTTGACGCCCACGGCGACGCCCGCTTCCGCTTTCAGTTGCACGTCGGTCGGCCCGGTGGCCGGTACTGCCGGATTGAGCGCCTGAAGACCATCGAAGCCGACGAAGGCGCCGACCGCCGCGCGCGGCTCGATGAACGTCGTATCGTCGACAGAAAATCGCTTCGAGACCTCCGGCAGCACCTCGACTTTGCCGGTGCCGGCGGCCTTCGTCTCACCCGAGGCTGAATCGCGGACGGCATCCTCGACGTAGACGAGACCGACGCTCGGCGCGACCTTCCAGCCGCCGACCTCGCGCGTGCCGGTAAGCTTGCCGCGTACGAGACGCCGCTCGGTGAAGTTGTCGCCGATCTCGGGGCTGGCCACCGCGTTTTCCGTCTCGCCCCAGGAGGCGCGGCTGTCGAAGACGACGCCAGAGCCGAGCTTCATGCTCATGTACGGCCCGACCATCCATCCCCTCGCCGCCATTTCCGGCGCATCGTGCGCGGCGCTTTCAACGCCGCGATCGAGCTGCGCCAGCGCCCCCACCATGATATCAGGGCCCAGCATCGAGCGCGTGCCGAGATACAGCACGCCGAGATTGCCGTCGGTGGAACCGGTGTCGAGGCTGCCCGCGGCATAGTTCTGCATGCGCCCCTCGAGCCAGAAATCGACGATGCCGGGCTCGGGCTTGCCGCCCTGCGTCGCCGCCGCGATCTCCGAGAGGCTCACCGAGAATTCGACGTTCTTGGCGCGTCCGTCATCGTCGACGGCAACCGTGCTCGATAGCGGCTTATCCGGGTTGGCAATGGGTGTCGGCGCGCGGTCGATGCGCAAGCGATCGGGGTCGCGCTCGTTCAGCAGCGCCTTGCGCCGCTCCAGGAAGGCGGCATTGGCGGCCTCCGTGCGCGTCGAGGTGCAGGACACGATCACTCTTGCCGCTTGCCCGCTGCTCGCGTTGAACTGGAACGTATAAGTGGTGTCCGCCGGGGCCTTGAAGGACGCCGTCATTTCCGCCGAGCCGCCGATCAGCGTCGAAGGCGCGCCGGGTCCGTCGACGAGCGCGACGGCGACACCGCGCGTGGTGAAGCTGAGCAGGTCGCCTTGCTCGAGGCCGAGCCGCCGCGTGAGGGGCGCGCCGGCGGCGACGTCGGCATTCAGCGCGCCGCGATTGACCGCTGCGCAGCCGCCGGGCGCGGCCTCCGCAGGTGAGGCGGCCCACTGCACGACTGCTAAGGCCGCCGCGGCGATCTTGGCGTGATGCGCCGGCCCATGGCTGCGGCGGTGCTTTCGGCTCTGCATATCGTCGCTTGCCCCGCTCTGCGCAACTGACGCGATCGATGTCCGTTGCTGCAGATCAAAATCGACAGAAGTGTGGACGCTCGGCCGAGCTCTTAGCTGCCCTGTGCCGTCTGCATAGCAGTAGGCGCAGCGGACAGCCGCGCCACCATCGCGTCGGCGATCTCGCGCGAGCCTTGCACGACGGCGTTGGCGCCGTAGTTCGACAGATAGGCCGCCTCCGCATCAGAATGGGCGTGCGCGACGATGAAGAGATCGCGATTGGCAGCGCGCGCCTGCGCGACGATCTGCCCCGCCTCGAAAGCGGCCGGCACGGCGACGAACAGAGCGTTGGCGCGCGCCAGATTGGCGGCCGGCAGCGCCGCCGGCGCGCTCCCGGCAACGGCCTCGATGTTGCGGGCCCTCAACTTGGCGACGACGTCGTCCTTCTCGTCGATGACGAACAGCGGCACGCCCCCTCTTGCCAGCGCCTCGCTGAGCCAAAAGCCGATGCGGCCGCAGCCGACGATCACGGTATGCCCTTGCTGTTGCGTAGCCTCGATCTCGTCACCGCCGGCGGGTTCTTGCGCCGGCGGGCTGGCAGGCGGCGTCGCTTCGCGCGCCTCGAGCCAGGGCTTGAGGCCGTCGAGCGCGAAGAACAGCAGCGGGTTGAGCAGGATCGAGATGATCGCGCCGGCGAGAATCAGCTCGCGGCCAAGCGGCGGCAACAGGCCGAGCGTCACGCCGAGGCCAGCGAGTATGAAAGAGAACTCGCCGATCTGCGCCAGGCTGACGGCGATGGTCACCGCCGTGCCGAGCGGGTAGCGAAAGGCGAGCACGATCAGCAGTGCGGCGAGCGACTTGACCACCACGATGATGCCGACCGTCGCCAGCACGGGAAGCGGATCGCGGACGAGGATCATGGGGTCGAACAGCATGCCGACCGAGATGAAGAACAGCACCGCGAAGGCGTCGCGCAACGGCAGCGTCTCGGAGGCGGCCTGCTGGCTGAGCGTCGATTCGCTCAAGATCATGCCGGCGAAGAAGGCACCGAGCGCAAACGAGACGCCGAACAGCTGCGCCGCGCCATAGGCGCAGCCGAGTGCAATGCTCAACACCGCGAGGCGGAACAGTTCGCGCGAACCGCCGTGCGCGACATAGTGCAGGATCCATGGAATGACGCGTCGGCCAACAATGAGCATTATGGCAATGAAAGCGGCGACCTTGGCCACCGTCAGCGCGAGCGTCTGGAAGATCTCCGATGCAACGGACGGCGTGGCGCTACCGAGACTGCCGTCGAGCAACGGCACAAGGGCCGGCAGCAGCACCAGCGTCAGCACCATGACGAGATCCTCGACGATCAGCCAGCCGACGGCTATGCGCCCGCGCTCGGTGCTGATGACGCGGCGCTCCTGTAGGGCGCGCAGCAGCACGACGGTGCTCGCCACCGAGAGCGCGAGGCCGAAGGTGACGCTGGCGCCCATCGACCAGCCGAGCATGTGGCCGAGCCAGGCGCCGAATCCCGTTGCTACGGCGATCTGCGCGATGGCGCCGGGGATGGCGATGGCCCGTACCGACCATAGGTCCCTCAGCGAGAAGTGCAGCCCGACGCCGAACATCAAGAGAATGACGCCGATCTCGGCCAGCTCGCTCGCCAGCGCCTGATCGGCGACGAATCCGGGCGTATGGGGTCCGAGGGCAACGCCGGCGAGGAGGTAGCCAACCAGCGGAGAGACGCGGATGCGCTGCGCGATGGCGCCAAGGAAAAACGCGAGACAGAGTCCGATGACGATGGTGGCGATCAGCGGTGTGTCGTGCGGCATTCCTCGGGGCGCCCTTGTTCGGGGTTGAGGCGCCACTGTAAGGACTGATGCTGAAAAAGCACCCCTCCTCGCACAGGTGCGGAGCTGTGCGAGTCTCTACTTAGGGGAAGGGGCTTGACTTAGGGGAAGGGGCTTGGTTCGTCGCAGGGTCGCGGTTCAAGACGGTGCGGAAGCCGATGTGGCTGGTTCCGAGATCGATCTCCTGCGGCTGGCGCGCGCTGGCGCGATAGCGGGCGCAGAAGTTCCCCGCGCACAGGAACGAGCCGCCCTTGATCACCTTCATCGGTGTGGCCCCCGGGGCAAGGCGCACCTGCATGAGGTTGGGGCCCATGGGATTCGTCGCCGGCGCGCGCTGATGGCCAGCCAAGTACCAGTCGCTCGTCCACTCCCACACGTTGCCGATCATGTCGTAAAGGCCGAAGCCGTTGGGCTTGAAGCAGCCGACCGGCGCCGAGCCGGCATAGCCATCGTCCTTGGTGTTGAACACAGGGAAGATGCCTTGCCAGGTGTTGGCCGCCGGCTTGCCGTCGGCATCGAACGCGCCGACCACCTCGGTGGCATCCTCGCGTCCGCCGCGCGCCGCGTACTCCCATTGTGCCTCCGTCGGCAGCTCGCGCCCCAGCCATTTGGCGAAGGCCAGCGCATCCTCGTAGGCGATGTGCACGACAGGATGGTTCTCGCGTCCGGCGATCGATGAACCGGGCCCTTCCGGCTGGCGCCAGTTGGCGCCTTTCACGTACCGCCACCAGCGGGTGATGTCGCCGCCTTCCTTGGGCTGCACGAACACCGCCGAGCCGGGACCGCTGACCTCCTCGTCCAGCTTCTTCGCGGCATCGGGTCCGTGCTCGGCGCGCGTTACGTAGCCGGTGGCATCGAAGAAGCGCTGAAATTGCGCGTTGGTCACCTCGTGTACATCGATCCAGAAGCCATCGACGCGCACGAGGTGCGTCGACCGTTCCTCCAGCTCGCGGCGATCGGAGCCCATGGCAAACGCGCCGCCAGGCACGAACGCCATGCCGGCCGTCTCGCCGCTGCCCACGGCCGCGGGGGATACGGAGCACACATTGGGTTCGGACCTTGCGGCACCACCGGCTATGCCGACTATGAGGACGCCGAGGATTGCTGGGGCGTTGATGCGTAGGACTTTCATGATCACCCGTGCCGTCCGGAGAATCAGTTGTCGGCGGATATTAGGGGCTCTCGGGGAAATAACGGAGCGTGCTGCGGCAACTCGCAGCCCATTCCTCCTTGGTCATTTGCGTCTGCGGCACCCACTCTTTCATGCACTCCGCGATCTCCTTGGGGGTCTCAGGATCGTTCTTCCTGGACTCCTTCAAGATCTCTTCGGCCTCGCTCGGCGCGTCCTGCTTTGGCTCTGAGCTTTGCGCCCGTGCGCGATCACCCGACGCGGCCAGCAGCGCCACGGCAAGCGCGGCGGACACAATACGACGAGCTGGATCGATGAGCATGGCGACCTCCAGCCGTCTTCAGCTTGCACCTCACTGCAAGCATTTCCGCACAAATTGAATCCGCTCGATCGGATCGAGCTTTTGCGCATCGGCCTGCTTGCGGCAGTCCTCTCTCTTGTCGAGCCGCTCTTCCAATCGTTGAACCAGACTGAGATCTCCCGAGACCGGTCCGTCCGCGGCAGCCTTCATCGCGCCCTCCAGCTTCTTGATGTCCTCGGGCGTAAGCTGCGGTCGATCGATCCTGATCGTCAGCTTGTCGAGCTTCGCGGTCAGCGCGAACGGCGGCTGGTAGTCCGCGTCGTTCACGCCGGTCAGTGTGTCGGAGCCGATGTCGAAGCTCTCGTCCCACTGCAGGATCATCGGCAGCGTCTTCGGCATCGTCTTGGTATCGACGACCTTGCCGTCTACCTTGAGCGTACCGGTACCGGGGCGGCCCACGCCGCTGAAGCTATTGAAGGCCAGCGTGCCTGGGCCCATGCCGTCGTACTTGAAATTGAACTCGACGGTATGCTTGCCGGGTGTCAGTGCGTCGGGGCCTTCCCACTTGATGCGCTCCAGGTCCAGCATGTTCCACAGCCACACCGGCTTGCCCTTGAGCAGGTAGAAGCCGTAGCCGGCGAAGCGCCCGCCCGAAGTCAGCATCATCCCCTCGGCACCGCCCTCCGGCACATCGATATCGGCAGTGACCGTGAAGGAGGTGTTGAGCAGGAACGGCGAGTCGCCCTGCGGCAGGCCGACCATCGGCCGCGTGTAGACAGACTCACTGCGGCCCGCGGTGATGTTCGGCCGTGGCGCGACGATGCGCGCCGCTACCGACGCGTCCAGCGGGAAGACCTGATACTTCCTGGCCTCCGCAATGAACGCCTCCTTCATTTCCTCGACCTTCTCTGGGTTCTTTGCGGCAATGTCGTTGGACTGGGTGAAGTCCGCGCTGAGGTCGTAGAGCTGGAACACCTGGTTGTTCAGCGGATCCGGATTGGCCGGGCCGAACGCTTCCCAAGGCGCACGATTGACCTTGGTGCTGAGCAGCCAGCCGTCCTTGTAGAGCGCCCACTGGCCCATCATCTGGAAGTACTGAGTCGTATGGCGCGCCGGCTCCTTGGCGTTCTCCGCGTCGAAGGTGTAGGCGAAGCTGGTGCCCTCGATCGGCGCCTGCTTGATTCCATCGACCACCTCCGGCGCGCGGATGCCGGCGGCCTCGAGGATGGTCGGCACGACGTCGATCACGTGCACGAACTGCTCGCGCAAGCCGCCCTTGTCCTTGATGCGTGCCGGCCACGACACCGCCATGTTCTGGTTGGTGCCGCCCAGCCGTGACGCGTTCTGCTTGAACCAGTCGAAAGGCGTATCGAAGGCCCACGACCATCCTGCCGACATGTGGTTATACGTCTGCTCGGTGCCCCAGACATTGTACCATTTCATCTGCTCCGCCACCGGCATCATGCTGACACCGTTGAACCAGGCGACCTCGTTCGGCGTGCCCAGCGGTCCGCCCTCGGCGCTCGTGCCGTTGTCACCGTTGATATAGATGACGAGCGTGTTGTCGAGCTTGCCGAGGTCCTCGAAGGCCTGAACCACGCGCCCGATCTCATGGTCGTTGTAGGCGGCATAGGCGGCGAAGATTTCGACCTGGCGGATGAAGAGTTTCTTTTCCTCCGCGGTGAGCTCATCCCACGGCTTCAGTATCTCATTCGGCCAGGGCGCCAACTGCGAATCCTTCGGGATCACGCCGAGCTTCTTCTGGTTCTCGAAGATGCGCTCGCGCACCTTGTTGTAGCCGTCGTCGAAGAGGTGCATGGCGCTGATCTTGTCCACCCACTCCTTGGTCGGGTGGTGCGGCGCATGCGTGGCGCCGGGCGCGTACTTGATGAAGACCGGCTTCGAGGGATCGGTCTGGTGCATCCGCGTCATCCAGTCGATCGCGTCGTCAGCCATGGCGGTAACGAGGTTCCACGTTCCGGGCGGCTTGCCCTGAAAGGGGTAAATCTGCGTGGTGTTGCGGAAGAGGTTCGGCTGCCATTGGTTGGAGTCGCCGCCGACGAAGCCGTAGAAGTATTCGAAGCCCATGCCGGTCGGCCACTGATTGAAGGGCCCGACCTGGCTGGCAGCGAACGCCGGCGTGTTGTGGTCCTTGCCGAACCACGACGTCGCATAGCCGTTATCCAGCAGGACGCGGCCGATGGTGGCCCTGTCCTCGGCGATGATGCTGTTGTACCCAGGGAAGCCGGTCGACTGCTCGGAGACCACGCCGAATCCCGCCGAGTGGTGGTTGCGCCCGGTGATCAGCGCGGCGCGCGTCGGCGAGCACAGCGCCGTCGAGAACATGCGGTTGTAGCGCAGACCCTCGTTCGCGATGCGATCCATGGTCGGCGTGGGGATCACTCCGCCGAACGTGCTCGGCACGCCGAAGCCGGCGTCGTCGGTGATGATCAGAAGTACGTTGGGCGCACCCGCGGGCGGCACGATGCGCGGCGCCCACCAGGGCTTGGATTGCAGGGCATCGTCCTTGATCACGCCGCCGAATTTCGGATCGGGTGCGGGGAGTTCCTCTCCACCGATCGTCGTCGTGGCGCTCGGCGAGCCCGGCACGCCGGTCGTCTGCTGCCCCAGCACCGGCGTGCAGACAAGGAGCAGCAGGCTGAGGCTGGAGAAAGTGAGCAACGTCGTTCTCATGGCAGCCGTCTCCTCTTCCAGGATGGGCCCCGCGGGGGTGCTTCTGCCGGGCCGAGCAGATGCGCGGCGGTCGAGACGAGCGGTGATGTCATCAATGGAGGGGGCGCCGCGGGCGCAGGCCGCAAGGCGGAAACCGGCAAGCGCGCAGCGCGCGCAATAACCTATGCCAACTGAACGCATTTCCAGCCTCGCACTGGAATGCGTAGTGTCCGGCCCCATCTAGCGCGGCTTCAAGGTGCGAAGAGTGCGCTCTGAACGACCGCGGCGTCTAGCGGCTGCCGACCGAATTGCTTAACGCATTGGAACGGCATCCGCCTACTCGCCGCATCGCCTACGGCAGCGGAGCGTCCGACGCGCATGCCGGCATCCTCTACGGTGTCGGGCGGCCGAGGCCGTTCTTCTCCAACTGCTCCCTCTTCATCTCCTGCACCTTGGGAATGAGGTCGTAGACGGGCGGGTTGTTGGACAAGAAGCCGATCTTGAACTGTGGCGGATACTTGATCAGCTCCTTCAAATACCAGCCGGAGGCGGCCATCAGCGGCACGCCCATCGGGATGTGCCGGATGCCGACGCTCACGTCCTCTTTGGGATCGGTATAGAGGTTGAAGAACACGGCGCCGCCGGTGTCGGTGAAGATCGAGCCCGTGAAGCCGCCCCAGTCGCCCTTCTGCACCACCGCGTTCTCGATCTCGCCGGTGACGACGCCCTTGAACTCGTCGATGCGCATCGCCGAGTAGTACTGGTTGAGCGTGTAGGGCCGGCTGCGACGCGCCGAGACGCCGCCGTCGGCGACGAGGAACGCGGCCTGATCGACGCCGTCGATGTAGGTCGTCTTGGAAAACAGCTTGGCGAGTTCGGCCCCAGGCACGCCGGCCAGCGACAAGGCGGTCGGCAGGAAGTCGGCGTGATCGAACAGACCGTCCGACTTGCGCGGCTCGATCATCCCCTTCCAGTAGGCGAACGTGGGCACGCGCACGCCGCCTTCCCAGCTCGAGCCCTTGCAGCCGCGGAACGGCGTGCGCCCGTGCGGCGGGATCTCGCACTCGGGGCCGTTGTCGGAGGTGAGTACGATGAGCGTGTTCTCCAGCTCGCCAATGTCGGTGAGCTTCTGGATGAGCTTGCCGAGCGTGTAATCCATCTGCACCATGCAGTCGCCGTACACGGTGCGCGACAGCGACCGGCCGGCCCACTCGTCCGACGGATAGTTGTCGAAGTGGCAGCCGCGCGTCGCGTGGTAGAGGAAGAACGGCTGCCTGGAGCCCTGCATCTTCTGCAGGAAGTCGAGGCTTACGCTCAGCCAGTGCTTGTCGAGCTCCTTGACGTAGTTGAGCTCGATCAACTTGCCGTTCTCGCACTTCTCCTTGTCGGCCGCCGTGCAATGCACCTCGTAGTGATTGAACGCATCGTCCTCGAGCATCTTGAAGCGCTCGGGGCTCAGCGCGATTTCGGGGTTGAAGTAGACGTCCCGCCACTCGGTGTACATGTCGGAGACGCCGAGGAAGCCGACGTAGTCGTCGTAGCCGACGTTCTGCGGCAGCGAGCCCTTGTTCTCGCCCATGTGCCATTTGCCGACGCCCTGCGTGACATAGCCGTACTGCTTTAAGAGCAGCGGCATGGTGATGGCGCCGTCGAGACCGCCCGCCTCGCCGTACATGGGCGGGCGCAAGATGCCGTGGTGCAGCGGGTTCTGGCCGGTGTGGATGGTGGCCCGCGTCGGCGAGCATGATGGTGTCGAGTACGCCGAGGTGAGGATCAACCCCTCGTTGGCGAGCTTGTCCATCACCGGCGTCGGATTGCCGACCGCCGCGCCGCCGCCGTTGAAACCAGGGTCCATCCAGCCAACGTCGTCCATCAGGAACAGTAGGATGTTCGGCTTCTTGCCGGTCTTCTTCTCCAGCGCCGCGAGCTTCTCGCGCGCCGCCTTGTCTTGCTCGGGATGCAGCACCACCGGATACATGTTGTCGGCCGGCTTAACGTCCTGCAGGTGAATATACTGCTCGGGGTGGCTGAAGCCGCGGGCGGTCGTCGGGCCGGTGGTCGCTCCGCGAATGTTCTCGGCGGCCCCTTGGGCAAATGCAGAGGGTGATGCGACGGCCAGCAGCGCGGTCAGCAGGGCGCGGAAAAACAACGGCTTCATGGGTGAAGCTCCATTTTGGCAATGGCCACGGGCGGGCGCGCGATAACCGATGCGCGGGCGCGCTGCCCAGTTTTGGACGCCCCTGCACCCTAAGCCCGACATGCTTAATAGGTTGTATCCTGACTGTGCCTCAATCGGACGACGATGGTTGGGGGTCGCTCGGCGCCATGCTAAGCCAACAGTCAAAGTCGCGTGGGGGAGACGCTCCAATGTCTTTGCAGAAGAAGACCGTAGCCATCGCTATGGCGGCGATCACCGCTGCCGGCGCGCAGCCTGCGCTCGCCGCCGAGTTCACCTTCAACGAGAAGACGAACGCCGACCTCGCCAAAAAGCTGAAGATCCCCGTCTACTTCGCCGTGCCGGCGAGCGCCCGCGCGAGCCTGCCAAAGGACATCAAGACCACCGACAAGCTCATCGACTTCAAGCATCCCGACGCGCTGAAAGCGCAAGGCGACGTCGGCTTGCGCCTCGTGGTCGCCAAGCGCTCCGGCCTCGCCAAGCGCCTCGGGCAGAGCGGCCTCGTGCAGACCGGCGACATCCTGCTCACCTTCCGCACCGAGTGGGGCGGCGCCGGCGCCTACCCGAACATCCAGATGGGTATCAGCCACACGGGCTTCGCCTACGTCGGCAAGGACGGCGTGGTGCGCAACCTCGATAACCCGCTCGATGGCGAGTACGTCGGGCGCGGCGACCTGACGAGCCAGCACTACCGCACGCTCAACTACCTGCACATCATCCGCCCGCGGAGCCTAACGGACGCGCAGAAGGCCAACCTCTATGCGTGGGCCAAACGGCTCAACGACAACTCCAAGAGGGTCTATCCGAGCCAGATCAGCTTCAACCAGGACTACAACGCGCCGAAGTTCCGGCCCGGGCGCCCGCTGACCTTCGTCAAGGAGTTCGGCCAGATCGCCCTCGGCCAGGGCAACAGCGGCAAGCCGCTCGACCTGTACTGCTCGGAGTTCGTGTGGTCGCTCCTGTCGCTGCGCAATTGCGATCCGGCGAAAAGCGACGGCGACTTCAACGGCAGCCGCGTACCTTCCTGCATCAAGGAGCCGATGGAGCCGATGAAGGCCACCGGCAACGTGCTGCCGAACCACGGCCGGAGATCCTATTCCGGCCTCGCCGACGGCCCGCTCCTCGTCATCGACCAGATGGACCTGCCCGACGATCAGCGCCGGCCGCTGCTCGACAGCATCTTCGTCGAGAATCCCGCCGGCCTCGCCAACATGTCGGTGGGCCACCGCAAGGTCGCCGAGGAGATGCAGCCGCGCTTCGAGCGCTTGAAGAACTACTACATCGGCATGACCGGACGCATGTGGCAGCACTGGCGTGCGCGCCTCATCGGCACCGGCTTCAACTGGGCGGGCATCGCCGAGAACTACTCGCCGACGTCCTACCTCATCAACTCGCTGCTGCCCGCCAATAACAACAATCGCACCATGGACTACGTGGCCACCGTGGTGATCGAGTAAGCGGGCGCGTCCCAAGCGGGGGCGCGGCAGGTAATGGACATCGACCGCCGGCAATTCGTGCTCGGGGCGCTCGCCGCCTCTTGCGCTGCCGTGGAGCCGGCAGGTGCTGAGCACGCCGCGCCCGTCTTTATCGGCGACATGCACTCCCACCTCTTCTTCTTCGGTAACAACACGCCGGCCAAGAAGCCGCTCGGGCGCTCGATGGCGGCGGGCAACGCCACGCTCGTCGCCTGGTCGCTGGTCGGCGACGTGCCGTGGCTACGCATCACGGGCAAAGGCATCAAGCAGAAGGGACAGCCGAGGCGCGGCGAGGCCATCGCCTGGTTCGAAGACGATCTTGCCCGCATCAAACAGCACATCGCCGATGAGAACCTGAAGCTCGCGCTCACCCCCGCAGACGTCGACAAGGCGCTCGCCGGGGAGCCGCACGTCGTGCTGACGGTCGAGGGCGCCACCTTCGTCGAGGACAATACGGCGCCGCTGGCGCATGCCTACGAGCTCGGCGTGCGCAGCGTGCAGCTCGTGCACTACATCGAGAACCCGCTCGGCGACTTTCAGACCGAGGCACCGCAGTACGACGGTCTCACCGACCTCGGCCGCCAGGTGATCGAGGAATGCAACCGCCTCGGCATGCTCGTCGACCTCGCGCACTGCACCGACATCGCCGCGCGCCAGGCGCTGGAGGTGGCGACGCAGCCGCTCGTCTGGTCGCATTCGTCGGTGACACGCACCCGCCAGCCGAACTGGAAGATGCCCGTCTGGCAGGCGCGCCAGCTCTCGCTGGCGACGGCGAAGCTGATTGCGGAGAAGGGCGGCGTCGTCGGGGTGTGGCCGATGCGTGCCGACGTCGGTGCGACGCCGGAATCCTACGCGCAACGAGTCTGGGAGCTGGGCGAGTGGCTGGGCGACGATCATGTCGCCTTCGGCACCGACATGAACGCTATCTCGCGCCCGGCCATCGCCAGCTACGCCGACCTGCAGAAGGTTGTGCGTTACTGGCAGAAGGCCGGCTTTCCTGGGGAGAGCATCCACAAGCTCGCCATCGGCAACTTCGCCCGCGTCTTGAAGACCGCCATGTCTGCCCGCCAGGCTTGAGAGCGGGGCAACGATCTCGCGCCGCCCCGCTTCGACTTCAGAACTTCACGGTGACGCCGGCGTTGAACGAGCGTCCCTCGCCGGGCACCGCGCCGATGCGACCCATCTGGCCGCCGGCCTTGTAGTCGGCCCAATCGACGCCGCCGAGCGGCGGGTAGTAGAGCTGGTCGAACAGGTTGTCGACGCCGAGGTCGAAGCGCATGTTCTCCCATTCGTAGCTCGTGCGCATGTTGACCAGCGCGTAGCCCGGCGTCACCGGCTCGTTGCGCAGGTCGTTCACGTCCGATTTGCGGCTAGCCGCCACCAACTCGAGCGCGCTCGACCAGCCGCCGAGACGGTGCTGCAGTGCCACCCGGGCGTTGAGCGGCATCATGTGATAGAGGCTGTCGCCCGTGTCGAGGTTCTCGCCGTTGACGTAACCGACGACACCCGACAGGTCGAAGCGTCCGCTCTCCCTGCTCTCAAACAACACGGTGGTGCCCGACACGTTGACGCCGTAGAGGCGCGCATCGTGATTGGCGAAACGCAACTTGACGAAGTTCGCATTCGATTGCGTGGCCACGAAGTCGGCATCAATGTAGTCCTCGACGTACGTGTAGTAGGGCGTGACGTGGAGGGCCCACTCGCGGTGCGCCCTGTCGTGCCAGCCCGTCGTGACGCTCACCGTGTTGGCAATCTCCGGTTCGAGATCGAGGTTGCCGATGTAGCCGTTGGCATCCCCGTACCAGCCGATCATGTTCGCGGCCATGTTGCCGCTGCTCCAGGCATAGCGTTCATAGAGGTTCGGCGATCGGGTCTTGCGCGCATAGCCGAGCTCGTAGATCTCAGTCGCCGAAGGCTCGTACCGCGCCAGCGCCGTGACGTCGAAGTTCGCATCGGTGCGAGAGTGATCCTTGGCATTGAAGGCGGCCGCGTCCGCGGCATACATCATGCTGTAGCCGACGACATCGCCCGTATCCATCCACACCATGTCGTTGCGCACGCCGAGCAGCGTCGACCAAGCGCGGTCCCACCGATGCTCCCATTCGACGAAGGTGCCGAGCCGGTCGCGGCGCCCGTCGTTGATGTTCCAGAAGGTGTCCGGACCCATCATCGGCGCCTTGTTCGGAACCGGCGGCCACCAGTCGTCGAGGCCCTGATGATGGAACTCGCTGCCGACGCGCAATAGGTCGACGCCAGAAAGCGGAATCTCTGCCTTCACCGAGTAGCCGGCGTCGGTGCCGTCGGTATACATCGGCATATGCCCAGGCTGCTTGTCCTCGAGGATGTCCATCTTGTGCTTGGTGCTGTGATAGAAGGCGCGCGCATCGAGCAGTCCCCAGTCGAAGCGGCCCACATAGCGCGCATTCAGGAGCCAGGCCTCGTTATCGACCATGTCCATGCGCTGGTTGACGAAGCCCTGGTAGGGAATCGCCGCGTAGGTACCCTGCACGATCAAGAGATCATCGGCATCCTTGGCAGCAAAGGTCAGCGCATGGTTGCTCGCCTGATATAGTGTCGAGCGCACCTCGCCGCCGTCATCGCCGCGCTCGTAGTTGTCGGCCTTCGTCCACGCACCCGCGTAGCCGATGCTGACATTGCGCGTCGCCGCCGTGGCGGTGGCAGCGGTGCCGATCTTGTCACCGTTGCTGTGGTAGAAAGCCGAGATACTGCCCGCTGTGCGGACGCCATCGCCGTCGGCAAATTGCGGCACGGCGGATTCAACGATGATCGTGCCGCCGAGGCTATCGCCGCCCTTGCTGACCGGGGTGACGCCGGCGATCACGTCTGCCACCACCACCTGTGAGGGATCGATGTAGGAGAGCGGTGGATTCATGTGATTGGAGCAGGCGGATGTGACTACCATTCCGTTGAGAAGAATCTTCACCCGGTCGTCGTTGAGGCCGTTTATCGCCGGCAGGCTGGAGACACCGCCCGCGCCGAAGATACTCACGCCGGGCGCCCGGCTCATTATCTGCGCGGTGTCGCTCGTCGATGGGAGCTGGGACCGGATAGCCGTTTGATCGAGCCGCGTCGTGTTGAGCGGCACCGCGAGACCCTTCGCGCCGACGCCGATATCGGCAGCGCCATGTCCCATGGCGGCATGGTCTGCGTCCGCATCCTCGCCGATAGCGCCCGAGGGCTCCTGCGCCGTTGACTTCTTCTTGGCGACCTTCTTGACCGGCTTTTTTGGCTGAGCGGTCTGCTCGACGATCACTGGCGGCAACGGAGCCGCCGTATTTTCCTGCGCGGATGCTTGTCCGCTTGCCGTAACTGCAACGATTGCGACCACACTCGCGCAAACGAGCGGTGCGCCAGAACTCCGATACATGAACGCTACTCCCCGACACGATACTGAGCGACCACGCACGGTGACCGGCGCGGCTACGCGTTAGACGGCTTTGGCGTGGCCAGGGGCTGCTCTGGTGGAGAGCGCATAGCCCCGTGATCCTACGCTCTCAGGCTCGGGAAGGAGGTCCGCGACTTCTGGGTGAAAGCGCTGCCGCACCTGCAACATCCTCGCGCAAGGCGAGTAACGCGGGCGAGCGCAACGGCATGGGCGCCGCCACGACCAGTGGCGCCGGAGCCAGAGCAAACTGGAACGCCGCAAGGCCCTTGCAGATGGGGCAGCTTGTAGTCGGCGCACCGGGAATGGAGGGGGAGCCGCCGCTCTGCGTACCGCTGCTGCAGATCAACTCCGCGGCGGCACCGAACTCGGCGCCAAAGAGCTGGCGCTCGAACTGCGATACGAGATGCCAGGGCAGCAGCAGCGCATAGAGCGCAATGCCGACAAGCGCGCAGGCCGCGGCCATCCGCCTATACGTACGCTGAACTCCCCATCCCATTTCTAATGGGTAACGGCGTTACGCAGCCGCGTTCAAGCGTCAGCGCGCCGCATCACACCAGATGCGAAGCGGCGCTGTGGCGGCGCGGGCACAAACTGCCAAATCTTCCTGATGCACATCAGAGAATGAACTTCGACAGGTCGGCGTTCTTGGCCAGATCGCCGATGCGCGAGTTGACGTAGTCGGCATCGATCACCACCGCCTGCCCGCCGCGGTCGGAGGCGTCGAACGAGATCTCGTCGAGCACGCGCTCCATCACCGTCTGCAGCCGCCGCGCGCCGATATTCTCTACCGTCGAATTTACCTGCACCGCAGCGTCCGCGATGGCGTCGATGGCGCTCGGCTCGAAGCTGATGGCGAAGTTCTCCGTCGCCATCAGCGCCACGTACTGCTTGATGAGGCTTGCCTCCGGCTCGGTGAGGATGCGGCGCAGATCCTCGCGCGTCAGCGCATTTAGCTCGACGCGGATGGGCAGGCGACCCTGCAGCTCCGGCAGCAGATCGGAGGGCTTGGCCACGTGAAAGGCACCCGAGGCGATGAACAGCACGTGGTCGGTTTTCACCGGACCGTACTTGGTCGAGATCGTCGTGCCTTCGATGAGTGGTAAGAGATCGCGCTGCACGCCCTCGCGCGAGACGTCGCCGGTGACGCGACCGACATCGGAGCGCGAGCAGATCTTGTCGATCTCGTCGAGGAACACGATGCCGTTGTTCTCGACCGCGTGGATCGCCTCGCCGACGATCGCATCGTTGTCGATCAGCTTGTCGCTCTCCTCGGCGATGAGCACGTCGTAGCTGTCGGCGACGGTAACGCGGCGCGGCTTCGTGCGCTGCCCGAACGCCTTGCCCAGCATGTCGCCGATATTGATGGCACCAATGGAGGCGCCGGGCGCACCGGGAATGTCGAACATCGGCAATCCGGCGCCGGGGGACTCGGAAACCTGGATCTCGATCTCCTTCTCGTTCAGCTCGCCGGTGCGCAGTTTCTTGCGGAAGGCTTCGCGCGTTGCCGGCGAGGCCCCCGGCCCGACGAGGGCGTCGAGTACCCGCTCCTCGGCGTTCTTCTCGGCCCGCGCGCGCACGTCCTTGCGCTTGACGTCCTTCACCAGCGCCAACGCCACCTCGACGAGGTCGCGGATGATTGAGTCGACATCGCGCCCGACGTAGCCGACCTCGGTAAACTTCGTCGCCTCGACCTTGATGAACGGCGCTCCCGCCAGCTTGGCGAGGCGGCGCGAGATCTCCGTTTTGCCGACGCCCGTCGGCCCGATCATCAGGATGTTCTTCGGCAGCACCTCCTCCTTCAGCTCGCCCGTGAGCTGCTGGCGCCGCCAGCGGTTGCGGAGGGCGATGGCGACGGCGCGCTTGGCATCGCCCTGACCGACGATGTAGCGGTCGAGCTCGGAAACGATCTCACGCGGCGAGAAGTGGGTCATGGCAGCCTTCAGGCAGAGACGAACTTGAGGCCGACGATGCAGCCGACGAGCGCGAACAGCAGCATGAGCCGCTGCGGTGTCGCCGCCTCGCCGAAGGCCCACACACCGAGTACCGCGGTCCCGGCCGCGCCAATACCCGTCCATACGGCGTAGGCGGTGCCGAGAGGTACGCCTTCGAGGGATCGATTGAGGCAGTAGAGACTGGCGCCGGCCAACAGGAAGAACGACAGCGTCGGGATCATGCGGCTGGGGCTGAGCCCGGCGGAGTAGCGGAAAACGGTGGTGGCAGCGACTTCGAGGGCGCCCGCAGTCAGGAGGTAGACCCACGCCATTACATTGTTTCTCCGTGCGGCGTTGCTGATGTTGCTCCTACCGGGTGGACGGCAGGCTTTCGATGACGATGTTGTCGTTGGTGTAGACGCAGATCTCGGCGGCGATCGCCATCGCCTTGCGGGCAATCGCCTCGGCGTCGAGCGGCTCATCGAGCAGCGCGCGCGCCGCGGCGAGCGCGTAGTTGCCGCCCGAGCCGATGCCCATGACGTGCCGCTCCGGCTCCAGCACGTCGCCGGTGCCGGTGAGCACCAGCGTCGTCTCCGCGTCGGCCACCAGCATCATCGCCTCCAGGCGGCGCAGGTAGCGGTCGGTGCGCCAGTCCTTAGCCAGCTCGACACAGGCGCGGGTCAGCTGCCCAGGGTACTGCTCCAGCTTGGCCTCCAACCGCTCGAACAGCGTGAAGGCATCGGCCGTGGCACCGGCAAAGCCGCCGATGACGCCGCCTTTGCCGACGGTGCGCACCTTGCGGGCGTTGGCCTTGATGATGGTGCCGCCGAGGCTGACCTGGCCATCGCCGGCGATGACCACACGACCATCTTTACGAATGGTCAGTATGGTAGTGGCGTGCCAGGAGCGCGGCTCGTCCGCGTGAGGGCCAGAAGTTTGCATTGCATTAGCATCCGGACTGCGGGCTTGTGGCCCGCGCGCCGCATGGGGCGGCTCTGGAACGGCAGGGCTCAAGCTGATAAACGCTCGGTTCCGGCGAGGCAAGCTCAGCCTAAGAGGCCTAAATTGAAGCGGCAGGCGACAATTTCCCGCAAGACCAAGGAGACCGAGATCACGGCCAGCGTCGATCTCGACGGCTCCGGCGCCTTCGACATTCAGACCGGCATCGGCTTCCTCGACCACATGTTGGAGCAGCTCGCCCGCCATTCAATGATCGATATCACCTTGAAGGCGAAGGGCGACCTGCACATCGATTTCCACCACACGGCCGAGGATACCGGCATCGTGCTGGGGCAGGCCGTGGCCAAGGCGCTCGGCGACAAGAAGGGCATCACCCGCTACGCCGACGTGCACCTGCCCATGGACGACACCCTGACGCGGGTCGCCGTCGACATCTCGGGGCGCCCCTACCTGGTGTGGAAGGTGGAATTTACGAAGCCCAAGGTGGGCGAGATGGACACCGAGCTGTTCCGCGAGTGGTTCCAGGCCTTCGCGCAGAACGCCGGCATCACACTGCACGTCGAGAACCTCTATGGCGAGAACAACCACCACATCGCCGAGACTTGCTATAAGGGCCTCGCGCGCGCCCTGCGCAAAGCCAGCGAAACCGACGCGCGCCAGGCAGGCCGCGTGCCGTCGACCAAAGGCACGCTAGCTGGCTGAGCTTCAACTGCCTACGAGGACCGGCGTGGTCATCTACAGCGTGCACGAGCCGCCGAATGTTTCGGCCGACCGGCTTGAGAGCGCCGAGCAGCTCGTCTTCGTCAAGGACGGCTTCTCTTGGTTCGCCGCCGCGCTGCCGCCCATCTGGCTGCTGATGAAGCGCATGTGGCTGGAGTTCGCCATCTACGTCGGCGCCACCGGCCTTCTCGTCTGGGCACTGACCGCGGCCGGCGCCGCCGATCTCGCCAACGCCATCCTGCTCGCCGCGCAGATCGTGTTCGGCTTCGAGGCCGGCGCCCTCTACAGCGCGGCGCTGGAGCGGCGCGGCTGGCACCTCGTCGGCACCGTCGCCGGGCGCAACAGCGAGGATTGCGAGCGCCGCTTTCTCGAGGTGTGGCTGCCGACGCGCACCGAGATCCCGCGCCTCGGCTCCGGCCCCGCAGCGCCCGTCGCCGGCCCGACGTGGGCACAAACGGCGCTGGCGCAGGCGAAAGACGCGATCGCGCGCGGTCGCCGCGCCTGGGCGAGGGCATAGGCCAAGATGCAGCGCGTCGCCATCATCGACTACGGCTCGGGCAACCTTCACTCCGCGGCCAAGGCGTTCGAGCGCGCCAGCCGCGAGAGCGGTGCCAAGGCCGAGATCACCGTCACCGCCGACCCCGATATCGTTGCCGCGGTTGACCGCATCGTGCTGCCCGGCGTCGGCGCCTTCGCCGACTGCAAGCGCGGCCTGGAGGCGGTGCCCGGCATGCGCGAGGCGCTGGAGGAAACCGTGCGCGTCAAAGGGCGCCCGTTCCTCGGTATCTGCGTTGGCATGCAGCTGATGGCGACGCGCGGCCTGGAGTTCGAGGTTACCGAAGGTCTTGGCTGGATCGCCGGCGAGGTGCGCCATATCGAGCCCAGCGACAAGACGCTCAAGATCCCGCACATGGGGTGGAATACGTTGAGCCTCGTCACGCCGCACGTGCTGCTCGATGGCATCGCGACCGGACCTGAGGGCCTGCACGCCTATTTCGTGCACTCCTACCACTTCGTGCCCGAGGATCGTTCCGCCGTCGTCGCGGAGACCGATTACGGCGGGCCGGTGACGGCGATGATCGCGCGCGACAACATGGCGGGCACGCAGTTCCACCCGGAGAAGAGCCAGACGCTCGGCCTCAAACTGATCGCCAACTTCCTGAGCTGGAAGCCGTAGGGCGGGAGCATGGCGCTCTAATGAGTTTGTCATCCTCGGCCCAGGCCCGAGGATGACACTGGTGCTGGCTTACGAACAAAAGGGGCCCGATCTGCGGATCGGGCCCCGACGCTTCACGCATTACCGGAGGGGGAGAGAGACTAAGAGAGAACTCAGCACGCTTCGGCTAATGGCAGCTCCTGCTGATCGTCGACGAACGGCGCCGGCATGGGGAAGGCGATGACGTTGGTGTCCCCGCCCGTCTCGACCCCCGCGCGGCGCTGACGGAACCAGCGCAGCGCCGTGTTGGTCAGCACCGCCTCGTCCCGCGTCGCCTGGATCAAGAGCCCGTCGTCGGGATCGAGCAAGCCGCGCAGCTGCGCCTCGATCTGCTCCTCGCGCGCCTCGGTACGCAAGTACCAAGTCTGCTCCAGGGGCCGGGCCCAGGACTGCCCGATGGCCATGATCTGCTGCGCGAGGATGTGCTTGTTACGGTGCGGCTGGGCCAGGTCGTAGGAAATGATGAGGGTGCGCATGGCGGTGTCTCCTGGCTGTGGCTTCACGGGGGGAGACGCGAAACTAGTCCCGGATTGCGCTGCATTTGCGGCTGCGAACGTAGGGAGAACATCGCACGAATCATACTGTTTGTCCAGCGTTTGTTCTCTCCCCGTTCTGATGTATCAAGGCCGCACCTGCAACTCCTCGAGCATAGATAGCTGGTCGGGGTGAGGGGTACGCACATGGCGCTGGTGTGGCCCGAAGTCGACCCGATCCATGAGGCTGGGATAGCGCCGCGCGAATACCTCCAGCGCCTTGGGGCGCGCCTCCGGAAAGCGTGCGCCCTCCCAGATCTCATAGAGCCGGCGCGGGTCGCAGCCGTAGCGGTTGACGAGATCCTTGCGGCGGATGCGCAGCCAGCGGGCGATCCAGATATCGACGGCATCCGCCTCGGTCAGCGGATGGCGGGCAACAGCGGGCGGAACGGCTTCAAGAAGTGCAACGGCCATGACGATGACGCTCGGTAACGCGCGGCCTTGACTTATCCAGCCGCTGAACCTCTATCGCCGACAATAACAGCGAACTGATGGCTTGCGGTCCATGCGAAGGTTCGTGCGGAGCACGGCTGCGCCGTGACGCTCTGGCATGACGCAGCCGCCTTTTCGCACCAACACGCACATTGCGAGAGCGCCAGTGATCCTCTTTCCCGCCATAGACCTCAAAGACGGCAAGTGCGTGCGCCTGAAGCTGGGCGAGATGGACGCCGCTACCGTGTTCAACGACGACCCGGCGGCGCAGGCGCGGACGTTCCAGGAGCAGGGTTTCAAATACCTGCACATCGTCGATCTCAACGGCGCCTTCGCTGGCCGGCCGGTCAACGAGGACGCGGTGGACGCCATCCTCGAGGCGATCACCATCCCGGCCCAGCTCGGTGGCGGCATCCGCGACATACAGACCATCGAGAAGTGGATCGACAGCGGCATCGAGCGCGTCATCCTCGGCACCATCGCCGTGCGCGACCCCGAGCTCGTGCGCCGCGCCTGCGTCGAGTACCCGGGGCGCATCGCCGTCGGCATCGACGCCAAGGGCGGCAAGGTGGCGGTCGAAGGCTGGGCGGAGACCTCCGAGCTCACCGCCGAGGAGCTGGCGAAGCGGTTCGAGGACGTCGGCGTCGCCGCCATCATCTACACCGACATCGAGCGCGATGGCATCCTGAAGGGCCTCAATCTCGAAGCGACGGCGAAGCTGGCGCGATCAACCAGCATTCCCGTCATAGCCTCCGGCGGGCTCGCCTCGATCGAGGACGTCAAGGCGCTGCTGAAGCCCGAGTATGCTATGCTCGAAGGCGCCATCACCGGCCGCGCGCTCTACGACGGCCGCCTCGACGCCAAGCAAGCCCTCGCCCTCATCGCGAGCAAGTCATGAGCGACCCGAATACTTTCTCAGAGCGCGGCCAGGAGCCGTACCGCGATATTCCCACCGATCCGGATGCCTTCCTGCAGTGGGCGTCGCGCCAGCCGCGCGAGGCGGGCCGCTTCGAGCTTTCCAACGGCAAGGTGACTCGTACCGTGATCAACGTCACACGGCGGCACGCGGTGGTGTGCTCCAATATTAGCTATGACCTGATGAGACAGCTGAACCGTGATCGATATGTTATTGCGGTAGGCGACTTTGCCGTGCGTACGGGCAATGGTGTTCGGAACCCCGACGTAGTCGTCGACGAGGCGAAGCCCAGTGGTTCGGAGCTTTGGACCTCAAAGCCGATCCTCATTGCAGAAGTACTGTCGCCATCTACGTCCGCGCTTGATTTCACCACCAAACAGCGCGAGTGCACCGCCATTCCTTCCCTACAAACGTATCTCGTCTGCGGCCAAGACGAGCCGCGTGCCTGGGTGTGGGCAAGGAAGCCGGACGGCTCGTGGCCCATTGATGCGGCGATGATCGAAGGCCGCGACGCATCCATTCCGCTGAGCGGCCTCGACATCGAAGTCTCTATGGCCGCGATCTTCCGCGGCATTCCCGACGCGCCGACGCCTGAGCCATGCTGAAAACACGCATCATTCCCTGCCTCGACGTCAAGGACGGCCGCGTCGTCAAGGGCGTCAACTTTGTCGACCTCATCGATGCCGGCGACCCGGTCGAAGCCGCGGCGGCGTATGACGCGGCGGGCGCGGACGAGCTTTGCTTCCTCGACATCACCGCGAGCCACGAGGACCGCGACAACATTTTCCACGTCGTCGAGCAGACGGCCGAGCGCTGCTTCATGCCGCTCACCGTCGGCGGGGGCGTGCGGACGATCGAGGACATCGGTCGGCTCCTCAATGCCGGCGCCGACAAGGTGTCGATCAACACCGCGGCGGTGAAGAACCGCCAATTCGTCAAGCAGGCGTCGGAGAAGTTCGGTGCCCAGTGCATCGTCGTCGCCATCGACGCCAAGCGCGTCTCCCAGCCCGGCGAGCCGCCGCGCTGGGAGATCTTCACCCACGGCGGGCGCACGCCGGCCGGCATAGACGCCATCGAGTTCGCCAAGGAGGTGACGGCGCTCGGCGCCGGCGAGATCCTCCTCACCTCGATGGACCGCGACGGGACCAAGGCCGGCTTTGATCTCGAGCTGACGCGTGCCGTCTCCGACGCGGTGACCATTCCGGTCATTGCCTCGGGCGGCGTCGGCACGCTCGATCACCTCGTCGAGGGCATCACGCAGGGTCACGCCAGCGCCGTGCTCGCCGCGTCGATCTTCCATTTCGGCACGTATTCGATTGCCGAGGCCAAGCAGCACATGGCGGAGGCCGGCATCGCCGTCCGCCCCGCCGGCTGACGGCCCATCGGCAGAATGGGATAGGCGCGTCGAGGCGGCCTAGGCGCTACGCTCGCAAATCTAAGTGTCATGCGCGGGCTTGTCCCGAGAACCCAACTCTCCATTTGCGCCGGCGCCAAAGCCGTCACGCCAACCTCGGTGCTACGGACTTAAATTGTTCGACGAGTTGATCGTCCAGGGTCCAGATGGCCTGAGGGGCTTTCTTTGCCTCTCGACCGCCTCCTCCCTACATTGGGAATGCGCTGCACCGTGGGTCCTCGGGGTCATGCCGAAAGCATGCCTCCGGCATGGCCCGAGGATGACAGCGAGGTGGGGCGGCGCTGTCGGCACCAACATCGATCATTTGACGAACCATGACTTCAAGCGGCGTGGGAATGGCGCAGCGCGCACTCCGAGAGTACCGCGTCGAGCTCGCCGACCGGCACCGGCCGGCTGATGTAGAAGCCCTGCGCCTTGTTGCAGCCGGCACGCGCCACGGTGTTGAACTCATCGAGGGTCTCGATGCCCTCAGCCACCGTGCCCATGCCGAGCGTTTCGGCGAGCGCGGCGACTGCCTTGACGATCGCCGCGTTGTCGGCGCCGCCGGGCACCTCGCGGACCAGTCGGCGGTCGATCTTC
This sequence comes from Hyphomicrobium sp., assembly GCF_009026145.1. GTDB lineage: Bacteria > Pseudomonadota > Alphaproteobacteria > Rhizobiales > Hyphomicrobiaceae > Hyphomicrobium_A. The sequence continues at coordinate 215,829 of NZ_WBUE01000001.1, forward strand.
ACCTTGTCGAAGGGGAACGAACGCAGCGAGCTGAGCGAACCTGTCGCCTTGCCGAAATTGTCGAGCGTGATGCCGACGCCGAGACGGTGCAGCTCTTCCAGTGTGCAGCGCATCTTGCCCTTGTCGCGCTCAAGCAGCGCTTCGCTGATCTCCAGCTCGAGACGCGATGGCGGCAACCCCGCGTCGGACAGCGCCTTCTGCACCACGCTCGTCAAATCACCGCTCTCGAACTGCAATAGCGAAAGGTTCACCGTCACGGTCAGCTCGTCGGCCCAGCGCGTGGCATCACGGCACGCCTGACCCAGCACCCAGCGGCCGATATCGACGATGGCGCCGGTCTTCTCGGCGAGAGGCAGGAACTCGGGAGGCGAGATCATCCCATTGCGCGGGTGTCGCCAGCGCAGCAACGCCTCGCAGCTCGACACGTGATGCGTGCGTAGGCTGAGGATCGGCTGGTAGTGCAGCTCGAATTGGTCGCGGCTCAGTGCCGTCTGGATATCGGCCTCCAGGCGGTGCTGCGCGTCGATATGTTGTCCGCATCCGCGGCGGTAGAGCTCGAATCCGCGCCGCCCCGCCGATTTGACGCTGTAGAGCGCAATGTCCGCGTTCTTCAGCAGCTCGTCGGCCGTCCGCCCGTGCCCCGGCGCGCGCACGATGCCGAGGCTGGCGCTGATCGTAATCGTGTGACCGAGGATGTTGTAGGGCTTGCTGATCGATGCTTGCAGACGCTTGGCGAGGCGTTCGCACTGATCGCTGCGCACCGCACCGATTTGGATGATGGCGAACTCATCCCCGCCCAGGCGGGCCAGGAAATCGGTCTTGCGGATGCTGGCGCGCAGGCGTTGAGCGACCGCTTTCAGGAGCGCGTCGCCAATCGGGTGACCATAGGTGTCGTTGACCTCCTTGAACTCGTCGAGGTCGAGCCAATGCAGTGCCAGAGATTGTCCCTTGCCGAGCCCCTTGAGCGCCTGCTCGAAGGTCTCTCGGAAATAGAAGCGATTGGCGACGCCTGTCAGCGCATCGTGATGTGCGAGCCACTCGATTTTTTCCTCGGTGCGCCGCTTCTCGGTAATATCCTCCTGGATATCGACCCAGCCGCCGTCGGCGAGCGGCTGATACGTGACGAGCAGTGTGCGCCCCGAGCGCAGGTGCTGAATCTGCGAGAATGAGCGGCCTTCGGCGAGCTTGGTCCGATGCTCGGTCAGCCACCTCGAGAACTTGGCGTCCTCCCCCGCTCCCTGGCGACCGGTCTCGTGACGCACGTGATAGCGCACGATGTCGGTCAGCGGAGTGCCGGGCTGCGTGAGCTCTTCCGGCAGCGAATACATCTGCCGATAGCTCTTGTTGCAGACGATGAGGCGTTGGTCGGCATCGAACATGGAAAGCCCGCGCACCATGTTGTTGAGCGCGACCTCGAACCATGTGTTGAGTTGCTCTAGCGACCGCTTCTGCTCCAGCAGCAGGTCGGCGCGCGCACCATCGTTGAGTTGATCTGAAGGATCCGCCGCCTCATGGCTGGCGCGATCAAATGCGGGTTCTTTACCCATCGAATGGAGTGCCCCTCCACAACGCAAACGTCTGTGGCCCATCGGCGGGACGATATGGCTTCATCCGTATTCGGTGGCTTAAGTAGACGCTGGGCGTTTCAGGCAAATCGGCCTGACCGCGGTAACGAGTGTGGCCAAGGACGATCCAGTATGTGGCTGAAACTTAGGAATCTTTTTGCCGCCACGCAGTGCGATCATTAATGGCGGCGAAATCCGTCATCCTGTGTAGCAATCACATTTTGTGTCAGCGTACTTACCTCACTCAGCACACGGCGTTTTCGCCTCGAAGAGGCAGAGGTCGCGGATGATGCAACGTGGGCATTCCGGCCGGCGCGCCTTGCACACGTAGCGTCCATGCAGGATGAGCCAGTGGTGAGCATGTATGGCGAACTCGGCCGGCACGACGCGCAGCAGATCCTCCTCGACCTCCAATGGCGTACGTCCGCTCGACAGCCCGGTGCGGTTGGCAACGCGGAAGACATGCGTATCGACGGCCATGGTCGGCTCGCCGAAAGCGACGTTGAGGATGACATTTGCCGTCTTGCGCCCGACCCCTGGAAGCGCCTCCAGCGCCGCCCGGTCGCGCGGCACGCTACCACCATGGTTGGCGACGAGCTGCCGCGATAGCTCGAGCACATTGCGCGCCTTGTTGCGATATAGGCCGATCGTCTTGACGAACTCGCGAATGCCGTCTTCGCCAAGCTGCACCATCTTTTCAGGCGTGTCGGCGATCTGGAATAGCGCGCGCGTCGCCTTGTTCACGCCGGCATCCGTCGCCTGCGCGGAAAGCACCACGGCGACAAGGAGCGTGAACGGATTGACGTACTCGAGCTCGCTCTTGGGGTGTGGGTCGGCGGCCTCGAAACGCCGGAAGATCTCGGCGATGGCCGGCTTGCTCAGCCGCGTGCGCCGGCCGGCGCGCCGTGACGCTACCGCCGTCGGCGATTGCCGCTTGCGCGCGCCAGGCTTGGCCCTGCTGGCGCTCCGATCAAGGCTCTTCATAACTGCCGTCCCCCGCGCTAGGCTTCTCAGATGAGCGAAAACCGGCAGCCAAAACAAGCGCCAATCGCACCGTGTGCAAATCCCGGTACGCAACAAGCGCAGGATGAGCGCGCAAGCTTTCGTGCCGTGCTCTACCCGCACCGTTCGCTGGGGCCGCGCGGATTCCTCATCCTCATGCTGGCGATCGGGGCGGTGAGCTTCATCACCGGCATGGTGTTCCTGCTCATGGGCGCCTGGCCGGTGTTCGGCTTCTTCGGCCTCGACGTGGTGCTGATCTACATAGCCTTCAGGCTCAACTACCGGTCAGGCCGCATCTACGAGATGGTCGAGCTGACGCGTGAGGCGCTGACCGTCACGCGCGTGCACCCTTCCGGCAGGCCGGAAAGCTTCGCGTTCAATCCCTATTGGGTGCGCGTGCACCTCGCCGAGGGACCGCAGGGTCGCACGGACCTGCGCCTTGCCTCGCACGGAGACGAGTTCGCCTTCGCCCGCTTCCTCACCGACGACGAGCGGCGCGATTTCTCAAACGCGCTTTCCGGCGCTCTCGCGCGCACCCGCGCTGCATAGGCGTAGGGCGCATGGAACGCACCGTGCAACGCGCTGCAAGTTGGGTGAAACTGCGCGCAATTTGACGGAATTTCGTCTCAATCCTTCGCGCCCAGCCGAGCGGGAAAACAACCCCCGACAGGTAACCTTAAGGCAGCCGGCGAGAGGTGTCGGCATGAGCTTATGCGCCGGAGGGAGCTATGCGTCGTTTCGTTGCCAGTGCTTTGATCGTCGGGGCGGCCCTGACGATGAGCATCCATTCCGCTGAAGCTGGCCGCGCCTATCGCGCCCCGCGAACCAGTGATTGCGTGCCGACCAACGGTCCGTTCGGCTTCTACGGCAACATCTGGTGCCAGCCGAACGAGGCCTCCTATATGCGCAATCTCGCCGCCGGTTGGCCGCAGAACACGCCGAAGTCGCTACGCATGCCGAAGCCCTCGTCGAACTACGAGTGGTGATCGACGCCTAACACCGCGCGGCCGCTTAGGCGAAGCGGCCGCCGCGCTGCAGGACCTCGATCTTGTAACCATCGGGGTCCTCGATGAAGAAGAACGTCCCGAACGGCTTTCCCTCGTGCGACATCTGCTTGATGTCCTTCGGCGCCAGCCCGAGGGAGATAAGCCGCGCGTGCTCGGCGCCAAGATCGTCGACGACGAACGCCAGATGCCCATAGCCGTCGCCGAGCGTATACGGCTCGCTGCGGCCCTTATTGACGGTCAGCTCCACCTCGAACGGCGAGCCGTTCCCGCGCATGTAGATCAGCGTGAAGTCCGGAAAGTCGGCGCGCTCGGCGATCTCGAGACCAAAAGCCTTGCGGTAGAAGTCGACGCTTCGCGCCTCGTCCTTGACGCGCACCATCATATGGATCGGCTTGGCCATGAGCACTTTCCTGTCCCTGCAGCGGGCTTCTTGCCTCAGCTCCGCGGTCGCTTCACAGCCACGGACGCGCCGCCGCTGCCGCCTGCTCGAACTTCTCGATCGACTGCTTCTTCTCCAACGTCAGCCCGATCGAGTCGAGGCCGTTCAACAGGCAGTGCTTGCGGAATGGATCGATATCGAACTTGATGACGCCGCCGTCGGGGCCGCGAATCTCCTGTGCTTCGAGATCGACGGTGAGCGTCGCGTTGGCGCCACGGTTCGCGTCGTCCATCAGCTTGTCGACTTCCGCCTGCGGCAGCTTGATCGGCAGAATGCCATTCTGGAAGCAGTTGTTGTAGAAGATGTCGGCGAAGTCGGGAGCGACGATGCAACGGATACCGAAGTCCAGCAGCGACCACGGCGCGTGCTCGCGCGAGGAGCCGCAGCCGAAGTTCTCGCCGGTGACCAGGATCGTCGCCTTGCGATAGGCCGGCTTGTTGAGCACGAAGTCCGGCACTTCCTTGCCGTCCTGGTCGTAGCGCATTTCGTAGAACAAGCTCTTGCCGAGCCCGGTGCGCTTGATCGTCTTCAGGAACTGCTTGGGGATGATCATGTCGGTGTCGATGTTGCGCAACGGCAGCGGCGCAGCGACTCCGGTCAGGGTTGTGAACTTCTCCATGCTGGCTCTTTCGGTACCTTTCACATTCTGAGGCCGTCGGCGAGCGCTCGAAAGTAGCCCTCGGCCGAGGCGAGACGATCGATGTGGGTGGGCTTGCGGCCGGCAACCACGCTTCTGTGGAGCTCGCCCGGCCGAAGCAACTCTAGCCGCCTTTTAACTCCTGCCAGCTTGCGCCCGTCAAGGTGATGCTCCAGCGCGCCGACCATGGTCTCGACATAGCCGCTGATGCGGCCGAGCTCGCGCACGGCGCGCTGGCGCGCGCTTCGATCGCGCGGAGCCGCCTCCAGCTGGCGCAGGGCTTCCCCCGCCCGTTCGAGTGTCGCGGCGATCTTCTCGGCGTATCCGGCGACCCGCGCCCGCCGCACCTCGTCGAGCACGCTGAGGGAGGAGAGCCAACAGTGCACCGTCTCGGCGATGGCGAGCAGGCAGCGGGCGTAGTCGGCGATGGGCAAGGGGTTGAGCGCTCCAACGGCGTCTCGATCCTAACGCTCGGCCGCAGCGCGGGGATTTCGCGTTGCGAGGACGCCGAACGGTGCCGAACCGGCCACTCATCCACTATTTCTTAACCAAAAGAATTCACCCTCCGAGGCAACGCCAATGGCTGTCCATTTCGTGTTGCGGAGATGCGTATGTACCGAGTTCTCGCTGCTGTCCTTTTGGCCGCCGTCACCGTCGCGGTGACCGGCTGCACCGGCTCTCTCCGTCTCGGGAGCAACGTTCCCGTCGTCGAGAACGATCACGACACGGCCAACGCCTGAGCGCCAAATCCTCACCGCCGACGGCGCGAGTGCGGTCGGAGATTTCTGCGCCTTGTCCTGCGCTCGAGGGCCCTGAATAGCTCCTTCCTGTAGACGCTGTGCTTTGCCGCCGCTATTGGCTGCGAGCGGCATCTCGCACCGGGGTGCCGAGCTTCAGAGCCCGACGCATGACTTGGCCATCCGGGACGTCGCCATCTGGCCTTGCGGCCCTCGCCCACGGCGCCGTCCTCTCGCCCTTCACGCAACTGCGTAAGCTCCTCGGCACAACGCCGGCGGGGCACGTCGAGCCCATCGATTTGACCATCGGCGAGCCACGCGAGCCGATGCCGACGTTTGTCGTCGACAAGCTTCTCGAAGCGGCGCCGAGCTACGCCCACTACCCCCCGATCCGCGGCACGGCGGAGATGCGCGGAGCTATCTCCGCCTGGGCCGCGCGCCGCTATGGCGCCACCGCCGCGCTCGACCCGGAGCGCGAAGTTTTGCCGCTAAATGGCTCGCGAGAAGGGCTTTTCCTGGCTGCGCTCCCTGCCGCCGGACGCACGCAGGTGGCTGGCAGACCGGCTATCCTGATGTGCAACCCGTACTACAGCGCCTATATCGGCGGCGCCCTCGCGGCCAACGCCGAGCCCATGTACCTCAATGCCACCGAGGCAACCGGACATCTGCCCGATCTCGACGCGCTCGCCGACGACAAGCCGCTGCTCGAACGCACCGTGGCGCTCTACCTGTGCTCGCCCGCCAACCCGCAGGGTGCCGTGGCGAGCCCCGGCTATATATCGCGCGCGCTCGAGCTTGCCCGCGCCTATGACTTCCTCCTGTTCTTCGACGAGTGCTACTCGGAGATCTATTCCGACGCACCCCCCGCCGGCGCGCTGCAGGTGGCCGCAGCGACGCCCCAGCGCTTCGCCAATCTCGTCGTGTTCAACTCGCTGTCGAAGCGGTCGAACCTGCCGGGGCTGCGCTCGGGGTTCTGCGCCGGCGATGCGGGCTTCATCGAGACCTTCGCCGAGCTGCGCAACATGGTGGCTCCGCAGATGCCGGGGCCGACCCAGCACGTCTCGGCGGCCGTATGGGCGGACGAGGCGCACGTCGAGGCGAACCGCGTCGCCTACCGCCGCAAGTACGACATCTGCGACCGCATCCTTGCCGGCAGGTACGGTTACCGCCGACCGGCCGGTGGGTTCTTCCTATGGCTCGATGTGAGCAACTTTGGCGGCGCCGCTCAGGCAACAGTAACCTTATGGCAACGCGCAGGTGTCAAGGTTCTACCTGGTGCCTTCCTGGCGCAAGCCGGACGCGACGGGACCAATCCGGGGGCGAACTATCTGCGCCTGGCTTTGGTCCGTGACGCGGCGACCGTCGGCGAGGCACTCGAACGATTAGTAGTAGTTCTTGCGTAACCGAGTACGTTCGAGATGCCGCTCGAGTCGCGTGACCCGAGACGCCTGCTTCCGTCTGCGGTGGAGGACAGGCTGATTGGATGGCTGATCCGCGCCGGAGGACTGCTCCTCCTGGCGTGCGTTGCCGCTGCCTGGGCGAGCCTCCTCACCTGGTCGCAATCCGACCCTAGCCTGACGCACGCCGCCGATGGCGCGGCGACCAACGCGCTCGGCTCGGCCGGCGCCATCTTCGCCGACGTGCTGCTCAACACCCTCGGGTTCGCCGGCGTCTTCTTACTGCTTGCCCCCATGTTCTGGGGCCTCGAGCTGATGCTCGCCGAGCGCATCTCGGCCAACCGCAAGAAGACCAGCCTCTTTCCACTCGCTGTGCTGTTGCTCGCCGGCGGCTTTGCCGCGCTTCCGCTTTCGGTGGGCTGGCCGTTTGGTCACAGCTTCGGCGGTATCGTCGGTGACTGGGCCTATAAGCTCACGGCGACACTGTTCGATCTTGTCGGCGCCGGCCACGCAATGCCGCTGGCCGGCCTCGCGTACTTCCTCGGCGGCTTTGCCCTCTTGGGCTACAGCGTCGGTCTCGAGCGCGATGACCTCCACCGGCTCATCGAGCGCAGCCATCGCCTGTCGCGGCGCCGCGGCGCCCTGATGCCGGAATGGATGGGGCAGTATTTCGCCCGCGCAAGCGTGGCCTTCGAGCCCGCCACCGGCAGCCCGCGGCGTCCGCGCTACGCCACCGATGGCGATCCGAGCTATGGCGCCCGCCGCGAGCCGTTCCTCCCCGGGCCAGCCGCATTCGAGCGTCCGCAGGCCGTACAGGCCGCATTTGCCCAGGCCATTGCCGCCCGCAACGCAGCGGCGCCGGAAGAGATCATCGGCGGACGCGACCGGGATTTTGACGACAGCACCGACGCCGAGAGCCGCGCCATTGCCCGGCGCTTCGCTCCCGCCAATGTCGAGCGACTGCCGGCAGAGCCGCAGGTGATCGAATTGCCGGCAGAAGAGGCGGCGCGTCAAAAGCCGAAACGCGGCAACCTGCTCGCGGGCATCGCACAGATCCGCGCAGTCGGCGCCTACCGCGCCCCCTCGCTCAACCTATTGCGCCGGCCGCCGGCGGCGAAGTCGGGACCCACATTCACGCAGTCCGTGCTGCGTGGAACCGCGCGCCTCCTGGAAGAGGTGCTCGCCGACTTCTCCATCAAGGGCGAGGTGCGCGAGATCAGGCCGGGGCCCGTCGTCACGCTGTTCGAGCTCGAGCCCGCCCGTGGCACCAAGTCCTCGCGTGTGGTAGCGCTCGCGGAGGATATCGCGCGCTCGCTGAGCGTCACCTCGGCGCGCGCGGCCATCGTGCCCGGGCGCAATGTCATCGGCATCGAGCTGCCGAACGTACGGCGCGAGACCGTCTATCTGCGCGACATCTTCGAGGCAGACGCCTTCACCGCCACCGACGCAGCGCTGCCGATGGCGCTCGGCAAGTCGATCGGCGGCGAGCCGATCGTGGCCGATCTCGCGCGCATGCCGCATCTGCTTGTCGCCGGCACCACCGGCTCCGGCAAGTCAGTCGGCATCAACGCGATGATCCTGTCGCTGCTCTATCGGCGTTCGCCGGAGGACTGCCGCCTGCTGATGATCGACCCGAAGATGCTCGAGCTGTCGGTCTACAACGGCATCCCGCACCTCCTTACTCCCGTCGTCACCGACCCGCACAAGGCCGTCGCTGCTCTGAACTGGGTCGTCGCCGAGATGGAGGAGCGCTACAAGCGCATGGCGGCGCTGTCGGTGCGCAATATCGAGGCGTACAACGCGCGCGTGCGCAAGGCGCAGAGCCGTGGCGAGCATCTTGCACGCACCGTGCAGACCGGGTTCGACGAAGCGACCGGCGAGGCGGTCTACGAGCAGCAGGAAATGGCGGCGGAGACGATGCCTTACATCGTCGTCGTCGTCGACGAGTTTGCCGATCTGATGATCGTCGCCGGCAAGGAGATCGAGGCGGCCGTGCAGCGCCTCGCGCAGATGGCGCGTGCCGCCGGAATTCACCTGATCATGGCGACGCAGCGCCCGTCCGTCGACATCGTCACCGGCACCATCAAGGCGAACTTCCCGGCGCGCATCAGCTTCAAGGTGGCGTCCAAGATCGACAGCCGCACCATCCTCAACGAGCAGGGCGCCGAGCAGCTCCTGGGCCAGGGCGACATGCTCTATTCGCTCGGCATGGGACAGATCATCCGCGCCCACGGCCCCTTCGTCTCCGACGAGGAGGTCGAGGGTGTCGCCGAGGCGCTGCGCCGCCAGGGAGCGCCGCACTACATCGACGGCATCACCGATACGCCAGCCGCCTCTGAAGGGACCGGCGCCGACGCGCGCTCGGCCAGCGAGGACGACATCTACGACATGGCGGTCGCCATCGTGCTGCGCGATCGCAAGGCCTCAACCAGCTACATCCAGCGGCGCTTGTCGATCGGCTACAATCGCGCCGCAGATCTCATCGAACGAATGGAAAGCGAAGGGCTTATCGGCCCGGCGAGCAGCACCGGCAAGCGCGATATCCTCATCACCGGTCGCGACGGGACAGGAGCGCGTGCCGCAGCGGGCTGACAAGGATGCCGGCAAGGCATAGGCTCCCGCCTACATCTAGACGTAATGTTCGGCGAAGAGCGCTAGTGGGAGTTCCCGCGCGCACGGGGATATTCTATCTAAGACACAATTTTGGAGCGATTCGGGAGACGTCGGGGGCCCATGCAGGACCTGAGAGCAGTCGCGATTGCGGCGATGGCATGCTTTAGCCTGATGACGGCGCAGGTGGGTGCTGCTGGCGAGGACGCATCGAAGCCCCTCAATGTCCCGGCGCCGACGCCGGCCACGCCCCCCAAGCCAGCCGAGCCGGCCGCAGCCGCCTCAGGCTCGGCCTGGAGCGCCGAGGTTGCCCCCGCCAAGGCCGGGGAGGGCCTTACGCTCGATGCACGGCAGACCGAGCTGGTCCACAAGGTCTCGGGCTACTTCAGCGATATCAATACGTTGCAGGGCAACTTCGTGCAGACGAGTGCCGACAACAAGCGCATGAAAGGCAAGTTCTACGTCAAACGCCCGGGGCGGTTCCGCTTTGATTATGCGCGCCCGTCGCGCCAAATCGTCGTGTCCGACGGTCAATACCTCGCCATCCAGGATCTCGACCTCAACAATGAGGACCGCGTGGCGCTGGACGAAACCCCGTTCCGCCTGCTGCTGCGCAGCGACGTCGACCTCGTGCGCGATGCGCGCATTATGGAAGTACAGGAATCGGAAGACCTTCTCGTCGTCGGCCTGGTGGACAAGAACCCCGACACGCCGGGCCAGATCAAGCTCTTCATGTCGACCAAGCCGGAGCTGGAGCTGAAGGAGTGGGTTACCAAGGATGCCCAAGGCCTCGACACCCGAGTCCAGGTGTCGGATCTCACCAAGAGCGGCGAGATTGACGCTTCGCTGTTCAAGATTCAGTCAATCGGCAGGCCAATGTCCACGCCCTGAACGGCGCCCACTGTGGCTGTTCGGACTCTTGGCAACAGCTGGCTGGGGAAAACCCCTCAGCGGCTGGTAACATTTTTGTGAAGTCGGCCCCCCGGCTCTATTGAACTTCAGCCCTTTGCGCTTAACTCAAGCTAGTCAGGTGGTGTCACCCTGTATCGGTAGTGCCCCCCGTCTAGCCGAAAGACATCACCTGGGGTGCCGGCTTCCCTCCCGGCACCACGCGCGAAAGCGCTCTCGACGCCCAACCCCTCCCCCCGGGGTTGGGCGTTTTTTCGTACTCCCAGCACGGAATTCGCAAGCTAGCCCGCCGGCGCCTGCAGCGCCGCCCGAGGCGTTGTGGCCGCTGCACCCGCCAAAAGTGCGTCGACCCGTCGCAGCTCGTCGGCGAAGGCAGTCAGCCGCTTGGCAAGGTTCTGCACCAGCCGGTCGGCGAGATCCGGGTCTTCGAGCATCTGCTCATGCAGTGCATCCCGCGTGATATGCACCGCCCGCACCGGCGAGCGCGCAACCACCGTCGATCCGTAGGTGGTCTCGATCAGCATCGCGGCTTCGCCCAGCAGAGAGCCCGGCTCCACCGGCTCGGAGCGAGCGGCGAGCTCTGGTCCGCTGACGCGCGCCGCGGTGCCGGCGATGATGAGGATCGCCGCCTCGGCGATGCCGTTCTCCTCGATGATCACGGCGCCGGGGGTGTAGGACACGCGCTCGGCGCGACGGGCGATGGCTGCGACCTGCAGCGGGCTCAGTCCACGCAACAGCGGCAGCACCGCCAGGTGTCCGGCAAAAAGTTCCAATGGCGCCCGTTTGCGTTGATTGGCATTTCCGAACGCACGACTTGTCACCACGCCGTCCACACCGCGATTGAGCCGATGGGATCGGTCCAACGCCCGGCAACTTCGGTTGATTCGCGGCCAGCGGCTATGCCCGCCGCACAACAGGTGACGGCTGCTTCCACACGATGTCCAACCTCGCTGTGGAAAACCCTAGGGAACCAGGCGGTAGCCGCCGGTCTCCGTGACCAGCAGCTCGGCGCTCGAGGGATCCTTCTCGATCTTCTGCCGCAAGCGATAGATGTGCGTCTCCAGCGTGTGCGTCGTTACGCCGGCGTTATAGCCCCACACCTCGTGCAGCAGCGTATCGCGCGACACGACCTTGTCGCCCGAGCGGTAGAGATACTTGAGAATCGAGGTCTCCTTCTCGGTGAGCCGGATCTTGGCGCCCTTGTCATTGATGAGCAGCTTCGAGGCCGGCTTGAACGTGTAGGGCCCGATGGCGAACACCGCGTCCTCGCTCTGCTCGTGCTGGCGCAACTGCGCACGGACGCGTGCCAGCAGCACGGCGAACTTGAATGGCTTGGTGATGTAGTCGTTGGCGCCGGCGTCGAGGCCGAGGATTTGGTCGGCGTCGGATACGTTACCCGTCAGCATGACGATCGGCGTCTTGAACCCGGACCTGCGCAGCAGGCGCACCGCCTCGCGGCCATCCATATCAGGCAGCGACACGTCGAAGACGACGAGATCATAGTGATCGGACTTCGCGAGTTCCATGCCTTTCGACGCGGTACCGGTCGTCTGCACCTCGAACTCGTCATGGAGGATCAGTTGGTCTTTCAGGGTCTCGCGCAACTCCTCGTCGTCATCGACGATAAGAATGCGTCGGGCAGTGCTCATCTTGGTCTCTTTCGCTCCCGCACAGACATTGCCCGCCGAGCCGCGAAATCGGTGGCCGCGGCCCACGTCGGGCTCTATCTGACGGATGCGAATAGCACGCGCGCCGGGAAGCTCCAATGAAGAGGCAGGCCAGGATTCGACGTATGGCCCCTAAAATCGTCGTGAGAAGCCTATCGGCCGGTGCATCGCGGGGTGTGCTCACCTTTGGCAACCTGCGATTTCCCTGTGCCCTGGGGAAAACAGGGCGGCGGGCCGGTAAGCGCGAAGGCGACGGGGCGACCCCGATTGGCGATTTTCCGCTGCGCTCAGTCCACTATCGGCCGGACCGGCTGCCGCGACCGCGGACGCGGCTGCCCACATCGCCCATTCGCCCGCACGATGGTTGGTGCGATGCCCCCGGCGATCGTAACTACAACCGCCCCGTCCGCCATCCCTATACTGCCAGCGCCGAGCACATGTGGCGGAGCGACCGGCTCTACGATCTGGTCGTCGCCATGGGCTACAACGACCACCCGCGCATCAGCGGTCGCGGCAGCGCCGTGTTCATGCATGTCGCGGGCGCAGGCCTGAAGCCGACCGAGGGGTGCATCGCTCTGGCGCGCCCGCACTTGCTGCGCCTGTTGCAGGCCGTCTCGCGCGACACTTCGGTGAGTATTCGCCCCTGAGCCCCCCAAAAAAACGGCCCGGAATGCCGAAGCACCGGGCCGAGTTTAGAGCACGCCTAGGGGGAGGCGCACGCTCGGGAGAAGACGCAGGCCGCGAACCGCAAGCGCGGCTCGCGGCCTGCAGGGTGACTACTGAACGGACTCGCCGTGCAGCGCGACGTCGAGACCTTCGACCTCGGCGGCCTCGCTGACGCGAATGCCGATGGTGAACTTCAGGACCATCAGGATGACGAAGGTGGCGATGGCGCACCAGGCAATGGTGGCGAGCACGCCGTACACCTGAAGGGGAACCTGAGCGAAGTTGCCCTCGAGCAGACCGGCCTTGCCGCCGTATGCCTCGACGGCGAACACGCCGGTCAGGATGGCACCGATGATGCCGCCAATGGCATGGACGCCGAAGACGTCGAGGCTGTCGTCATAGCCGAGAGCCTTCTTCACGCCGGTCGACATGATGTAGCAGCCGACGCCGGCGGCTGCGCCGATGACCAGCGCACCCTTGGGATCGACGAAGCCGCAGGCCGGGGTGATGGCGACGAGGCCAGCGACCGCGCCCGAGGCAATGCCGAGCACGCTCGGCTTTCCGTGGACGAGCCACTCGGAGAACATCCAAGCGAGCGCCGCCATGGCGGTGGCAACCTGCGTCGTGGTCATCGCCACACCAGCGGTGGTGTTGGCAGCGACCGCTGAACCGGCGTTGAAGCCGAACCAGCCGACCCACAGCAGCGAAGCGCCGATAACGGTCAGCACGAGGTTGAACGGAGCCATGCTCTCGGTGCCGTAGCCGGTGCGCCGTCCGAGGACGAGGCAAGCCACGAGACCGGCGATGCCGGCATTGATGTGCACGACCGTACCGCCGGCGAAGTCGAGAACGCCGGCGCTGCCAAGGAAGCCGCCGCCCCACACCCAGTGACAGATCGGGACATAGACGAGGAACAGCCAGCAGGCCATGAAGATCAGCAGTGCCGAGAACTTCATGCGGTCGACGATCGAGCCGATGATCAGCGCCGGCGTAATGATGGCGAAGGTCATCTGGAAGCACATGAAGACCAGCTCAGGGATGGTGCCCTGCAGGCTGTCCTTGCCGACGCCGGCGAGGAGGAACTTGTCGAGACTTCCGATATAGGCCTGGTACCCTTCATCTGCATTGGCCGTGAAGGCGAGCGAGTAGCCGGCGACCATCCAAAGGACGGACAGAAGACAGATCGTGGCGAACGTAGCCATCAGCACCGACAGCACGTTCTTCTTGCGCACCATGCCGCCGTAGAACAGCGCCAGGCCAGGAATCGACATCATCAGAACGAGAACGGTGGAAACGAGCATCCACGCCGTGTCGCCCGTGTCGAGCGTCGGGGCCGCATCCTGTGCCAGCGTCGGCACTGCGGAACCCGCATATAGTGCAGCGGCCGCACAGGCGGATGCTGCCAGTCTTTTCAGTCCGTTGAAGTTCATTCTGAGACTCCCCTTCCCTTCCAGTAGTACTTGGACCTTGTCCTCACGGACCAAGCCCGCTTCAAAGCGCGTTGTCGTCTGCCTCTCCAGTACGGATGCGAACGGTGTGCTCTATGGGGGAGACGAAGATCTTGCCGTCGCCGATCTGGCCGGTCTTGGCGGCACGCTGGATGGCCTCCAGCGCCTTGTCGACCTGGGCCGACGGAACGACGACCTCCACCTTGATCTTGGGTAGAAAGCTCACGGCATACTCGGCGCCGCGATAGATCTCGGTGTGCCCCTTCTGTCGCCCGTAGCCCTTTACTTCCGTGACCGTCATTCCCTGTAGGCCAAGATCGGTCAGCGCAGTGCGGACCTCTTCGAGCTTGAAGGGTTTGATGATTGCCGTGATCAACTTCATGCGGGTCCCTCTCCCTGACGCATCCGTCGCCGAGACAGCGAACGTTTCGTCTTCTGTTTGGCTATTGGCCCCAAGATCGGGTGCAATTGCCGTGTAAGACGGAGTCAAGACCCGTGCCAATCTGGTGATGCGTAGGCAACCGATTGGATTCGCAAGGGAAACGCTGCCGAGATTTCGGGCGCGAGGCCATAATGCCTCTCTTGCCTGCCTACTACCTAGGCAATTGGCGCCGAGTGCCTATCAATTGGGCACAAATGACGAGCTGCGCTGACGCATCAGCCCTTCCTGGACGACAGAGGCGATCAGCGTGCCATCGCGGGCAAAGATGCTGCCGCGGCAGAACCCTCGCGCGCCGAAGGCATTGGGGCTGTCCTGTACGTAGAGCAGCCATTCATCGGCGCGGAACGGCCGGTGGTACCAGAGCGCGTGATCGAGGCTGGCAAGCTGCACGTCGGCGTCGAACAGGAGCTTGCCGTGGGCGATCAGCGCCGTGTCGAGCAGCGTGAAGTCGGATGCATATGCCAGCACAGCCTGGTGTATGGCAGGATCGTCAGGCAAGGCGCCGTTGGCTCGGATCCAGATGTGCTGCAGGGGCGTCTTCTTATCGCGAGTCAGATAGCGTGATACGTCGACAATACGCGTGTCGATCGGGCGCTCGCGACTCCAGTAGCTGCGCATCGACTGGGGCAATGCATCGATGAGCTGGGCAATGATGTCCTTGGGGTTGGGTAGCTCTTCCGGTGGTGGGACATCGGGCATCGGCGTCTGATGGTCGAAGCCAGGCTCCGACTTATGGAACGAGCTGCTCATAGAGAATATTGGCCGCCCGTGCTGGATCGCCTTGACGCGGCGCGTCGTGAAGCTGCCGCCGTCACGAATGCGCTCAACATCGTAAACGATCGGCCGCGACGGATCGCCGGCGAGCAGGAAGTATCCGTGCAGCGAATGCACCGAGCGGCCCGCATTAACGGTGCGCGCGGCAGCCATCAGTGCCTGGCCCAGCACCTGGCCACCGAACACGCGCTGCCAGCCCTCGTTGCCACGCGCGCCACGGAACAGATTGTCCTCGAGCGGTTCCAGCTCGAGCGTGGCAAGCAGCGCGTTGAGCGCGCTCTGCGGCGCGGTGTCGTCGGTCGGCATGGGGCCTCGCGGGGTGGAAGGTGGCGGGCTAGATATGGCTGGCGTAGGTTAGCGCGCCGTGAGGCGCCCTTCAGCCGGGGAACTTAGCGCAGATGAGCGGACGAGACATGCAGCAAGAAGCCGCTCACTTCCATGTCGCAATCTCCGGGGCGAGCTTTGCGGGGCTCGCGCTCGCCTGTGCGCTGAGCGATGCACTCGGCCCAGGCTTCAAGATTGCCTTGATCGATCGCATCCCATCGACATCGGCGCGCGCCGATGCCCGCGCCTTCGCGCTGTCGGCTGCCTCCAGACATCTGCTTGAGGCGATCGGCGTTTGGCCCACAATCGCCGCCGATGCGCAGCCGGTCGAAGGCATCGACATTACGGATTCGAGCCTCGAAGCCGGCGTGCGCCCAGTGCTCCTCACCTACGACAACGTCACCGACAGTGGCGAGCCGGCGACGCACATCGTTCCTGTCGAGCCGCTTACGGCGGCCCTGCGGTCGAAAACACAAGCGCATCCGTCGATCACGATCCTCGCCCCCGCCGAAGCGACGGGCTTCACCGCGGAAGAGGCCACCGCACGGGTACGGCTCGCCGATGGCCGAGAGATCTTGGCGTCCCTTGTCGTCGCTGCCGACGGACGCAAATCGGCTTTGCGCGAGGCGGCCGGCATCAAAGTCATCGGCTGGAGCTACCCGCAGACGGGCATCGTCACCACCGTCCGCCACGAGCGACCGCACGCGGGGCGCGCCGTGCAGCACTTCCTACCTGCCGGTCCATTCGCCATCCTGCCGCTCCCCGGCAATCGCGCATGCATCACATGGACTGAGGACGCGCGCGAGGCGACGCGCATCTTGGCCCTCGATGATGCCGACTTTCTGGCCGAGGTCGAGAAGCGCTTCGGCGGCAAGCTCGGCAGCCTAGCGCTGGATGGCTCGCGGCAGTCGTGGCCGCTCGAGCTGCATCTTGCCCGCCGCTATGTGGCGCCGCGGTTCGCGCTCATCGGCGATGCGGCGCATGGCGTGCATCCGCTGGCCGGGCAAGGATTGAATCTCGCCTTCCGTGATGTCGCCGCGCTGGTGGAGGTTATCGCCGACAGCGTGCGGCTCGGATTCGATGCCGGGGACGCGCAGGCGCTCGCCCGTTATGAACGCTGGCGCCGCTTCGACTCGGCGATTTCCGCCGCGACCTTCGACGGCATCAATCGACTCTTCGCCAGCGATGCAACGCTGCTGCGCTCGGTGCGCGAGGTCGGGCTCGGCGTCGTCGACCGCATTCCCGCGCTTAAGCGTTTCTTCGTCAGCGAGGCCGCGGGCCTGACAGGTGAAGTGCCGCGGCTGCTGAGGGGCGAAGAAGTTTAGCTGGCGTCGTCTTCGTCCTCGGGCGCAGAAACCGGCATCGCTACGACGACGCGCCCCGCCGCGACATCGACGATGGGAACGAAAGCATCGATGAACGGGACGAGCTCGGTTGTGTGCTGGCCTTCGAGGCGCAACTCGAGCAGATCGCCGGCGCCGTAGTTCTGCACGGCTACCACCGTTCCGATGCGCTCGCCGTTGGTATCCTCGGCGCGCAGGCCGACGAGATCGGCATAGTAGTATTCGCCTTCACCCGTGGTGGGCAGCTGTGTGCGCAGCGCGTAGAGCGCGGTGCCTTTCAGCGCTTCGGCGCCATTGCGGTCGGCGACGCCGGCGACGCGCGCGATGACCCCCTTCGGGGTCGCGCGCACAACATTTATGTCGAGCTGCCTGGCGCCGTCCTCGGTCGCGAGCGGCCCGTAGGCGGCAATGTCCTCCGGGTTGCCCGTGTAGCTGTCGATGACCACGTCGCCGCGGATGCCGTGCGCGGCGACGATGCGCCCGAGAAGAATGCGCTGAGCTTTTTCGGTCATCGATACATGCGGCTAGTGCCTTAGCTGGGCAGCGGCCCAAGATACCTGATCTGCACGCCGATCGGAGCCCCGGCGATCTGGATGAAGGCGGTCGTCTCCGCTGCTGAGCCGGCGAAGGCGCCGACGATGTCCAGCGTGGCGCCCGACGCACCGGCGGAGAAGCCGGTGACCAGAACCCCGTCGGGCGGAACGTCGAGACGCAGGCGGATCTTGTTGAGCTGGCGGACCGCATCGAACTCGTAGGTGCCGGTGAACACGGCGCCTAACGGGTCCGAGCCCAGAACCTTGCCCTCGCGCAGCACGGCGAGACCGCTCCCGTCCTCAGGCTCGCCATCGTGCGTGGCCGCAAAGCGCAGGTTGTAGATTCCGTCTTCGAGCATGCGATGTCCCCCCACGGGCGAGGCACCGCGCCTCGCGCGAGGAGCTTCTGACACGGCAGGATTGAACGCCGGGTTAGCGGCACGCGGCGATTGCAGCCGCGTGAGCCGCCAGGGTGCTTACGCGGCCGGCTCGGCAGCGGCTGCCGCCTCGGCTGCCTTGGCCGCTTTCTCGGCCTGCGCCGCCTCGCGCTCGAGGCGCTTCTTCTTCGGCTTCGCCTTCTCGGGGTTGTTCGATGCCGTGCGCTTCATCAGCCCGGCGGCGTCGAGCAGGCGCGCGACGCGGTCGGTCGGCTGGGCACCAACGGAGAGCCAGTACTTGCAGCGCTCCAGCTCCAGCTTCACACGCGCTTCGTCGTCCTTCTTGAGCATCGGGTTGAAGGTGCCGACCTGCTCGATGTAGCGGCCGTCGCGGGGCGAGGCCGTGTTGGCGACGACAACGTAATAGTAGGGGCGCTTTTTGGCGCCACCGCGCGACAGGCGGATCTTCACGGACATTGCTTTGCTTCCTTCGTTGACGTTTCGTTGAGAGCTACTTCTTCTTTCCCGGCAGGCCGGGGAATTTCGGCAGGCCGCCACCGCCCAAGCCAGGCAGGCCGCCGCCGAGGCCCGGGAGCTTCGGCATCATGCCGCCCGGCAGACCGGGAATGCCCTTCGTCGGCAGACCTTTGGGTAGTGCGTCCTTCAGATCTTGCGGCAGCTGCTCGAGCGCCTTCGGGTCGAGCTTGGCGAGCTCTTCCTGCATCGCCGCCATTTCGGCTTCGCTCGGCGCGGCACCGCGACCCCCGCCGCCGACCAGGCGGTTGAGCATGCCCTTATTGCGGCCGAGCGTCTTCATCATGTCGGCCATCTGGCGGTGCATTTTGACGAGCCGGTTCACCTCCTCGACCTTGGTGCCGGAGCCGGCGGCGATGCGGCGCTTGCGGCGCGCGTCGAGCACCTTCGGGTTGCGCCGCTCGTAGGGCGTCATCGAGGTTATGATGGCGTGCTGCCGCTTGAGGATGCCATCGTCGAGATTGGCGTCGGCGATCTGGGCTTTGATCTTACCCATGCCGGGCATCATCCCGAGCACGCCGGACATGCCGCCGATGCGCTGCATCTGCTTCAGCTGCTCGGCCATGTCGTCGAGGTCGAAGATGCCCTTCTTCATCTTCTCGGCGATCTTCGTCGCCTTCTCGGCGTCGATCGTCTGCGCCGCCTTCTCGACGAGAGTGACGACGTCGCCCATGCCGAGAATGCGCGAGGCGACGCGGGCGGGGTGGAAGTCCTCCAGCGCGTCCCACTTCTCGCCGACACCGAGGAGCTTGATCGGCTTGCCGGTGACGGCGCGCATCGATAGCGCGGCGCCTCCGCGCGCATCGCCGTCGGCGCGCGTCAGCACGATGCCGGTGATGCCGATGCGCTCATCGAACGACTTGGCGACGTTGACGGCGTCCTGGCCGGTCAGGCTGTCGGCGACGAGCAGCGTTTCATGCGGATGCGCGATGTCGCGCACCTCCACGGATTCGCGCATCAGCTCTTCGTCGATGTGGATGCGGCCGGCGGTGTCGAGCAGGACCACGTCGTAACCGCCGAGCTTGCCTGCATCGAGCGCGCGTTTGGCAATCTGCTGCGGCGTCTGTCCACTGACGATAGGCAGCGTGTCGACGCTCGTCTGCTCGCCGAGCACGCGCAGCTGCTCCTGCGCTGCCGGGCGCCGCGTGTCGAGCGAAGCCATCAGCACTTTCTTCTTATCGCGGTCGGTGAGCCGCTTGGCGATCTTGGCCGTGGTGGTCGTCTTACCGGAGCCCTGCAGGCCTACCATCATGATGGCGACCGGCGGCGCGGCGTGAAGATCGATCGCAGCGCCCTCGGACCCCAACATGGCGACAAGCTCGTCGTTGACGATCTTGATGACCATTTGCCCGGGCGTGATCGAGCGCAGCACCTCCTGGCCAATCGCCTTGGCCTTCACCTTGTCGGTGAAGTCGCGCACGACATCGAGCGCCACGTCGGCTTCGAGCAGGGCACGCCGCACCTCGCGCATCGCCTCGCCGACGTCGCTCTCGGTGAGCGCACCGCGACGCGTCAGCTTGTCGAGAATGCCGGACAGGCGATCTGACAGCGATTGGAACATGCTCGTCCTTCACCAGGCGCCCGGGACATCCCGTTGCGCAAAACGAAAACGCACCCGCGGGCGCAACGCGCTGGCGGGTGTTGACCTCCCGGCCTCACGCTTCACGGCGCGGGCAGGGCGGCGGCTCTGTGGTCAGGGCCGTCGTGAGTGGCGCGGACAATGCCCTTAGGCCGCCACACCTGTCAACCTTGCCCCGAGCTGCGGGCCTCGGCGCGCGCCTGAGCCACGCCCCGCGCCCTGCGGCGCTCCTGGCGGCGCCATTTTCTGACGATTTTCGTCACGCGGCGCAGGGTGCGGCGTTCGGGCGGGGTGAGGCAGATGCAGCCGCCGCAGTGGCACGGGCGCGGCGTGATGAGAGAGAGCTGAAGGAGCCGGCGGCTCGATCGAGAAATAGGGACGTAGTCGCTCGCTTGGTCGGTCATGGGAACGCTCTTTGGATACGCCTGGGGGTGCCCGCGATTATCCTCAAGTCGCAGCCATCCGCCAGGGTTCCGTTCTCAGGCCGCCTCGTTTGTCACAGGCTCAATCGTTCGCCGGGGTTACCCGCAGCACCTCCCCAGTATCGTCGGTCAACAGCCAGAGGGCGCCGTCGGGGCCGGCGCGCACGTCGCGGATACGCTTGGCCTGGTCCTCGAGCAGGGTCTCGGCGGCAACGACGTTGTCCCCCTCCAGAACGAGCCGCTGCACCTGAGTGCCGTTGAGCCCGCCGACGAAGGCGTTACTTTTCCATTCGGGAAACAAATCGCCGGTATAGAACGCCAGCCCCGAAGTCGCGATCGAGGGGACCCAATAATAGAGGGGCTGTTCCATGCCCTCCTTGGCGGTGATGCCCTCGCCGATCTTGGCGCCGCTGTAGTCGATGCCGTAGGTGATCACCGGCCAGCCGTAGTTCTTGCCCTTCTCTGGGCGATTGAGCTCATCGCCGCCCCGGGCGCCGTGCTCGACGGCGTAGAGTTCGCCCGTATCGGGGCGCAGCGCCGCGCCCTGAACGTTGCGGTGGCCGATCGACCAAACCTCTGGCGCCCAGCCGGGCAGCTTCGGATTGTCGTTGGGAATGGAGCCGTCGGCGTTGATGCGGATAATCTTGCCGATGTCATTCGCCGGGTTCTGGGACTGATCGCGCAGGCTGTTGCGCTCGCCGGTGGTGACGAACAGCGTGCCGTCCCTGGCCCATACGAGGCGCGAGCCGAAGTGATGCCCGCTCTTGGCGGCCGGCTGCTGGCGGAAGATCACCTTCAGATCCTCGAGCTTGGCGCCGTCGCTTTCGAACACCAGCTTGGCGCGCGCCACGCTGGTGCCATTCTTGCCGTCGCCGCGCGGCTCGCCGTACGAAAGATAGATGATGTGGCTCGTCTCGAAGTCGGGCGCCAGCAGGACGTCGAGCAGTCCACCCTGACCGACCACAGCGACCTCCGGCAATCCATCCAAGATGGCAGGCGAGAGTCTGCCGTCCTTCGAGATAATCCGCATGCGCCCCAGCCGCTCGGTTACCAGCAACCGACCATCAGGCAAGAACTGCATGCCCCAGGGATGATCGAGGCCCGAGGCGAACGTTTCGACCTTGATTCTGCTCGGCTTCGCCGGTGCGGGCGCGTCGGTGATGACGGCTTCGACCGGCTCTGTCGTCGCTCCGACCGCCGCGATGATGGAAAAAGCGAGGCTGCGTAGGCTGCTGCTGATCATCCGGCGCGTCTCCGCTTGATTGTCTTTTTAGGCCCTCGGGCCATATATGGACAC
This sequence comes from Hyphomicrobium sp., assembly GCF_009026145.1. Classification (GTDB taxonomy): domain Bacteria; phylum Pseudomonadota; class Alphaproteobacteria; order Rhizobiales; family Hyphomicrobiaceae; genus Hyphomicrobium_A. The sequence continues at coordinate 237,538 of NZ_WBUE01000001.1, forward strand.
ATGACGGACGCCGCCAGGATCCCCTTTCGCAAAATGAACGGCCTCGGGAACGATTTCATCGTGCTCGACGCGCGCACGCGCCCGCTCACATTCAGCCCTGAGGACGCGCAGCGCCTTGGCGACCGCACCAAGGGGGTGGGATGCGATCAAGTAATTGTCATCGAGCCGTCACAGAAGGCCGACGTCTTCATGCGCATCTTCAATGCCGACGGCTCGGAAGTGAGCGCCTGCGGCAACGCCACGCGATGCGTGGCGCTGCTCGCCGCGGAGGAGACCGGCCGCTCGGAAGTCAGCGTCGAGACGAGTGCCGGGCTGCTCAAGGCGAAAGTCGATAGCGCCGACCACATCACCATCGACATGGGCAAGCCGCGCTTCGCCTGGAACGACATTCCGCTCGCCGAGCCGTTTCACGACACGACAGGCATCGAGCTGCAAATCGGCCCCATCGACGCTCCGGTGCTGCATTCGCCGTCTGTGGTAAACGTCGGCAATCCGCACGCCATCTTCTGGGTAGACGACGTCTATGCCCACGATTTGGGGCGTTTCGGACCGCTGCTCGAGAATCATCCGATCTTTCCCGAGCGGGCCAATATTTCACTGGCGCAGGTCACATCCCGTAATGGCCTGCGGCTGCGCACCTGGGAGCGCGGCGCAGGCCTCACCAAAGCCTGCGGTACGGCCGCCTGCGCCGCTGCAGTTGCTGCAGCGCGCAAAGGCTTGACCGATCGCAAGGTCACCGTAGAACTGCCTGGCGGGGTGCTATCCATCGAATGGGCCGATAACGACCACATCTTGATGTGCGGCCCGGCCGAACTCGAGTTTGAAGGCACGCTGGCGCCGGATACTCTAGTGCGATGATCGAGAAATTCGCCATCGTTAAGCGGCCCGGGACCGCGCGAATTTCTCGATCTGAATCGCACTAGCAAGCCTATGATCCTAGTGTCCCTTATGGTTCCAAAGTTCGCTCCCAGCCTGGCCGCGACCTCGGGCGAACTTTGGAACCGGGACACTAGGGCGCGCGCCCCCGTCTAGCGAACGACAAAGTTGTCCAGTATGACCGCCCTGCAATTAACCGGCCGGATATCCCGTTTGCGCCAGGCTTCTCACGCGCGGATCGGCTCGTCATCGTCCCGCGTAACCGCCGTTTCCGAGGCTTGCTGAGCGAGAATGGCCGATCCTCTCATCATAACTCTCGGCTGCCGGCTCAACGCCTATGAGTCAGAGGTCATCCGCAAGAACGTCATCGACGTCGGCCTCGACGACGCGATCGTCGTCAATACCTGCGCGGTGACGGCCGAGGCCGTGCGGCAGGCGACGCAAACCATCCGCAAGCTGCGACGGGAGCATCCGGCGTCGCGCATCATCGTCACCGGCTGCGCGGCGCAGATCGAGCCGGAGCGCTTTGCGGCGCTCGAGGAGGTCGACCACGTCGTCGGCAACGCCGAGAAGATGCAGCCAGAGACGTTCGCCGGCCTCTCGACGTCCGGCTCCGAGCGCGTGCAGGTCGACGACATCATGAGCGTACATGAGACTGCCGGCCATTTGATCGATGGATTTGGATCGCGCACGCGCGCCTACGTGCAGGTGCAGAATGGTTGCGACCACCGCTGCACCTTCTGCATCATTCCCTTCGGGCGCGGCCCCTCGCGCTCCGTGCCGGCCGGGGAGGTCGTGGCGCAGATCCGCCATCTCGTCGAGCGCGGATGCCGCGAGGTCGTGCTTACCGGCGTCGACATCACGTCCTACGGCGCCGATCTGCCCAGCACTTCGACGTTGGGCGCGCTGGTGCGCCAGATCCTGAAGCTGGTGCCGGAGCTCGAACGACTGCGCCTGTCGTCCATCGATCAAGTGGAGGCCAACACGCACCTGCTGCGCGCCATCGCTGAGGAGGAGCGGCTGATGCCGCATTTGCATTTGTCCATGCAGTCCGGCGACGACATGATCCTGAAGCGCATGAAGCGGCGCCACAGTCGCGCCGACGCGGTCAGATTCTGCGAGGACGTGCGCCGCATGCGGCCCGACACCGTATTCGGCGCCGATCTCATCGCTGGCTTCCCGACCGAGACCGAGGCGATGTTTGAGAACTCGCTCAGCGTCATCGACGACTGTGGCCTCACCTATCTGCACGTCTTCCCGTTCTCGCCGCGCACCGGCACGCCGGCGGCGCGCATGCCGCAAGTGGTGCGTAACGTCGTCAAGGAGCGCGCCGCGCGCTTGCGGGCCAAAGGCGCCATGGCGCTGTCGCATTTCCTCGATGACCAAGCCGGCGCCGAGGTGGAGTTGCTGATCGAGCAGGATGGCGTCGGGCGCACCCGACAATTTGCCGAAATGCGCTTGCCTACCGCGGTCGCCGCCGGGGCGCTGGTGCGCGCACGTGTCAACGGCCACGACGGCCAGCGGCTCTCCGGCGAGGTGGTGGCGTGAGCGGCAAGACGCAGGGCGCATTGGGCCGACTGTGGGGTAGCAAGAGCGCTGGCGAGCCCGCCGCGACGGAGACCGATTCTGCCACCGACACGTTGGCGCAGGCACCCGCCAAGACCGGTTGGTTCGGCCGCCTCAAACAAGGCCTCGGCAAGACGTCCGCCAAACTGTCCGACGGCATCGCCGGCATCTTCACCAAGAAGAAGCTAGAGGCGGCGACGCTCGAGGAACTCGAGGACCTGCTGATCGAGGCCGACCTCGGCGTCGGCGTCGCCGAGAACATCGTCGCCGCCCTGCGCAAGGGTCGCTACGACAAGGACATCGGTGCCGAGGACGTGCGCTCCGTTCTCAAGAGCGAGGTGGAGCGCGTGCTCGCGCCTGTCGCTAAGCCGCTCGTTGTCGGCGGCACCCACAAGCCGCACGTCATCCTCGTGGTCGGCGTCAACGGCACCGGCAAGACGACGACCATCGGCAAGCTTGCCGCTCAGTTCCGTGCGCAAGGCAAGAAGGTGATGCTTGCCGCCGCCGACACGTTCCGCGCCGCAGCCATCGACCAACTCGGCATCTGGGGCGAGCGCACCGGCGCGAGCGTCGTCGCCGGCGCCGTCGGATCGGATGCCGCCGGCCTCGTTTACGACGCGCTGGCACGAGCGCGCGAGGAGAGCATCGACGTGCTGCTCGTCGACACCGCGGGGCGGCTGCAGAACAAGGAGGGGCTGATGGAGGAGCTGGCGAAGATCGTACGCGTCATCCGCAAGCTCGACCCGAGCGCCCCCCACGACGTCCTACTCGTGCTCGATGCGACGACGGGTCAGAACGCACTTTCGCAAGTCGAGGTGTTCCGCGAGCGGGCAGGCGTCACCGGCCTGGTCATGACCAAGCTCGATGGCACGGCGCGCGGCGGCATCCTGGTCGCCATCTCGGCCAAGCACGCAATCCCCGTCCACGCTATCGGCGTGGGCGAAAGCATCGACGACCTGCAACCATTCGACGCGGGCGAGTTCGCGCAAGCGATCGCAGGGAGCTAGCTTCGATGGCACGAGCAACTTAAATACGCTGCGAACAAGAAAGTCTTAACTGAGAAGGATGATCCCCACTACATGAGCGCGCTGAAGCGACTGATGCCTTTCAACGCCGAGCAGGCCGTGAACATCCTCAGCGAGTTCGGGCCGCTGGTGTTGATGTTCGTGGTCAACGCCATGTACGGCATCGCCGCCGGCACGTGGGCGCTCATCATATCTACCGTCGTAGCCATCGTAGCCATGCTCGTGGTGCTGCACCGGCTGCCCATCTTCCCGTTGATCGCATCGACCGTCACCATGGTGTTCGGCGGCCTTACCATCATCACCCACGATCCGATGTGGGTGCAGATCAAGGTCACCATCTTCAACGCGCTGTTCGCAGCCTTCCTCTTCGGCGGCCTCTGGTTCGACCGCAACTTCTTCAAGTACGTGTTCGAGAAGACCTTCCACTACAGCAAGGTGGGTTGGGACAAGTTCACCTGGAACTTCGCCTGGTTCTTCGTCTTTACGGCCTTCGCCAACGAGGCGGTGCGGCTCACCTTCAAGGACGAGAGCGTCTATGACATCCTCGGCCTGCAGATGGACGGGGTCGGCATCTGGATCGCCTTCAAGATCGCTCTCATCATGCCGCTGTCCGCGTTCTACGCCTGGTACTTGACGCGCCTCATGCAGCGCTATCGCGTACCGGAAGAGAAGGTATCGATGGAGGCCGACATGGAGGCGGTGCCGCGCGGGCATGCCGCCGAGGTCACCAACCTCGGCCGGCAGGCGCCCCACGCCGTGGAGCGCATTGCAGCGGCCGAGACGAGCGAGCGCGAGGCCAATCTCGGCTAGCCTCCAGGCGCCGCGTGCAGACATCTTTAGGGGAGCGTTGTGGATATGGCCGACGAGGCAACGACCAAACCGGAAGAGGCATCAGCGGGAACGCGATCGCAACTCCTCAAGCTCGCCGTCGAGGTGGGGCCGCTTGTCGTTTTCTTCATCGTCAATGCGCGCGCCGGCATTTTCTGGGGGACCGGCATTTTCATGCTGGTAACGATCGCGTCGCTGATCGCCTCGCGCTTGATGTTCGGTCGCATTCCGGTGATGCCGCTCGTATCTGGCGTCTGCGTCGTGGTGTTCGGTGGCCTCACGCTGTGGCTGCAGGACGATCACTTCATCAAGATCAAACCGACGATAGTGAACGCCCTATTTGCGACGGCGCTGTTCGGCGGCCTGCTTGCCGGTCACTCGCTGTTGAAGGTGGTGTTCGGAGAGGTGTTTCGCCTGACCGATGACGGCTGGCGCAAGCTCACGTTGCGCTGGGCCTGCTTCTTCACCTTTCTCGCCCTGCTCAATGAAGTCATATGGCGCACCGTCTCCACCGACGCCTGGGTGAGCTTCAAAGTATTTGCCATCATGCCGTTGACCATGGTGTTCGCGTTGTCGCAGATCGGGCTGCTAAAGGCGCACGAAATCTCTGCAGACTAATGCTCGCGGCGGCAGAATGTCTTTGTCCTGATCTTCTGCCGTCAAAGCAATGTCCCCGATAATCTTGCGGCTTATTCTCAACATACGTTCTTTTGCTCTGGACGAACGTACAAATCTGGTATTTTCTCCAAACCGAACCGCAACCTATTCCACACAGGCAAAGGTGGGGCGTGGGGGTCCAAACGTTGTTTGAGGCGACGTTTCGGAGCATGCCGCCATTTGGCCAAGACAATCATGACACGTCACAGGGCACGCGAAATGGCCGGGGGAAGACTGGAGCGATCTCCGATTCACTTGCTGCATCGAGCCGGTCAGTGCGCCAGCGACATCTTCCAGGGCGAAATGGGTGCGGGCGATCTGACGCCGCGGCAGTACGCGGTGCTCGTTGCCGTTTCGCAGAACGAGGGCGTCAGTCAGACGCTGCTGGTCGAGAAGACCGGGGTCGACCGCTCGACGCTCGCCGACATCGTCCGGCGCATGCTGAAGAAGGGGCTGCTGCAGCGACGCCGCACCAAAGAGGACGCACGCGCCTATTCGGTGAAGCTGACCGAGGAAGGCTGGAAGGTCCTCAAGGCAACCGACCCTCTAGCCAAGCGCGTCGACGACAAGATTCTCGGGGTGCTCCCCGGCGCACAGCGCGAACGCTTCCTGCAGGACCTCAATCAGATCGTGAAGGCGCTGGGCAAGATGCAGGCCGACGGCGCCGGCGACGCTGACTAAGCATCAACGCTCCATGCCTGCTGGCTACGCCGCCTTCGTCAGGCGGCGTTGGGCATGAGATTGCGGTTGATGATCGTCTCGGCGATCTGCACCGTGTTGAGCGCCGCGCCCTTCAAAAGATTGTCGGAGACGACCCACAGCGCCAGCCCGTTCTCGACCGTTGCATCCTCGCGGATGCGCGAGACGTAGGTGGCGAATTCGCCCACCGCCTCGACGGGCGTGACGTAGCCGCCCGGCTCGCGCTTGTCGACGACCACGACGCCCGGCGCCTCACGCAGGATGGCGCGCGCCTCCTCCGGACTGATCGGCTTCTCGAACTCGATCGTCACCGCTTCGGAATGGCCGACGAACACCGGCACGCGCACGCACGTCGCCGTCAGCTTGATGTGGGGATCGAGAATCTTCTTGGTCTCGGCCATCATCTTCCATTCCTCTTTCGTGTAGCCGTCCTCCATGAAGACGTCGATGTGAGGAATGCAGTTGAAGGCGATCTGCTTGGGGAACTTCTTCGGCTCCACCTCCTCGCCGGGGACGTACTTGCTCTTTGTCTGCTGCCACAGCTCGTCCATCGCCTCCTTGCCGGCGCCGGAGACGGACTGATAGGTGGAGACGACGACGCGCTTGATCTTCGCCGCGTCGTGCAACGGCTTCAGCACGACGACGAGCTGCGCGGTGGAGCAGTTCGGATTGGCGATGATGTTCTTCTTGGTGTAGCCGGCGACCGCATCGGCGTTCACCTCGGGCACGATGAGCGGCACGTCGCGGTCGTAGCGCCAGCACGACGAATTGTCGATGACGATGCAGCCCTTGGCGCCGATGCGCGGCGCCCACTCCTTGGCGACGGCCGAGCCGGCGGACATGAGGCAGAAGTCCGCCTTGCCGAAGTCGAACTGCTCGAGGTCTTGGCACTTCAGCGTGCGATCGCCGAACGACACCTCGGTGCCGAGCGAGCGGCGCGAGGCGATGGCGAACGCTTCGTCCACCGGAAACTCGCGCTCGGCGAGCACGTTCAGCATTTCACGGCCCACGTTGCCCGTGGCGCCGACCACGGCGACCTTGTAACCCATCGTCAGACCCGATTTCCCAAGTGGCAGCGGCATATGCCGCGTCTGCGGGCTCACTTACGCAAGCTCGCCGCGCCGCGCAAGGGGTGCCGCAGGCGACGGCCCGATTCCGTCGACCCAAACGCCGCTCAGGCCGCGAGCTTCTTCAGCTCCTTGAGGATCGCTCCGCCCATCTCGGCGGTGCCGACCTTGTGCATGCCAGGCTGCATGATGTCGCCCGTGCGCAGGCCCGCGGCCAGCACCCCGGCGATCGCCTCGTCGAGCAGATCCGCTTCCTTGCCCATGTCGAAGGAGTAACGCAGCGCCATGCCGAAGGAGGCGATGGTGGCGATGGGGTTGGCGAGGCCCTTGCCGGCGATATCGGGCGCCGAGCCGTGCACCGGCTCGTAGAGGGCCTTGCGCTTGCCGGTCTTGGCGTCGGGTGCGCCAAGGGAGGCCGACGGCAGCATGCCGAGCGAGCCGGTCGCCATGGCCGCCTCGTCCGACAGCACGTCGCCGAACAGATTGTCGGTGACGATGACGTCGAACTGCTTGGGGTTGCGCACCAGCTGCATGGCGCAGTTGTCGGCGAGGATATGCTCGAGCTTCACGTCCGGCGCGTACGCCTTGTGCGTCGCCGTCACGACCTCGTTCCACAATACGCCGGTGCGCATGACGTTGCGCTTCTCGGCCGAATGCACCTTGTTGCCGCGCTTGCGGGCAAGGTCGAAGGCGACCTTGGCGATGCGCTCGATCTCGGAGGTCGTATAGACCTGCGTGTCGACGGCGCGCTTTTCGCCGTTCTCCAGGGTGACGATCTCTTTCGGCTCGCCGAAATACACCCCGCCCGTCAGCTCGCGCACGATCATGATGTCGAGCCCCTCGACCAGCTCGCGCTTCAGCGAGGAGGCATCGGCGAGGGCCGGGTAGCAGATGGCCGGACGCAAGTTGGCGAACAGGCCCAGATCCTTGCGCAGGCGCAACAGGCCCGCCTCGGGACGCACCGCATATGGCACGCCGTCCCACTTGGGGCCGCCGACAGCGCCGAAGATCACGGCATCGGCCTTCTGCGCCTTGTCCATGGCAGCGTCGGTGATCGCCACGCCGTGTTTGTCATAGGCCGCCCCGCCGACGAGGTCGGTCTGGGTAGCGAACTTCGCGGCTCCCGCCTTGTTGAAGAAGTCGACGATGCGCTCGACCTCGGCAATGGTCTCGACGCCGATGCCATCGCCGGGAAGCAGGAGCAGGTTATAGGTGGTCATGCGGTGTTGGGCCTGGAGCCAGAGGTGGGTGGAAAAAGCGCGGTAGTGCTAGCCGCTTGGCCTCGCCGCGGCAAGAGGAGGGCAGGCTCAGCCGCCCAGCGGCGGCACCCAGAACAGCAAGTAGCCGTTGAGGGTTGCGGCCGCACCCAGAGCGGCCAGCGCGCCGCTCAGCACCAACAGGCTCGTCCCCCCAGTGATGATGGCCACCGAAGCCAGCACGATGGCGATCTGCAGCAGCGCCTGGCCATAGTCGAAGAAGGGGTCCTCGAGCATGGCGCGGTTGCGCTGCTCCTCGAGCACCTTGCCTTTGACCAGCAGCTCCTTCAGCCCTTCGCCGGTGTCGGGCTCCGAGCCGAGGCGCACCTCGTCCTTGCGATACTTGGCGATGTTCTCCTCGATCATGGCGCGGGCGGCTTCGGGCAGTGCCGGCTGGCTGGCCAGCAGCGCCTCGAACTCGGCGATTTGCAGCCGCAGCTGGTGCCGGCGGATGTTCTTTGCCTGAAAGAAGGCCCAGGTGTTGGAGGCTTCGATATTGCGCGCGGTGGCGTCCTTGGTCGCATTGCCACCGCCCACGCCGGAAATGGCGAGCAACACGGCCAGCACGCCTATGTAGACGGCGATCATCCGGTCGCGGTGCTTCTTACCGGTGTCCTCAATCGCTTCGGCGAGATCCTTGAAAGCCATCGAACGGCCGCCTCAAACGTTGTCTTCAGGGGGCGCGTCGATGCTGCGCGACGGCAGCAGATCGCTGCGGCCGACCGGCACGCCGTCGGGCCCGAGCCGGTAGACGATGGGCGCTCCGGTCGCCAGCTCGCGATTGAGGATCTCCTCGCCGGTCAAATTCTCGAGGTTCATGATGAGGGCACGCAGCGAGTTGCCGTGCGCCACGATGAGGACCGTCTTGCCAGACTGAAGATCGGGCCAAATGCGCGAGCGGTAGTAGGGCATGACCCGCTCCTCGGTGTCCTTGAGGCTCTCGCCGCCGGGAGGCGGAATATCGTAGCTGCGGCGCCAGATCCTGACCTGCTCCTCGCCCCAGCGGTCGCGCGCCTCATCCTTGTTGAGCCCGCACAGGTCGCCGTAGTGGCGCTCATTGAGCGCCTCATCGAGGTGGACCGGTATCTTGGTCTGCCCGATCTCCGACAGGATGATGTCGAGCGTTCGCTGCGCACGTTTCAGCCCGCTGCTGTAGGCAACGTCGAATTTCAGACCCTGCGAGCGCAGCATGCGGGCGGCGACGAGCGCCTCGATGAGTCCTTTCTCGGTGAGGTCCGGATCGCACCAGCCTGTGAACAGGTTGCGGCGGTTCCATTCGCTCTCGCCGTGCCGTACGAGCACGAGCGTGTGCGTGCGCTGATCGTTCGGGATTACGGGACGGACTTCCACGATCACAGCCCCAGCACATCAGACATTGAGTATAGCCCCGGCGCCCTGCCGTGGCCCCAAAGCAGCGCCTTTACCGCCCCCCGCGCAAACACCGACCTGTCCCCTGCAACGTGTGCAAGCTCGACGCGCTCCCCGGGACCGGCGAAGATCACCCTGTGCTCGCCGACGACGCTGCCGCCGCGCAGGCTGGCAAATCCGATGTCGCCGCGGCGGCGCGGTCCGGTCACGCCGTCGCGCGCCCTGACCGAGTGCTGTCGAAGATCGAGCCCGCGGCCTTCGGCGGCAGCGGCGCCGAGCATCAGCGCCGTGCCCGACGGTGCATCGACCTTGTCGCGATGGTGCATCTCCACGATCTCGATGTCGAAATCCTCGTCCAGCGCCTCCGCAACGCGGCGGGTGAGCGCCATCAGCAGGTTTACCCCGAGACTCATGTTGCCCGCCTTGACGATGGGTGCATGGCGCGCCGCTGCGGCAATCTGAGCCTCATCCCCAGGCGTTAGTCCCGTGGTGCCAATGACATGCACCGCGCGCGCATTAGCCGCGAGGGCGGCGAACTCGACCGTGGCCTTGGGCGAGGTGAAATCGAGGATACCGTCGCAGCGGGAGATGGCATCGAGCGCATCGGAGGTGACCGAAACGCCGAGCGGTGTCAGACCGGCGACGACACCGACATCAGAGCCGATCGCCGGTGAGCCCTCCCGCTCCACGCCCCCCACTATGCTGCAGCCGGCCGCGTGCGCCGCGCGCACAAGCTCCTGGCCCATGCGCCCCGCAACGCCCATAACGGCGACTTTCATCCGGGAACCTCGAATTCGATCGAAGGAAGTGCGCCGCGATATAGCAACACACCGGGTGATGAGGGAAGGCTATGCCGACACGTGAGCCTCTGCTGCACCGCCGCGAAGCAGCTGCTCCCGAGCAGGCGAGAAAGCGGTTTCAGATGGCATCTGCATGCAAGCTTCTTGAAGGAGGAATTCTTGGCGTCAAGCGGTGGGTTGTCTCACCGGCAGGCGGGTCAATCCCACGCGAAGGCGATCTTCTTCAACTTGGTGCGCCCGAAACGCTCGAACGCCATGCCGACAGGGCGACCGCCGCGGCGCCAATAAAAGTCCGACGCCGTCGCATTGTCGGCCAACGCCCAAACGATGAGGCCGCACAGCTGTCGCCCATCGAGGTGGTAGCGGCAGGCCTCGAAAAGCCGCTCGCCGAAGCCGATGCCCTGGTAGGTGGGCGATACGTAGAGCTCATAGATTTCGCCCTCGTAGGTGCCCCGCGTGCGCGCGGCGCCCATTGTCGCGTAGCCGGCAACGATGTCGGAAACCTGTAAGACGAGCAACTCGCCTCCCGACCTTATCGTCGTGCCCCACCAATCCGGCGTGCGCCGGCGGATCATGCTGTCGAGGTGCAGATGCGGGATGATGCCGAGATACGCATTACTCCAGCTGGCGCGGAATACTTCACTCAGAGCCGTCGCGTCGGCAGGCAAGCCGCGACGGATCTCGCAATGTGAACTTTCACCCAGCATCGCAGTCTTTTTGTGTTTGGGCTGCCAGTTTACAGCATGCGTCTCATCCTGCGTAAGAGTTTTGCTGAAAGTAGGGCCGACAAAACGCGCAGGGGCCGCGGATACGCTCCGCGGCCCCGATCCGTGTCAGCCCATGGCGCCTTCCCGCACGGGAAGTCAGCCGACCTTCTTCAGCTGCTCGAAGGTCTTGCTGGCCGCTGAGTTCATGCTCTCGAGCGTCTGACGGCTGATCTTGCTCGACAGCTCGAAGAACTCCTTCGTCTGCGAGCTGGCCGTCGCCAGCTGCTGCTTGAAGTAGTCCGCCTGCAGGCGGGCGACCTCGGGAAGCGTCTTGGCGCGCGCCATCGCCTCGGCGGCGTCGAAAGCAGCCTCGGCATTGACGGTCGCTGCGTGCAGGAACTTCTCGCCGAAGGATTTCGCACCGGCCTGGGCGGCGAGCACGATCTCCTCGACTGCCTTCACGCTGTCCTGCGTGGCGGCGTTGATCTTGGTGTAGGCGTCGCGGGTCTTGGCCACGCTCTCCTCGGCGAAAGCCTTCACGTTCTCGGGGATTCGCGCCTCCTTGGCGGCGGCGAGAATGTCTTGCGCCTGGCGGGTGAATTGGTCGTTCATTCTTCTCTCCATAATCGCTTGCGGCCGCCCCGAGGGGGCAGGCGGCTCATGAACCGGGTGGCAAGTTGCATTGGCTCCGAAGAGCATTACCGAGAGCTATTATACACCAATTTTTGTGCAATGCAACAATAGTTCTGTTGCGCTGCACCAACGGCAGTCATCGGAGCATATTATTCTGAAGACTTTGCAACCGTCCCAACACTTACGGCCGTTCAGAGTTTCGCCGCTTTGATCTCCGGCAACGAAAGGCGAGCAAACTTGTCGCGGTAGCCCGTGGCTGATCGGTCGAAGAGAATGTCGGACGGGCGCAGCGGCCGGGCGAGGGCCAGGCCGTCAAGCGATCGGCAGCGGGACAGGGCGACGTAGGCCTGCCCATGCGCGAAAGTGCCACGCCCGAGGTCGATATAGACCTTGTCGAGGGTGAGCCCTTGCGACTTGTGGATGGTCAGTGCCCATGCGAGGCGCAGCGGAAACTGACGGAAGGTGCCAGTTACGTTCTCGACGATCTTCTCGGCGGCCTGATCGTATGCGTAGCGCCGCGCCTCCCAGGAGACTGGCTCGATCTCGTGCGTCTTGCCGTCGAGCTCGATCCACACGCGCTTCTCTTCCAGACGCGCGATGCGGGCAATCGTACCGTTGACCCAGCGCCGATCCGGATCATTGCGCAACAGGATCACTTTGGCGCCCTGCTTCAAGAGCAGCGTCGCATCGGTAGGATGGGCGGCATCGGAATATTCGCCGGTGATGCCTGCCTCGTAAGTTCGCTCCGCCGTGGGGAGCGCATCGAGATAGGCCATGTTGATGCGCTGCGCGGCGGCATTGGTCGGCGTTAGGATGACGAACGGATCCCCCTCGCCGAGCGTGCGGATGGGATGCGTCCGCTCGTTCAACACCTGTAGATCCTCTTCCGTTGCCTCGCCGTCGCGAATGCGATTGAGGACGTGCAGGAAGGTCTCGTCGCTCTGCCGGAACACCTGGTCGAGCTCGAGCAGCGACACTCCGGCCCCTTCGCCGAGCGAAGGCACCTGAAAGAAGAAGGGGCCGCCGAACTCGCTGTCGAGGTGCTCGGCGACATCCCCCTGGATGACCGGCGGCAATTGGTGCAGATCGCCGAACAGCATGAGCCGCACCCCGCCGAATGCTTCGCGCGGGCGGCCGCGGTTGATGCGCAGCGATTGATCGATCGCCCACATGAGATCGGAGCGCACCATCGACACCTCGTCGATGATGATCAGCTTCAACTTGCGCATCAGCCGTCCGTTGCGGCTGCGCCGGATGTCGTCGCTGCGGATGAGGCGCGGGGGAAATCCGAAGAACGAATGGATCGTCTGCCCGCCGACATTGACGGCCGCCAGACCGGTCGGCGCCAGCACCACGGCCTCATCGACGATGTGGTCGCGCAACGTCCGCAGCAGCGTCGATTTTCCGGTGCCGGCGCGCCCGGTGACGAAGAGGTGGCCGTCATCGCGGCGGGCAAAATCTACCGCCCGCATGAATTCCGGCGGCGGCGTTACGCCCGCCGGCCAGGTAATGGGCGAGACGTCCGTTAATTGAGGAAATTTGCCGCTCGCCACGTCGCCTCGCTGCGCTTGGACCCTCAATAGCAGGCCGGACGCCGAGCCTGAAACACTTACGCCGGCCGATGTGGCATCGGCCGGCGTTTTGTTCTTTTTTTCGAATGCCGCGCGGTTCGCGTTATTAGTCGCGAGTTATGGAGATGATCTTGAAGCTGCCGTCGAGCTTGACGTCGTACTGATTGCCGTCCTTGCACTTGACGTCGTCGGCCTCGAACATGCCGGAAGCTTCGGTCTCCTTCTCGAAGGTGCCGCCCTCGCAGCCCCAGTCGGACAGCGTTTGCTTGATCTTTCCTGCCTCATCTTCGGCAGGCTTGGTATCAGCAAACGCTGCGCCACCGCAGAGCGTCATTGCGAGTGCGATGCATGCGAGCTTTTTCATTTGGAACTCCTCCTTCGTTGAGTACCACGCTTACACGCAACGCTATAACACGCACATTTTGCGGCGCACAAAGAGAAATTAACCCTACGCGACCTCGCGGTCGCGCGCGCGCTCCATCTTCTTGCGCTCGTTCGGGTCCAGCCAGCGCTTGCGCAGGCGGATCGACTCAGGCGTCACCTCGACCAGCTCATCATCGGTAATATAGCTCATCGCCTTCTCGAGCGTCAGCTTCATCGGCGGTGTCAACAACACGTTTTCGTCCTTGCCCGAGGCGCGGACGTTGGTGAGCTTTTTGCCTTTCACAACATTGACTTCGAGATCGTTGTCGCGCGTGTGCTCGCCGACGATCATGCCCTCATAGACGCGCGTTTGCGCGCCAATCATGAACGGGCCGCGATCCTGCAGATTGAAGATCGCATACGCCGCCGCCTCGCCCGCCGAGTTGGAGACCAGCACACCGGTGCGGCGCGCGGCGATCTCGCCCTTGAAGGGCGCGTAGCTGTGGAACAGCTTGTTCATGACCGCGGTACCGCGCGTGTCAGAGAGCAGCTCGCTCTGGTAGCCGAGCAGGCCGCGCGTCGGCACGTGGAACACCATGCGCTGGCGTCCGCCGCCCGAAGGACGCATCTCGAGCAGCTCGCCCTTGCGCTCCGAAAGCTTCTGCACGACGACACCGGTGAAACCCTCGTCGACGTCGATGATGACCTCCTCGATCGGCTCGAGCCTGGCACCGCTCTCGTCGGTCTTGTAGACGACCTTGGGGCGCGACACGGTCAGCTCGAACCCCTCGCGGCGCATGTTCTCGATGAGGATGCCGAGCTGCAATTCGCCTCGGCCGGCAACGTCGAAGGCGTCCTTGTCATCGGAGATGGTGACCTTGATCGCGATATTGCGCTCAGCCTCCTTCATCAGGCGGTCGAGAATGACGCGGCTCTGCACCTTGTCACCCTCCTGCCCGGCGAACGGCCCGTCATTGATGCGGAACGTCATCGACAGCGTCGGCGGATCGACCGGCTGCGCGGGAAGCGGGTCCTCGACCGAAGGATCGCATAGCGTATCGGCGACGGTTGCCTCGCTCATGCCGGCGACGGCGACGATCTCGCCGGCCTCGGCCTGATCGACGGGCACACGCTCCAGGCCGCGGAAGGCGAGCACCTTCTGCACGCGGAAATTCTCGATCAGCTTGCCGTCGCGATTGAGCGCCTTGAGCGGCTGGCCTGCCTTGAGCACGCCGGAGGTAATGCGGCCGGTGAGGATGCGGCCAAGGAAGGGATCGGCCTCCAGTGTCGTCGCCAGCATGCGCAGCGGACCGTCCTCGACCTTGGGCGGCGGCACGTGCGACAGCACGAGGTCGAACATCGGCGCCAGGCTTTCCTGCGGTCCGGCCGGGTCGAGCGCCATCCAGCCGTTGCGGCCCGAACCGTAGAGCACTGGAAAGTCGAGCTGCTCGTCGGTGGCGTCGAGATTGGCGAAGAGGTCGAACACCTCGTTCAAGACATCGAGGTGTCGCTCGTCGGGACGGTCGATCTTGTTGATGGCAACGATCGGGCGGAGGCCGCGCTTTAGCGCCTTGGAGACGACGAACTTCGTCTGCGGCAACGGGCCCTCGGACGCATCGACGAGCACGACCACGCCGTCGACCATATTGAGGATGCGCTCGACCTCGCCGCCGAAGTCGGCGTGGCCAGGCGTGTCGACGATGTTGATGCGCGTGTCCTTCCAGACCACCGACGTGCACTTGGCGAGGATGGTGATGCCGCGCTCGCGCTCCAGGTCGTTTGAATCCATGGCGCGCTCGGCCACGCGCTGGCCCTCGCGGAACGAGCCGGACTGCTTCAAAAGCTCGTCGACGAGCGTCGTCTTGCCGTGGTCGACGTGGGCGATAATGGCGATGTTTCTAAGCTTCATCAGGGGCTTTGTGCGCTGCAAAAGATGCGCGGACCTAGCACATCGGCTTGAAAACTGATAGGGGCCCCGGCCGATCATGCGGGAAAGCAGGCAAGCCGGCCCACGTGGAGCGCGGCAGGCGCGGGCGCCTCTCCGGTCGGCATTCCGGGGCTCGTCTCCGAGATTTCAGCCATCGGCAAACACTGGTTGCGGCCGCGGGCTCGATCCCCTGCGACGCGGGCCCAGTTGAAACTCGCGCCACTAGACATGCCAGCGCTGGCCGACTCGTTGCAGGCGTCGCGCAGCGGGTCGGCATCCGCGGCCAGTTGCTTCCCTTCAGGGCCGAGGCCATACTTAGCCAGCATTCTTGCATTTCTTTTTTAGGGACATTCATCATGACGACGCCGTCCGCGGCCGAAGAGGTCATTGCGCACCACGAAGAGCTCGATCTTTATCCCGAAATTCCGCTGGCCGATGACCCCCGCTTTACGGCGAAGGGCATTCCCACCATCGAAGTCCCGTCGGCGGGGCCACGACCGATGGCCAGATACGCGGGAAGCGTTCAGCTCGTGTACCCGACGGCCGACCGAAGATTCTCGATGCGCGTGAAGGGCCACTACGCGAACGGGTACCCTGTCGGCGCCGTCGTCCATTCGACCGAAGGTCGCTCGAAGAAAGGCGACATCGATGCCGAGAATACGATCACGGGCACCGGAATTCCCAACGGCCACTGCTATTTCTGCATCTCGAGCACCGGCAAGGTCTATCAGCCTTTCCTACTCGACAGCTGGGGCATTCATTGCGGCAAGACCTATCATCCCGATCTGGGTTTTGCCCTCGACAACAAGCTAGTCGGCATCGAGGTGTGTTGCGCCGGAATCGTGAAGAAAGTCGCTGACGACAGATACCACCCGGGCTGGAGCGAAACGTTCACCGAGGCCGAGGTGCGCTACAGAGACAAGACCGAGAATATTCAGAAAGCCGGGCACTACCATCAATTCAATGCGGCGCAGGAGAAGGCTCTGTTCGACCTGCTCATCTGGTTGAAGACGAACAATCCGCTGGTCTTCAAGCTGGAGCACGTATTCGGTCACGACGAGATTGCGACCAACGCCCCTCAGGGCCAGCCGGGCGACAAGACGCTCGGGCGCAAGCAGGACCCCGGCGGCAGTCTTTCGATGTTCATGAAGGACCTTCGCGCGAAGCTGCTGGCGGCGATGCCCTCCGGGTAATCGCTCACGGATTCCCGAGATGCCAATGAACGACGCCTTTAAAGGCCATGGCACGTTTTGCTATCAACCAAACGAGATCATGCGCAAATACAAGGAATATCCGGCGCCGGGAAACCCTGGCCCGGCCGACCGCTTTGCCCAGGCGCTGCGCGATATGGACATGTCCCACGCCTGGGTTCGCCTTTTCGGCCTCGAGGGGTCGATGCCTGCGGCCGACACTGCGACCCTCACCAGGGCGCTGCGCAATGCCGGCATTCACGTCGCCGGCTGGGGCTATTGCCACGGCGCCGACACGAAAGCGGAGCTCGCGCTCGCAAAGACGGAATGCGACCGGCACGGGATAACCGCCTTTATTGCCGATATCGAGCCGGGGCGACGCTTGGGCGGCACGCGGTCGAAGTGGGGCGACACCGAATTCAGCGAGTTCATCGACGGCCTGGTGGCGAAGTTCGGAATCGATAACCTGGGAATCTCGACCTGGCCTGTACTCAAGATTCAAAACGAACCGCAATACCCCTCGCTGGCGCTCATGCGGAGGGTGGCCGATCGCGTGGCGATGTTTGCGCCTCAGGCCTACTGGATGAGCTATCCCAAGGCCGTGCACTACAATACGACAGGGTTCAAGGAGGCCGACTATCCTCGCGACGATCCCACCTCCTTCGTGCGCCTCGTGATCGATTCTTGGAGAGCCGATAACTTCACGCGACCGCTGGTAATCACCGGCCAAGCCTACTGGGGCGAGGGAGCACCGCAGACCTCGATCCTCGAGGCGAAAGTCGCACGTTTTACCTCCCAGTTCGCGGACTGGTCGAAGATCGTCGGACTCAATTGGTGGCACGCCGGCGGTGACGAAGCGACGGCTCCGGCAATGTCTCCGGCCATGATCGACACGCTACGGGCGGCGCAGCTCGGAAGCCGCCCATTTGCATCCGCATAGCGGGACACGCCACGCATTCTTTACACGTGGCGGTGCATGGCAGAGGCATCGCGCGTATCGCGCATCAGCGCGTAGACGGTCAGCGACACCAATATGCAGCCGGTGACGTACCAATAGAAGACGCTCTCGTAACCGATCTGCTTGAGGTAGAGCGCGACATACTCCGCGGTACCGCCGAACAGTGCCACGGTGATCGCGTACGGAAATCCGACCCCCATGGCGCGCACGCCGGTGGGAAACAGCTCGGCCTTCACCACCGCGTTGATCGCCGTGTAGCCACTGACGATGACGAGCGCCCCCATGATCAGGAGAAATGCGGTCCATGCATCGGTGGCATCCTGCAGCGCCGTCAGAATGGGCACCGTCAGCAATGTGCCGAGCACGCCGAAGGTAAGCAAGACCAGACGCCGTCCGACGACATCCGATATGGCGCCGACCACGGGCTGCAGGCACATGTAGAGGAACAGCGTGCTCGCGGCGATGACGGTGGAGGTATCTTTCGACAGTCCCGCGGAGTTGACGAGGAATTTCTGCATGTACGTCGTGTAGGTATAGAAGGCCACGGTGCCGCCGAGCGTCAGGCCGACGACGATCGCCACCTCGCGCGGGTGGCGCAGCAATCCCCTCAACGGGCTTTCCCGCACGCCTAGCGCACGCGCCGCGATGAACGCGTCGCTCTCGTGCATGTCGCGGCGCATGTAGTAGATGACGATGGCGAGCCCCGCCCCGATGAAGAACGGAATGCGCCAGCCCCAATCGTCCAGTTGCTCCGGCGTCAGCAGCAGCTTCTGCAGAAAGAGCAGCACCAGCATGGCGAGCAGCTGCCCCCCGATCAGCGTCACGTACTGGAAGCTCGAATAGAAGCCGCGATGCTCAGGGTGCGCCACCTCGGACAGGTACGTGGCGCTGGTCCCGTACTCGCCGCCCAGACTCAGGCCCTGCACCAGGCGCGCGAACAGCAACACGAACGGCGCCGCCAACCCGATCGTCGCGTAGGTCGGCGTCACGGCGATGATCAGTGAGCCGAGACACATCATCAGCACCGACACGGTGAGCGCCAGGCGGCGGCCGTGGCGGTCGGCCATGTGCCCGAACAGCCACCCGCCGAAGGGACGCATCAGAAAGCCAACGGCGAAGATGCCCGCCGCGCTGAGGAGCTGCGCCGTCTGGCTCTCGGCGGGAAAGAACGACTTGGCAAAATAGAGCGCGAACGCCGAGTAGGCGTAGAAGTCGTACCATTCGACGAGATTGCCGGCCGAGCCGACGAAGATTGCTTTCAGGCGGCGCGCCGTGTCGGCGAGGCTCACCTCGGGCGGCGCATCCGAGGAAATGCCCGCCGCCCGCTCATTCATGTTGCCGGTCTCTCCGCTTGCGACCTTATGCGCGCGTCAGCATCGCACGCAGCTCCTCGAGGCGCAGCTTCGTTTGCATGTCGATGGCATCCTTGATCGACAGCATCTGCTTCTCGATCACCGTGCTGAGCTCGCCCGCCATGCTCTCGCGCGCCGAGGCATTCATTGCCGCCAAGGTTTCGCGGATGTGCGCCAGCCCGAGGTCGCGCTCGATGTGCTGGCCCAGCTTCTCCAGGAACTCGCGCGCGAAGTTCGGAACCTCGAGGCGCGCCATGGCGGCGAGCGCGCGCCGGCGAACCGCCGTGTCGGGGTGGGTCAGCGCCGACCGCATCAGGCGACTGTTCAAGGTGGTGGGTACGCGCACCAGGCGCTTCTTCACGCTGTCCGGGCTGACCGTGCCGTTCTCCAGGGCGTGCGCCATGGAGATCTGATGCGTGTATTGCTGCAAGCGCAATAGCAGCGCGCGCACGACGATGATCGACAGCGTGACGACGATGATCAGACGCACCGAGTTGCCGGTCCAGCCGTTGTAGACGATCTGCGCGCTCAAGTTATCGGACAGGTTGACGAGATTGGCCCAGGCACTGACCACGGTGGTGACGATTGGGATCTCGTTGAGGACGCAGGCGAGGTACTCGCTGTACTCGCTGGTCAGCGTCGGACGCTGGCGTAGGATCTGCGCTAGGCCAGTATTCTCGATCGTCTGGATGAGCGCCGCTAGTCCGAGAATGTAGAAAGCGGTCGAGGAGGCGAGGATCGGCACGTTGTTGACCACATCCAGCGCCGAGAACGTCATCTTTTCGGCCGCCAGCGAGCCCTCCATCACCCGCTTCTCCTCGTACATGATGCGCAAGCTGGAGGCGATGATGAGGATGTGGACGAGGAGGAATGCCACCAGCCACCAGAACAGGTGCTTGGTTTCGAGACCGGTCGCCGCCGCGTAGAGGACGGCGGCATTGACGCCGAGCCACAGCGCCACCTTCCAGAAGCTCACGCCACCGGTTTGCGGGTCGGGCCGGAAGATCAAGTTGAGCAGACCGATGAGCGGCCAGCAGACGCTCGTCCAGGCGCGATCCAACGCCCCGAACAGCGTCGTGGTGACTTTTTCTTGTACCGTCGACATGACGTGCACCCTGTCCCTTGGCTCCCCAGCGCGAGGCTAACGTAACATGGCCGAGCCGGACAACGTATGGAACGCTGGGTCAGCTTTAACGCGCCGGCGGCGGCGACCTGACCGCCCCCAGCCTGCTGGCGCGGCCGCATTGACCTTGACCCTTGTAGAGGTCTAACTGCAGCCCAATCTTATGGCCCCCGGACGCGAGAGGCGCGGGCCGGGCAGGAGGGTATTTATGGCCACTGCCAGGCACGCAAAGGTGCTGATCCTCGGTTCGGGACCAGCCGGCTACACGGCGGCCATCTATGCCGCGCGGGCCATGCTGAAGCCGCTGCTGATCGAAGGCTCGCAGCCGGGCGGTCAGCTCACCATCACCACCGATGTCGAGAACTACCCGGGCTTCGCCGACGTGATCCAAGGTCCCTGGCTCATGGAGCAGATGCGCGCCCAGGCGGAGCATGTCGGCACCGAGATCGTCATGGATCAGATCGCCAAGGTCGATCTGCAGACGCGCCCCTTCAAGCTCAAGGGCGAATCCGGCGACAGCTATACCTGCGACGTGCTGATCATCTGCACCGGCGCGCAGGCGCGCTGGCTCGGCATTCCATCCGAGGAGAAGTTCAAGGGCCACGGTGTATCGGCGTGCGCCACCTGCGACGGCTTCTTCTACAAGGGCAAGGAGGTCGTGGTCATCGGCGGCGGCAACACCGCCGTCGAGGAGGCGATCTTCCTGACCAACTTCGCCAAGCGCGTCACCGTCGTGCATCGGCGCGACCACTTCCGCGCCGAGAAGATCCTGCAGGATCGCCTGTTCAAGAACCCGAAAATAGAGGTGATCTGGGATCACACGCTGGAGGAAATCGTCGGCACCAATGATCCGACGTCGGTTACCGGCGTCAGGCTGAAGGATACGCAAACCGGCGCCGTCACCGAGCGGGCGGCCGACGGCGTGTTCATTGCCATCGGCCATGCACCGGCGACGGAGCTGTTCAAGGACCAGCTCGAGATGACGAAGTCGGGCTACCTGGTCACGCGCCCGGATTCTACCGCGACGTCGATCCCCGGAGTTTACGCGGCGGGCGACGTCAAGGACGAGGTTTACCGCCAAGCGGTGACGGCGGCGGCCATGGGCTGCATGGCGGCGCTCGAGGCCGAGCGCTATTTCGCGACGCTGGAGATCGAGGCCGAGACCGAGGCCGCGGAGTGATCTGCGGCCCTGGGGCCGAGCGCGCTACTGCATTCTGTAGGCGACGAGCTTGTCGCTCATCATCATCGGCATCAGCAGTAGGTTCTGATCCGGCACGTAGCCGATGTCGGCAGTCCCCCGATCGAGATCGAGCAGCTTCGTCGCCTTGCCCTTGCGGTCGATTCGATAGAGCGCTCCGGCTACCCAGTCGCTAACGAGAAACGAGTCGCCCTCGGGCTCGATGCCGTCGAGGTTTCCCACCGGCTTGCCATCGCCGAGATCGCGGATCGTCTTGTCGGCCATCGTGACCTCCACGAGGTTGGAGGGCGAAGCCGATTGGGCTGACGTGCCGGGAGGGCCCCAAGCAGCGATGATCAGTCTGTCTCCCGCAACGTGCAGGCCATTCGGAAATTTGAGTGCCGGGTCCTCGAGCCATTTCTCGAGCTTGCCGCCGGCCAGGCGCCAGATCGCGCTGGTGTTCGAATCGGAGACGTAGACGTTGCCCTGCTGGTCAGCGGCCACGTCGTTGAGGAACGTGGCGCCGGGCGCCTCGTAGCTGGCAATCGTCTTGCCGGTCTTGGTGTCGATCTCGACCAGCCGGTCGATATCGGAGGCGTACAGCTTGCCGGCCGCCAGCGCCATGCCCTTCGGCGCGTCGAGGCCCCTTGCCCATTCGAGCGCGATGACCTTGCCGTCGGCCAGCGACACCTTGGAGATGAAGCCGTTGCCGTCCTTGTCGGTCGGCTTGCCTGCGACATTGCTCACGTACGCGAAGCCTTCCTCCGGCACCGGCAGCGCCGACTCAGGGGTCTTCAAGCCGGCGGTCTCCCACAGCACGGCCGGCGCCGCGCACGCGGCGTCGACCGCCACCCCTGTGACGATCAGGGCCACTGCGATACCTGCAAACTTCATCTTGGGCCTCCCTGAAGAGATTCTGTGGCTTGGGTTGCACCGGCTTATATGGGACTGCGCCGGCAGGTCGCCCTGTTCAGGCATCGGGGGCTGGTTTAAGTTGCAGCGCAACAAGACCGGTACAGTCATCGCGTATAGCCATCCGAATGCTTGCGTTTGGGCCCTGCCGGAGCAGCGACGCTGTGCGCGATAGTGCAGGAAGCGATCCATGGACTGGGACAAGCTCAGGATCTTTCATGCGGCGGCTGAAGCGGGGAGCTTCACGCACGCGGGTGACGCGCTGCACATGAGTCAGTCGGCCGTGAGCCGTCAAGTGTCGGCGCTCGAGCGCGATCTCAAAGTCACGCTGTTCCATCGCCACGCGCGCGGTCTCGTCCTCACCGAGCAGGGTGAGCTCCTGCACCGCACGACCTCGGATGTGATCAACAGGCTGCACACGGCCGAAACGCTGTTGTCCGACACGACCTCGAAGCCCTCGGGTGAATTGCGCATTACGGCCCCGGTCGGCTTCGGCACGATCTGGCTCACGCAGCGCCTGCGCGAATTCCAGGATCTCTATCCGGAGATTCGCATCGAGCTGAACCTCAACGACGACCAGGTCGACATCGGGATGCGCGCCGCCGACGTCGCCATCTGGACGCGTGAGCCGCCCCAGTCGGACCTCATCCGCCGCATGCTGTTTACCAGCCGCGTGCGCGCCTTCGCCTCGACGCAGTACGTGCGCCGCTTCGGTGCGCCGAAGACACTGGAAGAGCTCGAGGGACACAGCATCGTGTCCTACAGCGGCCAGCCGGCGCAGCACCTCTCGGCCATCACCTGGATCGAGACCGCCGGACGCGATGGCAAGGGGCCGCGCGAGCCGGCGTTCCGCGCCAACAGCGTCGTGGCGCTGCGCTATGCTATCCGCGCCGGCATCGGCATCGGCATGATCCCCGACTACATGACCGACAACGAGGCCGACCTGGTGCCGGTGCTGACCGACATTGCCCCTCCAACCCTGCCAATCCTGTTCGTCTACCCTGAGGAGCTCAAGTCCTCGAAAAAGGTGCAGGTGCTGCGCGATTTTCTCGTCGCCCAGGCGCGGCAGTGGAAGTTCTAAGAAGCCGGGGTCATACGCCCGCGTCTCGCCTCGGTAACCCAGGATTTGCAGGCGGCGGGACGAGACGCTATCTAACGGGCAGTTTCTTGAGCATCGGCGGCTAAGAAGCACCATCTCCACCCTCGCGCCCGGGGTCGCCCGGGGCGGGAGGGGTGGTTTTTTGTGCGGCGCTGGCTGCTCCATCAGCCTCTATCGAGACACGAGACACGGCATGGCTAAGACACTCTACGACAAGATCTTCGACGATCACGTGGTCGAAAGCCAGGCGGATGGCACATGCCTTCTCTACATCGACCGCCATCTCGTGCACGAGGTGACGAGCCCACAGGCCTTCGAGGGTCTGCGCATGTCAGGCCGCAAGGTGCGCGCGCCGGAGAAGACGCTCGCCGTCGTCGATCACAACGTGCCGACCTCGGACCGCACCAAGGGCATCGACGACGAAGATAGCCGCATTCAGGTCGAGACGCTGGCTGCCAACGCGCGCGACTTCGGCGTCGAGTATTACAACGAGCTCGACAAGCGGCAGGGCATCGTGCACGTCGTCGGCCCCGAGCAGGGCTTCACGCTGCCCGGCACGACAATCGTCTGCGGCGACAGCCACACTTCGACCCACGGCGCCTTCGGGGCCTTGGCGCACGGCATCGGCACCTCCGAGGTCGAGCACGTGCTGGCCACGCAAACCCTCATCCAGCGTAAGGCCAAGAACATGCGCGTCAGTGTCGACGGGCAGCTGCCCGCCGGCGTCACCGCCAAGGACATCATCCTCGCCATCATCGGCGAGATCGGCACCGCCGGCGGCACCGGCCACGTCATCGAGTATGCGGGCGAAGCGATCCGCGCGCTATCGATGGAAGGGCGCATGACCATCTGCAATATGTCGATCGAAGGCGGCGCGCGCGCCGGCATGATCGCGCCCGATCAGAAGACCTACGACTTCATCAAGGGCCGGCCGAAGGCGCCGAAGGGCGGCGCGTGGGACATCGCCATGCGCTACTGGGAGACGCTGCGCTCCGACGACGGCGCTTTCTTTGATTCGGAGATCAAGCTCGATGCGGCCAAGCTGCCGCCCATCGTCACCTGGGGCACGAGCCCCGAGGACGTGGTTTCCATCTCCGGCGTCGTCCCCGACCCGGCCAAGGTCGAGAACGAGAACAAGCGCGCCTCCATGCAGCGTGCGCTCGAGTACATGGGCCTGACGCCCGGCACTAAGATGACCGACATCCCGCTCGACGTGGTGTGGATCGGCTCGTGCACCAACGGCCGCATCGAGGACTTGCGCGCCGTCGCCAAGATCGTCGACGGCAAGAAGATCTCCAGCCGCCTCGCCTACGCGATGATTGTGCCCGGCTCCGGTCTCGTCAAAGCGCAGGCGGAAGGCGAAGGCCTCGACAAGATCTTCAAGGATGCGGGCTTCGAATGGCGCGAGCCGGGCTGCTCGATGTGCCTCGGCATGAACCCAGACCAGCTGAAGCCGCAGCAGCGCTGCGCGTCGACCTCGAACCGCAACTTCGAGGGCCGCCAGGGCCGGCTCGGGCGCACGCACTTGCTGTCGCCGATCATGGCGGCGGCGGCGGCCATCGAGGGCCACTTCGTCGACATCCGCAGCTGGAGCGCCTAGCGCGGGCTGGCGTCGGGCAGATCCCACCAGGGCCTGCCGCCTTCGTGCCAGGCATCGGCGCGCGAGGCCGCGAAGTCTTTCAGCGCCGCATCGTCGAGCCGCAGCAGCGCGCGCCGTTGGCGCGCCACCTCGCCCGCCCGCTCGATGAAGGCGAACACATCGCCCAAACCCCGGAGTCTGCGGGCGCGAGCGCTGGTCGCAGTGCGGCTCTTGCAGGCTGCTTTCGATGCCATCGTTGTCCTCCCAGCTTGGTGCGGAGAGCTATCTAGGGAGGGGCCTTCCATAAGAAAAGTGAATGTTTATTATGTCTCGCATCACGGCTCGTTATGATGAGCTGGAGGTCGCTAGCCATGTCGCGGAACATCGATGTCGGGCTTTTGCGCGCGTTCGTCGCCGTCGTCGAGACGGGCAGCGTCACGCGTGCCGCGCATCTTCTCAATCTCACGCAGGCCGCCGTCAGCCAGCAGCTGAAGCGGCTCGAAGATCTGTTCGGGGTCGAGCTGTTCGATCGCTCCAATCGCGCCATGCGCACAACGGCGGCCGGCGAACGACTGCTCGCTCATGCGCAGACCATGATGACGATGAACGACGCCATTTGGGGCCTGATGAGCAAGCCGCATTACGAAGGCGAGATTCGCGTCGGGGTTCCGCACGATGTCGTGGAGCCTAACATTCCGCCGGTGCTCAGGCGCTTCGACCGCGCCTGGCCGCGCGTGCAGGTCACCCTCACGTCGGGGATTACAGTGGACCTGTTGGGCGCGCTCGAGCGCGGCGAGCTCGACGTCGCCCTGTCGACGGAGCGCAACGTTCCCGAGGGCGCCGAGCTGCTGTTGCGCGACCCGCTCGTCTGGGCCGGCGCGCGCGGAGGACAGGCGCACCTGCGCGAACCGTTGCCGGTGTCGTTTGGCAGTCCAAACTGCGCCTTCAGGGCCTCGGCCATCGCCGCCTTGGTGGCCAAAGGGCGCGACTGGCGTCCGATGTGCGAGGCGAGCGTGCTCGATGCGGTGAAGGCGACGCTCTATGCCGACACGGCCATTGCCCCCATGCTGTTGTCGGCGGTACCCGATGACCTGACAGTGCTGGAAGCGGAGGACGGCTTGCCGCCGCTACCGCCGTTCTGCATCAACATGCGCCTGCGCAGCGTCGGCAAGTCCGCGGTTGCCGAGGAGTTCGCCGCGTTCGTGCGGCAGGAGTTCGCTTCGCGCTATGGTGAGCGACGTCAGGCCGCCTCGGCGGCGGCGGAACAGAAGATGCTGGAGCGATCATGAGCGGCACCCTCGTTGAGCAGCAGTTCGGCGCTGCAGCCGCCGACTATGCGACCTCCACCGTGCATGCCCGCGGGCCGAGCCTTGCGCGCCTCGTCGCGCTGGTGGCGCCGCAGCTCCACTGGCGGGCGCTCGACGTCGCCACCGGCGCCGGTCACACGGCGCTCGCCTTTGCGCCGCTGGTGGCGCACGTCATCGCCTCCGACATCACCGAGGAAATGCTCGCCGAGGCGGGCAAGCTCGCCCGCGCACGCGGGCTCACCAATGTAGATGCCGCGAAGGCGGACGCGGGCAAGCTGCCGTTCGCCGATGCCAGCTTCGACCTCGTCACCTGCCGGCTCGCCGCGCATCACTTCCCCGATCCCGCCGCCTTCGTCGGCGAGGCCTGGCGCGTGTTGAAGCCGGGCGGCGCCTTCGCGCTCGTCGACAATGTGAGCCCTGACGCGATGCTGCTGCCCGACGCCACGCCGGCGCAGCTGCGCGATGCTACGGTTCTCTACAACGCCTACGAGAGGCTGCGCGACCCGAGCCACGCGCGCTGCCTGTCCCCCAGCGAATGGCTGGAGCTGCTCGGCGACATAGGCTTCGCCGGCGCCCGCCACGAGCTGCTCGATCAGGACATCGCCTTTGCGCCGTGGACGGCGCGCATGCGCTGCAGCAGCGAGACCATCGCGCGCCTCGCAACCATGCTCGAAGCCGGTCCGCTCCGCGCCTTCCTGCGCCCGCGCGAAGACGGCGGAGAGCGGCTCTTCACGCTGCAGGAAGCGATCATCGTCGCGCACAAGCCGGACTAGTGTGATCATGCGCAACATCATCGACTGGCGACGCGTCACCGCTCCCGATCTGGCCGAGTTCGAGGACATGGCCGAGGCGGCCTGGCAGCGTCTGCCGCAGGAGTTTCGCGCCAAGGCGGGCAACCTCCTCATCCGCGTCGAGGACTTTGCCACCGACGAGGTGCTGGATGCCCTCGGCATCGACGACCCGCTCGATCTTCTGGGCCTCTACCACGGCGTCAGCCTCGACAAGAAAAGCGTGCTCGACCTGCCGCAGCAGCCCGACATGGTATTTCTTTACCGCCGTCCGCTGCTCGATGAATGGGCCGAGTCCGGAGAGACCTTGGGCAACCTGATCACGCACGTACTGGTACATGAGGTCGGCCACCACTTCGGCTTTTCCGACGACGACATGGAGCGCATCGAGGCGGCGGCGGACGGCTGATATGCGCCGGCGGCAGAGCTAACCTTTTGGATTGCGTTTGGGATGATCCCGGCACCCGTCTTGTAACGGGCGCTAAAGGGGGTCATGTTAACGGCGGGATAGAAGCCGGGGTTCCAAGAGTTCTGCCGATGTTGATCCGCCGCGGTTCGCGCCGCTTGGCCTGTGGCCTGATCGCACTTTTGATGGTGCCGGCTCCGGCGTTCGCGCAGGATCCCAAATCGCCGACCCCGGAGGAGTACGTCGCCCATACGGGTGGCGAGGCGACGATCGTCGCGGCCGGCGAGTTCAAGCTCGACGGCATTGCGCTCTATTGCGGCACCCGCCCGACGGTGATCGACAACAACCTCGACGACTACGGCGCCGCCTATCCCGGCTTCCTGATCATGAACATGCGGCTTTTGTCGCGGGTGACGACGCCGGTGAAGCTGTGGATCTACTCGCACGAGTGCGGGCACCAGTTCCGTGGCCCGGACGAGGAGACGGCCGATTGCTTCGCCGTGCAGCGCGGCCGCCGCCAGGGCTGGCTGTCGCCGGGCGGGGTGGAGGAGATCTGCTCCTTCATCGCCCCGGCCAAGGGCGATGCCATGCACTTCTCCGGCTCGCACCGCTGCGAGTACATGCGCCAGTGCTTCGGCGAATTCGGGATTCGCTGATGCTCCCGATCGGGAGCATTGCCTTCGATTTGGGATCGTCTCTGCCAAAATGTGGGTATTATGTACTTTACACACAAGACCAGACATGGCATAGTGATTCCAGTCACTTAGGAAATTGAGCCATGTCGATTTTAAACGCCGCCCATTTTCACGACGAAGCCGCCGCCATCACGAAGCTGGAAAGCATCGTCTGGCCTGAGGGCCCGGTTTGCCCCCACTGCGGCCACCACGGCGAGACCTACGTCATCAAGGGCGCCCGCTCGAAGCCGAGCAAGAAGCACCCCGAGGGGGTCGAGCGCCACGGCCTGCGTACCTGCAAGGAGTGCCGTAAGCAGTTCACGGTGAAGGTCGGCACCGTCTTTGAGAGCAGCCACATACCGGTTCACAAGTGGTGGCAGGCAGTTCACCTGCTTTGCTCGTCCAAGAAGGGCATCAGCGCGCATCAACTGCACCGGACGCTGCAGATCACATACAAAAGCGCCTGGTTCATGGCGCATCGCATCCGTGAAGCGATGCGCGAAGGCGGCCTAGCGCCGATGGGCGGCAACGGTGGCGTTGTCGAGATCGACGAGACGTACCACGGGCCGAAGGAGGGCGCCGTGAAGGGTCGCGGCGGCTTCGGCCACAAGCGCGTCATCCTCACGCTGGTCAACCGTCAGGGTTCGGCGAGGAGCTTCCACGTCGACAAGTCGAACACGGCGAACGTGCTGCCCATTGTCAAAGAGAACCTGAGCAATGAGGCTGTGGCCGTCACCGACGAGAGCCGCATCTATGATCGGCTAGGTGAGCACGCGGCCCGTCATCTGACGGTCAACCACGCGCGGGGCGAATACGTCTCGCAGGATCGCGACGCGTGGATCGCGGGCGACATCCATACAAACACGGTCGAGGGCTACTTCTCGATCTTCAAGCGTGGGATGCGCGGGGTGTATCAGCACTGTAGTGAGAAGCACCTGCACCGCTATCTAGCTGAGTTCGATTTCCGGTACAGCGCTCGCTCGGCACTTGGCGTCGAGGACGAGGCGCGCGCCTCGAAAGCGATAAAGGGTATCAAGGGCAAGCGCTTAACGTACCGGCAATCATCTGATCAAGAACAAGTAGAGAACAACTAGACAGAGTCGCCCAAATCACCTATATACGAATCAATTCGTGCTGGTAGACATCCACATATGGCCAGCTACGAAGGGAGAACGCCAGAGGCGTTCGCCAGGAGCTATAGGCTCCTGTCATTAAGGGAGCCATTTACGGCCAAAGCCGTTAATGTATCTCCTGTCGGGGCTACGTCGCAGTTTCCTTGCTTCAAGCATCGAAGCAATACGCGTACCGAAGTCTTGCGGCCGCAAGATCTTTTCCCGATCATTCTTCATCGCCCGGTAACTCGGATAAGCGATGGCATCGGCTATTTGCAGCCCCGCGATATTATCACTCTTGGGATGCAGCTTGATATCGTTCGAAGTTAAGCGCGCCTGGATGCGCTGCGCCGAAATCCTTCCAGTGCCATGAACATGGATGCGCTTGAACGAGGCCTTTAGCTTCTTGTCTGGCGTCTTGTTCCGCGCCTCCGCGACAACGTCGCCGACTAGAGCGCGTCCTTTGTCCTCGAGCCACTGCACATAGCGCTCGACCAAGCACATCATGCAGTAGTGGTAAGGGTCGTACTGCCAGACCGTGTACTGCTGCTTATGCTGGCGCTTATCGATCACAACGGTGATGACGACGTACGGCAGGTCCGTCAGCAGTTGAATCAGCCGTTCATCGAACTGTCTTCGTGCCTCTTCGTTGTGGAGGACAGCAAATGGTCCTTGGCGGCGCATGATATCCCTGCGATGCAGAATCACCGGTGCCGCATCAGTATGGCCGAACAATTCGGCCTTCATGGCGTCGAGCTGAGGCTGGAACCGCTGGGCGTGATAGTCCAACGTCGTTATGACCCCTGTGAGCGACAGATACCGCGCGTTGTCGTCGTGAACGGCAGCGTTCAAGTCGCCATTGCCAACTTCATCTATGTAGAGGCGGCATTTCATGGGAAAGAGCACCAAATATGCGATAGACTACTCGTCTCAGTTGCCTGAAACAGAACTGAGCGAGGACGATGGCCTGCGCCTTCTCGCGCGAGAACTTGGGGTTCCCGAAAGCGAGTTGGTATCAGAGCCGGAAAGCGTCAGAGCGGACGAGAAAACAGACAAGCGACACAGCCGCAAGAGATAAAAAGCTTTTAACTCGGCTAATGGAATGAAGTCAAAAAACGAAAATACTAAGAAGTCGCAAGCCCAATCTTTCATCGATAAGGCGCGGGAGCTGGGAGCGGACGACGCCGAGAGCACTAACGAAGTTATGCGCCGCCTTGCGCAGCAACCCAAGGCCGAGCGCAAGCCGCTCAAAAAGAAAAAGGCCGCCAAGTAGGGCGGCCATCTCCCCTTGCCGTGCCGCGCCCTAGTTGACGTGCACCACCTGCTTTGCCGCGTCCTTCGTGATGTGGCCAGTGCGCTGCAGGATCGCCTTTACCTGCTCCATCTGGTTGAGCAGATCCACGGCTGCTTTCTGGTCAAGAACCAAGCGGGCGACGGGATAACGCCGCGCTGAAGGCTTCGCCGGAGGTTTTGGTTCATCGAAGCGGGTTACGCTGAATTCCAGGCGCAGCGTCGATCCATCGAAGAAGAACATTCCAACGGAGTCGACAAATGTCTCATCCAACTCGGGACGATCCACTTTACGGATGTCCGGGGCATGCTGATTGCTCATATCCATCGGTCCTGATCGCGTGGGCACCTGACGGCGCAGTCCAGTGCCATATTGATGGCGACTGGTTCATGCTCTCGGCATGCCGCGATTCGAGGTTGTGCGTCAAAGACCCTGCAACTGAATAGCCGTGTTCCCGTACGGGAACACCAACTGGTCTCCGATCCTCAAATCAGATAAAAGTTCCCGCTCGGGAACACTGGGCTGCCGTAGCTGGCTGTGTGTGTAAAGTACATAAGGCCCCAAAATGTTCCCGAGCGGGAACCTAGAGGCTTGTGAGAGCCTGTACGGCTGCAAATGTTCCCGATCGGGAACAAGGGCTGGCCTAGAGGGCCGAATCCAGCTAAAAGTTCCCGTTCGGGAACATGGGGCGCCTGATATGGCATCTTGCTCCTATAAGTTCCCGATCGGGAGCTTTGGAGAATCAGATGGCCGACCACCCCGCCTCTGAGCTTGAAAACTCGGCGCGCGCCCTCGCTCAGCAGTTCGGCGCCATGGTGCGCGAGCACCGCGAAGCCCTGAAGATGCGCCAGGACGACTTGGCGCTGGCCACGGGCGTCGGCCGCCGCTTCATCCTCGAGCTCGAGGCCGGCAAGCCGAGCTGCCAGCTCGGGCGCGCCCTGGTCGTCGCCGCCGCCGTCGGCCTCAGAACCTTCGATCTCATGTCGGCCAACAACGACGGCGACAACGCGCTGCTGCCCGACCTCGTCGACGACCTCCCCGACATTGAAGATGACGGCGAGGAAGAGGACGAGGGCGACGGCCGTGGCTGAGCTCACGGTCTATTACGAGAGCCGCGTCGTCGGCACCATCGAGGTGCACGCGGAGGGGCCGAGCTTCACCTACGCGCCCCAATGGCTGTCGATGCGCGGCGCTTTCCCGCTATCGCTGCTGATGCCGCTGTCGCCGCGCCGCGTGAGCCCGCGCCTGTTCCTGCCCTGGGCGGCGAACCTCTTGCCGGAATCGACGCAGCTCAGGGCCATCGGCCTGCAGCTTGGCGCCGCGCCCGAGGACGTCATCGGCATCCTCGCCGAGCTCGGCCGCGATACGGCCGGCGCGCTGTCGATCGGCAAGCCGGGCAGCACCTCAACCGCCGACTGGCGCCCGGTACCGAACGCGAAAGCACTGGAGAAGATCCTGGAGGAGCTGCCGTCGAAGCCCTTCCTCGTCGGCGAGGACGGCGTCTCCATGTCGCTTGCCGGCGTGCAGACGAAGCTGGGTGTCGCCATCGACGACAAGGGCCGCATCTGCGTGCCGATCAACGGCGCGCCGTCGACGTGGATCTTGAAGCCGGATTCGGAGCGCCTCTTTGGCGGCGTGCAGAACGAGGCGCTGTGCCTCGCATTGGCGAAGCGCCTCGGCCTCAACGCGCCGGAGGTGACCACGGGGAAGGCCGGCAAGCGCACCTATCTCATGGTCAGGCGCTACGACCGCGTGGAGCAAGCGGGGCGCTGGCGGCGCCTGCACCAGGAGGACTTCTGCCAGGCGCTCGGCAAGCCGCCATCGGCGAAATACGAATCGAACCAGACCGGCATTCCCGGCCCGACGCTGGCCGAAATGTTCGCGGTCACGCGCAATGCCATGCAGGCGCCCGACGTCGTCAACCTGCTCGACTACGTCATTTTCAACGTCATCGCCTGCAACACCGACGCGCACGCCAAGAACTATTCGCTGATGATCTCCGGCAAGGGCTTCCGGCTGGCGCCGATCTACGACGTGATGTGCGGGCTCGCGTGGGAGCACGTGACGCGCAACATGGCGCAGAAGATCGCCGGCAAGAACCGCGGCGAGCACCTCAAGCGGCGCCACTGGCTGCGCTTTGCCGCCGACGTCGGATTAAATGGTTCGCGCCTCGTCGCGCGCGTCGAGGCGCTGGCGAAGGCAACGCTCACCGAGACGCGCAACGCCACCGCCGACGTAGCGGCCATGCCGGCCGGCGCGCATCCCCTCATGCAGCAGGTGACGGAGGCGATCGAGGGGCGCGCACGGGCGCTGCTATCGGGGCTCGCAGATACGGAAGCCGCCGAGGGCGAGCTTCCAAACGCGCCGAGCAAGCGCAGCAAGGGGCGCAAGCCGCCGGGGGCGAAGGCAGCGCGCACAGGTTGAGCCATGCGCGCTGCGTAGCCTCTTACGTAGCGAAAGTGCGCACGTCCTCTTCCGGATTGGCCCTGATCTTGTGGATCGACAGATCGGCGCCGCGGTGCTCCTGGTCGGGCGTCAGGCGGATGCCGACTGTTATCTTCAGCACCCCGTAGACGCCGAGGCCCACGAGCAGGCCGAACGCCGCACCGGCGATGGAGCCGACGAGCTGCGAGGCAAAGGTGACGCCGCCGGCGCCGCCGAGCAGCGTCAGCCCAAAGATGCCGCAGGCGATGCCGCCCCACAAGCCGCACAGCCCGTGCAGCGCCCACACGCCGAGCACGTCGTCGATCTTCCACCTGTTGGTGGAGATCTGGAACATCTGCACGAAAATGGCACCGGCGACGCCGCCGACGAACAGCGAGCCCAGCGGATGCATGACGTCGGAGCCGGCGCATACGGCCACGAGCCCCGCTAAGGCGCCGTTGTGCACGAAGCCCGGGTCATTGTCGCCGACGATGTAGGCGACGATGATGCCGCCGCACATCGCCATCAGCGAGTTCATCGCCACGAGACCCGAGACCACTTCGAGCTTTTGCGCGCTCATCACGTTGAAGCCGAACCAGCCGATGCACAGGAGCCAGGAGCCCATCGCCAGCCACGGGATCGACGACGGCGGCGAGGCCACGCCCCGACCCTCGTAGCGTCCGATACGTGGCCCGAGCATCAATACGGCGCCGAGCGCCGCCCAGCCGCCGAAGGCGTGCACCACGATGGAGCCGGCGAAGTCCTTGAACGGCGCACCCAGCACATCCTTGAAGAAGCTCTCCTGCAGGCCGAAGTTGCCATTCCAGTAGACGCCTTCGAGCAGCGGATAGAAGAGGCCGACCAGCGCCGCCGTCGCCATCGCCTGCGGGGCGAACTTGGCGCGCTCGGCGATGCCGCCGGAAATGATCGCCGGCACGGCGGCGGCGAAGGTGCACAGGAAGAAGAAGCGGACAAGCGTGTAGCCTTGTGCCTCGTATCCGGGCGCGCCGCCGGCAATCGCGGACGCGGTGTCGAAGAAGCCCACGCCGTAGGCGATGGTATAGCCGATGAGAAAATAGAAGACGGTCGAGACAGCGAAATCGACCAGGATTTTGACCAGCGCGTTGACCTGGTTCTTGTGGCGCACGGTGCCGGTTTCGAGAAACGCGAAGCCACCGTGCATCGCAAACACGAGGATCGCACCCATCAAAAGGAAAAAGACGTCCGCTCCCTGCATCGTCGTGTCCCCCATCCCTGGCCGGTTCTTGCCGGTCGATGCGCCACTTCGCTAGGCAGTTGCCCAATCGAGCGGCATTACGGATAGAGAGACGCAACCCGAAGCCGCAGTCAACGGCTCCGTCGTCGGATCAACAGCGGCACGGCCTGGAGCGCGTTCAGCGAATACGGCGCGGGTTCATGTAAAGGTCGGCCTCGTGGCGATCGAGCGCCGGCTTGACCTTGCCGCGCCGCACATCCTTCCACAGCCGCCGCATGTGGCGCCGGCAGTCGGCGTTGAAGATCTGCATGGCGCTGAACAGCTGCAGCACGGTGATCAGCCGGCGGTCGGCATGCTCGACGCGCACCCGGCCCTTCCATTTGCCGCCGATGGAGAACACTTTGCCGTCGAGGTGGCCGACGGCCCTGCCCTGCTGGTCATAAAGGGTGAAGTCGCCACCCAGATCGATCAGGTCGCGCTTCAGCCGGTAGAATTGCGGTTTGCCGTCACTGACGATGAAGAACGCGAAGTTTTCCGGCAGCAACGGCCATTTGTTGGCCGAGCGCTCCAAATAGACGATGAAATTGTCCTCGTCGGTATTGATCGAATAGGTCATCACCGGCAGGCCGCGCGCGGCAATGGTCTGCTGCAGCGAGCGCCCGATCATCAGGTCCATGGTCGCCCGCCAGTTCAAAGACTCGTTGAACACTTTGAAGACGAGGCGCTTGTCCATGCCCTCGGCCGTCTCCCATAGGTCCTCGCGGTAGCCGATGAGCCCGGTGCGCTCGCCGCCTTCGATCACCTCGGCGAAGATGTCCATGTCGGAGGTGAACTGCCGCGACTTGGCGCGGTTGCGCGAGCGTTTGTAGATACCGAACTCGGTACGGTTTAGGTTGGTGATCCAGATGTCGACGGTGAAGTGGTACCAGCCGTTCTTCACCGCCTTGGCAGCGATCGCTTTCGAGACGCCGGTGACTTTGGCGGCATCGGCGCGCGCCTCGGCTGCCGCGTCGGCGGCTGCGTCGGCGGCTGCGGCATTGGCCCTGGCGTCAATCCGGGCTGCGGCTGCGGTCATCGTCGGCCTCCCGCTACGAGCGAATCAAGTCGCTGCAGCCTAGCACCGGCTCGGCGCGGGCAAGCCGGGAGCGCGGAAATCCCGTTGGAAAACTTCAGGGTTTGGGACGCGCGCCGAAGATGGCGCTGCCGACGCGCACGTGCGTTGCCCCAAACGCCACGGCGGTTTCGAAATCGTCGCTCATGCCCATGCTTAGACCCGACAACGCGTTGTCGGCGGCGAGCTTGGTGAGAAAGGCGAAGCGCAGCGCCGGCTCCTCCTCGAGCGGCGGAATGCACATCAGTCCGGCGATCTCGAGCCCCAGCTCGTCGCGGCAAAGGGCGAGCAACGCCGGCAGCTCGCGCGGGGCGACGCCGGCCTTCTGCGGCTCCTCCCCGGTGTTGACCTGGAGGAACAGCTCGAGCCGCTTGCCCTGCTTTCGCATCTCCTCGGCGACGGCACGGGCGATCTTCGGCCGGTCGATCGAATGGATGGCGTCGAAAAGCTCGACCGCCTCCTTCGCCTTGTTCGACTGCAACGGGCCGATGAGATGCAGTCTTATGTCGGGGAACTGCGCCTTGAGCTCAGGCCACTTGGCCTTGGCCTCCTGCACCCGGTTCTCGCCGAAAAGGCGGTGGCCGGCCTGCAGCACCGGCAGAATCTGCGGGGCGCCGAATGTCTTCGAAACCGCTATGAGGTGCACTTCGGCCGGGTCGCGCTCGGCGGCCTTCGCCGCCACGGCGATTCTCGCCTGCGTTTCGGCGAGACGCCCTGACATTTCAGTTTCCAGTGTCATCCAACCGCCTTGACCCGCATGGTCCTTTGAGGCTCATTACGCCGCTCAAAGCCTCTAAATCCCGAAAGTCCGACGCCGTATGGCCAATCAAAGCTACGACGCGCCCGCACGCGAGAAGCACTGGCAGGAAGCCTGGGAAAAGGAAGACATTTTCCGCGCCTCCAACAAGGACGAGCGCCCCAAGTGCTACGTCCTGGAGATGTTCCCCTACCCCTCGGGGCGCATCCACGTCGGCCACTCGCGCAACTACACCATGGGCGACGTGTTCGCACGCTACAAGCGTGCCAGGGGCTTCAATGTGCTGCACCCCATGGGCTGGGACGCGTTCGGCATGCCGGCCGAAAACGCCGCCATGGAGCGCAAGGTGCACCCGGCGGAATGGACTTACCAGAACATCGACACCATGCGCCGGCAGCTGAAGTCGATGGGGCTGTCGCTCGACTGGTCGCGCGAGATCGCCACCTGCTCGCCCGACTACTACCGGCATCAGCAGAAGCTCTTCCTCGACATGCTGAAGAAGGGCCTCGCCTACCGCAAATCCTCGAAGGTCAACTGGGATCCGGTCGATCACACCGTGCTCGCCAACGAGCAAGTGATCGACGGCCGCGGCTGGCGCTCGGGCGCGCTCGTCGAGCAGCGCGAGCTGACGCAGTGGTTCTTCAAGATCACCGACTACGCCGATGAGCTGCTCGAGGCGCTGCAGACGCTCGAGAAGTGGCCGGAGAAGGTACGCCTGATGCAGGCGAACTGGATCGGGCGCTCGGAAGGCCTGTCAGTGCGTTTCGCCCTCGACAAGAAGACGGCCCCGAAGGGTGAGACGGAGGTCGAGGTCTATACGACGCGGCCCGACACGCTGTTCGGCGCCGCCTTCGTCGCGCTGGCGCCCGACCACCCGCTGGCCAAGGCCGCCGCCGAGAGCAACCCCGAGCTCGCCGCCTTCTGCGAGGAGTGCCGCCATATGGGCACCTCCGTCGCCGAGCTGGAAACGGCCGAGAAGCAGGGCTTCGACGCCGGCATCCGCGCCGTGCATCCGTTCGACAAAAGCTGGACGGTGCCCGTCTACGTCGCCAACTTCATTCTGATGGACTATGGCACCGGCGCCATCTTCGGCTGCCCGTCCGGCGACCAGCGCGACCTCGATTTCGCGCGCAAATACGATCTGCCGTTCAAGCCCGTCATCCTGCCACCGGGCGAGGACGCCGCTACCTTCGCCATCAAGGACAAGGCTTTCGACGGCGAGGGCACGATGATCAACTCCTCGTTCCTCGACGGCCTCAGCACGCAGGAAGCGTTCGAAGAGGTGGCGAAGCGCCTCGAAAAGGCGAAGCTCGCCAAGAAGCCGGTCGGGGCCCGCAAGGTGAACTACCGTTTGCGCGACTGGGGCATCTCGCGCCAGCGCTACTGGGGCTGTCCGATCCCCGTAATCCATTGCGAGAAGTGCGGCACCGTCCCTGTGCCGGACGCGGATCTGCCCGTCGAGCTGCCCAAGGACGCGACCTTCGACAAGCCCGGCAACCCGCTCGACCGGCATCCGACTTGGAAGCACGTGAAGTGCCCCAAGTGCGGCGGCGAGGCGCGCCGCGAGACGGATACGATGGACACGTTCGTCGATTCGTCCTGGTACTTCGTGCGCTTCACGGGGCCGCACGCCGAGACGCCGGTCGATAAGGAGGCTGCCGCCTATTGGCTGCCCGTCGACCAGTACATCGGCGGCATCGAGCACGCGATCCTGCACTTGCTTTATTCGCGCTTCTTCACCCGCGCCATGTGCGACACAGGGCACCTCAAGCTGACGCAGAACGTGCGCGAGCCGTTCGCTGCCCTGTTCACGCAGGGCATGGTCACGCACGAGACCTACAAGTCGCGTCACGGTGGCTGGCTGCAGCCCAGTCAGGTGCGCGTCGAGGGCGAAGGCGCATCGCGCCGCGCGCTGGAAATCTCGACCGGCGAGCCGGCATTCATCGGCTCGGTCGAGAAGATGTCGAAGTCGCGCAAGAACACCGTCGATCTCGATGACTTCGTTTCTCGCTATGGCGCCGACGTCGCCCGCTGGTTTGTCCTCTCCGACAGCCCGCCCGAGCGTGACGTCATCTACACCGATGTCGGCGTCGACGGCGCCCGCCGCTTCGTACAGCGCATCTGGCGCCTCGTCGATCAGGGCACCGACAGTGCCGCCGAAAAGGGTGCCCCGCAGCCGGCCTCGTTCGGCCCCGAGGCCACGGCCCTGCGCCGCGCGGCGCACAAGGCGCTCGACCAGGTCGCCCGCTCGATCGAGGGGCTGCGATTCAACGTTGCCGTGGCCCAGGTGTACGAGTTCGCAAATGTTCTCGGTCAGACCCTGGGGAAAGCGGGGGCAGACTTCGCCTGGGCACAGCGCGAGGCGCTCGAGTTCCTGGTGCAGATGATAGGCCCGATGATGCCGCATTTGGCCGAGGAATGCTGGGCGCGGCTCGGATACAACACACTGCTCGCCAATCAGGGCTGGCCCGAGGCCGATCCAGCCTTGCTCGTTGACGATATGATCACCATTGCCGTACAGGTGAATGGTAAGCGGCGGGACGAACTGACGATTGCCCGAACGGCTGATTCCGGGGAAATCGAGGCGGCAGCACTGAGACTCGAGCCGGTGCTGCGGGCTCTCGAAGGACGGCCGGTCAAAAAGGTCATCGTCGTGCCGCAGAGGATTGTGAATGTCGTCGGGTGACGGGCGAACACAGGGGGCAGGCGTTGGCCGCTAGCCACCGAGGGATGATCCGGGTTGCGTTGGCGTGTGCTGCGGCATCCATGCTTGTGGCGGGCTGCGGCGACAGCGGATTCCGTCCGATGTATGCCTCGAGCGCCATCGTCGGCGGTCCCGACGTCAATCAAAAGCTTGCCGAACTCGAGATTGCACCCATCCCGGGTCGCGTCGGCCAGCGACTGCGCAACGAGCTGATCTATCAGTCCACCGGTGGCGGTCTCGCCGCCCAGCCGGTCTATCGCCTGGAGATCATCATCCGGGAGTCGATCACCCCGACGCTGGTGCAGATCGACGGCAACTCCTCGGGCAGCGTCTACAATCTCAACACCAGCTTCCGCCTCGTTCGGCTCGCCGATCGGTCCGTGGCGCTGACCGGCGAGAGCAACGGCCGCATCGCCTTCCAGCGCTTCGATTCGGTGTTTGCCAACGTGCGCGCGCGCCAAGAGGCCGAGGACCGTGCGGCCAAGACCGTTGGCGAAGAGCTGAAGGGCCGCCTCGCGGCATACCTATCCGGCAACGCCTGATCGCTTCGGCCTGACGCCGCGCTATCGTCATATGCTATGACGGCGCGCAATCATGGTTGCCATCAAAGCGCACCAGGCTCAGTCGTTCCTCAACCCGCCGGGGCCCAAGGTTCCCGCGGTGCTTTTCTATGGAAGCGACGCTGGGCTCGTTTCCGAGCGCGCGATGAAACTTGCCGCGTTGGTTGCGGCGCGCGATAGCGGCGAAAGCATCCGTATCGACGATGCCGATCTCGATGCCGATCCCGATCGGCTCGCCGTGGAGCTGCAGACCATCCCGATGTTCGGCGGCTCGAAGGTCGTGCGCGCGACGGCCGGGCGTCGCATTACGGCGGCGGCGCTACAGCCATTACTCGAAGGCGGCACGCTGGCAGCGACGTTGATTGTCGAAGCGGGTAACTTGCGCCCTACGGACCCGCTGCGCACGCTGTTCGAGAAGTCTGCGCAGGCCGCCGCCGTCGCCTGCTATGCCGACGAAGCGGCCGACATCGAAGGCCTCATCCGCGAGACCTTGAAGGCGCATGGCCTCGCCATCACCGCCGACGCTCGCGAGCTGCTCGCAGCCCGCATCGGCGCCGACCGCGTCCTCTCGCGCGGCGAGATCGAGAAGCTGGCGCTATACGCGGCCGGCAAGACCCAGATCGAAGCCGCTGACATCGAGGCCATCGTCGGCGACGCTTCCGAGCTCGCCATCGACCGCACCCTTAACGCCGCCGCCGGCGGCCAAGGCGCACGCGCCATCGCCGAGTTCTCGCGTGCCGTGGCCGCTGGCGAAAGCCCGCAAATGGTCATCGGCGCGCTGCAGCGGCACCTGCAGCGGCTGCACCGCATCCGCACCGATCTCGATGCCGGCGCTTCGTTCGAGGATATCATCCGCCAACAACGTCCGCCCGTTCATTTCAAGCAGAAGGACGCCATCGCGCTGCAGTGCCGGTTGTGGACGTCGCCGCGCCTTGCCCAGGCGCTAGCGCGTGCCGCCGAGGCGGCCAAGGCCGCACGCCTGACCCCCGCCCTGGAGGAGGCGATAACCGAGGAGCTCTTGATGGCGCTGGCACGGGCGGCGCGCCCCGCCCCCGCCCGAGGCGTCAGTTAGCCGCGCGGGCGGCCGGTTCTTGGGCATCTCAGTCTTGGCCGACTTGTCCGTCGCGGCGTGGTGCCTATAGTGCGCCAATCCTGACATTGGGGGGTTCATGCAAGAGACGCGCTACGACGTTGTCGGCATCGGCAATGCCATCGTCGACATCATCGGACGCTGTGACGACGGATTTCTGTCGAAGCACGACCTCGCCAAGGGCTTCATGCGCCTGATAGATGCGCAGGAGGCGGACAGGCTTTACGGACTGATGGGGCCGTCCATCGAGCGCTCGGGCGGCTCCGCCGCCAATACCGTCGCCGGCTTGGCTTCGTTCGGCGGCCGCGGCGCTTTCATCGGGCGCGTTGCCGACGATCAGTTCGGCAAGGTGTTCTGGCACGATATTCGCGCGGCCGGCGTCGCATACGACACCAACCCGGCGACCAGCGGCCTGCCGACCGCCGTCTGCCTCATCCTCGTGACCCCTGACGGCGAGCGCACGATGAACACCTTCCTCGGCGCCAGCACCGAGCTTGGCGTCCGCGAGGTCGACGCGGCGATGATCGCTGCCTCCAAGGTCACGTATCTCGAGGGCTACCTGTTCGACAAACCGGAGGCCAAGGAGGCGTTCTACGCCGCCGCCGGCATCGCCGCCAAAGCCGGGCGCAAGACCGCACTTTCGTTGTCGGACGCGTTCTGTGTCGACCGCCATCGGGCCGATTTCCGCAACCTGGTCAAGAACGGCACCGACATCCTGTTCGCCAACGAGAAAGAGATCACCGCGCTCTACGAGGTGAACAGCTTCGAAGAGGCCGTTGCAGCGGTGCGTGGCGAATGCGAGATCGCAGTACTCACGCGCTCGGAGGCCGGGTCGCTCATCGTCACCGCCAGAGAGACGGTGCAGGTGCGCCCGGTTCGGGTCGACGAGGTTGTCGATGCTACCGGCGCCGGCGATCTCTACGCGTCGGGCTTCCTCTACGGGTACACCCGCAACCTGAAGCCCGCCGACTGCGGGCGGCTCGGCAGCCTCGCCGCCGCCGAGGTGATCAGCCACATTGGTGCACGACCCGAGCAGCCGCTCTCAGCGATCGCCAGACAGGAAGGCCTCATCACACGCTGACGCTCCTCGCACGGATATTCGTCAGCCTGCGGTGCGCGATACAATTTGCGGATGCATTTGCGCCACAATAACCGCCGATTGCACAAACTAGTTGCTACAAGACATTTATTCTCCCTGGCAACGCCCTGACGTACAAACATAATCCACATAGCGATTCGAGCCGATTTAGAAGTCGACGAATTGAATGGTCATGGGGACCGATTGCATGCCGACCATGCACGCGCGTTACGGGCGTCCGAAGGGTAGCGGCCTCGACGACAGCCAACAGCTCAAGAGCCTCGCGGCGCTTCTCGCCGCCAACCCTACGCTCAAGCCGACCACCGCCATCCGCTCGCTTGGCGTCGAGGACCCCTCCGCCATTCGCCGCCTGCGCGACAAGTTCCGCATGGATCAGGCGCGCTTGATGGCCGATGCCCGCCACAGCTTCCGCAGCAACGGCCACGCCCTCGCACGTCACAGCCCGGCGCAGCCGAACTCGCGGCGGCAGCTCGCCAGCCTGCGCACCCATATCCCGGCAGCACCGATTGCTGTGCCGGAAGAGACTATCGCCGCCGACGCCGCCCACGCGTTGCCGCAGCCGCCGCTGCTCGCAATCTGGTGTGACCTTGGGCTTTGGGCGACGACGAAGGCGATAGAACAGCAGACAGTGCTGGCCCGGCACTGGCTGCAATTACCGGCGATCGAAATCGCCATGCGAGGTCAACTCGCCGTCGGCGCTTTCGTCGTCGCGGCCATGACGCCGCGAAAACCGCTGAAGCCGCGCCTCCACTGAGCGGCACTCCCTGCACTTACGACCAGAGCTAGAGCGCGTCACTTGACGGGCCGCCTCCCCAGGCGGTCCTTTTTTTATCTCTGCTAGAGCTTGCGCAGCGCCACCGACTCGACGTGGTGGTCGGCCTCCTTGCGCAGGATGAGACTTGCCCTCTGACGCGTCGGCAGGATGTTTTCCTCGAG
This sequence comes from Hyphomicrobium sp., assembly GCF_009026145.1. Classification (GTDB taxonomy): domain Bacteria; phylum Pseudomonadota; class Alphaproteobacteria; order Rhizobiales; family Hyphomicrobiaceae; genus Hyphomicrobium_A. The sequence continues at coordinate 279,746 of NZ_WBUE01000001.1, forward strand.
GTTCTTCAGGTTGATTGAGCGCCAGATCTCGGTCGCACGCACCCGTGCGGCCTCCGGCGACAGGCTGGCGTACTGGTGGAAGTAGGCGGCCGGGTCGCGGAACGCGGTTGTGCGCAGGCGCATGAAGCGGGTCACGTACCATTCCTCGATCACCCCCGGATCAGCGTCGAGATAGATCGAGAAATCGAAGAAGTCCGACACGAACGGGATGGCTTCTCCGCCGCGTGGCATGCGCGCCGGCTGCAGCACGTTGAGGCCTTCGACGATGAGGATGTCGGGGCTTTCGATGACGACCTTCTGATCGGGGAGGATGTCATAGTGGAAGTGCGAATAGATGGGCGCCTCGACGCGCTTCACCCCCGACTTCACGCTGGCGAGGAAGTTCAGCAGGCGCGCCGTATCGAAGCTCTCGGGAAACCCCTTGCGATCCATGATTTGCCGGCGCTCCAGCTCGGCATTGGGCAACAGGAAGCCGTCGGTGGTGATTTGATCGACGCGCGGGTGGTCCGGCCAGCGCGCCAACAGCGCCTTGAGAACGCGCGCGGTGGTGCTCTTGCCGACCGCCACCGAGCCGCCGACACCGATGATGAAGGGCACCTTGCCGTCGGTGCGGCTAAGAAACTTCGACGACACCGAATGCAGCTGCTGCGACGCCGCCACGTAGAGATTCAACAGGCGCGACATGGGCAGGTAGATCTGCTCCACCTCGTCGACCGACAGCTCCTCGATGAGGCCGGAGAGCTGCTCAAGCTCGCTCTCCTTGAGGGTCATCGGCGTATCGAGGCGCAGTCGCGCCCACTCGTCGCGTTGGAATACGCGATAGGGCGAGAACTGCAGGTTCGCGGGATAGGACATCGCGGTCATCGCCGAGCGCCCAAATTATTCTAATTATATCAGCGCTGGCCGCGCTCAGCCTTCTCTTTCAGGCCGGACGTACCCTGGCGCTTGTCGAGCACGGCCAGCACGTCGGCGATGGAAACGCCGCGGCTCTCCAGAAGCACCAGCAAATGATAGAGGAGATCCGCGGCTTCTGCCTTTAGCTGTTCGTCGCTCTCGCCCGTGCCGGCAATGACCGTTTCGATCGCCTCTTCGCCGAGCTTCTTGGCACAGCGCGCGGGGCCGGCATCGAGTAGCTGGCGCGTATACGAGCTGTCCGGCGCCGCCGCACGGCGGGCGCTGATGGTTGCCGCAAGTTGCAGCAGCACGTTGTCGCTCATGTGGGGCTCATGGGGGCGATCCTCAACGGACGCAAGGGGTTATCGCGTCCGGCAGATGCAGCAAGGCGCCCTTGGCGTCAAGTCGCGGGACCCCGATCAGCTGCCGCCCAGCCGCTGGCGGATGTAGTCCAGCTGGTCGAAGTTGCCGAACTTGATGATCAGATTGCCGCTCTCGCCGGAGCCGCGCTTGATCTCGACCTTGAGCCCGAGGACGTTGGAGAGGTCCTTCTCGAAGGCCTTGGTGTCGGGGTCCTTCTCGCGCGCGGTGCGCGGCGTGAAGGTGCTAGAAGCCGCCTCGCCGCTCTGCACCAGCGCCTCGACCTCGCGCACGTTGAGGCTCTCATTGAGGATGCGCTGCGCGAGGTTCTCGGCGTCGTCGCGGCCGATGAGGGCGCGGGCGTGACCCGCCGTCAGGCGCCCGTCTTGCACCATGGTCTGCACACCGTCAGGCAGCTTCAGGAGGCGCAACGTGTTGGCGACGTGGCTGCGCGACTTGCCGATGATCTCCGACAGCTGCTCCTGGCTGTAGTCGAAGCGCTCGATCAGCTCGCGATAGCCGGTCGCCTCCTCGATGGCGTTGAGGTCGGCGCGCTGCACGTTCTCGATAATGGCGAGCTCGAGCACCTCTTTGTCGGTGAGGTCGCGCGCGATCACCGGCATCGTATGCAGACCGGCCTTTTGCGCCGCGCGCCAGCGGCGCTCGCCGGCGACGATCTCATACCCACCCTCGGCAGGGCGCACGATGATCGGCTGCACGAGCCCCTTGGAGCGGATCGATTCGGTGAGCTCGGCTAGTTCCTCGTCGCGGAAGTCCTTGCGCGGGTTGAGCCGGCTCGGACGCACATCCGCCGTCGGCACCATGCGCTGCTGGCCTTCCGGCGGCAGCGGTGCGGCGCCCGGCACCGGCTCTTTCATCAACGCGGCGAGCCCGCGACCTAGACGGCTTGGCAGGGGGGCGTTCATGGGTCCTCGTCGGGAGTTGTTGTCAGGCGGCCTGGTTGCGGCGCTCGCGCTCGATGATCTCGGTGGCGAGCTTGATGTACGCCTGGCTGCCGGCGCAGTCGAAATCGTAGAGCAGGATCGGCTTGCCGTGCGACGGAGCCTCGGCCACACGCGTGTTGCGCGGGATGATGGTCTCGTAGACCTTCGGCCCGAAGAAGGCGCGCACGTTCTCGGCCACCTCCTTCGACAGCGAGGTGCGCGCGTCGTGCATGGTCAGAACGACGCCCTGGATTTCCAGCGCCGGGTTGAGCGTGGCGCGGATCTGGTCGATCGATTCCTTGAGCTGCGAGATGCCTTCCAGGGCGAAGAACTCGCACTGCACCGGCACCAGCACGGCGTTCGCCGCCGACAGCGCGTTGAGCGTCAAAAGGTTGAGTGACGGCGGGCAGTCGATCAGCACGTAGTTGAAGGTCTGGTCGGCCGGGAGCGTGCGCTGCTTCGCGATGAGCGCCGACACCGCGTCGCGCAGGCGATACGGGCGGTTGGCATCGGTCAGCTCGACCTCGATGCCGACGAGGTCGGAGTTGGCCGGCACCACGTAAAGCCCCGGCACGGCCGTCGGCAGCGCGCACTCCATGAGGCCAGCGCCGCTCGTCAGCACATCGAACGAGGTCTTGGGGCGGCTGTCGATGTCGATCCCGAGCCCCGTCGAGGCATTACCCTGCGGGTCGAGGTCGATGACCAGCACGCGCTCGCCGATCGAAGCGAGTGCCGTGCCGAGGTTGATTGCCGTCGTCGTCTTGCCGACGCCGCCCTTTTGATTGGCGATCGCCAGTGTCCGGGCGTCCCCGGCTCTCGTCGCGCTCATCCCGGTTGACCCTCCATTTTTGCCTCTAACGCGCGGATTACGACGATTCGACCACCGGCGTCTGTCAGGCTGGGCCGCAGCGTGCCCTCGAACGCCCACCGCTCCCTGGCCGCGTCGACCTCGCTCTCTGCTTCGCGGCCCTTGAGGAACAGCCCGACCGTGTGGGCGGAGAAGGCCGGGGCCGCCAGCTCGAGGAGACGCGGCAAGGGCGCCAACGCGCGTGCGGTGATCACGTCGACAGGACCAAGCTTAGATTGAGTCGCGATCTTTTCGATTCGCTCGGGGCGGATGTCCACAGGTGCTCCGGTGCGTCTTGCCACCTCGGCGAGGAAGGCAGCCTTGCGCGTGTCGCTCTCGATGAGGGTGACTTTAGCGCCCGCGCGGCCGGCGAGCATAACGGCCAGCACGAGGCCAGGGAATCCGGCGCCGGAGCCGAGGTCGAGCCAGCGCTTGGCGTCCGGCGGAGCCATGGCGAGAAGCTGGGCCGAATCGGCGAAATGCCGCGACCAGACGGCATCGAGGGTGCTCGGCGCGACGAGGTTGATGGTCTTCTGCCACTGGCGCAGCAGCGTCTCGTAAGCCAGAAGTTTATCAATCGTTTCACGTGAAACGTTGAAGGCGCGTGCAAAGTCGTCGGCGTTCCTGATCTCGGCCGTCGCGGCGCGCCCCATCACGCCGACTTCCTGGCTGGAGCCGCCTTGAGCTGGGCGAGCAGCAGCAGCAGCGCCGCCGGCGTCACGCCGTCGATGCGCGCCGCCTGGGCGAGGCTCGCCGGGCGATGCCGGTCGAGCTTTTGGCGCACCTCGGTCGACAGGCCGGGCAGTCCCGCGAAGTCGAAATCGGCCGGGATGTTCAACGCCTCATCCTTGCGCAGGGCGGCGACGTCGAGCTCCTGGCGCTCGACGTAGGAGGCATAGCGGGCGTCGACCGCGACCTGCGTTGCGATGGCCGGCGCGATGGCGCCGATCTGCGGCCAGATGCCGGCCAGGCGCTCGATGTCGACGCCAGGGAGAGCGAGCAGATCAAAGGCCGAGCGCCGCCGACCATCGCGGTTGACATCGAGGCCATGCCGACCCGCCTCGGTCGGGGTCAGGGAAAGCCCCCTCAGCATCGAGCCCGCGTCTTGCAGGGCCGCGGCCTTGGCCTCGTAGGCAACTCGCCTTGCAACGCCAACACAACCGACGTCGGAGCCGAGTGGTGTCAGCCGCTGGTCGGCATTGTCGGCGCGCAGCCGCAGCCGGTACTCGGCGCGCGAGGTGAACATGCGGTAGGGCTCGGAAACGCCGCGGGTGATGAGGTCGTCGATCATCACGCCGAGATAGCCGTCGGCGCGCGAGATGACGAAGTTGGGTGCGCCGCCCCCCGCCAGCAGCGCCGCGTTGATGCCGGCAGCCAAGCCCTGGGCCGCCGCCTCCTCGTACCCCGTCGTGCCGTTGATCTGCCCGGCCAGGAACAACCCCGGCAACCGTTTCACGTGAAGCGCCGGGGAGAGCTCGCGCGGGTCGACGTAGTCGTACTCGATGGCGTAGCCGGGCCGCTTGATGACGGCCCCTTCAAGGCCAGGCATCGTGCGGATGAAGGCCTCTTGCACCTCCGCGGGCAGCGAGGTGGAGATGCCGTTGGGATAGACGGTGTCGTCGTCGAGGCCCTCCGGCTCGAGGAACACCTGGTGCGTCTCGCGGCCGGCAAAGCGCACCACCTTGTCCTCGATCGACGGGCAGTAGCGCGGCCCAGTCGATGAAATCTGGCCGGAATACATGGCCGACCGGCCGAGGTTTGCGCGGATGATGGCGTGTGCCGCCTCGGTGGTGCGGGTGATGGCGCAGCTGACCTGCGGCACCGTTATGCGCTCGGTCACGAAGGAGAACGGCACCGGCGGATCGTCCGCCGCCTGCTGCTCGAGGCTATCCCAATCGATCGACGCCCGGGACAGGCGGGCCGGGGTGCCAGTCTTCAAGCGACCCAGTTGTAGCCCCAAGCCATAGAGCCGCTCTGACAGCTTACGCGCAGGGGCTTCGCCGACGCGGCCGGCGGGAATCTGCTGCTCGCCGAGGTGGATGAGGCCATTGAGGAAGGTGCCGGTGGTCAGCACCACGGCGCCCGCGCCAAGCCTGCGGCCGTCGCCGGTGACGACGCCGCACACGCGGCCATGCTGGACGATCAGGTCCTCGACGCCGCCCTCGACGACCTCGAGGTTGGGCGTGGCGCGGATGGCCGCCTGCATGGCCTGCCGGTACAACTTGCGGTCGGCCTGGGCGCGCGGCCCCTGCACGGCGGGCCCCTTGGAGCGGTTCAGCAGCCGGAACTGTATGCCGGCGGCGTCGGCGACGCGGCCCATCAGGCCGTCGAGGGCGTCGACCTCGCGCACCAGATGGCCCTTGCCGAGGCCGCCGATGGCCGGATTGCAGGACATCTCGCCGACGGTGGCGAAGGTATGGGTCACCAATGCTGTCCTAGCGCCCATGCGCGCGGCTGCGGCCGCGGCCTCGCAGCCGGCGTGGCCGCCGCCCACCACGATCACTTCGAATTTCGCGTCGGACATTGAAATGCAAATCCGGGGTTTCGGTGCGGGAAACTAGCGCCAGAGGGGCCGCAAATCAAAGGCCGTCAGCATGGTTAACAACCCGTTTCACGTGAAACACCGGCGGCTATTTGCCGATGCAGAAACGGCCGAAGATTTCCCCCAGCACGTCCTCGACGTCGACGCGGCCGGTGATGCGCCCCAGCGCGTGGACGGCGATGCGCAGGTCCTCGGCACGCAGCTCCTGCTCGCTGGCCGGCAGGGTGATGAAATCCTGCAATGCACGAAGACAAACTTGCAGCGAGTTGCGCTGCCTTGCATGCGTGATTGCCGGCGCGTGCAGATCGCCGATGCGCTCGCGCGCTAGCCCCGCCACCCGCTGGATGAGCTCGGGTAGCCCCGCACCGGTCTTGGATGAGATGGCGAGCATTCCCGCGGCCGAAGCACCGGGGATATCTATCTTGCTGGCCAGGGTGAGAAAGCACTTGCCTCCGCGGGCCGAAACGTCGGGCGGCGGCGCGACCGGCGGCTCCGAGGCATCGCTGAGCCAAAGGACGAGATCCGCTTCCCGGGCGTGCGCCAGCGTGCGCCGGATGCCTTCCTTCTCGATCGCCCCCAGCGGCTCGCGGATGCCGGCCGTGTCAGAGACGATCACTGGCAGGCCGTCGAGGTCGAGGCGCACCTCGATGACATCGCGCGTCGTGCCGGCCTCCTCCGACACGATGGCGGCTTCGCGCCGCGCGAGCGCGTTCAGGAGGCTCGACTTGCCCGAGTTCGGCGGCCCCGCCAGCACGACGCGGAAGCCCTCGCGCAGGATCTCGCCGCGGTTGCCATCGGCGAGGTGCGCGGCGATCGCAGCGTGCAAGGTCGCGACGATGCCGCGTGCGCGCTCGAAGGCATCCCCCGCAACGTCGCCCTCGTCGCTGAAGTCGATAGCCGCCTCGACTAGGGCGCTCGCTTCGAGCAGGTCGCGGCGCCAGCCCTCGTAGAGATCCGACAGAGCGCCGCGCATCTGCGCCAGGGCCTGGTGCCGCTGCGCCTCCGTCTCCGCATCGATGAGATCGGCGAGGCCTTCGACCTGCGCCAGGTCGAGCTTGCCGTTGTTGAAGGCACGGCGCGCGAACTCGCCCGGCTCGGCCAGACGGCAGCCGGGTTGGCGGCCAAGGGTGGCGAGAACGGCTTTGACGACGGCGGGGCTGCCGTGCAGGTGCAGCTCCACCATGTCCTCGCCGGTCTCGGTGCGCGGGGCGGCGAACCACAGTACGAGGGCCTCGTCGATGATCTCGCTGCTCTGCGGATCGCGGATGCGGCGCAGGGCAGCGATGCGGTTCACTGGCCGCGGCGGCGCTAAGATATCGACGACGGCGCCCGCAGCGGGGCCGCTGACACGCACCACGGCGATGCCCGCCCGCCCGGGGGCGCTCGATAGCGCAAAGATGGTCTGTGCCTCAGCCATGCACCGGACTAGATCGCACCGCCAGTTTTCGCAATCATCACCGTTCCTTCACTGTCATCCTCGGCTTTATGCCGAGGACCCACGGCCTAACCAACCCCGACGGCAGAAGGAGAAATCGCTTCCTTGCTTCAAGCCGGTGACGTCGGAGCCTGTGGATCCTTGGGTCCTCGGGACAAGCCCGAGGATGACACCTGGGAGCCCCGCTGGCGGTTACGGCGTTAAGGGCCCATGTTAGCCGCGGGCCGCAACATCCGGCCCCCACCAGCCAAGGGATCGTCATGAGCCAGAACCGCCTCGGCCAGGAGACGAGCCCCTATCTCCTGCAGCACGCACACAACCCGGTCCACTGGTGGGCATGGGGACCGGAAGCCCTGGCCGAGGCCAAGCGCTCCGGCAAGCCGATACTCCTATCGGTGGGCTATGCCGCCTGCCACTGGTGCCATGTCATGGCGCACGAGAGCTTCGAGGACGAGGCGACGGCGGCGGTGATGAACGACCTCTACGTGAACATAAAGGTCGATCGCGAGGAGCGGCCCGACATCGACGCCATCTACATGGGCGCGCTGCATGCTCTCGGCGAGCAGGGCGGCTGGCCACTGACCATGTTCCTCGACAGCGAGGCACGCCCGGTGTGGGGCGGCACGTACTTCCCCAAGCAGCATCGCTTCGGCCGGCCGGCGTTCGTCGATGTCCTCAAGCGCGTCGCGGCGGTGTTCCGCGAGGAGCCGAAGAAGGTAGCGGAGAATGCGCGCGCGCTGACCGCGGCCGTGGAGCGACCGCACGAGCCTGCGCGCGGCCCGGTGATCGATGATCGCCTGCTCAAGGACCTGACGACGCGCATGGTGCCGGCCATCGATCCGGTGCATGGCGGTTTGCAGGGCGCGCCAAAGTTTCCGCAGTGGAGCTTCTTGTGGCTCCTGTGGCGCGGCGGCATCCGCTACGACCACGCGCCGGCGCGCGCCGCCGTCGCCCTGACCCTCGATAACATCTGCCAGGGCGGCATCTACGATCACGTCGGCGGCGGCTTTGCGCGCTACTCGGTCGATGAGCGCTGGCTCGTCCCGCACTTCGAGAAGATGCTCTACGACAACGCGCTGCTCATCGAGTTGATGACCGAGGTCTACCGGGAGACGGGCTCGGAGCTTTACAGGGTGCGCGTCGCCGAGACGGTGGAATGGCTGGAGCGCGAGATGATCGCCGCGGGCGGCGGCTTTGCTGCCTCGCTCGATGCCGACTCGGAAGGTGAAGAAGGCAAGTTCTACCTGTGGACGCTCGAGGACGTGCTGCGCGTGCTCGGCGAGGACGACGGCCGCTTCTTCGCGCACCTCTACGACGTCACCACCGAAGGCAACTGGGAAGGCCACAACATCCTCAACCGGCTCGGCAGTCTGCAGCCGCGATCGGCCGATGATGAGGCCCGGCTGAAGGCGCTGCGCGCCAAACTGCTCGCCGAGCGTGACAAGCGCGTGCGCCCCGGCTGGGACGACAAGGTGCTGGCCGATTGGAACGGGCTGATGATCGCGGCCTTAGCGCGTGCCTCGGTCGTCTTCGAGCGACCCGCGTGGCTCGAGGTCGCCAAGCGCGCCTTCGATTTCGTCGCCAGGCACATGAGCGAAGGTGGCCGGCTCAAGCATGCGTACCGTGACGGGAAGGCGAAGGCGCCGGCGACGGCGTCCGACTACGCCAACATGATCTGGGCGGCGCTGCGCCTTTCCGAGGCGACCAACGAGCAGCGCTATTTCGAGCAGGCGGTGGCGTGGGTCGAGGTCCTCGACAAGCATTACTGGGTCGAGGGCAGTGGCGGATATGCAACCTCGGCCGACGATACACGCGACGTCATCGCACGCCTGAGGCCCGGCAGCGACGACGCGACACCCAACACCAACGCGATCATGCTCGCCAATCTCGTCGCACTCGGCACGTTGAGTGGCGATTTGCGCTACATGGACCGTTCCGCGGCCCTACTCGCCGCCTTCGCGGGTGATGTAGGGCGTAACATTGTCGCACACACTGGGCTCTTGGCGAGTACATTCGACTTGCTCGCTCCGCAGCAAGTCGTCGTTGCCGGCCAGCATCTCGACGGCGGAGGTGCGCTGATGAAGGTCATCAGAAGTATTTCTTTGCCTGGCGTGCTGCAGTACGCTTTGAACGACACCGCGAATGGTGCCACGTTACCGGGCCTTCGCGATAAAAACGCTGTTAACCAACGTGCGACAGCTTACGTGTGCATCGGACCACAGTGCTCGCCTTCCCTGACCGAGCCATCCGAGCTCGCTAGGACGCTGAAAGAACAACGCAGTTTGTAAACAAGCTCAATACGCGTGAGGTGCCATTCTCGAACCGGTTTCGCTCAAGCGCGTTGTCGGCGACGACGCCGACCGCCAAGTGGAGCTGTTCGCGAATGTATGAGTTGCCCCCCGCTGCCGTGACGCCTCGATTCGGAGATCATTGATGCCAGCACTACGCGCGATCGTGCGGTACGGCTACGCACCTTTCATGATGTTCGGCCTGACCGCCGCCGCGTACTTGATAGTCACGGAGCTGGTCGTCGCGCACGACAATCCGTGGGCATACTTGTGGCTCGCACCGCTGCTCGCGCTCGCCTATGCGACCGCCTTCGGCGCCGAGAAGATCGCGCCGTTCTTCGAGGATTGGAACGATCACAACGCGCACGGCGACATGCAGGCGACGACGCTGCACATCCTCGTCTACGAGTACCAGTCGATCGTCGGCGTGGTGCTGATCCCGGTGATCTGCTGGCTGTTCCCGTTCCAGGGCTTGTGGCCGACGCAGTGGCCGATGTGGGCGCAGCTGCTGATGGCGTTCGTCATCTCCGACTTCATGTTCATGGTCATGCACTACATCAGCCACCGCTATCCGCCGCTGTGGCGGCTGCACGCGGTGCATCACGGCGTGGGGCGCCTCTACGGCATGAACGGCGTGCTGCGCCATCCGCTGCACCAGGTCATCGACATGATCGTCGCCAATGCGCCGCTGGTCATCATCGGCATGCCGGTGCCGGTGGCGGTGATGCTCGGGTTCCTCATCTCGATCACGCTCATCGTGCAGCACTCGAACGTCGACGCGCGCCTCGGACCGCTACAGAAGCACCTGTCGATCGGGCGCATCCATCATCTGCACCACGTCAATTGGGGCACCGAGGGCGACTGCAATTTCGGCCTCCTGCTCACGATCTGGGACCGCATCCTCGGCACCTTCCACGAGAAGCCGCCGCGCCCCATCGCCGCCGGCGACCTCGGCGTCGACGAGGTGCCGAACTTCCCCAAGGGCTACATCGAGCAGTTCCTGTTCCCGCTCTACTACAAGCCAGGCGCGGGCGAGCCGGAGCGCTACAAGAAGCCGGCCGAGCCGGCGCCGATGACGGCGGCGCAGGAGGCGCGCCGCATCGTCGACGCCGCGGAGTAGGTCCCTCGCATTCTCCGCCGTCTAACCTCTCCCGGAGGGAGAGGTCGAAATGCGCAGCATTGAGCGACGGGTGAGGGCCTACAAGCTATCGAACTCGTGCCCAACAAAAAGGGCCGCTCGTCGAGCGGCCCTTTCGCGTTTCGGTGATGGCTCGGCGCGTCAGGTGTTCATCGAGTTGAAGAACTCGCCGTTGGTCTTGGTCGAGCGCAGCTTGTCGATGAGGAACTCGATGCCGTCCATGGTACCCATCGGGTTCAAGATGCGGCGCAGCACGTAGACCTTCTTGAGCTGGTCCTTGGGCACCAGGAGGTCCTCCTTGCGGGTGCCCGAGCGGGCAACGTCGATGGCCGGGAACACGCGCTTGTCGGAGACCTTGCGGTCGAGGATAATTTCCGAGTTACCGGTGCCCTTGAACTCTTCGAAGATCACCTCGTCCATGCGCGAGCCGGTGTCGATCAGCGCCGTGGCGATGATGGTCAGCGAGCCGCCTTCCTCGATGTTGCGCGCGGCGCCGAAGAAGCGCTTCGGGCGCTGCAGCGCGTTGGAATCGACGCCGCCGGTCAAGACCTTGCCGGAGGACGGCACCACCGTGTTGTAGGCGCGGCCGAGACGGGTGATGGAGTCGAGCAGGATGACCACGTCGCGCTTGTGCTCGACAAGGCGCTTGGCCTTCTCGATCACCATCTCCGACACCTGCACGTGGCGCGATGGGGGCTCGTCGAACGTCGAGGAGATGACTTCGCCCTTCACCGAGCGCTGCATGTCGGTGACCTCCTCCGGGCGCTCGTCGATGAGCAACACGATCAGGTAGCACTCGGGGTGGTTGGCGGTGATGGAGTGGGCGATGTTCTGCAGCAGCACCGTCTTGCCGGTCCGCGGCGGGGCGACAATGAGAGCGCGCTGGCCCTTGCCGAGCGGCGACACGATGTCGATGACGCGCGGGGAGAGATCCTTGATGGTCGGATCCTCGGTCTCGAGCTTCAGCCACTTCGTGGGGTAGAGGGGCGTCAGGTTGTCGAAGTGGATCTTGTGCTTCGTCGCGTCGGGGTCTTCGAAGTTGATCTTATTGACCTTCAGCAGCGCGAAGTAGCGCTCGCCTTCTTTCGGCGAGCGAATCTGGCCCTCGACCGTGTCGCCGGAGCGCAGGGCAAAGCGGCGGATCTGCGAGGGCGAGACATAGATGTCGTCGGGGCCGGGCAGGTAGTTGGCATCGGGCGAGCGCAGGAAGCCGAAGCCGTCCTGCAGCACCTCGACGACGCCGGTGCCGGTAATTTCGATTTCTTTGGCGGCGAGCTGCTTCAGCGTCGCGAACATCAGCTCCTGTTTGCGCATGGTGCTGGCATTCTCGACGCCGTTCTCCTCCGCAAAGCTCAAAAGCTCCGTCGGAGACTTGAGCTTCAGGTCTTCGAGCTTCATTTCCATAGATAACGCTCCGGGGGGCCACGGCGGTTGAGGCGGGAAGGCGATGCCGGGCCGGAAGGTGGGGGATTTCGTAGATCGTGGCCAACGCCACGGGCGGTCGGCCCTGCCCTTTGCGATAGGGCATTGGCGACCAACTCATGGGCCTGAGCGGCCCCCGAGTCGATGCGGAATTCAACTCACGTATAGCAGATGGAAAAGCAAGAGAAAAGCGGGCGCGACAAGATTTTGCTCAGAACGGCTTGAGCACAACGAGAAGAACGATTCCGACCAGCAGCACGGTGGGGACCTCGTTCCACATCCGCCAAGCGCGCTGGCTCGTCGTGTTGGCATCGGCGGCAAACTTACGCACCGCAGCCGAGAAGAACCCGTGCACCCCCGACAGGGCGATCACGAGAGCGAGCTTGGCGTGGAACCACCCCGCCGTGAAGAACCCGCCCTGCCACGCCAGCCAAAGTCCGAGCACCCAGGTCAGCACCATCGCCGGGTTGATGATGACGGTCAGCAGCCGCCGCTCCATGACCTTGAAGGTCTCCGACTGAGCCGAGCCGGGCGGCGCGTCACAGTGGTAGATGAATAGCCGCGGCAGGTAGAGCATGCCCGCCATCCAAGCGATGAGGGCGATGATGTGCGCCGCCTTCACCCACAAATACGCGCCCTCGCCGAACAGAGCCGAGGCCGCCATAAGCATCGCGACCATCACCGCAAGTGCAATAGCCGCCCGTATCGCTGGCGCGCCTGCGCCGTGGGACAGATCCGTCATGGCTCAAGCACCGGTGGTCGTCGAGCGGACGAGCTCGACCAGGCGGGCGACGTGCTCAGGCGGGGTGTGGGGGACGATGCCGTGGCCGAGGTTGAAGATGAACGGCGCGCCTCGCATCGCCGCGAGGGTCCCACGCACGCGGGCATCGAGCTGGGGGCCGCCAGCGGCGAGCAGCAGCGGATCGAGGTTGCCCTGCACGGCAACACCGGTCTGATCGGCCAGCGCCCGCATCTGCCGCAATGGCGTCGCCGTATCGCATCCCAGCCCCTCGACCTCCGTTGCCCTGACGTAGCTTTCGGCATTGGCGCCCGCCCCGCGCGGAAAGCCAATGATCGGCGTCTGCGGGTGGCGACGCTGCAGCTCTGCGACGATTCTACGGGTCGGCGCCACCACCCAATTGGCGAATTCCCCGTCGGGAAGATTGCCGGCCCAACTGTCGAAGATCTGCAGCGCGTCGGCGCCGGCGCGCACCTGGCCGTCGAGGTAGTCGATCGAGGCTGCGGTGACGATGTCGATGAGGCGGGCAAACGTCTGCGGGTCCCGGTAAGCGAGAGAACGCGCCGCCGCCTGGTCCGACGAGCCCTCGCCGCCGACCATGTAGGTGGCGACCGTCCACGGTGCGCCGCAGAAGCCGATGAGCGCGGTCTCGCGCGGCAGGTCCTGGCGCAGGCGCTGAACCGTCTCGTAGACGCGGGAAAACTTCTCGTCGGTGGCGGCGAGATCGAGGCGGGCGAGTTCGCTCTCCGAGCCAATCGGATCGAGGCGCGGGCCCTCGCCCTCGAGGAAGCGCACCCGTTGGCCGAGCGCGTCAGGGATGACGAGGATGTCGGAGAACAGGATCGCTGCGTCGAAGCCGTAGCGGCGGATGGGCTGCAGCGTGACCTCGGCGGCAAGCGCCGGCGTGTAGCACAGCTCGAGGAAGCCGCTCACCGAGGCGCGCACCTCGCGGTATTCGGGCAGATAGCGGCCAGCCTGCCGCATCAGCCACACTGGCGGTGGCCACAGCGCCTCGCCTTGCAGCACGCTGATGAGCCTCTGCTTGGTGCCGGCCAGGGGGGAGGGCTGTGTGGGGGAACGCATCTGCACTTAAACCAATCTAGAATCTTAGACTCTTGTTTTTTCTTTTCTTACCCACGGGGGTTCTGAGGATTAGCGCGTTGTCCTAGCCTAATCCTTAGGGCACGCACAGGGGCAGCGGCGCAGCGTCCTATCTGGTGTTGGAGGCGGGCCAGGGACCACTAGCGGCGGCGAAGCCGTAGACGATCAAGGTTCTAGCGGCAGGTGTGCGGCTGCAACCTGAAGGCTTCGGCTGTTGAGAGGCGCTGGACTAGCGTCCGAGAAAGTACCAATCCTCAAGGAGAGGCGGTTACAGGAGAGGGCGATGCCAGAGGCGCCCGCTGTGGGCAGCTTCGTGGACGAGGTGACGGGGCGCGCGCAATGGCGCGCCATGTTGCATCGGCCTTCTGGATAACCGGGCGCGTTTTCAACAAGCCATACCGCTGGATCAGCTAGGGTCATGTCGACCGGCCTGCCGAGTTTCTTCCACCTGCATCTCGTGTCGGACTCGACCGGCGAGACGCTGACGACGATCGCCAAGGCGGCCTCGGTTCAGTACGCGCTGGTGCGCCCGATAGAGCACGTGCATCCCCTGGTGCGCACCCCGCGGCAGTTGAAGCGTGTGCTGCAGGAGATCGAGCAGACGCCGGGCATCGTGCTGTACACGATCACCAACCGCGAGCTTTCCGAGGAGCTCGAGCGCCGCTGTGCCGAGCTGAAGATTCCCTGCCTTGCAGTGCTGCAGCCGATCATGCAGGTGCTGGAAGGCTATCTGGGCGCGCCGCGCACTCCGACCGTGGCCGGCCAGCACGTGCTCGACGCCGACTACTTCCGCCGCATCGACGCCTTGAACTTCACCATGGCGCACGACGACGGTCACCTGCCAGAGGACCTCAACGACGCCGACATCATCGTGCTCGGTATCTCGCGTACCTCGAAGACGCCGACCAGCATTTATCTCGCGCAGCGCGGGTACAAGACTGCCAACGTGCCGCTAGTGCCGTCGATCCCGCTGCCCGAGAAACTGACCCAGCCGCACAAGGCGTTCGTCGTTTGCCTCATCGCCAGCCCGGATCGGATCGCCGAGGTGCGTCGCCACCGGGCGATGATGCTCGCCGACCGCAACCTCGGCGATTACGTCGACCGCGACCGCATCGCCGCCGAGATCGCCTACTCGCGCAAGATCTGCGCCCAGAACCGCTGGCCGGTGATCGACGTGACGCGGCGCTCGGTGGAGGAATCGGCAGCGCAGATATTGAAGCTGCTGCACGACCGCGAGGTGGGGATGGAAGAGGTACAGGATGCCAACGACGGCTAGCGCGCAGCAGATCGTGCTGGCCTCGGGCAGCCGCGCACGGCGCGAGATGCTCGCTGCTGCCGGCGTGCACTTCACGGTACAGGCGGCGGACGTCGACGAGCTGGCGATCCGCGCGCGCCTGATGAAGGACGACGCGAGCATCGCGCCGAAGCGCATCGCCGAAGTGCTGGCGGCGGCCAAGGCCGAGGACGTGAGCGCCAAGCGGCGCGAGCCTTTGGTCATGGGCGCCGACCAGGTGCTGGCGCTGGGTGATGAGCTTCTCAGCAAGGCACCGAGCGTCGAGGCCGCACGCGCGACGCTGCGCCGCCTGCGCGGGCTCACGCACGAGCTGCATTCGGCCGTTGCTTTCGCCGAAAATGGCAGCGTCACGTGGGTGCACGTCGCCACCGCACGGCTGACGATGCGGGATTTCTCAGATGCATTCCTCGACGATTACCTGACGCGCGCCGGCGATCGCGTCGGCCAGTCGGTCGGCGCCTACGAGCTGGAAGGGCTCGGCGTGCAGCTGTTCGAGCGCATTGAGGGCGATTATTTCACCATTCTGGGTTTGCCGCTGCTTGCCGTGCTCGGCGAGCTGCGCACACGGGGGATCATCGCGACATGAAGCGCGCCTGCGTCATCGGCTGGCCGATCGAGCACTCGCGCTCGCCGATCATCCACGGCTATTGGCTGCGCGAGTACGGCATCGACGGAACCTATACCAAGGAGGCGGTGCGGCCCGAGGAGGTCGCAGCCTTTCTGCGCTCGCTTTCCTCGCGGGGCTTTGTTGGCTGCAACGTGACGGTGCCGCACAAGGAGATGGCGTACGCGATTGCCGAGGAAGCGGAGGAATCCGCGCGCGTCGTGCAAGCGGCCAATACCCTGTGGCTGGAAGGCGACCGGCTGTATGCCGCCAATACCGATACCTACGGGTTCATGACCAATCTCAGCCACACGGTGCCCGATTGGCGGGCTCACGATGGCCCCGCGTGCGTACTCGGTGCCGGTGGCGCGGCGCGTGCTATCGTGTACGGATTTCTCGACGCCGGCATCGACGAAGTTCGCCTTTTCAATCGTACCCGCGCGCGCGCGGCGGCAATTGCCGAGCAGTTCGGCCCGCGCGTGAAGGTGTTCGACTGGACGAACCGCAGCGAGGGCGCGCGGGAAGCCTGCGTGCTGGTCAACACCACGGCGGCGGGGCTCAAGGGCGCCGGCACGCTCTGCATGGATTTCACGGGGTTCAATCAAGACTGCGTCGTCTGCGACATCGTCTATGTGCCTCTGGAGACGGAGCTGCTGGCGCAGGCACGGGCGCATGGGCTGCGCACTGTGGATGGGTTGGGGATGCTGCTCTATCAAGCGGTGCCCGGTTTCGAGAAGTGGTTCGGCGTGCGTCCACAGGTGACCGACAAGTTGCGCGCAACTCTGGTCGCCGACATAGAGGAGCGCTCATGCTGATCGTTGGGCTGACGGGCTCGATCGGAATGGGCAAGTCCACAGCCGCGGCGCACTTGCGTGCGCGCGGCCTGCCGGTGTTCGACGCCGACGCCGAGGTGCATCGCCTTTATGCCGGTGGAAAGGCGGTGGAGCGGATCGAGCGCGCCTTTCCGGGAACGACGACGAGTGAAGGCGTCGACCGCGCCAAGTTGAGCGCAGCGCTGGTCGCTTATCCGCAGCGGCTGCGCGAGCTTGAGGGAATAGTGCATCCCATGGTGCGCGAGGCCGAGCGGTCGTTCCTGCGCGCCGAGGCCAAGCGCGGCACGCCCGTCGCCGTGCTGGAGATTCCGCTGCTTTTCGAGGCGGGCGCCGACAAGCTCGTGGACGCCATCATTGTCCTCACGGCACCGCCCGAGGTTCAACGTGAGCGGCTGTTGAAGCGACCAGCGCTGTCGGAACAGAAACTCTCCCAGCTGTTGGGCCGGCAGATGCCCGACGTGGAGAAGTGCGAGCGCGCCGACTTCGTTGTGGATACGAGCGGCCCTGTCGAGGCGACCCGAGCCCAACTCGACAAGATAATCGCCGATCTGTGCAGCTGGTCCGGGCAGGCCTACGCGCATCACTGGGCTTGACCACAATTGACGAATCGCGGCGTGCAACGGCAATGCGCGAGATCATTCTCGATACCGAGACGACCGGGCTCAACCCGCAAGGCGGCGATCGGCTGATCGAGATCGGCTGTATCGAGCTCGTCAACCGCATTCCATCCGGGCGCGAGTTCCACTGCTTCATCAACCCCGAGCGCGACGTGCCGGCCGAGGCCGTGGCTGTGCACGGGCTGTCGAGCGACTTCCTCAAGGACAAACCGGTGTTCTCGGAGGTGGCGCCGGAATTCCTCGCGTTCATCGCCGAGGACGCTCTGGTCATCCACAACGCGGCGTTCGACATCGGCTTCCTGAATTTCGAGCTGGGAAGGCTGTCGCTCGGATCCATCACCATGGACCGCGTAACGTGCACGCTGCAGCTGGCCCGGCGCCGGCACCCGGCGGGCCCCAACAGTCTCGACGCGCTGTGCAAGCGCTATGGCATCGACAATACCAAGCGCACCAAGCACGGCGCGCTGGTGGATTCGCTGCTGCTCGCCGAGGTCTACATCGAGCTTCTCGGCGCCCGTCAGGCGGCTTTCGTCGAGCTCGCCATGGACGGAGCGGGCCCGCTCGGCGCCGAGCTGGCGCCGCTCAATAGGGGCAACGCCGCGCAGCGCCCCGCGCCGCTGCCGCCCCGGCTGTCGGCAGAAATGGAAGCCGCGCACGCCGCGTTCATCGACAGCCTGGGCGACAAGGCGATCTGGCGCCGCTTCCTCGCCCCCGCCTCCGAGGCGTGAGCGCCTCTGCTCAATCGCAAAGACTGGTCGCACACGGGCCGCTCAAGTGTCATCCTCGGGTTTATGCCGAGGACCCAATGCTCCGCTTGCCCCGACCCTGGTCGGAGAGCGAACACATCGACACCTGAAATTGCTGTGGGCTGGGTCCTCGGGGTCATGCTGAAAGCATGACTCCGGCATGGCCCGAGGATGACAAGCTAGAGGGTATCGCTTGAAAATTGCTTTGGTCCGAGCGCGGCAGCACAGCTCAATTCTTCGGGGTGGCCTCGGCCTTGGCGCGCATCTCTTGCTGGCGGCGCAGGTAGAGCGAGGCAAAATCGAACGGATCGAGCAGCAGCGGCGGGAAGCCGCCTTCGCGCGTCAGGTCGGCGGCGATGCGGCGCACAAACGGGAAAAGGATCGATGGGCAATTGACGAGGAGGAACGGCTCGAGCGCCTTGTCGGGTATGTTCTCGATCTTGAACAGTCCGGCATAAACCAGCTCGAGCTGGTAGATCTCGCCGTGCTTGTTGGTCGCCTGCGCGTTGAAGTCGATCGAGCTCTCGTACAGCGACGGGCCGATGGACTTGGCCCCGACATTGATCGATAGCTGCAGGTTGGGCTGGTCGCCCGGCTCCTTGATGAGCTTCTCGATGTTCGGATTCTCGAACGACAGATCCTTGATGTACTGCGCGACGACCTTCACCTGTACGGGTGGCAGCGAGGTCTGCGCCGTCTCGTCGGGCTTGCCGTTGCCGTTGCCGTGGGTGGTGCCTGCCATTGAAAGTCGTCCATTTCGGAGGTTGTGCGCTCGTGGCGGCTAGCTAACACGCGGCCCGCGCTGGGACAACGTCGCTTATCTCCGTCCCCTCACCGGCTGGTCCTTCGCGCGCTGCGAATATTGCTGTCATCCCGGAAGCCGAGGCGAAGCGGAGGCTATCCGGGACCCAGCATTGAGAGTGTCGGAGACACCGCAAACTTCCAAGGAGCTGCGCGCGTTCTTTCGCTGGATCCCGGGTCTCCGCTCGGCTCGCGCCTCGCGGCTGCCCGGGATGACAGGTGGGGCCCTAGCGCTTCGTATCGTCGTCGAGGCGCTGGTAGGTACCCTCGATGACGATCGGCTGCTTGCGCGGGCGCGCCGGCTGCTCTGGCCTCGCGCGATCAGGGCGAGGCGCGGCAAGGCCTGGGAGCACGGCACCGACGAGCCAGCGGCGCAGCGGCGGTACGAGCAGGGCAAGTCCCAGCGCATCGGTGAGGAAGCCTGGCACGATGAGCAGGCAGCCGGCTACAATCACGGCATAGCTGTCGACCATCGCCGTGATCGCCAGTCCGCCGCGGCTCATGGTGTCGAACATGTGCCGGAGCATGGAAAGTCCCTGCTGGCGAATGACCAGCATTCCGACTGCGGCGGCCAACACGAGCAGCCCCAGCGTCGGCCAGAAGCCGATCCATTGCCCCACCTCGATCAGCACCGCGATCTCGAGCAGCGGGAAGGCGAGGAAGAGGAGCAGCGGGACGAGATGCAGGGGCGACATCATTGGCGACTATTCATCTCGCGCTAGCAGGTTGTTGAGCATGCCCGCACCATCCTGGGCGCAAAACGGGCGCTTGCGCGCAATCGGGTTGGCATCGCCGCTTTTGTGCCTTACCTTGCAGGGAGCGACCATCTTAACCCCTTGATGGCGGATCGGATCAGAGGCCCTTTGCTCTCCCTGGACTTGGGCCCGGCTCAAGACGCGATCATATATATTGCTGTCGTATCCAGTCACGCTGTTGATTGCCAGGAAGGCAGCCGTCCATGGAGAAGATTGATCTCTTCACCCTCATCTCGCTCATTGTCGCGGTCATCGTGGTCTTGAAGCTGAGAAGCGTTCTCGGACGCCGCACGGGTGACGAGGAAGCGCGCGTCGAGCGCTACCGGGCCGAGCGGGCTGCCCGGCAAGGCGGCGCACCGGCCTCGGCGAGCGACAATGTCGTCGCCATGCCGCGGCGCGAGCGCGACGCGGTCGCCGCTACCCCGGCTGCCGAAGTGACGCAGGCAGACGCCGAGGAGCGCATCAAGACCTACCCGAGCGTCGAGGCGGCGGCGCGCACCGGCCTTATCGACATCGCCCGGCTCGATCCGGCGTTCGATCCCGACGTGTTCATCCGCGGCGCCAAGCAGGCCTATGAGATGATTGTCACGGCCTTCGCCGAGGGCAACCGCAAGCTGTTGAAGGATCTCTTGAGCCGCGACGTCTACGACGGCTTCACGCGCGCCATTTCCGATCGTGAGAGCCGCGGCGAGCAGGTCGACCAGAGCTTCGTCGGTATCGACAAGGCCGACATCATGGAGTCGGAGGTGAAGAGCGGCATCGCCTCGATCACCGTCCGCTTCGTCAGCCAGCTCATCTCGGCGACGCGCGACAAGGCGGGCGCCATCATCGGCGGCGATCCGCAGCGCATCAAGGAAGTCACCGACATCTGGACGTTCAGCCGCGACGTCTCGACGGCGAAGGCGCGCGCCAATCCGAACTGGCGCCTCATCGCCACGCAGTCGCCGGCCTGAGTTGCAGCGCGCGCGGAGGCGCGTACCGGGAGACGCATTGGCCGCGCGCACGGCGGCGCTGGGATCAAGGGGGAAGTCGCACGCGACCATGGCAGATGCACGCGCCTTGGCTGCTGTGAGATGGAGGGCGACGGCGTCGGCCGTGGCCGTCTTCGTTGTCGCCGGAGGAAGCTACGCCGAGCCCGCCAGCAAGCTACCCCCGCAGTCCACCATACCTCAGCCAGCGATGAGCAAAGACGCAACGCCGCAGACCCCGGGGACGAAACTGGCGCCCGCCAAGCCGCCCGAGGCCAAGCTGGAGCGCGTGACGTTCGGCGATCTGCCAAGCTGGGAGGCGGACGAGCACCTGGCAGCCTTCAAGACGTTCCTCAAGTCGTGCGAAGCGACCATCAAGGCGGCCGCCAAGCCCGCGAGCGGCGCCCCCGCGCAGTGCAAGGTGCCGAGCGGGGAGCTGGCCGCCGCCTGCCGCGCCGCGCAAAACCTGAAGGCACCGACCAAGGCGTCGGCCAAAGCCTTCTTTGAAAATCAGTTCGTGCCGCATCGGATTGCGCATGCGAAAGGTCAGGGACTGCTGACCGGTTACTACGAGCCGGTGCTCGAAGGCTCGCGCACGGCGCAGGGCAAGTTCCAGACGCCGGTCTACCGGCGCCCGCCCGACCTCGTGAACGTCGTCGCCGAGGCGGACCGCGCCTCGATGCCCACCGGCCTCACCCACGTGCGCCAGACGGCCGCCGGCGTCGCGCCGTTCCCGACGCGGGCGGAGATCGAGCAAGGCGCGCTCACCGGTCAGAGCCTGGAGCTATTGTACCTCGAGGATCCGGTCGAGGTGTTTTTCATGCACATTCAGGGGTCGGGGCGCATCCACCTCACCGACGGGACGACGGTGCGCATCAACTACGATGGCAAGAACGGTCATCCCTATTCCTCGATCGGCCGCTACCTGATCGATCAGGGCTTGGTGGATGCGGGCAAGATGTCGATGCAGGCTCTGGGCAAGTGGCTGCGCGCCGACAAGGAGCGCGGCCAGAAGGTGATGTGGCAGAACCAATCGTTCATCTTCTTTCGCGAGCTCGACGACAGCGATGGCCCGATGGGCGCCATGCAGGTGGCGCTGACGCCGGGGCGCAGCCTCGCCGTCGATACCGGCTATCACACGCTGGGCACGCCGATTTATCTGAGCGTGCCGGAGCTTGCACATGCCGCAAAGCGTGGCGGTTTTAATCGTTTGATGGTGGCGCAGGACGTAGGCTCGGCGATCAAGGGACCGGAGCGCGGCGACATCTACTTCGGCTCGGGCGTCAAAGCCGGTAAGCTGGCGGGCACGACCAGGCACGCGGGCAATTTCTACGTGCTGCTACCCGCCGTCACGCAGACCGCCGGGCAGGGAATTAGGTTCGGCGAGCGCCTGCCATGGGAAACGATCGTGAAGGCCGCTCCCTGAAGCACCCGCCGGGCAAGCGGGGTGCGCGGCTGTCGCCGGAGGAGCGCGAGCTGTGGGAGCACACGGCGCGCAGCATCGAACCGATCAAGGGCAAGAAGCAGCGCGTGCACACGGCGCTCGAGGACGGCGAGCCTGCACCCAGACACGCCAAGCACGAAGCGGCCAAGGCGGTCGCGCTAAAGAAGCCCACGGGCGCGGCCCCGACGCCGCCGGCTAAGGCCCAGCCCGCGCCACCGGCGCCATCGCCCATCGCGCTGGCGCGGCGCAAGGCGCGCAAGCTCAGTTCCGGGCGCATCGACATCGAAGCACGCATTGATCTGCACGGCATGCGCCAGAGCGAGGCGCACGCCGCGCTACGCCGGTTCCTGCAGCGCGCCTATGCCGACGGCAGGCGTTGGGTGCTGGTGATCACCGGCAAGGGCGCGCCGGCTCGCTCAGCATACGACGAGAAGCTGGAGCATGAAGGGTCGGAGCGCGGCATCCTGCGGCGCAACGTGCCGCGCTGGCTCGCCGAGCCCGGCCTCGCGCCCATCGTCATCGGCTTCACCACCGCCGCCATCCGCCACGGCGGGGAGGGCGCTCTCTATGTGCACCTGCGCAAGCGCGGCTCTCCAGAGCGCAGTTGACGCCGGGCGCCTCGGTAACCTCTCCCCATGGGAGAGGTCGTTGACATCCCGCGCAGCTACGGGCAGGCGGCGGCGAGCTTGTCGAGGGCGGCGCTGAGGCCCGAGAGCGAGTAGGTGTCGGTCGTCGCCGTGCCTCGCGCCGAGGTGGCTTTGACGAAGGCGTTCGACCCCTTCTTCATGGCCTCGACGAGCTTCAGCTCCTCTTGCGGATCAGAGACGAATCCGCGCTCGCCTTTGACGAACAGCTTGAAGGTGTCGGTGCCGACGGTGACCGACATGTCGGCATCCGCCTTGATCGGATAGCCGACCTTGACGCTCGGCTCCGTCTTCACGCCATCCTTAGGCCAGGCCGAGATGTAGAAGAAGATCGGCCCACGGTTGGCTCCTAGCGGCTCCACCGCCTGTGGCTGCGCGGCGATGAAGCAGACCGCCTTCGGCGTTGCCGTGTCCGCGTAGAGGCTCCAGGCGCCTTGCTTCTCGACGAGGTCGACGGTTTGAGCCGCGGCCCCGCCAGCGAGTGCGAGGGCCACGGTGGCTGACGCCAAGGTTGTGCGCATGAGGGTCCCCTCCCCAGGATCGAAGCGCGATTTTAGGTCAGCATATGCACCCTTGCGGGCCCCTGTCACCCTTCCCGGCCGGTCTTACCCCCGGTTCTCGGCTGCTGCCGGACGCGGCTTTGGCCGGAAGCTTCCGGGCCGCCTTCGCGCATCGGGCGGTCGGCGAAGCGGGCCAGCGACCGCGTGCGGTCGTACATGACGATGGCGCCGGCCATGGCGACGTTGACACAAAAGCTGGTCGGGATGCGCACCACATAATCACAGCGGGCGAGCAGCCTTTCCGACAGCGAGCCCTGCTCCGGGCCGAGCACGTAGGCGGCCCGCAATGGATGCCGGAAGCTCGGCAGATCGATAGCGTTGTCAAGGAGTTCGATGCCGACGAGCTTGCAGCCGTGGGGCAGCGCCATGTCCTCGATGGTGGCCCAGTTGTAGTGCGGCACGTGGAGCTGGCTCTTAGAGGTGTCGGCGAAGGCCTCGAGCGCCCGGTAGGTGGCGCCGACGGTGAAGGTGAAGCTCGCCCCGAAGCCGTGCGCCGAGCGCATCAGGTTGCCGAGGTTCAAGGATTTCGACATGCGCTCGGCGCCGATGGCGAAATAGCCACGGGGCGTGGGGGGCCAGTTGGCGGCGGGTCGGTCGGTCATGCTTGAGCACTCGAGCGCAGCGGCTTGCGGTGCGCGGCAGGGCGTGGTGGAAGGGCAGCAAATTACTCTGCCGGCGGGAGGTTTTACATGAAAGCGGCGCTTTGCAAGAGCCTCGACGGGCCGGCAGGGCTTATCGTCGAGGACATTGCCGAGCCGCACCCCGGCCCGGGCGAGGTGCTGATCGCCGTGAAGGCGGCGGCGCTCAACTTCTTCGACACGCTGATCACGCGTGGCAAGTATCAGGCGAGACCGGAGCTGCCGTTCTCGCCTGCGGCCGAGGTGGCAGGCGTCGTCGCGGCGCTGGGGCCCGACGTCACCGGCGTCAAGGTGGGTGATCGCGTCGCCGCCTACGTGGGCTGGGGCGGGGCGCGCGAAAAGGTCGTCGCCAAGGCCGACGCGGTGGTGGCGATCCCTGACAGCGTCAGCGATGCTGTCGCCGCCGGTATTTCCGTGACCTACGGCACAGCCATCCACGGGCTCAAGGACCGTGCGCGGCTGAAAGCCGGCGAAACCGTAGCAGTGCTCGGCGCCGCGGGAGGGGCGGGCCTCGCCGCGGTGGAGATCGCCAAGCTGATGGGCGCGCGTGTCATCGCCGTCGCTTCGTCCGCGGATAAGCTTGCTGTCACCCGCGCACATGGTGCGGACGAGGCCGTCAACTACGCCAGCGCCGACTTGAAGGATGGCCTGCGGGCGCTAACCGGGGGACGCGGCGTCGACGTCGTCTACGACTGCGTCGGCGGCGATTCCTCGGAAGCCGCGCTGCGTGCCATGGCCTGGCAGGGGCGCTTCCTGGTCGTCGGCTTTGCTTCCGGCGACATCCCAAAGATTCCGCTGAACCTCTTGCTCTTGAAGGGCTGCGACGCCGTCGGTGTGTTCTGGGACGAGGCGGTGAAGCGCGATCCGGGCGCCAATCGCGCCAACATGCGCCAGGTGCTCGACTGGGTGGCGCAGGGGCGGCTCGCCCCGCGCATCCACGGCACCTATCCTCTGGAGAAGATCCGCGACGCGCTGGCCGTGATCGATAGGCGCGAGGCGGTCGGCAAGGTCGTGCTGACGCTGTAATTCGCGAAATCGGACTGTCGTTCAGAGAAAATTTGCCATGTTGGCGCGATGCTGCGCTCCGGTCCTGTTGCGGAGCGTCCGTGTGGCGATGCGTGCTTCCCGCTTTGCCTTGCTTCTGCTCGGCGCCGTCGCGGCGCTGATGGCGGTCTATCAGCCGGCTGTCGCCGAAGGGTTCTTCTCGCGGCTGTTGGGCTGGGGCAGGTCACAACCCGTAGAGCGGCGCATGGAGCCGCCGACATTTCACTTCGGCTATGGCGGCCAGCGCTTCGAGTACGGGCGCGGCTTTTCCGACTACGGCTGGCCGCAGGACTATGCGCGCTACCGGACGCTGTGCGTGCGCACCTGCGATGGGTTCTATTTCCCCATCAGCGACAACGTCGGGCGCGAGCGCCTCTACCAGGATGCGCGCACGTGCACGGCGCGCTGCGACGGCGAGGCGCAGCTCTACTACTACCCGCTAAACGGTGGTGGCGTGGAGACTATGGTCGATATGGGCGGGCGCCCGTACGCGCAGATGCCGAACGCGTTCCTCTACCGCAAGACGCTGGTTGCGGGCTGCACCTGTAAGCCGGCGCCGTGGTCGGCGGAGGCGGCGGCACGGCATCAGGGCTACAAGGACGAGGCGCGCGCGCTCGCCGAGATGGGCAGTGATCGCGATCAGCGCTACGCCGGGCCGCGGGGCGATGGCGGCGAGATCGAGGCCTACCTGATGCGCGAGGGCGGCGCCCCGCAGCAGACGCCGTGGGACGGCGGCGTGCGGCGATACTAACAGCACCGATCTGCCATCCCGGGCGAAGCGAGCATCATGGCGAAGCCATGCTTCGCAGGGACGCGAGCGAGACCGGGGACCCAGCGCCAAAAGCGTCGAAGACGCCATAGTTACGGAGCCTTCGGCAAATCTCTCCTGGGTCCCGGCTCTGCGGTCGCTTCGCTTCGTTGGTCGGGATGACAGAGCGCGAGGCTACCAGCCGTAGTCGAGGTCGAGGTCGCCCGCGTATTCGCCGCCGCGCAGGTTGAACGCTTCCTCGATGACGTACGGCCCGCCGCCGCTCTTCGGCTTGGACGAGAACAGCACGAAGCGCGACACGATGAACGGCTTGGAGCGAAAGGCGCCGATGCGCTGCAGCACGCGCGCTACCTCGTCGGCGCTCGCGTACTTGAGGCGGGCGAGCGTGACGTGCGGCTTGAACTGCCGACCCTCGGGCGGCAGGCCGGCGGCACGCGCGGCGCGGTCGTTGGCGCGCGCCAACGCTTCGAGCGGCGCGGAAGCTTCGGTGCCGGCCCAGATCGAGCGCGGCTCGTTGCCGCCGAAGACGCCGAGGCCCGCGAGGCGCAATTCGAAAGCGTCGACGTCGATCGTCTCCAGCCGGTCGGCGAATTCGGTCGCCTGCGCGTTGTCGACGTCGCCGACGAAGCGCAGCGTCAGGTGCAGGTCGTCCGGCTCCAGCCAGCGGCCGCCCCCGGGCAGCGGCACCTTCAGCCGCGCGATCTCCTCGCGCTGCTCAGCAGGAATTTCGATGCCCGTGAACAGGCGCGGCATGGCTAGTGTCCCGCTTCCGAAGCTCGCCTGAGCTCGTCGCTGGGTTGGGGGGCGAGCTTCGGAAGCAAGAGGGACACTAGAACCATAGGTTTCCTAGTGTGATGATCGAGAAATTCGCTCGATATCTTGCCACTGATGACGGCGAATTTCTCGATCATCACACTAGTGCCTTTCAGCTCTTTCCGGCGGCGCGCCGCGCCGTGGCCCTGGCGATCAGCTCCTCGACGGAGGGGATGATCTGGCGCACGATCTCGGCGACGCCCTTGGAGTTCGGGTGCATGCCGTCGTTCTGATTGAGCTTGGCGTTGAGAACGACGCCTTCGAGAAAGAAGGGATAGAACACCAGCTCATGCTCCTTGGCGAGAGCCGGGAAGATGGAGTCGAAATCCTCCGCGTAGGTATCGCCCCAGTTGGCCGGCGAGCGCATGCCGGCGAGCAGCACGGGAATGCGCCGCTGGCGCAACTTGAGTACGATCTTCTGCAGGTTTTCGCGCGTCACTTCCGGGCTTATGCCGCGCAGCGCGTCATTGGCGCCGAATTCGAGGATGACGGCATCGACGTCGCCGTCGATCGACCAATCGAGGCGCGCAAGGCCGGCGGCCGTCGTGTCGCCGGCGACGCCGGCGTTGCTGACGACGACATTGTGGCCGCGCTCTTTCAGCGCTTTCTGCAGCTGCGCGGGGAACGCCTGGCTCTGGCGCAGGCCGTAGCCGGACGCAAGGCTGTCGCCGAAAGCGACGATGCGAATCGGTTTGCCCGTCTCGCCGCTCGAAAATGTGGCAGAGGCGAAAAGCAGAATGCCCGCCAGCATGTTGACGAGCACCGTTGTGGACACCACCTGTCCCAGGGCCAATACGTTGCGTCTTATCGGCATCGGCTTCATGTTTCACTCGCCAGAGTAGCAACGGCCCTTATGACGTAAAGGCGCCGTCAAGTTGAGACAAGTGTCCTTCGCCAACAGCCACGAGCAGATGAGATCGTGAAGAAGCCGATTGTCGTTTTGAAGGACGTGCGCCTTACGCTGACCAGCCGCGCGGGGCCTGTGAGCATCCTGCGCGACGTCGACCTCGACGCGCGCGAGGGCCAATCGCTGGCGGTGGTGGGACCGTCCGGCTCTGGCAAGACGTCGCTGCTGATGGTGACGGCGGGGCTCGAGCGGGCGACGAGCGGCAAGGTGCAGGTCGCCGGTCACGACCTTGCGGGGATGAGCGAGGACGAGCTGGCGCTGATGCGCGGCGCCGAGATCGGCATCGTGTTCCAGTCGTTCCATCTCGTGCCGACCATGACGGCGCTGGAGAACGTGGCGCTGCCCTTGGAGTTCGGCGGGGTTCCCGATGCGCAGGCGACGGCGCGCGAATTGCTGCAGGAGGTCGGCCTCGGCCATCGCACGGATCATTTTCCGGCGCAGCTTTCCGGCGGCGAGCAGCAGCGCGTCGCCATCGCGCGGGCGCTGAGCCGGCGGCCGAAGCTCATTCTCGCCGATGAGCCGACGGGAAATCTCGATCGCAAGACCGGCGGGCACGTGATCGATCTGTTGTTCGGCCTGCAGCGGCGGCGCGAGGCGACGCTGATCCTCGTCACGCACGACGAGCGCTTGGCGGCAGCGTGCGACCGCACCATCCGCATGGCCGACGGGCGCATCGAAAGCGAAACGGAGGCCCTCGTCTCGTGACCGCGACGGACGCGCTCAACCCGGCACCGCGCATCGGCGAACGGCGGCGACTGCCCCTCCTCATCGGTATCGCCGCGCGCGAGTTGCGCTCCGGCCTCGCAGGCTTTCGCATCTTCATCGCCTGCGTGGCGCTGGGCGTGATGGTGATCACCGGTGTCGGTGCCGTGTCGGATGCGCTGCGCGCCGGCTTCGAGCGCCAGGGCGAGGAGATTCTCGGCGGCGACGCGACGCTGGCGCGCACGCACGTACGCGCCGAGGGCGAAGAGCGCGCCACGATCGACGCATTCGGGCGGGTGAGCGAGAGCGCGACCATGCGCACCATGGCGCGGCGCCCCGACGGCGCCGACCAGGCGTTAGCCGAATTGAAGGCAGTGGACGCCGCCTATCCTCTGGTCGGCAAGGTGGAGGTGGAAGGCGGCAAGCCGCTGCAGGAGTCGCTCCGCGCCGGCGCCGTCGTCGATCCGGCGCTGCTCGAGCGATTGAAGCTGAAAATCGGCGACGACATCGGGCTCGGCGCGGCGCAGGTGAAGGTCGCCGGCGCGTTGAAGTCGGAGCCCGACGGCATCACCGACCGCCTGACCTACGGCCCGCGCGTGCTTATTTCGCAAGCGACGCTCGACAGATCGGAGCTGATCAAGCCTGGCACGCTGGTGCGCTGGCGCTACGCGGTGAAGACGGGCGAGGCGCCGGCGCGAGAGGACGAGCTCATGTCGCTGCGGCAGAGGATCGAGGCGGAGCTGCCCGAGGCCGGCTTCACCATCGCCGACCGGCGCGATCCCTCGCCGCAGGTGAGCCGCTCGCTGGAACGGCTGCGCCAGTTCTTGACCCTTATCGGCTTGACGGCGCTGCTCGTCGGCGGCGTCGGCATCGCCAACGCTGTGGCGACGTTCATCGACAAGCGGCGCAAGGTCATCGCCACCATGAAGAGCATCGGCGGCACGAGCCGCATGGTGCTCGGCATTTTCCTCGCCGAGGTGCTGGCGGTGGCGGCCATGGGTGTCGTCATTGGCCTCATCCTCGGCACGCTGGCGCCGTTCGTGCTCGATGCGTTGTTCGGCGACATGCTGCCGATCGCGGCCGAGATGACGGTAACGCCGCTGAGCATCGTAACGGCGCTCGTCTACGGCTTCGGCGTGGCGCTGCTGTTCACGCTGTGGCCGCTGGGGCGGGTCGAGCGCGTCAGCGCCTCGATGCTGTTTCGCGACGAGGTGGCACACGAGCGCGCGCTGCCGCGCGCATGGGTGATTCTGACGACGGTCGGCATCGCCGCGGCGCTCATCGCCTTTGCCATGCTGACGTCGGATTCAAGAAGCATCGCCATCTACTTCTCGGCCGGGCTCATCGTCGTCTTCGCGGTGTTCTACGCGCTCGGCTGGGCAGTGACGTGGATGGCGCGACGCACGCCGCGGCCGCGTCTGCCGGAGCTGTCGCTGGCGCTCGGCAACCTCGGTGCGCCCGGCGGCCTGACGCGCTCGGTGGTGCTGTCGCTTGGGGCAGGGCTTTCGCTGCTCGTCGCCGTGGCGCTGGCGGATGCCTCGCTGGTGCGCGAGCTGCAAGAGCGCCTGCCGACGAGCTCGCCCGACTATTTCGTGCTCGACGTGCCGAAGGAGGAATACGCGGCGATGCGCGAGATGATCGCAGTCCGTGTGCCCGGCAGCGTGCTGGACGCCGCACCCATGCTGCGCGGACGGCTAGTGCGCCTCAACGACGTGCCGGTGGAGGAGGTCAAGGCGCCGCCCGAAGCGCAGTGGGTGCTGAGCGGCGACCGCGGCCTGTCGTATTCCGACGAGGTGCCGCGCGGCTCGCGCGTCGTCGCCGGCGCGTGGTGGCCGAAGGAGTACGACGGCGAGCCGCTCGTGTCGTTCGAAGCCGATCTCGCCGGCAAACTGGGTCTGAAACTCGGCGACAAGGTCACCGTCAACGTGCTGGGGCGCAACGTGACGGCAACCATCGCCAACCTGCGCGAGGTGAAGTGGGAGAGCCTCGCCATCAACTTCGTGATGTTGTTCTCGCCCAACACGCTGGCCGGGGCACCCCATAACCTGCTGGTTACGATCTCGCTGCCGCACACCACGCCGCTCGCAGCCGAAGGGGACGCGATGCGCGAGCTGAGCAAAGCGTACCCCTCGATCACCGCCATCCGCGTCAAGGACGTGCTGGCGATGTTCAACTCGGTATTCGCTAAGGTGATGACGGCGGTGCGCGCCGCCGGCAGCGTGACCCTTCTCGCCGGCGCGCTGGTGCTGGCCGGCGCGCTGGCCACGGCGCAGCGGCGGCGCATCCTCGAGGCGGTAATCCTCAAGACACTGGGAGCGACGCGCCGGCGGATCCTCGCCTCCCACTTCCTCGAATACCTGCTGCTGTCGGCGGTGACGGCGCTGTTCGCCGTGGCGCTGGGCACGCTCGCGGCGTCGATAGTCGTCACCCAGCTCATGCACATCGCCTTCGCCTTCTCTGCGGCCGCGGTGGCGCTTGCCCTCGCCTTGTCGATGGGACTGGTGTTCCTGTTCGGCAGCGCCGGCACCTGGGCGGTATTGCGGGCGCCGGCCGTGCCTTACCTGCGCTCCGAGTAAGCCATTGATTAATTGGTAGCCTTTCAGGCGGGATAAATTCTTCGTCAGGACGGCGACTGCCCGCGGGTGCGCCTTGAAAGCGACCCGTGGGCAGAGCATATTCCAAGCGTGATTTGGCGCCTATCGCCGAAACAAAGGGATCTTAGGGAAAAACAATGGCTCAGCTCGACCCCAGGTACGCACAGTCCGGTTACCCGGCCCGCACGACGGCCGCGGTAGACGAGGGCCTGCGCTCCTACATGCTCGGCGTCTACAACTACATGGCCGCCGGCGTGGCCCTGACGGGCATCGCGGCCTATCTGACCTGGTCGTTCGCCGTTGCCGACGGCCAGCTCACGCCGTTCGGCCAGATGCTGTACAATTCGCCGCTGAAGTGGGTCGTCATGCTCGCCCCGCTCGGCTTCGTGCTCTACATGTCCTTCAGCGCCGAGCGGATGAGCGTCGGCGCCGCGCAGCTAGCGTTCTGGCTGTTTGCAGCCGTGATGGGCGTGTCGCTGTCGTCGATCTTCCTCGTCTTCACCGGCCAGTCGATCACGCAGATCTTCTTCATCACCGCGGCGACGTTCGGTGCCCTCAGCCTATGGGGCTACACGACCAAGCGTGACATCTCCGGCTGGGGCTCGTTCCTGTTCATGGGCCTCATCGGCATCATCCTGGCTTCGCTCGTCAACCTGTTCCTGCAGTCGAGCGGCCTGCAGTTCGCCGTGTCGGTAATCGGCGTGCTGGTGTTCGCCGGCCTCACCGCCTACGACACGCAACGCATCAAGGACGGCTACCTGATGGTGGCCGGCAATGCCGAGCTGGCGGCCAAGAGCGCCATCATGGGCGCCCTGAGCCTCTATCTCGACTTCATCAACATGTTCATGATGCTGCTCAACTTGTTCGGCAACCGCGAGTAAGCCGAACCGGCACTGCCAAGGCGAGGGCCCCGGTTTTCCGGGGCCCTTTGCTTTTTGGGCGCACCGAACTGTCATCCCGGCCAAGCGAGCGGATGCGAGCGCCGAGCCGGGACCCAGCATGAAAGCCGCCGAAGGCGACGATGATTTTGCGTCTTCGACGCGCTTGACGCTGGGTCCCGGATAGCCTCCGCGTCCATGCGGACGCTCGGCTTCCGGGATGACAATCACAGCTAGCTACGCGGTGACGAGGCGCGGGCGGCCTTCAAGCACGGTCAGAACGCGCATCAGATCGTGGCCGCGCTTCAAGACGAGCCCGGCCGGCGCCACGACGCTGTAGGCGCCCTGCTTGCGCGCCAGCTTCGGCGCCTTCTCGATGCGGAACAGCGGGATCTCGCTGGAGCGGCGAAAGATCGAGAACACGGCGCGATCGCGCTCGATGTCGATGGCGTAGTCGCGCCATTCACCGGCAGCGACCTTGCGGCCATAGACGGCGAGAATGGCGGTCAGCTCCTGGCGGGTGAAGGTGATGCAGCGCAGAGCGTCTGAGGCCTGGCTCGAGGCGGCGTGAGGACCGCGAAAGCCGCCCGCTCGGGGCGGGCTGAAAATTATCGGTTCGGATTCGCTCAACGGCGCCTCCCTGTCGCGATATCGTCATGATCGCGCCGCTCGCAGCCGATTTCAAGCCTCACGCGTCGAGCACTCATCACGGGCATATGCATCAGGTGTGCGCAATCGGCGCAGGGGAGCACGGAAATTCCCCGACATCGTCAAATTCGCGGCCAGCCCTCGACAATCATCCGCCCCAAACGACTGCGAGAGTGACCACCGTTGCCTCTAGACCCGGTCCGGCGAAGCAGCTCGGACTCTCAGCCCCCCAGCCCCCCGGGCAGCTTCGAGGACCGGGTTTTAAGGCACACTTCCCGTAGTACTTTCTCCCCCCAAGTTGAGACGGGCCGGTCCCCACCGGCCCAATTTTTTTTGCCATGTCGCATTGGACGCAAGCGCGCCGATGTCTACCTTGCAGACCGCACCGACGACGGGCGGCAGGGAGCGAGCGACGTGACGAGGATAGCCGACAAAGCAAAGGCAAAGACTGCGGCGGGCAAGAGGGCTTCAGCCCGGATCGCCAAGGCACGCTCGCAAGCGCCGGCGCGCAAAAAGCCCGCCAACCCGCTGCTGGCGCGCTGGAGCGCTCCCTTTGGCCTGCCGCCGTTCAAGAGGATCGAGCCCAGGCACTTCAAGTCGGCGTTTGCCGTCGCGCTGAAGGAGCACAAGGCGGAGATCGCGCGCATCGCCGGCGAGAAGGCGAGGCCGACGTTCGCCAACACCATCGGCGCGCTGGAGAAGAGCGGCCGGCTGCTCGAAAAGGTTGCTTCCGTCTTCTACAACCTCTCCGGCGCGCACACTAACGAGGCGCTGCAGGCCATCGAGCGCGACATGGCGCCGAAGATGGCCGCGCACGAGACGGCGATCATGCTCAACGGCAAGATCTTCAAGCGCGTCGAGGATCTCTATGCGCGCCGCGATGCGCTCGACTTGACCAACGAGCAGCGGCGCGTGCTGGAGCTGCGCTACAAATGGCTCATTCGCGCCGGCGCCAAGCTCAATGCCAAAGAGAAGGCGCGCGTCGCCGAGATCAACCAGCGGCTGGCGAGCCTCGCCACGCAGTTCTCGCAGAACGTGCTGAAGGACGAGCAGTCCTGGCGCATGGTGCTGGAGGAAAGCGATCTCGACGGCCTGCCGGACGCGCTGCGCGAATCGGCGGCGCGTGCCGCTGCCGACATGGGCCTTGCCGGCAAGTATGTGATCACGCTGTCGCGCTCCTCGATAGAGCCGTTCCTGCAGTTCTCGGCGCGCCGCGATCTGCGCGAAGAGGCGTTCAACGCCTGGATCAAACGCGGCGAGATGGGCGAGGAAACGGACAACCGCGCCATCAGCGCCGAGATCATCGCCCTGCGCGCCGAGTTCGCCGCTCTGCTCGGCTTCAAGAGCTACGCCGCCTACAGTCTCGAAGAGACCATGGCCAAGACGCCGGGAAGCGTGCGCGATCTGCTCTCGGCCGTGTGGGAGCCGGCGGTGAAGCGCGCCGCGGACGAGCGCGAGGCGCTGCAGGCCCGCGCGCGTGCCGAGGGTGGCAACTTCGCCATCGCCCCGTGGGACTGGCGCTACTATGCGGAAAAGGAGCGCAAGGCGCTCTATGATGTCGACGAGGCCTCGACGCGCCCGTACTTGACGCTCGACAACGTCATCGCCGCCGCATTCGAGACGGCGAGCCGGCTGTTCGGGCTCAAGTTCAAGGAGCTCCCCGACGCGCCGCGCTATCACGAGGACGTCCGCGTGTGGAAGGTGACCGACAAGCGCGGCAAGCACGTCGGCCTGTTCCTCGGCGATTACTTCGCGCGTCCCTCGAAGCGCTCGGGCGCGTGGATGTCGGCGTACCGCTCGCAGTCGAAGGTGGCGGGCGAGATTTCCCCGATCATCGTCAACGTGATGAACTTTTCGAAGGGCGAGGAGGGCGCCCCGAGCCTGCTATCGCTCGATGACGCGCGCACACTCTTCCACGAATTCGGGCACGGCCTGCACGGGCTCTTATCGGACGTGACCTATCCGTCGATCTCGGGCACGTCGGTGACGCGCGACTTCGTCGAGCTGCCCTCGCAGCTCTACGAGCACTGGCTGATGGTGCCGGAGACGCTGGAGCGGTTCGCCGTGCATCACGAGACGGGCAAGCCGATGCCGGCCAAGCTCGTCTCCCGCATCAAGAAGGCGCGCAACTTCAACCAGGGCTTTGCGACCATCGAGTACCTGGCGTCTGCGTTCGTCGACATGGAGCTGCACGCGCGCGAGGAGGAAGGCGCCATCGACGTCGGCGCCTTCGAGCGCGACACGCTTTCGCGTCTCGGCATGCCGAGCGAGATCGTCATGCGCCACCGCATCCCGCACTTCCTGCACATCATGGGCGGCTACGCGGCCGGCTACTATAGCTACCTGTGGTCGGAGGTGATGGATGCCGACGCGTTCGCTGCCTTCGAGGAGGCGGGCGATGCGTTCCATGCGGCGACGGCGAAGAAGCTGCACAAGCACATCTACTCGGTCGGCAACGCGCGCGATCCCTTGGAGGCCTACGTCGCCTTCCGCGGCCGCCCGCCGGAGATCAAAGGCCTCCTGAAGAAGCGCGGACTTGCAGGTTGACACTGAACAAGCCGTGAGTTCAGAGGCTACCACAGCCCGGTCCAGGCGGCGCCGATGATGGGGCCGGCCTTGCCCTCCTGCAAAAGGATGATGGCGGCCTCGGTCTCGGGGCGCATGACGGCGGTGCGGGTGAGCTGCAGGCTCAGCGCCTTGCCGTTCCAGGAGCCGACGGGCAGCATCTCGCGTACGATGTTGGTGTAGGCGAGCGTTCTGCCCTTGTTGTCGCCGCGCTCGATGGGCACCTCGGTGCGCTTCTGCACCACTGCGAACCAGATCGTGGCCTCTTTATACGTACGCCCCGGAGGCGCATCGCCGGCTTCGATCTTGATCGAGTTGCGCTCGTGCCAGAAGCGGATCGGCACGCGCGCCCCGGCGAGGGCGATGTTGCTGACCTTGATCGCCTCCTCGATGGCGGCGGGGTCGGAGCCGTTGACACCGATCATGCCGTTGACGACCACCTGCGGCGTGTAGATGGCGCCATCGCCGCGCGCCTTGGCGTAGGCTCGCTGGCGCTCCGAGTTCTTGTCCGAGGCGAGGGTGTCCTTCCAGCCGAGATAGTCCCAGATATCGACGGGGAGGGTGATGGCGATAATGTTCGGCCGGTCGGCGAACTTAGCGAGCACCTGGTCGGCCGGCGGGCAGGTGTCGCAGCCCTGGCTGGTAAACAGCTCGAGCACGTCCTTGGGCGGCCCGAACGACGGGTTGATGCCCGGGGCGTCCTGCGTCAGCGCGCCGGAGGCCGGGAGGAAAAGAGCCAGGGTGAGGGCAACGAAGGGGGCCAGCCGCATGCGCGCAAAATACACCGAAAGAAGCCGCTCCATAAGACTAGGGAGGGGGGTGTAACGCTACAACAGAACTCACGAAAGAGTGTTTTCGCGGGTAGCCCGGGGAAGGCCGACCGCATGCCTCAAGCGGCGGCGAGGTTGCGCAGGACGTAGTGCAGAATGCCGCCGTTCTTGAAGTACTCGAGCTCATCGAGGGTATCGATGCGGCAGAGGATGGGCACCTTCTTCACGGAGCCGTCGGCGGCGGCGATCTCGGCCGTCATCTTCTGGCGCGGCTGGATGGAGGTCAGACCCGGGATGTTAACGATCTCGTCGCCCTTCAAGGCCAGCGACTGCCAGCTCGTGCCCTCCTCGAACACGAACGGCACGATGCCCATGCCGACGAGGTTGGAGCGGTGGATGCGCTCGAACGACTGGGCGATGACGGCACGCACGCCCAAGAGGTTGGTGCCCTTCGCCGCCCAGTCGCGCGAGGAGCCGTTGCCGTACTCGACGCCGGCGAAGACGACGAGCGGGGTGCCTTCGGCCTTGTAGCGCATGGCGGCGTCGTAGATCGGCATCTGCTCGCCGGATGGATAGTGCACGGTCCATCCGCCTTCCTTCACATTGCCGGCGGCGTCGCGCACCATGTGGTTCTTGATGCGGATGTTGGCGAAGGTGCCGCGCATCATCACCTCGTGGTTGCCGCGCCGCGTGCCGTACTGGTTGAAGTCGGCGACGGCCACGTTGTGCTCCAACAGGTATTCTCCGGCAGGCGAGGACGGCTTGATCGAGCCGGCAGGCGAGATGTGGTCGGTGGTGATCTTGTCGCCGAACAGTCCGAGGATGCGCGCGCCCTTGATGTCGGTGATCTTGCTCGGGTGCTTGTCGATGCCCTCGAAGTAGGGGGGATTGCGCACGTACGTCGATTGATCGTCCCAGGTGTACGTCTCACCACCCGCCGTATCGATGGCGCGCCAGCTGGCATCGCCGTTGAACACGTCGGCGTAGCGGTCGAGGAACAGTTCGCGCGTGATGTTCTCTACGATGAACCGGTGAATCTCGTGCGAGGACGGCCAGATGTCCTTGAGGTAGACGGGCTGTCCGTCGCTGTCCGTGCCGAGCGGCTCCTTGGAAAGGTCCTTCTGCACCGTGCCGGCGAGCGCGTAGGCGACGACGAGGGGCGGCGAGGCGAGATAGTTCGCCTGCACATCGGGACTGACGCGGCCCTCGAAGTTGCGGTTGCCGGAAAGGACGGCGGCGGCGACGATGCCGTTCTCGTTGATGGCGGCTGAGATCTCCGGTGCCAATGGCCCCGAGTTTCCGATGCACGTGGTGCAGCCGAAGCCGACCAGGTTGAAGCCGAGCTGGTCGAGGTAGGGCTGCAGGCCGGCCTTGTCGAGATAAGCGGAGACGACCTGCGAGCCGGGTGCCAACGAGGTCTTCACCCACGGCTTCGATTTGAGGCCCTTTTCGACCGCCTTCTTGGCGAGCAGCCCGGCGGCGATGAGCACGCTCGGGTTCGACGTGTTGGTGCAGCTGGTGATAGCGGCGATGACGACGTCGCCGTGCCCGATATCGAAGTCGCGGCCTTTGACGGGGGCCCGCTCGCGGAGCTCACCCGGCTTCTTGTATTCGCTCTCCAGCGCCTTGGCGAAACCCGCCGCGACGTCGGTGAGGGCGATGCGTCCCTCAGGGCGTTTGGGACCGGCCATCGACGGCACGACGGAGCTAAGATCGAGCTCGAGCGTGTCGGTGAACACGGGATCGGGCGAGCCGGAAAGGCGGAACATGCCCTGCGCCTTGGCGTACTCCTCGACGAGCGCGATGCGCGCGGCCTCGCGCCCCGACATGCTGAGGTAATTGAGCGTCTCGGCGTCGATGGGGAAGAAGCCGCAGGTGGCGCCATACTCGGGCGCCATGTTGGCGATGGTGGCACGGTCGGCGAGCGGCATCGAATCGAGGCCGGGACCGTAAAACTCGACGAACTTGCCGACGACGCCCTTCTTGCGCAGCATTTGCGTGACGGTGAGCACGAGGTCGGTCGCTGTGACGCCCTCGGTCAGCTTCCCGGTCAGCTTGAAGCCGATCACCTCGGGCAAGAGCATCGACTGCGCCTGGCCGAGCATGGCAGCCTCCGCCTCGATGCCGCCGACGCCCCAGCCGAGCACGGCGAGGCCGTTGACCATGGTGGTGTGGCTATCGGTGCCGACGAGCGTGTCGGGATAGGCGAGGGCGGTGCCGTCGGGATAGGTGCGCGTCCATACCGTCTGGGCCAGGAACTCGAGATTGACCTGATGGCAGATGCCGGTGCCGGGCGGCACGACGCGGAAATTGTCGAAGGCGCCCTGCCCCCATTTGAGGAAGTTGTAGCGCTCCAAGTTGCGCTGGTACTCGTATTCGACATTGTGTGCGAAGGCCTGCGGCGAGCCGAACTCGTCGACGATCACCGAGTGGTCGATGAC
Source organism: Hyphomicrobium sp. (assembly GCF_009026145.1). Classification (GTDB taxonomy): domain Bacteria; phylum Pseudomonadota; class Alphaproteobacteria; order Rhizobiales; family Hyphomicrobiaceae; genus Hyphomicrobium_A. The sequence goes on from NZ_WBUE01000001.1 coordinate 317,491, forward strand.
GAGATCGACGGGAACCAGCGGGTTGATCTTCTGCGGATCACCGCCGAGGCTCTTCATGCCATCGCGCATGGCGGCGAGGTCGACGACGGCGGGCACGCCGGTGAAATCCTGCATCAACACGCGCGCCGGGCGAAAGCCGATCTCCTTGCCGGCCTTGCCCCGGTCGGTCAGCCAATTGGCCACGGCCTCGATGTCGGTCTTGGTGACGGTGCGGCCGTCTTCGTGGCGCAAAAGGTTCTCCAGCAGGACCTTCATGGAGAAGGGTAGCTTGGAGATGCCGGCAAGGCCTTTCGTCTCGGCCTCGGGAAGGGAGTAGTAGGTATAGGTCTTGCCGCCGGCGGAGAGCGTTCTGCGGCACTTGAAGCTGTCCAGCGACACCGGCTGCGCGTCCTTCAAAATCCTTCTCCTTCGTTTCGCAATCGACGGCCGGCGACGGCCGCTTCTCCCCAGTCGTCAACCCTGCCGCAGCTGCGGACGGGGACGGCGCTCATTTAAGCTGGTAAACTGGCCATCTCGGAAGCATTGCCCTATACGCAGGTGCGTCTGGCCCGCCAGCCTAGTGTGATGATCGAGAAATTCGCCAATCATGAACGGCGAGGTGCCGAGCGAATTTCTCGATCTGAATCACACTAGCAACTCCGTAGTTCTAGTGTCCCTTATGATTCCGAAGTTCGCTCCCAGCCCAGCAGCGAAGTCTGGCGAACTTCGGAATCGGGACACTAGCGCGCTTCCGCCACCCATCTTGCGGGATTTTCCAACCGTTTCGCTAGCGCATTCTGCCACACGGATGATGAAGAGCCGTGCAGCTCGTTGCTGAAAATCTCACCTTGGAGCGCGGCGGTCGCCCCGTGGTCTCCAGGCTTTCCTTTCGCCTCGGGGCTGGCGCAGCGCTCATTCTCACGGGTCCAAATGGTTCTGGCAAATCGACGCTATTGCGCGCCCTCGCCGGGTATCTGCGCCCCGCCGCCGGCAGCGTTCGCGTGACCGGCTTGGGGGAAGACCGGGAGATAAGCGAACTCTGCCACTTTGTCGGGCACCTCGATGGGATCAAGACACATCTAACGGCGGCCGAGAACCTGGCCTTTTGGGCAACGTATCTCGCTTCTGCCGCCGATACGGTGCGCGACGTCGGCGCCCGAGTCGAGACGGCGCTGCAGCGCTTCGCCCTCGACGCCCTGGCCGACATCCCCGCCGGCTACCTGTCGGCGGGTCAGAAGCGGCGGCTGGCGCTGGGAAGGCTGGCGGTCGCCGCGCGTCCCCTGTGGCTGCTCGATGAGCCGACCGTGTCGCTCGATGCGGCGTCGGGCGAGGTACTCATCGGCGCCATAAATGCGCATCTGCAGAGCGGCGGCATGGCCGTGATCGCAACGCACGTGCCGCTGGCGCTGGAGCCGGCGGAGACGATCCGCCTCGGGCGCATAGAGGTGTCAACGTGAGCGCCTTCCTTGCCGTCTTAAAGCGCGATCTCATCCTCAGCGTGCGCCAGGGCGGCGCGCTCGGCACGGCGCTCGGCTTCTATATGCTGGTCGTGACGCTGCTGCCTTTGGGCCTCGGCGCCGACCTCAACCTGTTGTCACGCATCGCGCCCGGCGTGCTGTGGATCGCGCTATTGCTGGCGGCATTGCTGTCGCTGGGGCGCGTGTTCTCCTCCGACTACGAGGACGGCTCGCTCGACGTGCTGGCAACCGGGTCGCTACCGATGGAACTCATCGTCACCGCCAAGGCCTTGGCGCACTGGATTTCGACCGGCATCCCCTTGGCGCTGATGGCGCCGGTGCTGGGGCTATTGCTCAATCTGGAGATCGGTGCCTATCCGCTTCTCGTCGCCACCATGCTGGCGGGAACGCCGGCGGTCAGCTTCATCGGCGCGGTGGGCGCCGCCCTGACACTGCGTGCCTATCGCGGCGGCCTCTTGATCGCGTTGCTGGTCCTGCCGCTCTACGTCCCCACGCTGATTTTCGGCATGGCGGCAATCAACGGTCTGCTCGGGGTAGCCGGGACGGGAAGCGCTTTCCTTATCCTTACCGCGCTTTCCCTTGCCTCGATCGTTCTTGGCCCATTAGCTGCCGCGGCGGCATTGCGCGTGCAAATGCAGTAGGAAAAGGCAGCGGGCAATGGGCAGTAGGCGGTGTTCACATAGCTCTTCCCGGGCTGCCCACTGCCCATGTCTATGCCCCATTGATCGGGCTCAATTGCACGCGGGGCTCGCCTAGCTTAGATCATTTCCAATGCAGACCCTGACCCAGCGCCTCGCCAACCCGACCCGCTTCATGGAGCTTTCGGCTCAGCTGTTGCCGTGGATCGCCGGTGCGGCCGGCCTCGTCATCGCCTTTGGCCTGTACCTGAGCTTTTTCGTCGCCCCGCCCGACTACCTGCAGGGCGAGACAGCGCGCATCATGTTCATCCACGTTCCATGCGCCTGGCTGTCGATGGCGGTCTACGGGCTGGTTGCCATCTCGGCATTCGGGCTCCTCGTGTTCCGCCATCCCCTGGCCGACGTCTCCGCCAAGGCGGCGGTCCCGCTTGGCGCCGCCTTCACGTTCCTCGCCCTGGTGACCGGGTCGCTGTGGGGACGCCCGACCTGGGGCACCTACTGGGTGTGGGACGCGCGGCTCACCTCGGTGCTGATCCTGTTCTTCCTCTATCTCGGCCTGATGGCGCTGCGTTCCTCGATCGAGGAAGAATCGCTGGCAGCCAAGCTGACGGCGATTCTCGCCCTGGTCGGCATCGTCATGCTGCCGATCATCAAGTTCTCGGTGGAGTTCGGCAATACGCTGCACCAGCCGGCGAGCGTCATCAGAGCCGGTGGCCCGACGATCGATCCGGCATTGCTGAGCCCGCTCCTGGTCATGGCGGTCGGCTTCACGCTGATGTTCGTCGCCATGCACTTGAAGGCGATGCGCAACGAGATCCTGCGCCGACGCGTGAAAGCGATGCAGCTCGCCGAGGTGGAGCGGGCGCAGGCGGCGCAACTGGCGGCAGCGGAGTAGGCGCATGGATCTCGGACCACACGCGAGCTTCATCTGGTCGGCCTACGCCATCGTCGTGCTGGTCATCGGCGCGCTCATCGCCTGGCTCGTCGTCGACGGCCGCGAGCAGGAGCGGCGCCTCGTCGATCTCGCCGCCCGCGGCGTCAAGCGGCGCTCTGCGCCCCGCAGCTAAGCTCGAGGGCGACATCGCAATGCAGCCGGCCACCGACGCGCGCCCCCCGCCTGCAGCCAAGCGCAACTTGAGCTGGGTGATCGCGCCGCTCGTCATATTCGGCGCGCTGGTCGCCGTGTTCGCCTTCGCCTTGCAGACCGGCGATCCCTCGAAGCTGCCGTCGGCACTCATCGGCAAGCCTGCGCCGGCAACGCAGTTCGCGGCGCTCGAGGGTCTTCTCGAGGCTGGCAGGCCGGTGCCCGGCTTCTCCAGCACCGAGCTCGCAACCGGCGCGCCGAGCGTCGTCAACTTCTGGGCCTCGTGGTGCGTGCCGTGCGCCGAGGAGCAGCCGCTGCTGGTGGAGCTGCAGAAGCGGACCGGCGTGGCGCTCTACGGCGTCAACTATAAGGACGACCCCGTCGCCGCGCGCCGCTTCCTCGGCCGCTACGGCAATCCGTTCACCGCCGTCGGCACCGATAGCGCAGGGCGCGGCGCCATCGAGTGGGGCGTTTACGGCATGCCCGAGACGTTCGTGTTGAACGGGAAGGGCGAGATCGTGTTCAAGCACGTCGGCCCGATCTCGGCCGATAGCATGCAGTCAAAGCTCATCCCCGCCATCGACCGCGCCAAGTCGCCGGCCACTTCCCAGTCTGCTGCGCCCTAATCTCGCCATGGCCGCGCAGGCGGTGATGACGTGACGGGGGAGCGCGCGACTCTAGAGCGGGAAGAACTCGCCGCGCGAGTGGTTGAGCACCGACAGCGTGCCGGTGGCGATGTCGAAATAGGCCCCGTGCAACCCCAGCCGGCCCTTGATCTCCGCGTCGGCGACAAAGGGGAAGGTGCGCAGGTTGCGGATCGCCGTCTTGATGCCCTCCTTCTCCAGGGCCGCCTGCTTCTCCTGCTGTGGACTGGTCTGGTGCGAGGCCAGCACCAGCAGGCGCGCGTCGTCCAGCATCGACATCCAGCGCGAGATGAACTGCGCCTCGGTCTGAACGGCGGCGCTCTGGTCGAGCGCCGCTTTGACGCCGCCGCAGCCGGAGTGGCCCATGACGATCAGGTGCTTGATGCGCAGGTTCAAGACCGCGAACTCGATGGCCGAGCTGACGCCATGGAATTTGCCCCCTGTCTCGTAGGGCGGCACCAGGTTGGCGACGTTGCGCACCACGAACAATTCGCCCGGCATGGCGCTGAAGATCGTCTCCGGGTCGACACGGCTGTCCGAGCAGGAGATGACCATTGCCTCGGGGTTCTGCCCGTAGGTGGCGAGCTCCTCGTACTCCTCCGCTTTGGGCAGGAAGTGGCGGTGATGGAAGCGGCGGTATCGATCGGCGAGTTTTTCGGGGAAACTGCTCATGCCGTGCTCCATGCCCGAGTGTGCGGACGGGGCAGAGGTGTCAAATCGTCCGAGCCGCGCGCGCCGTCAAGGCCCGCTCTTAACCGTCGGCCGCTGTAGGAAAGCGGCGCGGCTTGCTCGCCTGCAACGCACGGTCTATCGTCCGGGCCTGCTGGGGGATACCTCAAATCGGTTTGCAGTCAACGGCCACCGTCCATCCGCCGGCGAGGTGGAACAGCGAGTGGGCGAGAACCTTATGCGCGCGTCTGATTCTTCGGCAACCTTTGGTCGCGACTTCCTGGCGTCGATCGTCGTCTTCCTCGTTGCGCTGCCGCTGTGCATGGGCGTCGCGCTCGCCTCCGGCCTGCCGCCGACGGCGGGCATCATCACCGGCATCATCGGCGGCCTCGTTGTCGGCTTCCTCGCCGGCTCGCCGTTGCAGGTCAGCGGCCCGGCCGCCGGCCTTACCGTGCTCGTCTGGCAGCTCGTGCAGCAGTTCGGCATCGAGATGCTGGGCGTCATCGTGCTGTTCGCCGGACTCATTCAGCTCGCTGCCGGGCTGCTCAAGCTTGGGCAATGGTTCCGCGCCGTATCGCCGGCCGTTATTCACGGCATGCTGGCCGGCATCGGCGTGTTGATCCTCGCCTCGCAGTTCCACGTCATGCTCGACGCCAAGCCGCTCGGCAGCGGCATCGAAAACCTGCTCGGCATTCCGCGTGCGCTGTTCGACGCCATACAGGCGCGCGACGCGCATTTCAACGCCTTCGCCGTCGGCGCGCTGACCATCGCCACCATTTTCGCCTGGGGCTCGCTGACCCCGAAGAGCTGGCGCATGATGCCGGCGCCGCTGGTCGGCGTGCTGGTGGCCATCTCCGCGGCGCTGCTGTTTGGGCTGCAGGTCGATTACGTCAACGTGCCCGACAACATCTGGTCGGTGACTGTCTTCCCCACCTGGGAACGCCTCACCCGCATCATCGAGTGGCCGATGCTGGTCGGCGCCGTCTCCATCGCCTTCATTGCCAGCGCCGAGACGCTGCTGTGTGCCACCGCCGTCGATCAGATGCACCGCGGGCCACGCACGAAATATGATCGCGAGCTGGCAGCGCAGGGCGTCGGCAATGCCATCTGCGGCGCGCTGGGCGTGCTGCCGATGACCGGCGTCATCGTGCGCTCGAGTGCCAACGTCGAGGCCGGCGCCGAGACGCGCGCCTCGGCCATCATGCACGGCGTGTGGCTGCTGCTGTTCGTCAGCCTGCTGCCGTTCACGCTGGCTTATATTCCCGTGTCGGCACTGGCGGCGATCCTGGTGTTCACCGGCTACAAGCTCGCCTATCCGAAAATCGTGCCGACGCTGCTGCAGTACGGCCGCGGCGAGGTGCTGATCTATCTCGTCACCATCGTCATGATCGTCGCCACCAACCTGCTCGAGGGCGTGCTCATCGGCCTCGGGCTGTCGCTGATCAAGCTGCTCTACGCCTTCTCGCACCTCGACGTGCGCAAGGAGGGGAACGGGTCGGAGAACCGCGTCGACCTCTACCTCAAGGGGTCGGCGACGCTCATCCGCCTACCGAAGTTGGCAGCGGAGCTGGAGGCGCTAAAGCCGGGCGCGCAAGTGCACGTGCACATCAACGAGCTCGACTACATCGACCACGCCTGTCTCGATCTGTTGAGCAACTGGGATCGCCAGCACGTGGCCACCGGCGGCTCGCTGACCATCGAGTGGGACGAGCTGTCGAAGAAGTATCACCAGCGGCGCGTCTCGAGCATCAAAGCGGCGCGCCAGGCGCAGGCCGCCGCCGCCAAGGCGTAAGTCCCCAAGACAGACCCTCGACTTATCCCTCTGGGTGAGGTTGGCCTAGCGCGCGGTTTGCGGTGACGGCGCGCAGGAAGAGGTAGCCGGCCAGCGCGGAGGCGATCGACCCCATGAGCACGCCGATGCGGATTTCGGCGGCGCGCGTCGCGTCGACGAATGCCAGCATGCCGATGAACAAGCTCATGGTGAAGCCGATGCCGCCGAGGATGGCGACGCCGAGCAGCTGCGCCCAGGTCGCACCCTCCGGCTTGCCGGCGAGGCGCAGCCCGATGGCGCCCAGCGAGAAGCCGAAGATGCCGATCGGTTTGCCGATGAGCAGGCCGAGCGCGATGCCCATGGGGATGGCGCTGGTCACATGCGCCAGCGTCATGCCGGTCAGCGACACGCCGGCGTTGGCGAAAGCAAACAGCGGCAGCACGCCGAACTTTACCCATGGGCCGAGCGCCTCCTCGACGCGCTCCAGCGTGCCGTGCTGCTCGCCGGGGGCGCGCGTCACCGGCACGGCAAGCGCGGTGATGACGCCGGCCAGCGTGGCATGCACGCCCGACTTCAGCACGCAAACCCAAATGAACAGACCGACCAATACGTAGGGGGCGATGCGTGTGACGTCTTTGGCGTTGAGAAGAGCGAGGGCGGCGATGCCGAGGCCGGCGAGGGCGAGCGCCTCCAGCGACAGGTGTGCCGTGTAGAAGAAGGCGATGATGATGATGGCGCCGAGGTCGTCGATGATGGCCAGCGCCAGGAGGAACACCTTCAGCGATACGGGAACGCGCGGCCCCAGCAGCGCCAGCACGCCGATGGCAAAGGCGATATCGGTGGCGGCGGGAATAGCCCAGCCATGCAGCGCGATGTCGTCGGTCCAGTTGATGGCGGAATAGATCAGCGCCGGCACCAGCATGCCGCCGAGCGCGGCGATCGCCGGCAGCGCGGCTTTCTTGGTACTCGACAGTTCACCGATGACGAGCTCGCGTTTGATCTCGAGGCCGACGAGGAAGAAGAAGACGGCCATCATGCCGTCGTTGATCCACAGCAGCAGCGGCTTGTCGAGGTTGAGGGCGCCGACGCGCACCGTGACGGGGGTTTCCAGCAGCCCATCGTACAGCCAGCTCAACGGCGAGTTCTGCAGCACCAGCCCGAATAGCGCGGCGGCGAGCAGGACGATGCCTCCGGATGCCTCGTGCTGGAAGAAGGCCTTGGCGCCGTCGACGCGCTGTACGATCGTCCTTCTCTTCCGGGTCTTCGCCACCATTCCTCGGGTGCCCTCGCTTGCGTTCACACGGATGTCGTCGGTAGTGCCGGCGTATTGGCCCATAAAACGCCTGCCGCGGCGAGGGGCAATTCATCGCGTCCGCCGCTGGCGGCGACGCTCGCCTCCACTCCGGCGGCGGCGAGGGCGAGCGCGGTCGGCGGCGCTTCGCCATTGAGGACGTGACCCAGGTAGAGAGCGGAAAGCAGATCGCCGGTCCCGTGCGGTGCCCGGTCGCGACGGTGCACCAAGCAGGCTGTCGCCTCGGGGCCCGACACGAGCACGTTGGCGAGCTGCGCTTCGCCGGCCGGAATCGAGGTGGCGAGAACCGTCGGAACGCCGAGTGACGCGGCGGCCCGGCGCGCCTCGCGCGGGTTGCCCACGGGGAGACCGGCGAGCCAGGACAATTCGAAGCGGTTGGGCGTGGCGATGGTGGCGAGCGGCCAGAGCTCGTCGCGGATGGCGGCGGCCGTCGATTCGGAGAGGTAGAAGCCTTCCGACTCGTCGCCGAACACCGGGTCGCACAGGTAGATGGCGCGTGCGTTGGCGCGGCGTACGCGCTCCACGGTCGATTGCGCCTCTCGAACGTGGGCGGGCGTCGGCAGGTAGCCGGTGATGATGGCGGCGGTATCGGTGAGCCAGCCATTGGCTTCGAGCGCATCGAGCATGGTGGCCATCTGCCCCGGCAGCACAGCATCGCCGGCAAAGCGCGCATAGCCGGGATGGTTCGACAGCACCACGGTCGGCACCGCCATCGCCTCGTGGCCAAGACAGTGCAGCGCCGGGACGATGATCGCCAGACCTACGGAGCCGAAGGCGACGTGCGAGGAGAGAGCGAGGACGCGGGCCATGCGCGACTGTGCCGGACGCGCCGGCGCCCGCCAAGCCACGGGTCACCGAGAAGTTGTGCGCGGCGCCCTTGGTGTTCGTGGCGACGCGCGCTATTGTGCGCCGCACAAGAGGGAGCCGAGGATGACCGTTCGTCCGCGACGCAGTGTGCTCTATATGCCTGGTGCCAATGAGCGGGCGCTGGAAAAAGCCAAGAAACTTCCCGCCGATGCGCTGATTCTCGACCTCGAAGATTCGGTGGCGCCGGAAGGCAAGGTGGCGGCGCGCGAAAATGTTTGCGCGGTGGTGAAGGACGGCGGCTACGGTCGGCGCGAGCTCATCATCCGCGTCAACGCCATCGAGACCGCCTGGGGCATGGACGATTTGCGGGCGGCGGTGGGCGTGGCGCCCGACGCCATCCTGGTGCCCAAGGTCTCCTCGCCGGGTGACATCGTTACCGTCGCCAAGGTGCTGGGGGCCATCAACGCGCCGCCCAAGGTGCGTCTGTGGGCGATGATGGAGACGCCGAGCTCGGTGCTCAACGCGCGCGAGATCGCGGCACTCGGCGCCGATCCGGAGAACCGGCTCGCCTGCCTCGTCATGGGCACCAACGACCTGTTGAAGGAATCGCGCGCCCGTGCGTTGCACAACCGCATCGCCGTGGTGCCGTGGCTGGCCATGACCATCGTGGCGGCGCGCGCCTACGGCCTCGACGTCCTCGACGGTGTCTACAACGACTACCGTGACGACGTGGGCTTTCGCGACGAATGCGAGCACGGGCGCACGCTGGGGATGGACGGCAAGACGCTGATCCACCCCTCGCAGGTGGCCCCCTGCAACGAGGTCTTCTCGCCCACCGAGGAGGAGGTTTCCTGGGCGCGCAAGATCATCGCCGCCTTCGAGGAGCCGGCGAACGTGCACAAGGGGGTCATCACGCTGGAGGGGCGCATGGTGGAGCGGCTGCACCTCGTCATGGCGCGGCGCACGGTGGCCATCGCCGACGCCATCGAGGCGATGCGCAAGACCGAGGAGGCGTGGTTCTGACCGTTCTGACGGCCCCGATCCTTTCCGAGCGGCGAAAAGTCAGTCGACAGAGCCAGCCTTTTCTGACTAATCGGCACGCGCGGCCGTGATGAGGACCTGACCACGACATGACTTCGACCAAGACCAACCCCGGCAATTACTTCGAGGATTTCAAGTTCGGGCAGGTGATCGTCCACCCGACCCCACGCACGGTCACGGTGGGCGACGTGGCGCTCTATACGAGCCTTTACGGCACGCGCTTTGCGGTCCAGTCGTCGGATGCCTTCGCCAAGGCGATCGGCTATCCGGCCTCGCCGCTCGATGATCTCCTCACCTTCCACGTGGTGTTCGGTAAGACGACGCCGGAGATCTCGCTCAACGCCATCGCCAACCTCGGCTACGCCAGCTGCCGCTTCTTGAAGCCGGTCTATCCCGGCGACACTCTGGCCTCGACCTCGGAGGTCATCGGCCTCAAGGAGAACTCCAACCGCGAGACGGGCACCGTCTACGTGCGCTCCACGGGGCGCAACCAGAACGGCGAGGTTGTGCTCGACTACGTGCGCTGGGTGATGGTGAGGAAGCGCGACAAGGATGCGCCCACGCCCGAAGCGATCGTCCCCAACCTGGCGCAGCGCGTCGACCCTGCCGAGATCGGCGCTGCGGTGCCGGCCCTCAATATGGACAAGTACGACTTCGCACTTGCCGGCTCGCCCTACCGCTGGGGCGACTACGAGGTGGGCGAGAAGATCGACCACGTCGACGGCATGACGCTAGAGGAGGCCGAGCACCAGATCGCCACGCGGCTTTATCAGAACACGGCCAAGGTGCACTTCAACCAGCACACCGAATCGAAGGGCCGCTTCGGCAAGCGCATCGTCTACGGCGGCGTCGTCATCTCGCTCGTCCGTGCGCTGTCGTTCAACGGGCTCAACAACGCCTTCCACCTCGCCGCCATCAACGGCGGCCGGCACGTGTCGCCCTGCTTTGCCGGCGACACGGTCTATGCCTGGTCGGAGGTGCTGGAGAAGGCGGAGCTGCCCGGCCGCAAGGACGTCGGCGCGCTGCGCATCCGCCTCGTGGCGGTGAAGAACCAGGACTGCGCGGCGTTCCCGCTCAAGAAGGAGGACGGCCAGTACGCCGACGGCGTGCTGCTCGACCTCGATGCCTGGGTGCTGCTGCCGCGCTGATTGACCCCTACGGGATACCCGTATACGCTTAGGACCCATGAAGTTCGAGTGGGACCCCGCCAAACCGCGACCAATGTCGTTCGGCACGGCGTTACCTTCGAACAGGCTAAAGACGTCTTCGACGATCAAAAGGCAATCGAGGCGCTTGATGAGCCATCGAGCGATGAAGAGCGTTGCCGGCTTCTCGGCCGCAGCGGCGTGGGAATCCTGATGGTGATCTACACCGAACGAAAAGGCCGAATTCGCATTATCTCGGCGCGTTTGGCCGATAGGCGGGAACGGAAGTCTTACCTTGAGCAAGAGTAAATCGATCAAGCGAGTCGTCGCGCAGCGCGCTGCTCGCTCTTCCGAGCGTGAAGATCGCGAAAATCCTCCGCTGAGCGCAGCCGTGCTCAGCTCGATGAAGCGAGTGGCGCCGATCAAGCGTATTCGCTGGCAATTGGGATTGTCGCAGGAGGAGTTCGCCTACCGATTCGAAATCCCGATTGGCACGCTCAGGGATTGGGAGCAGGGGCGCAGCCAGCCAGATCGGCCGGCGCAGGCGTACCTCAAGGTCATCCAGAGCCAGCCGTCGGCGGTCGGAAGGGCGTTGCGACCCAGTCACAAGACCTCAGCATCAATCTCCACCCTTGCCTCCAAGGCATTGCGCGATCCTCGCAGTTTGACGCGAGAAGACATCAAGAACCTAGCGGCATCTGTCCTCACTTCTATTGGCGAGCCCGTGGAGAGGAAGCGCAAGACCAGATAGGCCCATTGCTGTCCGCGCGAATGGCGACTTCTGTACCCGTGTGCTGTGGCGATTGGCGAATTGCCGCCTGCGGATCGACGCGCTAAAACGCCAGCAGATCGAACAACGAGGATCGCATGGCCGGGGTGACACCTGAGCGGGCGCGCCAGCGGCCGCTTTCTCCGCATCTGCAAATCTACCGACCGCAGATCAACATGGTGATGTCGATCCTGCATCGCATCACCGGCGCGGCGCTCTACGTCGGCTCGCTGCTCATCGCCTGGTGGCTCATCGCGGCGGCGACGAGCCCTGAGTACTTCGCCTTCGTCAACGGCCTGTTTGCCACTTGGCCGGGCATGGTGGTGATCGTCGGCTACTCTTGGGCGCTGATCCATCACCTGCTCGGCGGGCTGCGCCACTTCGTCTGGGACACGGGCGCTGGCCTCGACATCGGCAGCGTCGATCTATTGTCGTGGAGCACGATCGTGCTGTCGGTGCTGCTCACCGGCGCGCTGTGGCTCTACATCGCCAGCGAACGCGGATGGGTGCAGGCATGGCAATGACAACCCCGCTCAAGCGCGCGCGCGGGCTCGGCTCAGCCCATGAGGGCCCGGGCCACTTCCTCATGCAGCGCATCACCGCCGCTGCCAACGCGATCCTCATGGCGTTTGCCGTCGGGCTGATCGGCGCGTTGGCCGGGGCCGACCTTGCGACCGTCAAGGCGACGCTCGCCCACCCGGTCGTCGCCATACTTCTCATCGCACTGATCGTGTCGGGTACCGTGCACATGCGCATCGGCATGCAGGTGATCGTCGAGGACTACGTGCACGGCGAAGGCGCCAAGATGCTTCTATTGCTGGCGAACACGTTCTTTGCGGCGGCGGTCGCCGCGGTGTCGATCTTCGCCGTGTTGAAACTGAGCTTCGGGGGTTAGGCTCGATGGCCGAGAAGAAGAACGGCGCGGCGAAAGCCAACGGCTCGAAGAAGCCCGGTGCAGCTCCAAGCGTCAAGGGGCACGCATATCCGATCCACGACCACACCTACGATGTCGTCGTCGTCGGCGCCGGCGGCGCGGGCTTGCGCGCCACGCTCGGCTGCGCCGAGGCGGGTCTCAAGACGGCGTGCGTGACGAAGGTGTTTCCTACCCGCTCGCACACTGTCGCCGCGCAGGGCGGCGTCGCCGCCGCGCTCGGCAACATGGGCCCCGACGACTGGCGCTGGCACATGTACGACACGGTGAAGGGTGCCGACTGGCTCGGCGATCAGGATGCCATCGAGTATCTGTGCCGTCATGCGCCCGCCGCGGTCTACGAGCTCGAGCATTACGGCGTTCCCTTCAGCCGCACCGAGGACGGCAAGATCTACCAGCGCCCGTTCGGTGGCATGACGACGGAATTCGGCGAAGGCCCGCCGGCGCAGCGCACGTGCGCCGCCGCCGACCGCACCGGCCACGCCATGCTGCACACCCTCTACGGTCAGTCGCTTCGCTACTCGGCCGAGTTCTTCATCGAGTACTTCGCGCTCGATCTCTTGATGGATCAGGACGGGGCTTGCCGCGGCATCCTCGCGCTGTGTCTCGACGACGGCTCCATTCACCGCTTCCGTGCCAAGAAGACCATCCTGGCAACGGGCGGCTACGGGCGCGCGTATTTCTCCTGTACCTCGGCGCACACCTGCACCGGCGACGGCAACGCCATGGTGCTGCGCGCCGGCCTGCCGCTGCAGGACATGGAGTTCGTACAGTTCCACCCGACCGGCATCTACGGCGCCGGTGTGCTGATCACCGAGGGCGCGCGCGGCGAGGGCGGCTATCTCACCAACGCGCAGGGCGAGCGCTTCATGGAGCGCTACGCGCCGCACGCCAAAGACCTCGCCTCGCGCGACGTCGTCTCGCGCTCCATGACCATCGAGATCCGCGAAGGCCGCGGGCATGGGCCCGAGGGCGACCATATCCACCTGCACCTCGACCACCTCGATCCGAAGATCCTGGCCGAGCGCCTGCCGGGCATCACCGAAAGCGCCAAGGTGTTCGCCGGCGTCGATCTGCGCCGCGAGCCAATCCCGGTGCTGCCGACAGTGCACTACAACATGGGTGGCATCCCCACGAACTTCCACGGCGAGGTGCTCACCCAGAAGGACGGCAACCCGGACACGGTCGTGCCGGGGCTAATGGCCATCGGCGAGGCGGCGTGCGTGTCTGTGCACGGCGCCAACCGTCTCGGCTCGAACTCGCTCATCGATCTCGTGGTGTTCGGCCGCGCCGCCGGGCTGCGCTGCGCCGAGACGATCGAGCGCGGCGCTTCCCATCCCGATCTGCCGGCGGATGTCACCGAGCGCGCCTTGGCGCGGCTCGACCGTTTCCGCTACGCCTCGGGCGCCACGCCCACTGCCGACCTGCGCCTCAAGATGCAGAAATCCATGCAGGCGCACTGCGCGGTATTCCGCGACGGCCCGGTGATGGCCGAGGGCATGAAGCAGATTGGCGAGATCTGGAAGGCCTCCGACGACATCCGCGTCACCGACCGCTCGCTGATCTGGAACTCCGACCTCGTCGAGACATTGGAGTACGACAACCTCATCGCCCAAGCGGCGGTGACGGTGACCGGCGCGCACAATCGCCAGGAGAGCCGCGGCGCGCACGCGCGCGAAGACTTCCCCAAGCGCGACGACGTCAACTGGATGAAGCACACGCTCGCCTGGGCCGACTACGGCTCCAAGACGGTGCGCCTCGATTATCGCCCGGTGCACACGCACACGATGACCAACGAGGTCAAATACATCGAGCCGAAGGCGCGCGTGTACTGAGCCGACCTTGTGCGCAAAAGCAGACAATTGCATAGGGCCGCTGCTTACAGCGGCCCTTTTTTGTGACGCGCGGGGTTCGCCATCGCCGGAGCAGCATATATACAGTCGCCTATATCGGAGGAGACAGCGGCCCGCCGGGGTGCCGGCTAAATGCGGGGCGGCTCTGAGTGGGGTGTCTATGCGAACGGTTCTGATTACGGGAACGTCGGCCGGTTTCGGCCTTGTGGCCGCCGTCGAGTTGGCCAAGCGCGGCTGGCGCGTCATTGCCACCATGCGCAACCTGGAACGCAAGGGCGCGCTCGAGGCGGCCCTCGCACAGGCGGGCGCCGCACATAGCGTCGATGTCATCCAGCTCGACGTTACCGATGCCGCTTCGATCACGAGGGGCGTCGCCGATACGCTCGCTATCACCGGCGGCTTTCTCGACGCAGTCGTGCACAACGCCGGCGTGGCTGCCGGTGGCGCCTTCGAGGACATTCCCGATGCCGAGCTACGGCGGGTCATGGAGACCAACTTCTTCGGGGTGATGGCGCTGACGCGCGCGCTACTGCCGACGTTCCGCAAGCAGCGCTCGGGGCGCATCGTCATCATATCGAGCGAGTCGGCCTTCAATGGTCAGCCGGGAAACTCGATCTACGTCGCCTCGAAGTGGGCCGTGGAAGGCTGGGCCGAGTCGCTCGCCTACGATGTCGACCAGTTCGGCATCGGCGTGGTGTTGATCGAGCCGGGCCCATACATCACCGACATCTGGCAGGCCTCGCCGCGCATCGCGCCGTCGGGCAGCGTCTACCGGCGCTGGAGCGAGAACGTGTTTCGCGCTGGCGACGCGCACGTCGCTGCCAAGGGCCGCGATCCGCAGGAGGTGGCGGTCAAGATCGCCAACGTGCTGGAGGCGCGCCGCCCGCGCTTCCGTAATCCGGTGCACCGCTTGGCCCACTTCACGCACTTTGCGCGCGGCAAAATTCCCAGCCGCTGGCTGCGGCGCTTCGTCGAGACCTACCTCGGCTTGCGGCGCGTGCGCCTGTAGCTCGATCGCCACGGCCGCTCAAGCACTTGCGCCATTGCAGTGCCGCAGCCTCAAATCCCACCAGATTCCTTGCGAGTGTGGTCAGCCTCCGCACCGTTCCCGGGAGGCGCGTACGCTCAGCTATCAGGAAACGACAAGATGGACACGAGATTGTGCACGCGGCTGGCCTTCGTGGCGGCCGCTTTTTCAGTTCTGGCTGCCCTGCCCGCGGCAGCCGCCGATGATTGCAAGGACACCGTCAAAGCCGAAGGAAAGCCAGCGACGCTGCGTGACCTCGGCGCCTATCCCAACTCGCTGCTCGCCTGGCGCTCGGCCGTGAAGGAGAAGTACGGCGGGGAATACAACTCCTGGCGCTATGCGAAGGACGCCAAGGTCGACTGCACCGAGAAGGATGGCCAGTGGACCTGCGTGCGTACGGCCAAGCCGTGCAAGGACCTGTTGAGCCGCACCCTGGGCGGGGCAGCCGACGCCGTCAAGAAAGACTGCAAGGCGGATTCGCTCAGCTCTTACGGCGCGAAGAAGAAGGGCAACAAGGAAGCGGAAGAGCAGGCAATCTTCGGTTGGGAAATCGATACGCGCAAGATGCATGGCAAGGAATGGGCCATGTGGACGAACGCCACGGCAACCGATATCGATTGTCACGACGTCAAGGGCGGCATCCAGTGCATCGCCATCGGCACGGCGTGCAAGCCGTAAGCGGGCATCGCGCTTAGGCCAAAAGAAAAGCGGCGACCGAGCATCTCGGTCGCCGCTCGTGTATCAGCTAGCTCGGATCGAGTTAGATGATGTCGATCTCGGCCGGCATGTAGGAGGTGACCTCGAGGCCAACTTCCTGCTCGCGAACGGCCGGCTTGCTCCAAACCTTCATAGTTTCCTCCTATTGAACACCGGCGAACCGCCTGTCCGCCTGTTCCGATAACCAGGACCATAGCAAGTGCGTTCGATAAACAGAAATCGCATTTGCGTGATCTCAATATAAGAAAAACTAATCGTCGCGATAAGTTGCTCCGCGACCGGACGGTCCGCGCGCGATGCAGGCAATTTTAGGCAAACCGTGCGGGCGTCCTTTCCTGAACTCTCAGCTTGTTCGCGTAGCCTGGCATTGTCCGGTCGTCACGCTGCCGGGCCCAAATCTTTGCAGGGGCCACATCCATGCTTTCGAAATCGCTGCTGTCGGTCGTTGCTGCCGTCGTCGCTGCATTCGCTGCCTTCGATGTGCCAGCGCTCGCCGCGGAATCCGCTGCGGATATTCCCAAAGATTCCTACTACAAGGATCCGCTGACGGCGACGGAGCGCAGCGGCATCGCCGAGGAGGAGAACGTCTCCCCCAACGACGGGCAGTTGTCAGTACCGGCGCCTCAGGACGAGGGGGTGATCCCCGATGCCGGCGACAAGGCCGACCGTGAAGCGGCGACCGAGACGCCGGAGCAGAACCTCGAGCAGGATGTCAACCGCGGAGCAAAGAAGAAGGCTGGCGAGAGCGAGGCCGACGCTATCCTCGATGAGTCAAAGAAGAACTTCAAGGTCACCAAGAAGGACCTCGCCGGCTGCATGGCGGACTGGGATCCGCAGACGCAGATGAGCAAGGCGGAGTGGGAGGAAAGCTGCCGCACGACGCTCGAGTATTTCCCGCAAGGCGACTGAACTTCAGAAGCGGCGTGCCCGGGCGCGCGCTGCGGGCCGGGCCGCGCTCGCTATTCTCGGAAAAGGAGAACAACATGCTGCGCCGCGCCGTTGCCACGCTGTGTGCGGGCCTGATGGCCACCTCCCCCGGCTTAGCCTGCACGGACGTTCGCCTGATCGCTGGCGACGGCTCGCCGGTGACGGTGCGCACCATGGAGTTCGCCATGGACCTCGGCAGCGAGGTGCAGATCATGCCTCGCGGCGCGCAAATGACTTCGCCGGCGCCGAGCGGCGATGGATTGAGGTGGACATCGAAATACGGCTACGTGGCGATGAACGCCTACGGGATGCCCGTCGCCACCGATGGCCTCAACGAGAAGGGACTCGGCTTCGGTGCCCTTTATCTGCCGGCGGAGACCAAGTACCAGGACGTGCAGCCGGGCGACGAAACGCGCGCGCTGTCCAACGCCAGCTTCGGCGCCTGGGTGCTTGGTAACTTCGCGACCGTCAACGAGGTGCGCGCCGCGCTTTCCGGCGTCATCGTTTGGGGCGAGATGGTGCCGCAGCTCGGCTCGTTCTCGCCGCTGCACTACGTGGTCCACGATGCGAACGGCAAGAGCATCGTCATCGAGTACGTCGACGGCAAGATGCACGCCTACGACAACACTGTCGGCGTGTTGACGAACTCGCCCACCTACGAGTGGCACCTGCAGAATCTGCGCAACTACGTCAACCTGACGGCGGAGAACGCGCCGCCGGTGAGGATCGGCAATACGACCTACGTCGGCACCGGCCAGGGCTCGGGGCTGCACGGTCTGCCGGGTGATCCGACGCCGCCGTCGCGCTTCGTCATGGCGGCGGCCACCGCATACCTCGCCGATAAGCCGAAGGACGCCGCCGAGGCGCTGATCGTCGCCGAGCACCTCATCAACCGCGTCGACATCCCGAAAGGTCTGGTGCGCGACTACGCCGACGGCGGCAAGCCGGTCGGCGACTACACGCAGTGGACCACGTTCCGCGACCACGCCAACAAGATCTACTACTGGAAGACCTACAACGACCCCGGGCTCAAGGCGGTCGACCTCGGCCAGCTCGACTTCAGCGCCGGCCAGCCGATTCGCACGCTGAGCATCGCCGCGGCCAAGCCGACGGTGCAGATGGTCGCGCCGCGCGAGTTTTCCACCGCCACGCAGTGACGATGGCGCCATAGCCGCCTGGATAAGCCCAGCTGGGGCGGCGGTTGGGCTTTGGCGCGCGCACGTTTGCCCCTAAATTCACGAATCGCGCACGGATGACCATCTCCGCTGGCCAAATCGCGAACAGGAGGGCGCCAACATGGGTTGTTCGAAGGCCGTACCGATTGCCCTGGCGGCGCTTTCCGCCCTGGCTGCTGCCGCTCCCGCCGTCGCCGAGATCAAATGCCAGGACGGCAACCAGCTGGTGCAGGGCAACTGGCTGGCGACGCCCTATTGCCAGGACAAGCTCCTGGCGCAGGTGGCGAACTCGCGCGGGTTCAAGACCTCGTTCGCAGCCATCCGCAATAATCCCAACCACAAGAAAGAACTCTGCCGGTTCCTGTATACGGACATTCGCGTGCAGATGACCTGCCTCGATGCCGGCGTGCCGGAATACTACGGTGCCGGTCGCTGAAGGCGGACACTATGCGCCCTCGAGCAGCCTTTCGGCATCGGCAATGATGAGCGCATGGTCGAAGGCGAGCGTCTCGGCGCGCCAGTCGGCGACCCATTCGGCAGCCGCCGCGTCATCGCCCGCCGTCACCGCGGCCCGGCCGACGCGGGCGAGGTAGGCGATAGAGCACGTGTGGCCGCGCGGATCGCGGTAGGGGTCGGAATAGACGCCGATGAGACGCAGCGCGCCAACCTTGAGCCCTGTCTCCTCGCGCAACTCGCGCCGGCAGGCGTCCTCGACGCGCTCGCCGACGTCGACGAAGCCGCCGGGGAGCGCGTATGAACCTTTGAAAGGATCGTTCTTGCGGCGGATGAGCAGCACGTAGCCGCGCTCGTCGAACACGACGCAGTCGGCGGTGAGCGCGGGCGTCAAAGGAAAGGGCATGGGTAAACTCTCGATGCTGTCGTGCTAAGGGACTAGAAATCCGCCGGTCGTCTGGCAACCGCAATAAGGGCAAAAGGCATTCATACGATGCGGAGCCGCTTCCTGAGGCCGACAGGTGCAGCCAACCCCATGGCGGACAAGAAACCACAGAACCGGGTAGCGGAGGCCGAGGGCGAGACGCGCCTGGCGCCCGATCCGTTCACGGCGGTACTGCCGGCCTTGGCCGCTCTCGGCGCCATTGCCTCGATCGCGACCATCAACTGGGCGGCGCAGGAGCGTACGCCCGATCGCTCGCGCGCCAAGCGCAAAGCAGGGACGGCGTTGCGCGATCTGGAGACCTGCTGCCTCGGCCTGCAAGAGATCTTCCGCCGCTTTCAGCGCAACCCGAGGCTGTTCGCCGGCGAGGGCGCCCCGGCTTCCTCGCCGCTGAAGTTCGGCGTGCACGGGCCGCGCGTCGGCGCGGATTCGGCACGACTGTTCCAGCAACTCATCAATGACGTCGCCTCCATGCTGGTGCTCGCCTCGCAAAACGCCTTCGATGTGATGTCGGCGGTCGAGGACGGGGAGATCAATGCGCCCGAGGAGCTGTTCTTTGGCTTTGGCGAGCAGCAGGAGCGCCTCAACAAGCTCATCCAGGCGCGCGCGACGCTCAAAGCCTCGGTCGACACCGGCGCCGAAGTCGCAGTGCGCCTCACCGAGCTGGTGCGCGAGTTGAAGAAGCACCGTCCCGAATAGCCAAGCACGACGGTCGGGTTTCGCGCGTCAACGCGACGCCGGCAGGCGTTGACACGGACATTTCCGCCGTTTCATGTGGAGCCGCGGTACTGCCGGTCGGCGACAGCAGGAAAGTCCACGCTCCATGGTTCACTTCACGCTTCCCCGGAATTCCAAAGTCGTGCGCGGCAAGACCTGGAACCAACCCGAAGGCAAGGGCACGTGGAAGGAATTCCGCATCTACCGCTGGGACCCGGAGGGCGATGAGAATCCGCGGCTCGACACCTACTGGGTGGACACCGAGCGCTGCGGGCCGATGGTCCTCGACGCCCTCATCAAGATCAAGAACGAGATCGACACCACCGTGACCTTCCGGCGTTCCTGCCGCGAGGGCATTTGCGGCTCGTGCTCGATGAATATCGACGGGACGAACACGCTCGCCTGCCTCAGGGGCTATGAAGACATCAAGGGGCCGGTGAAGGTCTACCCGCTGCCACATATGCAGGTGGTGAAGGACCTCGTCCCCGACATGACCAACTTCTACGCCCAGCACCGCCTGATCGAGCCGTGGCTGAAGACGGATACGCCCGCCCCGCCAAAGGAATGGCGGCAGTCGCACGAGGATCGCCAGAAGCTCGACGGCCTCTACGAGTGCATCCTGTGCGCCTGCTGCTCGACCTCCTGCCCCAGCTACTGGTGGAACTCGGACCGCTATCTGGGGCCGGCGGCCCTGCTGCAGGCGTTCCGCTGGGTGCAGGACTCGCGCGACGAGGCGACCGGCGAGCGGCTCGACAACCTCGAGGACCCGTTCCGACTCTACCGCTGCCACACAATTCTCAACTGCACCAAGGCATGCCCGAAGGGGCTCAATCCCGCCAAGGCCATCGCCGAGCTCAAGAAGCTGATGGTCGAGCGCCGCGTCTGACGCTGCGCACGGGGCAGCAGACGGCTGCCAGGAGGCGCAATGCTCGACCACATCGGCTTTCCGGTCACCGATTTCACCCGCTCGAGGGCGTTCTACGTGCGCGCGCTCGAGCCGCTCGGCTATCGCATCATCAAGGAGGTCGTCCTGTCGGAGGACGGTGAGGACGGTTACGCCGGCTTCGGGCGCGATCGCCCGCAGTTCTGGATCGGCACCGGCAAAGCGCTGGTGGGGCGCTTGCACGTGGCCTTCATGGCCGATAATCGCGCTGCCGTGCGCGCCTTCTATGCGGCAGCGCTGGCCGCCGGGGGCAAGGACAACGGCGCCCCGGGGCTGCGCCCGCACTACCACGAGAACTACTACGGGGCCTTCGTGCTGCATCCCGACGGCCACAACATCGAGGCCGTGAACCACCTGCCGGAATAGCGCCGGCGGGGCGAAAACAAGCCAAAAAACAGCGAAATTTGCCAAAAGAAAAGACCGGCGGCGCGTTTCGCGACCACCGGTCTTGAAGGGTTTGAAGGCTGGGCGCCGGAGCGTTCGTCAGCCTTCGATATCGCGCGGAACGAGGGGAACTGGCGCGTACCCGGCTGCTTTACGCAGCTCGACGGGCCTTCTTGGCCGGCTTGCGGGCGGCCTTGCGCGCCGTCTTGCGGACGGTCTTGCGCGCCGTCTTACGGGCGGTGGACTTCTTCGCGGCCGCGCGGCGAGCCGGGGCCTTCTTCACTTTGCGCTTCACAGCTTTCTTGACCATTGGAGTCTCTCTCTTTCTAGGTTCTGTTTCTATCTCTCTCAGTTCGAATCACTCGAACTAAAAAATCATGTGCAAGTTCGAACATTTTGTTGACACGAAATTGCAAATTGAAAGCTAACACGCGCGCATTCAATCGCGTGTGTTGCGAGAAATCATCATTTTTGTCGCCTTTCGAAGGGCCTGCAGCGTCGTGTGCAGACTCTCGTTGCGCATTTCGCGACTGCTATGACGCGCGTATGAGTGGCGCAAAGCGAGCGAAATGATGTGCGGCTTTGCCGACCTCAGGCGGCTTTGACGACGCGATTTTGCAGATCGAGCACCGCCATCATGTAGCCGAGACGGTCCTCGACGGCCTCGGCAAGCAGCGAGAAATAGTTCGGCCCCTGCGGGACGATCTCGCCGATCACCTCGCCGTACTCGAAACGTAGATCCGCTTCGTAGCGGCGGGCAATAGCCTGCATCTTGCTATTGTCGGCGAGGCAGCTGAGACAGAGGTGCTGGACGCCACGATTGCGGGCGGCGCGAATAACGCGCCCCATCAGCTCGGTGCCGATGCCGTGCTCCTGCAGCGGCTGCTCGACGGAAAAGGCGGCTTCCGCCTCGCGCCCCCAGGTATCTCCCAGCTTCTTGAGCTCGGCGGCGGCGCGTACCTCCTCACCGTCGAAGAAGCCGTAGACAATGCCCCCCATGTCGGCCATGCGGGCCGCGTAATCCTCGATAAACGCGTCGGAAACGCCGTGGGCGAAGCGGTTGCGGCGGCTCGCTTTGTCGAGACGCAGTAGGTGATCGCGGAATTTCGGTGCCTCCGCCGGCCACAGCTTCCTGATGGTGCCGTGGGGCAAGTGATGCTCGCTCATGACGAGTCCCTCCGCATCTCAAGTCGAGGCCTACCGCCGGCCTCGACGGTCGCGCCCCGATGCGCACCGTAGGTGGTGGCGCGCCCTTCTATTGCACTGCACAATATGCGACTGCCGTGGCGGGATTTCCATTGCAGAAGCGCAGCCGAGGGGCGCGATTGCCCGTCACACGGGCGCCAGCGCATCGGTGACATTCGGTCGCGGGATTGCGTTTTGCCCACGTTTGACGCAACTCGGCGATGCAGGGACTTGGAGACGAATGACGCAATCCCCCCTCGACCGCTTGCGCGCGCAGGTCGGCGCCGGTGAGCTTGAAACCGATGCAGCGCAGCTTGCGGTAGCGGCGCGCCTCGATGCGCTGGCGCGCCGGCTGAATGGCTGGCGGCCGGCGCGCAACGGACTGCTGTCACGTTTCTCGCGCAGCAACGGCCCGGCACCGCGCGGGCTCTATATCCATGGCGACGTCGGCCGCGGCAAGACGATGCTCATGGATCTGTTCTTCGCCTGCGCCCGCTTCGCCCCCAAGCAGCGCTGCCATTTCCACGAATTCATGGCCGACGTGCATGAGCGGATCGCCGCGACGCGGCGGGAGGTCGAGGGCGACCCAATCCCGCATGTGGCGGCGGGCGTCGCCGCAGCGGCCGCACTGTTGTGCTTCGACGAGCTGCAGGTGACGGACATCGCCGACGCGATGATTCTCGGCCGGTTGTTCAAGCATCTTTTCGAGCGCGGCGTCGTCGTGGTGGCGACCTCGAACTCGGCCCCGGAGGCGCTCTACGAGCACGGCCTCAATCGACGGCTGTTTTTGCCCTTCATCGCACTGATTGCCGAGCGCATGGACGTCGTCGAATTGAGGTCGGCAAAGGACTTCCGGCTGGAGAAGCTGGCCGGGCTGCCGCTCTATTTTGCTCCCGCGGATGCGCGCGCCACGGCCGAGCTCGATGCCCACTGGGACCGGTTGACCGGGCGCCACCCGGGCGAAGCCGAGACGCTGGAGGTGAAAGGGCGGAGCGTGCGCGTGCCGCTGGCCTCCATGGGCATCGCCCGATTCAGCTTCGGCGATTTGTGCGAAGCCCCGCTCGGCGCACTCGATTACCTGCGCCTCGCGCACACCTATCACACGGTGCTGATCGACGGGATTCCGGCTATGGCACGGGAAAAGCGCGATGCCGTCCGCCGCTTCATCAACCTCATCGACACGCTCTACGACAACAAGGTGTGCCTCATCGCCTCGGCGGCGGCCGAGCCTGATGCGCTATGCCAGGACGATGCGGCGGCCAGGGCGTTCGCGCGCACCGCCTCGCGCCTCATCGAGATGCGCAGCGAGGCATACCTCGCCGGGCGCGCCGTTCGCGGCCATACCGACCCGGACCCCGAACCCTGAGCCGCCCGGCCCCTCAGGGAGAGATCGAGCACACGCGCGTCGACCCTGTCAGCGGGGCAGTACGGCCTTGGGGGAGGCGCGCTTCGGGTTGATGCCGATGCCGAACGGCCAACCGCTCTCGCCTGCCACAACCGTATCATTGCTGCTTGTGGCGCTGCCGTTGCGGGCGTTGGCGAGGCGGCGCGCACCAGCGCGTCGGCCATAGAGTAGGACGGCGCCCTTGACGTCGCCCGGCTGCAGGCCGGCCTGCTTCTCGTCGTAACGGTACGACATGAGCTGCCCGGCGGCACTCGGATGATCGAGGCCGATGGCGTGGCCGATCTCATGCGCGATGGTGTAGCGCAGGTCGTAGACGCCGAGCCGGCCGTCGAAGCCGATCTTCCATGGCTGCTTGGGGTTGAGACAGATGAGCGAGCGAGCGATGACCTTCCTTTCGCCGGTGCCCTTCTTCAGCTCGACGTTGGTGAAGGCGCGCCCAACCGGTGCCGCCTGGGCGCCGATGACGATGCCCGCGGCAGCGGGATCGGCAGTCTCGCGAAAGGTGATGTTGGCGACCTTCTCCCACATGCGGAAGGCGGCCGAGACCTCGCCGCGGAATTGCCGCGCCTTGATGTGCGAAGGCTCATAAGCGCGCGCCGGCGGGAGCATCGCCGCACAGTTGCGGGCGCCCGGGGTGGTGATTGGTCCGGTGGCGAAGGTATAGGTGACAACGGCGCTGCGCCCGAGGGCCGGGCTCTGCCATTTGACCGATTGGTTCTCGAGATCGAGCAGTCGGAAGCCCAAGAAGGCCTCTGCGTCCTCGGCGCCCGCGACGCCACTCCCCAGCAGCGTCAGCCCAACGGCCAGTCCGACAAATCGTGCGGCTCGCAAAACCCCTCCCAGCTCCCCCGCATGCGCAGCGGGACCATCGCTCCTGTAAGACCCTCGGGGCCTGGCCTCGGGCGCGCGTTCGCGCGCCTCAAGGCGCGTCAGAACGTGCCCGATCGTCGGGCTTTCCCTGCTCGGAGGCCTAGTCTAAACGTAGTCGTGACCGAGTTGTGGCGGGTTCGAAGGCCTGCGGGGCATCGCCGCACAAATCAATTTTCATGGATAAGAGGGAGCTCGAGACGGATGGCGCGGACGAAGATCGCCTTGATCGGCGGTGGCATGATTGGAGGAACGCTCGCGCATCTGATCGGGCTTAAGGAACTGGGCGACGCCGTCGTCTTCGATATCGCCGAGGGTCTGCCGCAGGGCAAGGCGCTGGATCTCGCCCAGTCGGGCTCGGTTGAGGGCTTCGACTGCCAGATGCGCGGCACCAATGCCTACGCCGACATCGAGGGCGCCGACGTGTGCATCGTCACCGCCGGCGTGCCGCGCAAGCCGGGCATGAGCCGCGACGACCTTATCGGCATCAACATCAAGGTGATGGAGCAGGTCGGCGCCGGCATCAAGAAATACGCCCCCACCGCCTTTGTCGTCGTTATTACGAACCCGCTCGACGCCATGGTCTGGGCGCTGCAGAAGGCCTCCGGCCTGCCGCGCAACATGGTGGTCGGCATGGCGGGCGTGCTCGACACAGCCCGTTTCCGCTACTTCCTCGCCTCCGAGCTCGGCATCTCGGTCGAGGACGTAACGGCCTTCGTTCTGGGCGGCCACGGCGACGACATGGTGCCGCTGGTGCGCTACTCGACGGTTTCCGGCATCCCGCTCCCCGACGTCGTGCGGATGGGCTGGATGCGCCAGGAGCGGCTCGACGAGATCGTCGACCGCACGCGCAAGGGGGGTGGCGAGATCGTTGCCCTTCTGAAGACCGGCTCGGCCTACTACGCCCCCGCTTCCTCGGCGCTGGAGATGGTCGACAGCTACCTGAAGGACAAGAAGCGTATCCTACCTTGTGCCGCCTACCTAAACGGCGAGTACGGTGTTAAGGGCCTCTACGTGGGCGTGCCGGTGATCATCGGTGCCGGCGGCGCCGAGCGCATCATCGAGATCGACCTCAACGCCGCCGAGCGCAACATGTTCATCAAATCGGTCGAGTCGGTGAAGGGCTTGGTGGATGCCTGCACCAAGATCGCCCCGCAGCTCGGCGCTTAGGGCGAGCCGCTTCCTAAATCCTATGCAAAGCAGGAGCGCTGCATGAACATCCACGAGCACCAGGCCAAGGAGCTCTTGCGCCAGTTCGGCATTCCAACCCCGGACGGCATGGTCGCCTTCTCGGTGCGCGAGGCCGGCGAGGCAGTGCAGCAGCTCCCCGGTCCGCTGTTCGTGGTCAAGGCGCAGATCCACGCCGGCGGCCGCGGCAAGGGCAAGTTCAAGGAAGCGGCGGCGGGCGAAAAAGGCGGTGTGCGCCTCGCCAAGTCGCGCGCCGAGGTGCAGTCGTTCGCCGAGCAGATGCTGGGCAATACGCTGGTCACGGCGCAGACCGGGCCCGAGGGGCGCGTCGTCAACCGCATCTACGTCTCGGACGGCATCGATATTGCGCGCGAGCTGTACCTGTCGGCGCTCGTCGACCGCGCCACTTCGCGCGTCGCCTTCATCGCCAGCGCCGCGGGCGGCATGGACATCGAGCAGGTCGCGCACGAATCCCCGGAAAAGATCATCTCGGTGACCATAGACCCGGCGAGCGGCTACATGCCGTTCCACGGTCGGCGCATCGCCTTCGCGCTGGGTCTCGAGGGCAAGCAGATCAGCGCCTGCATCAAGCTCGTCGGCGATCTCTACAACCTCGTGCTCGCCAAGGACATGAGCCTCTTGGAGATCAACCCGCTTATCGTCACCAAGGATGGCACCCTGTCGTGCCTCGATGCCAAGATGAGCTTCGATTCGAACGCGCTCTACCGTCATCCCGATATCGTCGACATGCGCGATTTGACCGAGGAGGACCCGGCCGAGGTCGAAGCCTCCAAGCACGATCTCTCCTACGTCAAGCTCGACGGCACCATCGGCTGCATGGTGAACGGCGCCGGCCTCGCCATGGCCACCATGGACATCATCAAGCTCTATGGCGCCGAGCCAGCGAACTTCCTCGACGTCGGCGGCGGCGCCTCGAAGGAGAAGGTGCAGGCGGCGTTCAAGATCATCCTCTCCGACCCGGCCGTGAAAGGCATCCTGGTCAACATCTTCGGCGGCATCATGCGCTGCGATATCATCGCCGAGGGCGTGGTCGCGGCAGCGCGCGAGATGGGCATCACCGTGCCGCTGGTGGTGCGCCTGGAAGGCACCAACGTCGAGCTGGGCAAGAAGATCCTCGCCGAGAGCGGCCTCAAGATCGTGCCAGCCGACGATCTCGGCGACGCCGCGCAGAAGATTACGGCAGCCGTAAAAGAGGCGGCCTGACCTTTAGGGCGGTGCTGACCCCGGTCAGCTGCCGCACTTTACCGCCATATGCCCAAAAAGTCTGTCTTGATGCAGTGCAAAAATGGGCTCAAAAGGAGCGCGCGGACGCCTCGCTCAGGCGTCAGGCGCAACGGGCGGTGTCATGGCTATTCTCGTAGACAAATCAACGAAGGTCATCTGTCAGGGCATCACGGGCAGCCAGGGTACCTTTCACACCAAGCAGGCGAAGGCCTATGGTACCAAGATCGTCGGCGGCGTGACCCCCGGAAAGGGCGGCTCCAAGCACCCTGACGAGGAGCTCGCTGACGTGCCGCTGTTCGACACGGTGGCCGAGGCGCGCGCCGCCACGGGTGCCGACGCGACGTCGATCTACGTGCCGCCGCCGTTCGCCGCCGACGCCATCCTGGAAGCGATCGACGCCGGCTTCCCGTTCATCGTCGCCATCACCGAGGGCATCCCGGTGCTCGACATGGTGAAGGTGAAACGCGCCCTCGATGGCTCGAAATCTCGCCTCTTGGGGCCGAACTGTCCCGGCGTGCTGACGCCCGACGAGTGCAAGATCGGCATTATGCCCGGCAACATCTTCCGCCCCGGGCGCGTCGGCATCGTCTCGCGCTCGGGCACGCTGACCTACGAGGCGGTGAAGCAGACCTCCGACGCCGGTCTCGGGCAGTCGACCGCCGTCGGGATCGGCGGCGACCCGATCAAGGGTCTGGAATTCATCGAGGTGCTGGAGTTGTTCCTCGCCGATAAGGAGACCGATTCGATCATCATGATCGGCGAGATTGGCGGCTCGGCCGAAGAGGAAGCCGCGGACTTCGTCAAGGCCGAGGCGCGCAAGGGACGCTCCAAACCCATGGTCGGCTTCATCGCCGGCGCCACGGCGCCACCCGGCCGGCGCATGGGCCATGCCGGCGCCATCATTTCCGGCGGTAAAGGCAAAGCCGAGGATAAGCTTGAGGCCATGCGCTCCGCCGGCATCGCCATCGCTTCGAGCCCTGCCGCGCTCGGCACCACACTAATGGATGTCCTCAAAGCGCAAACGAGACATGCCAAACTGGCGGAGTAGGCGTATGCTGCACTGCACACTCGATTGTTCGCCGACCGCGCGCCCACCCTACATTTGACCTGCGCGCCCCGTCTGCGCTGCATCAACGACGCGTTGAGACCCAGCAATGACTCGCAAGCCCCTAAATGAAGCTTTCCTCCGCACTTCGTTCCTGAGCGGCGCCAATGCCGCCTACGTCGAGGACATGCAGGCCGAGTATGAGCGCAACCCCGGCTCGGTCAGCGACGAGTGGCGACACTTCTTCGAAAGCCTCAACGAGGAGCGTTCCGGCGCGCGCAACGGCGAGCGCGGGCCGTCCTGGGGCGTTCCGGCGCCGGAACTCCTGGAGAATGGCGATCTCGTCGCCGCGCTGACCGGCGAGTACGAGGCGAGCGAGCGCTCGATCCGCACCGCTCTGCACGCCAAATCGCACGCGCTCGGCTTCGAGATGACGCCGGCCGCGTCGCTGCGCGCGACGCAGGATTCGATCCGCGCGCTGATGCTAATCCGCGCCTATCGCGTCATGGGCCACCTCGCCGCCGACCTCGATCCGCTGGGCCTCGCCGACCGCAAGGTGCATCGCGAGCTGAAGCCCGAGACCTACGGCTTCACCGAGGCCGACCTCGACCGCCCGATCTTCATCGACCGTGTGCTCGGCCTGGAGACGGCGACCATGCGGCAGATCCTGCGCATCGTGCGGCGCACCTACTGCCGGCACATCGGCGTGCAGTACATGCACATCACCAGCCCGTCGCAGAAGGCGTGGATCCAGGACCGCATCGAGGGCGAGGAGAAGGACATCCGTTTCACGCCCGAAGGGCGGCGCGCCATCCTCAACAAGCTGATCGAGACGGAGACGTTCGAGAAGTTCTGCGAGGTGAAGTACACGGGCACCAAGCGCTTCGGCATCGACGGCGCCGAGGCGATGGTGCCGGCGCTGGAGCAGATCATCAAGCGCGGCGGCCAGCTCGGGGTGAAGGAGATCATCATCGGCATGGCGCATCGCGGGCGCCTCAACGTGCTCGCCAACGTCATGGCCAAGCCACACCGCGCCATTTTCCACGAATTCAAGGGCGGCTCGTTCAAGCCGGACGACGTCGAGGGCTCGGGCGACGTGAAGTATCACCTCGGTGCCTCGTCGGACCGCTCCTTCGACGGCAACAACGTGCACCTGTCGCTGACCGCCAACCCCTCGCACCTCGAGATCGTCGATCCCGTCGTGCTCGGCAAGGTGCGCGCCAAGCAGGACCAGCGCGGCTGCGCCCCCGGCGAGCGCACCCCGGTGCTGCCGCTGCTCATTCACGGCGATGCGGCCTTCGCCGGTCAGGGTGTCGTCGCCGAGTGCTTCGGCCTCTCCGGCCTCAAGGGCCATCGCACGGGCGGCTCGATCCACTTCATCATCAACAATCAGATCGGCTTCACCACCAACCCGCGCCATTCGCGCTCCTCGCCCTACTGCTCGGACGTGGCGCGCATGATCGAGGCGCCGATCTTCCATGTGAACGGCGACAATCCGGAAGCCGTGGTGCACGTCGCCAAGATCGCCACCGAGTTCCGGCAGAAGTTCCAGAAGCCGGTCGTCATCGACATGTTCTGCTACCGGCGCTACGGCCACAACGAGGCCGACGAGCCGATGTTCACGCAGCCGCTGATGTACAAGGCGATCAAGTCGCATCCGACAGTGATCGATATCTACTCCAAGCGGCTGGCCGAGGAAGGCGTCGTGTCGCTGGAGGACAGCCAGCGCATGCACACGAGCTTCCGCGCCCACCTCGAGGAGGAGTTCGCCGGCGCCGACAGTTTCCTCCCCAACAAGGCCGATTGGCTCGACGGCCGTTGGGCCGGCGTGGGCTTCGCTGAGGACGACGCACGCCGCGGCGTGACCGGCGTCGCCATCGACCGGCTGCAGATCATCGGCCGGCGCATCACCAGCGTTCCACCCGACTTCAACGCCCACAAGGTCGTGCGCCGGCTGCTCGAGCGGCGCCGCGAGATGGTCGATACGGGCGAGGGCATCGATTGGGCGATGGGTGAGCATCTGGCCTTCGGATCCTTGCTCTCCGAAGGCTATCCGGTGCGGTTGGCGGGGCAGGACTCCGAGCGCGGCACCTTCTCGCAACGGCACGCGGTGCTGATCGACCAGGAGACCGAGCGCCGCTGGACGCCGTTGAAGCACGTCGCCAACGACCAGGCGAGGTTCGAGGTTATCAACTCGATGCTGTCGGAAGAGGCGGTGCTCGGCTTCGAGTACGGCTACTCGCTCGCCGAGCCTAACGCGCTCGTCATGTGGGAGGCGCAGTTCGGCGACTTCGCCAACGGCGCGCAGGTGGTATTCGACCAGTTCATCTCGTCCGGCGAGCGCAAGTGGCTGCGCATGTCGGGCCTCGTCTGCCTGTTGCCGCACGGCTACGAGGGGCAGGGGCCGGAGCATTCCTCGGCGCGGCTCGAGCGCTATCTGCAATTGTGCGCGGAGGACAACTGGCAGGTGGCGAACGTGTCGACGCCCGCCAACTACTTCCACATCCTGCGCCGGCAATTGCTGCGCAAGTTCCGCAAGCCTCTCATCCTGATGACGCCGAAGTCGCTGCTGCGGCACAAGCGCGTCGTCTCGCGCCTCGATGAAATGGGGCCCGGCACGACGTTCCATCGCCTGCTGTGGGACGACGCCGAGCACAGGCCCGACGACAAGATCAAGCTCGTTCCAGACGAGAAGATCCGACGCGTCGTTCTATGCTCGGGCAAAGCCTATTACGACCTCTACGATGCGCGCGAGGCCGCCGGCGTCGACAACGTCTATCTACTGCGCGTCGAGCAGCTCTATCCATTCCCGGCGCGCGCGCTGATGCACGAGCTCGGCCGCTTTTCGCAGGCCGAGATGGTTTGGTGCCAGGAAGAGCCCAAGAACATGGGCGCATGGAGCTTCATCGAGCCGAACCTGACTTGGGTGCTGGAGCGCATCGACGCCAAGCACAAGCGGCCGATCTACGCCGGTCGTCCGGCCTCGGCGTCGACCGCGACCGGGCAATTGTCGAAGCACCTCCATGAGCAGAAGGCGCTGGTTGAGGCGGCGCTGACGGGCGGCTCGAGCAGTTGAGCAGTCTGCGACGAGGTGGTCGCGGGCACACATTCGCGGGGAAGTGAGATTAGAGATGGCGACCGAAATTCGCGTACCGACCCTGGGCGAAAGCGTCACCGAGGCGATCGTCGGGAAATGGTTCAAGAACACCGGTGACGCGGTCAACGTCGACGAGCCGCTGGTTGAGCTCGAGACGGATAAGGTGACGGTCGAGGTTCCGGCGCCCGTTTCCGGGGTGCTCGGCGAGATCAAGGTCCCCGAAGGACAAACGGTGGCCGTCGGTGCACTGCTCGGGGCCATCAGCAACGGCGCCACGGCAACCGAGGCCAAATCGGAAAAGGCGGCCGCCGTGCCGCCGCCTCCTGCCGCTGCCAAAGCGGCTGCCGAGAAGCCGGCGAAGAGCGACGGCAACAAGGTCGACATGCCCCCCAGCCCGGCGGCGCGCAAGAAGCTCGCCGAGGCCGGCATCGACGCTGCCGACGTGGCGGGCTCCGGCAAGCGCGGGCAGGTTCTGAAGGAGGACGTGCCGGCGGCCAGGGCGAAGGCGCCAGGGCCGGAAGCTCAGGCAGCAGCGCCAGCGACGCAGGTCCCGGCTGCAGCGCCGACCCGCGGTCTCGCCCCGATGCCCGTGCCGGTGCAGCAGCTGCGCGTACCGTCGGCGCTCAACGACGCGGCGCGCGAGGAGCGCGTGCGCATGACGCGCCTGCGCCAGACCATCGCGCAGCGCCTCAAGGACGCGCAGAACACCGCCGCCATCCTGACGACGTTCAACGACGTCGACATGGGTGCGGTGATGAAGCTGCGCAACGAATACAAGGCGTTGTTCGAGAAGCGCCACGGCGTGAAACTCGGCTTCATGGGCTTCTTCGTGAAGGCGTGCCTGCAGGCGCTGAAGGAGATTCCCGCGGTCAACGCCGAGATCGACGGCGACGAGATCGTCTACAAGAACTATTACCACATCGGCGTCGCCGTCGGCACCGAGCGCGGCCTCGTCGTTCCGGTGGTGCGCGAAGCCGACCGCATGAGCCTCGCTGAGATCGAGACGCAGATCACCGACTACGGCAAGCGAGCGCGCGACGGCAAGCTCGGCATCGAGGACATGCAGGGCGGCACCTTCACCATCACCAACGGCGGCGTCTACGGCTCGCTGCTGTCGACGCCCATTCTCAATGCGCCCCAGTCCGGCATCCTGGGCATGCACCGCATCGAGGAGCGGCCCGTGGTCCGCAACGGCCAGGTGGTGGCGCGGCCTATGATGTATTTGGCACTCAGCTACGATCATCGCATCGTCGACGGCAAGGAAGCGGTTGCTTTCCTTGTTCGCGTCAAGGAATGTCTCGAGGATCCGCAACGGTTTCTTCTCGAGCTCTAAGGTCCGCTATGGCTAAGGGGCGTGCAGCATGGCGGAGGAAGAAGACATTACCTCGTCGATCGAAGTTTACTTGACGGTGGAGAATGGCCTCGACGCCATCGCCTTCTACGAGAAGGCGTTCGGCGCCAAGGTTGCCTACAAGGAGCTGACCCCGGACGGCACGCGTGTGCAGCATGCCTCGCTGTACGTCTTCGGCGGTCATTTCATGCTGTCGGACTACTTCCCCGACTACATAACGGATGTTGCGCCGCGTTCATCGAACGCTTTGGGGAGCATGACTGTGCAGATCAACCTGCACACGCCGCTCGAGGTCGACGGCGCCATTGCGCGCGCCGCGGGCGCCGGGGCCACCGTCACCATGCCGGCGAGCGACACCTTCTGGGTGATGCGCTACGGGCGCATACGCGACCCCTATGGCTACGTCTGGGCCTTCAGCGCACCGCTACCTCTGGGAACCTGAACGGAGAAGACCCGTGTCCGCTTTTGATCTGATCGTCATAGGCGCCGGGCCCGGCGGCTATGTCTGCGCCATCCGCGCCAGCCAGCTCGGGCTGAAGGTGGCCATCGTCGAGAAGCGTGCCACGTTCGGCGGCACCTGTCTCAACGTCGGCTGCATTCCCTCCAAGGCGATGCTGCACGCTTCCGAGCTCTACGAGGAGGCGGGGCACCACTTTGCCGCCATGGGCATCGACGTGAAGCCGAAGCTCGATCTCGCCAAGATGCTCGCCTTCAAGGACGAGGGCGTGAAAGGCAACGTCGACGGCGTCGCCTTCCTGTTGCGCAAGAACAAGGTCGACCATTTCCACGGCACCGGGCGCATCAAGGCGCCGGGCAAGGTCGAGGTGACGTTCATCAACGGCGAGAAGCAGGACGTCGACGCCAAGTCGATCGTCATCGCCACCGGGTCGGCGGTCGCCAAGCTGCCGGGCATCGACATCGACGAGGAAGCGATCGTCTCCTCCACCGGCGCGCTGTCGCTGCCGAGGGTGCCGAAGCGGCTGCTGGTGATCGGCGCCGGCGTCATCGGGCTGGAGCTCGGATCAGTGTGGCGGCGACTCGGCTCGCAGGTGACGGTGGTCGAGTTTCTCGACCGCGTCCTGCCCGGCACCGATGGCGAGGTCGCCAAGCAATTGCACCGGCTGCTCGGCAAGCAGGGCATGACGTTCAAGCTCGGGCACAAGGTGACTGCCGTGAAAAAGAACGGCGCGGCGCAGAGCGTCACCATCGAGCCGTCGAACGGCGGCGACAAGGAGACGCTCGAGGCCGACGTGGTGCTGGTCGCCATCGGCCGGGTGCCGTTCACCGACGGGCTCGGCCTCGCCGAAGCCGGTGTGAAGCTCGACAACCGCGGGCGCGTCATCGTTGATGCGCACTATCAGTCGAGCGTGCCGGGCATCTACGCCATCGGCGACGTGATCGACGGGCCGATGCTGGCGCACAAGGCCGAGGACGAGGGGATTGCCGTCGCCGAGCTGCTCGCCGGCCAGGCCGGGCACGTGAACTACAACGTCATCCCCAACGTCGTCTACACGGCGCCGGAGGTGGCGAGCGTCGGCAAGTCGGAGGAGGAGCTGAAG
The DNA here is from genome assembly GCF_009026145.1 of Hyphomicrobium sp. Taxonomy (GTDB): domain Bacteria; phylum Pseudomonadota; class Alphaproteobacteria; order Rhizobiales; family Hyphomicrobiaceae; genus Hyphomicrobium_A. The sequence goes on from NZ_WBUE01000001.1 coordinate 351,339, forward strand.
GCGGCAGGCGTCGCCTACAAGGTCGGCAAGTTCCCGTTCACCGCCAACGGCCGCGCCAAGTCCAACCGGGCGACCGACGGCTTCGTGAAGGTCCTTGCCGACGCGGCGACGGACCGCGTGCTGGGCGTGCACATCATCGGCGCCAATGCGTCCGAGATGATCGCGGAAGGCGCGGTGCTGATGGAGTTCGGCGGGTCGGCCGAGGATCTCGCCCGCACCTGCCATGCGCATCCGACGCTCACCGAGGCGGTGAAGGAGGCGGCGCTCGCCGTCGACAAGCGCGCCATCCATTTTTAGGACACTGCCGCTGTTCCAGCCCCTCACCCGGCTGGCGCGCCTCGCGCGTCCAGCCGGCCTCTCCCCATGGGATAGGCTAAGGGAGCGGCGCCCCTTCACCAACCTCTCCCGGCGGGAGAGGTCGCGCGCAAATGGCGCATTCTGCGCGATAAGCGCGGGTGAGGGTTATGCGATTGAAGTTACTCGATTGGGGAGATGGTGTAGCCGCTCTCGCGCAGCAGCGCGACGAGGCCCTTGTCGCCCGGCAGATGCAGCGCCCCGACGGCGATGAACACGCCGCCCTTGTCGAGCAGCGGCTCGGCGACGGCGCGCATCTTCTCGTTGCGCTCGGTCAGCAGCTTCTCCTGGAAGCCGGCGAAGGCCTGGTCGGTCACGCCGGCCTGCTGCGCCAGCGCGATCTGGAACGGCATGGCAGCGCTGATCTTGCGCGAAAGATACAGCTGCACCAGCGTTTCCATCATGTCGTTGGTACGGTCGGCGAACTTCAGGCTGGCACGCAGCATGTCGATCTGCTGCTGCTCGGGGACGGCGGCCAGCGATTCGAGCTGGGCGGGGATCGTTTCCAGGCCGACGACGTCGAGCCCGCGCGCCTTGCCGATCTCGGCAATCTTCATGTCGAGCACGCGCGCACCCTGCTGCACCTTGTTGCGCTCGCAGTCCGACACCGAGAGGATCATGGTGACGATCCACGGCTTGAACGAGGCGGCGAGATCAACCGGCATGCCGGAACGGGCGATGATCGTCTTGACCGCGTCGTACTCAGTGTTGGACAGCAGGCTGTCGAGGCGGCGCCCGTCGGTGAACATGACCAGCGGGGCCGACTGGGCGATCACCGATGCGGTGGCGGTTTCCGACAGGTCGGAGACCTCGAGGGCGACGACCTTGGCCTCGTTGAGGCCGGCCTTGACGGCCGGCGACAGGCTGGTGACGCGCTCGTCGGTCAAGTGCACGGTGCCGAACAGGTACGACGCCGGGCGGCCGTCCTTCTCGATCCTCCACAGGATGGCGCCGGCGTTCTTGGTCGCGGCGGCCTCGGCCATGATGCGGCTGTAGGTCTGCGGGTCCCTGGCCGCCGTCTCGGCCAGCATGTCGACGCCGCGGCACGTGTCGGCGGCAGCGCCCTTGTCATCAGCACGGACGCTGGCGTGTGGCAGGGCGGCGGCGATAGCCAAGACGGCGAAGGCGAAAACCAAACGTAGGCGCATGCGACTTCTCAAAGCTCCGATGCGAATGCGGGGACTGCCCCGCCATTAGCGCGTTCCCGCCGAAGAAAAGAGGCAAAATTACGTCAAGGTTTACGGAGCTTCTCGCGTAACGCCCGGAAATAGGGTTTCACGAGCGCGGATGCGCGGCATCGTAGACGTTGAGCAACCGGTCGCGGTCGACTTCGGTATAGGCCTGCGTGGTCGACAGGGAGGCGTGACCGAGCAGCTCCTGGATCTGCCGCAGATCGCCGCCGGCCGACAAAAGATGCGTGGCAAACGAGTGCCGCAGGGCATGCGGGGTCGCAGTCGGCGGCAGATCGAGCGCCTCGCGCAGGTGCTGCATAGCGAGCTGGATAATACGTGGCGACAATGGCCCACCCTTGGCGCCACGGAACAGAGCCGCGTCGGACTCCAGCGGGTAGGGGCACAGCGCCATGTAGCGCTCGACGGCCGCGCGCACCACAGGCAGCACCGGCACCAGGCGCTCCTTGCCGCCTTTGCCCTTGATGCGCAGCACGTCGCGACCGGCGGTCGGCGCGTCCTTCACTTTGAGGCTCAATGCCTCGGCGATGCGCAAGCCTGAGCCGTACAGCAGCAGCAGCGCGGCGGCGTCACGCGCGTGTACCCAATCGAACTCGGCCGCCGGGCCCCGATCGACGACGTCGGCCGCCTTGGCGACGGTCAAGGGCTTGGGCACCGAATGCGGCACCTTGGGCATGGCGAGCTGCAGGATGGCGCGGTTGTCGATCAACGCCTGTGCCTCCAGCCAGCGGAACAGCTGGCGCAGCGCCGACAGCGAGCGGGCGAGCGAGCGGCTGACCGTGCCGGTGCGGCGGCGGGAAGCAAGGAAGCCGCGGAAGGCCTTGAGGTCGAGGCGGGCAAGGTCGGCGAGACAGGGCGGATGGCCGAGTTGCACTCCGAGGTAAGCGAGGAACTGGCGCACGTCGCGCGCGTAGGCTTCGAGCGTCTTTTCTGCGTGCCCGCGCTCGTGCCGCAGGTGGGCGAGCCAGGCGGCGACGGCGCGCTCCAGGTCGACGCTCAGCGGCAGCTCCAGCTCGGCGGCTTCTTCGGACATTGAGAACCATCCCCGCAGCGAACGGCCCCCTCACCCGGCGCTCGATGCTTCAGCATCTCGCGCCGACCTCTCCCCGCCGGGGAGAGGTTAAGTGGATCGATCGTTCCTTCACCTCTCCCAGAGGGAGAGGTCGAAAGCGATCGCAAGATCGCTTGCGGGTGAGGGGTTGTGTCGTCAGCGAACGATTAATACGGCAAAGCTAGCCGATTCGCGGCGGCAAGCCGTTAATCAGCGTTGTGCGGCTCCGGCAGAGCGGCCGCCGCGCGCAGACGTGCCTCCAACGCATCGATGCGGTCGAGCAGCTCGAGCGCCAGGGCGACGCCCGGCAAATTGACGCCGAGATCGCGCTGCAGGCGGCGGGCTTTTTCGACGCGCACGATGCTGGTCGCCGAGAACCGCCACTGCGGTGCCGCTGCACCGCGCGGCTCGATGACGCCTTCATCGACGAGCTCCATCACCCACTCGGCGTGTACGCGGCAGGCGCGCGTAAGCTCGGAGAGCGAGATCTCCTCCTCATCGAGTACGACGAGCGGTTGCTTGGTGTCGGCTGGCATCTCTCACACTCCCAAGCTGGCGCGCGGATTGAACGGCAACTCGCGCTCCATCTGCCGGTAGATGTCTTTCGCCTTGTCGGTATCGGCCGGCGGCAGCTCGATCCTTAGCACGGCGTGCAGGTCGCCCGGCGGCGAGCCGGGGATGCCTTTTCCCTTGAGGCGCATGGTACGACCCCTAGTCGAGCCGGGTGGTATCTTTAGCATCACGGCGCCTTCCGGAGTCGGGGCCTTGACGCTGGCGCCGAGCGCCGCCTCCCAGGGCGTCACAGGCAGATCGAGGTAGACGTCCTTGCCTTCGACGCGGAATAGGGGATCGGGCGCGAACGCCACCTCGAGGTAGAGGTCGCCCGGCGGCCCCTTGCCGATGCCCGGCGCGCCCTGGCCGGCGAGGCGGATGTGCTGGCCCTCGCGAATGCCCTTCGGAATGGTGACGCTGAGCGTGCGGTCCTTGAGAATGACGTGCCCGCTGTCGTCGACCTCCGGCACGCGCAACGTAATCGAGCGCTTGGCGCCGGTGTAGGCGTCGCGCAGGTCGATGACGACCTTGGCGTGATGGTCCTCGCCCTGGGCGTGAAACTCGCGGTGTCCGGCAAAGCCGCCGCGGCCGCCGCCGGCACGGGCACGGCCGAACAGGCCTTCGAAGAAATCGCTGAACTGCGCGGCATCGGCGCCGGTGTAGCCGCCGCCGGAGAATTCGAAGCCCGCATCCCAGTTCGGCGGCGGCCGGAACTCCTGGCCCTGCTGCCAGTTGGCGCCGAGCTGATCATAGGCGGCGCGCTTCTCCGGGTCCTTCAGGACTTCGTAGGCTTCGCCGGCATCCTTGAACTTGGCTTCTGCGCCGGCTTCCTTATTCACGTCAGGATGATAGGTGCGTGCAAGCTTGCGGTATGCACGCTTGATGTCGTCCTGCGTGGCGCCGCGCTCGACGCCGAGGATCTTGTAGTAGTCCTTGTATTCCATGGGGCAACGCGTTCCTCGGGTGGGCCGGGCAGCCGCCACCATAGCGGCCGGCCCTCGATCCCCGGTTAATCTGTGGTATCGGCAAGGAATATCGGCGGCAGCCGGCGCCGACTCAATGCTCCACGGCCGATGCCATGCCCGCCTTGGGGTCGCCGCGCCGGCCGCCTAGGCTGCATCCGACGAATCGCCCGAAGGTCGCCGCCGCCGATGCACAGCCTGCTCGATCCGCTGGAGACGAACGCGCGCGCCCGAACGCAGCTGGCGCCGGTCGTGCTCGCCGTGGCGCTCGACCAGACCTACGACTACCTGGTGCCGCCGGGGCTGGAGCTGGAGCCGGGCTGCTTCGTGCTGGTGCCGTTCGGGCCGCAGAGCCGCATCGGCGTCGTCTGGGATAAGGCGGTCGGCGAGCCCGGCAAGCCGGTCGACGCCAAGAAGCTGAAAGCCATCACCGCCCGCCTCGACGCCCCGCCGCTGCCCGCGATCTCGCTGCGCTTTGCCGAGTGGATCGCGCGCTACACGCTCAGCCCCCTCGGCATGACGGTGCGCATGATGATGAGCGCGCGCGCCGTGTTCGAGCCGCAAAAGCCGCGCTTCGGCGTGACGCTCGTCGAGGGCGCGCCAGAGCCGCCGCGCCTCACTCCGGCGAGGAAGCGCGCGCTGGAGGTCGCCGGCGACGGCGCCATCCGCGCCAAGGCGGCGCTCGCCGCCGCGGCGGAATGCTCGACGGGCGTGATCGACGGCCTCGTCGCCTCCGGCAACCTCATCGAGGTGGCGATCCCGGAAAAGCGCCCGCCGCTGCCGGACCCGAACCACCGCGCCACCGAGTTCACGCCCGAGCAGGCCGCCGCCGTGCACACGCTGCGCTCCGCCGTCGATGGAGCGAACTACTCCGTAACGCTGCTCGACGGCGTCACCGGCTCCGGCAAGACCGAGGTCTATTTCGAGGCGGTGGCGCGCACGCTGGAGCGCGGCCACCAGGGCCTGATCATGCTGCCGGAGATCGCGCTCACCGACCAGTTCATGCGCCGCTTCGAGGCGCGCTTCGGCGCTTCCCCGGTCGAGTGGCATTCGGCGCTGTCGGGTCCCGAGCGCGGGCGCGTGTGGCGGCAGACGGCGACCGGCGAGGCGCGCGTCGTCGTCGGGGCGCGCTCGGCGCTGTTCCTGCCGTTCTCCAACCTCGGCCTCATCATCGTCGATGAGGAGCACGACGCCGGCTACAAGCAGGACGACCGCGTGCACTACCAGGCGCGCGACATGGCGGTGGTGCGCGGCAACCTCGGCGGCTTCCCGGTGATCCTCGCCTCGGCGACGCCGTCGATCGAGACGCACGTCAACGCGCGCACCGGGCGCTATCGCCACGTCATTCTGCCGGGACGCTTCTCCGGCGCTTCGCTGCCCGACGTCACCGCCATCGATCTGCGCTTAACGCCGCCCGACAAGGGCAAGTGGCTGGCGCCGCCACTGGTGGAGGCGATCACGCGGACGCTGGCCGACGGCCAGCAGGCGCTCTTGTTCCTCAACCGGCGCGGCTATGCCCCGCTCACCCTGTGCCGCTCGTGCGGGCACCGCATCGAGTGCCCGCAGTGCACGGCATGGCTGGTCGAGCACCGCTTCCGCAACAAGCTGCACTGCCATCACTGCGGCTTTTCCATTCCGCTGCCCGAGAAGTGTCCCAAGTGCTCCGAGCCGGGCTCGCTCGTCGCCTGCGGGCCGGGTGTGGAGCGCGTCGCCGAGGAGGTGGCGGAGCGCTTTCCCGAGGCGCGCGTCGCGCTGCTGTCGTCCGACCTCGTGCCGGGCCTCACCGAGATGCGCGACATGATCCGCGATATCGAGGCGGGCGGCATCGACATCGTCATCGGCACGCAGATGGTGGCCAAGGGCCATCACTTCCCCAACCTGGCGACGGTCGGCATCGTCGACGGCGATCTGGGCCTCGCCCAGGGCGCCGATCCGCGCGCCGGCGAGCGCACCTTCCAGCTTCTGCACCAGGTGACGGGCCGCGCCGGGCGCGCGCTGGCCGAGGGGCGCGGCTACGTGCAGACGCACATGCCCGACCATCCGGTGATGGCGGCGATCATCTCCGGCGACCGCGAGGCGTTCCTCGAGCGCGAGATCGCTTCGCGGCGCAAGGGGCTGCTGCCGCCGTTCGGGCGGCTGGTGGCGCTCATCGTCGCCGCGCGCGACAAGGAGACGGCGCAGCTGATCGCCCGCGACATCGCCCATCGCGCCCCGCGTTCCGAGGTGATCGAGGTGCTGGGCCCGGCGGAGGCGCCATTGGCGGTGATCCGTGGCCGGCATCGCTGGCGGCTCTTGGTCAAAGCCCCGCGCGAGATCGACGTGCAGGCCTATTTGCGCGCCTGGCTCGCCGAGCTGCCGCCCCTGAAGGGCGACGTGCGCCTTACCGTCGACGTCGACCCGTATAGCTTTCTTTGAGGCTCGCCCGGGCGCCATGAGGTCCGCTGACGACCCCAGGCCGAAGTGGAGCGACGCGGCTGCTACCGGCGAGCTTATAGGCAACTTGCGGTAGCAGGGCGCGCCTAGCTATTCTTTCCGAGGCAATGCCTGAAAGCTGCGTGACAAGAGGCACCGCCGCCATCTCGACGCTCATTCAACGAGTACCCTCGGGCATAAGAATTTCCATTGACGTCTTACAATCAGACATTTTGCGGGGACGCATGAGCCAAGCCGAGTCAGACTTGTCGAACCTCGACGCCCTATATGGCGAACTCAGGAGACCGCGCCCAGGTCCGGGCCCAACCAAGCGCCCACTAGGCTATGACGACTGGGAAAAGCGCTATCCGCCTGCGTCGCTAATAAAACTAACTCAATCGACAGCCGATTCGTTGAAACTGCTGCTGCAGCAAATCTCTAATGGCTGCCCCATTGGACGAACGCTTGTAAACGATATTATATTAATTTGGCTGGTCGACGCCACGGGCAACATCTTTGTTTCCATTGAGGAGTTGGTCCTCCAGACTGTGCCCCAGACCGTTCCGAAGTTTCAGAGCGTCCCTTTGACCAAAGATTGCGACAAACTAGGTCATCCATCCTTGATTTTGGCAGGTGATGCTCGCATAGCCGGAGAGATCCGTTACCTCGCGGATCGAAGCCCCGCCATTTGGATTATTAACAATGCATCTTGGCGGTATGGACTATATGACGGACGAACTTCGACCCATTTAAATCAGGTAGTTATAAAATTTAAACAATTTGGAATTCACCTGGAGCCCAACTTCCTCCAACCCAGGAAGGAAGTGTGATGGACCAGATCGGTCAGTTAAGGTTTCGTGCTCTATTAAACAGCGACTATAAAGCGCTGTCCGACAAACTCGCTGCGCATCCCGAACTTGTCGACCCGTACTTGGACAATCTGCTTTCGGAGCTTGGCGGCGAAGCGTACGGGCAGCCTAATGATCCGGAGCACGTATATATTGTCGCCTTGGCCCACCATAACAACTTTTCGTCGGCCTCCTTGTCTCAAATAATCGACGGATTGAAACGGCGCAAACCGTCTAGCATGATAGATCAATTTATAGAGGCGGCTCAGCCCGAAATTGCAGCCCAGCCCAAAGGCTCATCAGAATTGAGCGTCCGCAGAACTTTCGACTCGGCCAAATCTCGTCAGCTCTACAAGGAAATTCTTCGCGCGATCAAGAACAGGAAGATCGCACATATTGAGGATTTGGTAGGCCAACTGCTGGCAGGCTACCGTCCGTATTTAGAGAGTACAGGTGATGCAACACATTTCGTGCTCAACTCTAGCAATATCGCCTATTCGCTTATTCGTTCGAGCAAGCTGCATGGTCGCGCTGCGCTAAAGTTGGCTGAGTCCCTAATAGTTGCCGCATTGCAGTGGTCCCCATTTAATGAGTATCTATGGAATCGTTGGGCGGAATGCTACATTATTGGAGCGGATATAGAGACAGCGGAGCTCCTGCAATGGGAGTCAAGACGGAGGCTACCATTCAATACCACTGACCTGAGACCCGACTTCCCTCCAATCAGGAGTAGAGTCCTGGGCTGAAGTTTTGGCCCGAGCCGGTCGTTGCGGCAAGGGCCAGATGGTGATCTCGGAACTCCTCCGGCGTCCTGTTGGCGAGC
>NZ_WBUE01000040.1 GCF_009026145.1 Hyphomicrobium sp.
CGTGCCTCCGAGAGGCCCTTCTGGAACTGGATGCGGTTGCGCGCCATCGCTCATCTCCCTGAAATCGCGCGCATTCTCCGCCGATTCGGATGGCGCGATTAGGGCTTAGGATGGTGCGTAATCAGGTCTGGTCTTGTGTGTCTGAAAATTGAACCCATTCCCCGTAGCCGGCAAGCCCCGGCTTGCTACCGTCCGGATAGCGAAGGCCGCGGAAATACGATTTCTGCGGGCAGAATGTCGTGTTCCACACGACGCTCTCCGCGTGCGCGAGTGGGGCGAGGGAAAGAAATGCGATCGAGAAAATGATTGAGAGCGCCAGAGGAAACGGGCGATAGAGACGCATATGCGCTCATGATATGATTGCGAAGGCCGAGGGCGTCGTGGGGATAATGAATCAGCGGCCACGCTGCTATTTCACGCAGTAGATGTAACAGGTGCCTGCACCGCCGAAGCCAACGGCGCAACGCAATGGCATCCCGACCCGCTTGGTTGTGCTGAGATCGCGTTGCCCGGAATTGCAGCATAGGCGCTGCATCCGCTACGCACATACCCCGCAGGACAAGAGACGCTACATTCGCCGCCGGCCGGAGCTCCGCAGCTGCTTGTCGTCTGGCTGCTTACACCACCCACGCCGCTGCAGTCGTCTGCGTCGCGCCGTCGGCGAATCTGATCTGCGAGAACGTACTGGATCTGGAGAGCAGACCCTGCCAGCTCCCGGTGCTGTTCCCGAACTCGATCGTCCCGGCATTATCGCGGATGGCGTAGCCTGCTGAACCGGCGCTCGTGCCGAAGTTGAGATAGCGCGATGCGCCGCTGAAGATGGCGTTGCCGAACACCGCGAGCGCGTTGATAGCTAAGCCGCCGTTTTTGACCTGATCTGTCGCGCCGACGTTAACGGGCGGAGAGACGTTGCCATTGGGAGGAGCGGAGGTGGGGCCTGTCCAAGCGAGGACGAGCATGGACGTGAAGACGGTGCCGACGATGCCGCCGATGAAGGCGACTAAGAGGGTACGCATGAACTAATTGTACGCGCAGACTGGGCCTGCTCGTCGGCACGGATGGGGATAGCTGGCTAACGGCGCGGGGCGCCGAAGACTTTCTGCTCAAGGTTGCCGCGGCGTGTCTAAGTTGCGGCCACCGCAGCGCGGACAGGCCTGCGGCTGCTTGTTAGCGAGCAGGGCGATAGACAATTTAATGACGCCAATCGCGCCACTTAACAAGAAAAGATTGATACACATTAATAATGTTAATTATTGATGTGCAGCGTCCCTTCGTCGCAAACCGTCTTGAGCCATCAGGGTCGGCAGGCTAGCTCTGGTGCGGGATGGCGGGATGGCTGTTGGCTTCTTGCAAAAAGAACTCCTTAAGGGGACCATCGGGCGAAGGTGTACCGTCCCATGTGCTCTCGGCTCACTGCGCGTGCCTGATTGAGCCTGAGCAGCTGACAGTGCGCACAAAGCAGAGGGGGTTCCGTGGCCAGCGGTGCGGGATATATGAGAGACCGGGAATGGCCGTGCATAACCTGTGCCATGCGCTCGTCCAGCGTTTGCGCGATACTCATCGGTAATATTCGCCATCTGCCGTCTGCGAGGCATAATCCGGTCCAGCAGGTTCATGGTGGAGCGAAGACGAACACCGTCATCTATAGGCAGGGCGAAGCCACCGAGGACGTATTTGTGCTCTGCCAAGGTTGGGCAGTGCGCCTCATCCAATTGCCCAACGGCCGACGCCAGATCTTATCGGTGCTGCTGCCCGGCGACCTCTTCTCAGCGACGACGCTCTTTGCGGATAGGCTGCACTATTCGGTGCAAGCTGCGACAGAAGTGCGGTTCAGTCGCTTTGCGCGTGTTGAGCTCAATAGGGTGATGGCCAATCCAGATGCGTTGGCGCAGCTGGGCAAGGTCTGCGCCACTGAACACCGGAGAATGGATGAGCTTGCGACCGATCTTGGCCAGCGCAGCGCCGAGGAGCGTATTGCCCACTTGATCATCCACCTCGTCGATCGCATCTCCGCGCGGGCCATGGGTAGTGACCGGAGTTATCCGTTTCCACTACGGCAACGGCATATCGCCGATATCACTGGGCTTACGCCCGTTCACGTGAGCCGAGTGATCACGCAATTCCGCAGGGCGAATTATTTTGAACTGTCTAAGGGGACGTTAGTGCTCCGCAACCGCGTCGCGCTGGAGCGGATCGGGCGCCTGGGGTGAACGCTTTCTGCATCGGAGACAGCGCGGGTGCGCCATGGAAAAACAGGTTCGATGGGAGGAACGTCGTGGCAGACACATTGGCCTTCGAAAGACAGCCGCTCTATCAGCAGGTGTCTAATCTGCTGATGGAGCGGATCGCGGCGGGTGTTTGGAAACCGGGCCAGTTGCTGCCAAGTGAAGTAGATCTCGCGCGCGAACTTACCGTCAGTATCGGGACCCTTCGCAAGGCCTTTGATAAGCTCGAAAGCGAGCGTCTGCTGATCCGCCGGCAGGGGCGTGGAACTTTTGTGAATGATTGCAGCAGCGAGGAGATGCTAACGCTCTTTCGCAGCCTGCGCGACGCAGAGGGGCGCCCCCTACGCGATGACGTGCAGCCTATAGAGCAGAGAAAGGGCCCGGCGACTGCGCTTGAGCGAGAGCGTCTGCAGCTATCGGCAGAGGACCCTGTGCTTCGCACGCGCCGGCTCCGCTGTTGCGCTGGTCGGCCACTCATGTACGAGGAGGCTCGCCTTGCGCTCAGTAGGTTTCCGGCAATCGACAGGAGCCGCGTGGCAGGGGACTATCGAATCATGGCGCTGGCGCAAAGGTGCGGCATGCATCTGGCGCGCGCCTCCGAGCGGGTGAGCTTGGCCGAAGCGACAGGCGAGGTGGGCGAACTGCTCGGCATTGAGCCGGGCAAAGCGTTATTGCGGCTCGATCGCGTGATCCTCACCATGCATGGTGAGCCCGTTGAATGGCGCATCGGCCTGTGCAACCTTAAGCAAGAATTTTACCACGCCGACATACGCTAAGCTTGATCGCAGCCCGTATGCCATCAGGGAGAAACGTTTTCGGGCTCGTGCCGATATGTCTTGATCGAATGCGAGCGAGCGCGCCGTTGCGGCTCGCGCGACTGCTCGTATCGGGCGTGCTGATCTGCAAGTGAAAGACCGCGCCTTGCTCAATCAATGGGAAGCGGCCGTAAGTATTGAGTCGTCGGGGAAACCTGGGCGCCAATTGGATGGAGTTCGATGCAATTTCGCCGAATTACTAGACTCTTACGTTACTCTGAGCAAACAAGACGCGCGCAGCAATATCAATTTTAATCTAACATCAACGATTTGCACGCGCTGATGCCGCTTATTGTTGGTGCGGGAGCATAAGGCCGCCATGACAATGGCAAACATCGGCACCGAAAGCAAAGCGGCGCGTGCGGCAGATGCGGAAGACGCAATGTGTCAGCGCGTATTCAACTGGCTTTGTCATGAGATTTATGTCTTTGATGCCGCAACCTTTCATTTCGTTAAGGCTAATAGGGCTGCGCAGCGCAATATTGGCTATTGCATGGGCGAGCTGCACGATCTTGCCCCCTGGGATCTAAAGCCTGATATTCCCAAATCGGCGTTCCGAGACTTGGCTAAACCGCTGCTGGCAGGGGACAGGGCGCTTGTCAATTTTGCGACAACGCACAAGAGGAGAGACGGCTCTCTTTACCCGGTGGAGGTCGACCTCCAGCTCATGGCACACCAGGGCCCGCCGGTCTTCGTGGCCAACGTTCGCGACACATCCGCAAGCAGATTGGTCGAGGAGCACCGGAGCAAATTGGCGCTCGTCGCCGAGAAGGCCTGCAACGCGGTTGCCATCGCTGACGCCGAAGGCCGCATCGAATGGGTGAATGAGGCCTACGAACGGCTTACCGGCTACACGCTTGCCGAGGTGCAGGGAAGGACACCCGGGTCCTTTCTCCACGGCCCCGGGACGGATCGTGTCGTTGTCGCTCGCATCAAGCAGGAGCTGATGGCGGGCCATGAGGCGCACGCAGAGCTGCTTAACTACCACAAAAGCGGGCGCCAATACTGGGCGGAGCTGCGGATCCAGCCGATCCGCGGTGCCGACGGCACGGTAGAGAGGTACGTGGCCATGCAGGCAGATGTGACCGCTCGCAAGTGCGCGGAAGACTCTGTTGTCGCGCTGAGCCGAAGCCTCGCAGAGGAGAAAGAGCGATACGAGTTGGCCGTGCGTGGTTCTGCGGACGGCCTATGGGACTGGGATCTTCAAACGAACAGGGTCTACTGTTCGCCGCGCTTCTGCGAGTTGCTGGGATACGGTGCCGATGAATTCTCCGACAAGCCGGAGTGGTTCGAGGCCCTTGTCCATCCGGAAGACCGGGCGGGCGCCGCGGCCATCGTCGCCGGCCATCTTCGTCAGCAAACACCCTACGATCTTCAGCACCGGCTGAGGCACAAGGATGGGTCCTATAAGTGGTTCCGCGCCAGGGGGCAGGCATTATGGGATGCGAGCGATACCCCTATCCGCATGGCCGGCAGCATCAGCGACATTTCTGATCTCAAACGAGCAGAGCAGTCCGCCAAGCAACTTGCGGAAACCGATTTAGTCACCGGCTTGCTCAATCGGCGAGGCTTTCAGGGACGACTGGCGGCCTCGCTGGAATTCGCGCGACGTGCCGGGTCGGGCGTTGCTCTCATGGTCTTGGACCTCGATAACTTCAAATCGATCAACGACATGCTGGGCCATCCCGCCGGTGATGCGTTACTGCGTGAGGTGGCCAATCGCTTGCGCGGGTCGGTGCGCGACGGCGACATGGTGGCCCGATTGGGCGGCGATGAGTTTGTTGTCATTGTCGCTGATGTGAACGGGCGTCCTGCAATCGAGAATCTGGTCAGACGAATCGTATCTTCGCTTGCAGAGCCGTTCACTCTTGCGGGGCGAGAGGTGCATTCGGGCGCGAGTATCGGGATCGCCGTCTATCCGGAGAGCACCGCGAATGCAGAGGATCTGCTTCGCCAGGCTGATTTGGCGCTCTATCAGGCAAAGCGAGTGGGGCGGGGTGTGCATTGTTACTACGAGCAGGAGCTGGATGCCCGCATGCGGGCTTGGCACAGCCTGGAGGCCGATCTGCGTAAAGCGTTTTCCAGGGGCGAGTTCGAAGTCTACTACCAGCCGTTGGTTAATCTCAGGCGATTCGAGATAAGCGGTGTCGAAGCCCTAGTGCGCTGGCGCCATCCGGAGCGGGGCATAATCGCGCCCAGTGAATTTATTCCCATCGCGGAGGAGACTGGGCTCATCATCCCGCTGGGTGAGTGGGTCCTCTGTCAGGCCTGCGCCCAAGCGGCGGCGTGGCCGGAGCCAATGAAGATCGCCGTCAATCTGTCCCCGCTGCAGTTCAAACAATCGGGGTTGGTGGAGGTGATCGCCGGCGCGTTGGGCGTATCCGGGCTGGCCGCAAGCCGGCTGGAACTCGAGATCACCGAAACGGTGCTGCTGAACGAGAACGAGAGAAACCTCTCTATCCTGCATCAACTGCGTGAGCTCGGTGTGCGCATCGTGCTGGATGACTTCGGCACCGGCTATTCGTCGCTGAGCTATCTCCAGAGCTTCCCCTTCGATAAGATCAAGATTGACCACGCGTTTATCAAGAATATTACCAGCAACAAAGACTCGCTCAAAATCGTGCGGGCCATCGTCATGCTGGCCCGCAGCCTTGGCATGACGACAACGGCCGAGGGTGTCGAGAGCCGAGAACAGCTTGAGGCCGTGCAGTGCGAGGGCTGCGACGAAATACAGGGATATTTTGTCAGTGCGCCGCGGGCCGCCCGCGACATTGCCGACCTCCGCTTGGCAAAGGTCGATGCGGATCGCGCGACACGCAGCCGGCGCGTGATACGGCAAATGCAAAAGGTATCCTGATGAGAGTGCGAAAAGCCCTGTCGCCGTCGAGTGGGGACGACGTTGACGGGCTGTAATACGCGTTGAGGTCGCGTCGAGGAAGCGATCGGGCCAATGTCATCTGCCTAGTGAGGGGTGTTGCCAGCGCATTTTCGGCGATTTCGGGTGGGGAACGGCAACCGGGCTTCAGGCGCACCTAGCGGGGGCGTAGAACCGGCAGTTGAACAAAGCGATCGAGTTGAATGCGCAAGCGCGCCATAGCACGCGCGTGAACTCTCGGCGGACGACCTTGCGCAAAACCGGTTCGCTTAGCGCTTCGTGCGGCGACGATCGCCAATGACCAGGGCTCGCTTGCACAGTGCGCCAAGAAATGTGCTCATGCCATGGCCCCGATGAATGCGAAGATCCGGCGACATAGTGGTCAGCGCTTTGCGCGCCAACGCGACGGCGCGCGCCATGCTCTCGTCGGGGAAGAGACAGTAGACGTCGAGCGCATTGCCCGTTGCATGCCCGGAGTAGGCTCCGATTGCCGAGCCATCGAGAATGAAGACGCCCCGGCGGTTGCGGGCAAACGGCGTCAAGAGCGTGGCAGCCCCAGCGTCGAGGATCTGCGTCAGCCGTTTGAAGGCTGCTTTTTCGGCCAAACTCCACCATCGCGTGCCACCGTAGCTGCAGCCACCACTTCCGATCTGACATTGCCGATTGTTCCCCGTCAGAACCTACCGGACAGATTGAGTTGATTGCGTAAGGGAGAGTTTGCGGCTCATCGTAACCCCGAGGAGGGACACGATGAGACAGCGTAACAGGCAAGCTCCGCAGAGCGCAGATGGGGATAGCTGGCTAACGGCGCGGGGAACCGAAGACTTTCTGCTCGAGGTTGCCGAGGCGCGTCTCGTAGCGGTGAGCTCGGCTTCGATGGAGTTCACTTGCTCCTGCACGCGCGCGATGTCGGCTTTGAGCTCGATCTTCAGGTCGGCGATGTCGTCCTTCGTCACCATGTGCTTCACGACATGCGCGACGCTCGCGGTGAGGTCGCGGATCTCTTTGCCGTGCTCAACGAGAATTGCGGCGATGTCGTTGAGTGTGATTTTCTTGGCCATGCGGGAAGTATACGACGTGAGCGGAGGGGTGCAAATCTCGGGCGCTGTGGAGGACGCGAGGAACGTGGCGACTCGGTGCCGGTAGCAGGGAGTTCGTCTGACGGTGGGGGATTGTCGTTGGCAGCTTCTGATAAGGACACGTCCGGAGCGTCGGCTGACGCTCCGATTGGTGTGTTATCGGGGGCGTTGGCGTTGGCTGCGACTGGGAAGGAGACTTCTTCAGCCGACGTAACGTCTGTGGCAGGCGGTGTGGACGTTGAAGATTCGTGAGGTGGCTGTTCAGAATTCGTGTGGTCAGTGGGCTCGTTTTCGTGCCCTGGAAGATCTTGCGGCCCACTAGGATTGGATGGGGAAGAGGGCACGGATGTTGGGTGCCCGGCGGAGGCTGCGGCGCCGAGTTGGTCGCCGGTGAGGCACATTGCTGCCGTCGGATTTCTGGGCGCACAGCTCTGCGATCGGCGTCGAGCTGGCCGTGAGCTTTTGGAAGGCGCCGCGCTTAGCAGTGATGTTTCGGCGTGGAGGTGTTTGTCGAAGTGGCCTATTCTGCTGCGACGGGAACAGGCTCGATGTAGATCTCTCCGTCGCGGTAGCAGCAGACGTGTTGTTCGGGGTTGGACAGCAAGAAGGCGATTTCCGTCAGCATGACAGGTGCTCCATTGGTTTGACCCGCCAAGTATCATTCCATCGCTGCCGGCTTGCTGTTCCCCTCGGTACATGTTCCTGCGCCTCCTGATCTGAACGCAAGATGCAACAAGGCCCCCGCCGCTACGGCTGGGGGCCTTGGTTGCCTCGCGGCATGGGGTGGGCGAAGGGGAAGTACGCCCAGCTGAGAAGGCTGAGCTGCGTCGATTAAAGAACGGTAAAGCGCTTGTCAAGCGTGGGGAGGCGCGCCTCACGGGGCCGCCGTTGGCCCACCGCTCGCGCGGCCATTCAGACGGTCACTGGGCCACGCGGGCTTCGCGTCTCCTTCGCGCAAGCCGGATAGCAGCGACTTCGGCTGCCGACAGCGCTGTAATGACACGCATTGGCGCGTCGCGCGGGGCAACGGCGGGGGTGCTTGCGATTGATCCTGCGCAACCGGAGCTGAAGGCACGGATGTATGGAGCGTCCGAGAGTGAGGAGTATCGCGCATGCACGACTGGAACATGCGGTGGGGAGGCGCTGGGATGTGGTTCGGCCCCCTATGGATGATCGTATGGCTCGTAGTGATTGTCGCCGGCGTTGCGGCGTTGGTTCGTTGGCTTGGCGGAGCGGGTGGCGACGTGCGGACGACAACGCGCAGCGCAGGGGACATTCTCGACGAGCGCTACGCACGCGGGGAGATCGATTGCGAGGAATACATGAAGCGGAAGCAGGACATCGCGGGCAGCTGATGCTGCCGTACAGCCGCTTGCGGAGGCGGTGCGAGTTGGCGCCATGGTTCAATCCACCGCAGCGGCGTGGACGGGCGGTAATGGCGTGCGGCGCACCGGAAGAACCTGCGACAGAAATAAAAGTGTAAGAGCGTATAGTATCAAGACGCCCGCTGTGGTCTTTCGTGCCTCCATCGCCCTCAAGTCTCCCCATGGGAAAGGCCGCATGCTCTAGTGATTCTTCGGGCATGGCGAGCACGAGGAAAGCGCGAGCAGTAGTGGGGTCTCGTCCGCTGCTCATTGTGCGGTGCGGGGTAAGCAGCTTTAGAAGCTTATATTGTTTCAACCACCGCCCGGCGCTAATAGGCGAGAAACAACGAGAAAAAGGGAAAGCGCCGTGGCTACCATCAATCTGACTAAGCTGTCCTATGCGGAATTGTTGAAGCTGGAGGAACGCTTGGCGGTGGCGATCGCCGAAAAGCGCGCGGCAGAGGCCAGCGCCACGAAGGATCAGCTTCGGGCCATGGCCGAGAAGGCGGGCTTCCGCGTTGAAGAGCTGTTCGGCAAACGAGGTGGGCGCCGACCCCGCGAAGCAAAATATCGCAACCCCAATAACCCGTCGCAGACGTGGAGCGGTCGCGGCCGCAAGCCGAACTGGCTTGTCGACGCCGTCAAGAAGGGTGCCAAAGTGGATTCATTCGCTGTCTAGCGTGCGCTCTACAGCAGCAAGGCGGCGACGCCCGCACCAATCGCAACAGAAATAGGATGCCCACTGCTAGCGCTGCTATGGCCGAGCGCTTGGCATTACAGGTCTTAGGTCGCGGAGCGCGGCTCGCCGCTGATCGATCCCCATGAAGTCCAGTCTGTCCTGGAGATTCTCAGCAGCAGCAATCGTCATGATGGGGGTAAACAAAGCATGCGGACGAACTGACCCAAGTCAGCGGCAGCCGCGAGGGGCCCAGCTATGCCGCGCGGGCTGCCCCGCTGAAGCCGATGGGCGGCCCCAAAACCGAGTTGACAAAAGCAACGGGAGGTTGAGATAGCCAGTGTAATTTGGAGTGGATCTTTGCCGCGGGGACGCAATTATGACCAAAGTAGTGGGCAATTTTCTGCTTGGTCTCTTGGTTGGCTCTGTTCTGACGCTAACCGCTGTTGTCGGCTTCAATCATGCGCCTTGGGATTGGAGCCCTTCGATTGCTCTCTCCAATCTACGGGAATTCGTTTCGACGCCCAGCCCCGCGGTCTTGGCGTATACAGCCCTCGCCTTGTCGGTCACCGGGCTGCTCACTTTTTATTGGCGTGATGCGGTTGCTCTTGCCGGTCGCTCGCTGCGACGAGCGAGCTCATCTGGTCCGCGGCCTGTCACGCATTCAACGGAGCAACCGTTGCGCGGGCAAGCCGAGGTCAACGCCGTCCGGGACGAACTCGAGAGGCAGCTTGGCAGGTTGATTGTCCTCATCGCCGGGCAGCTCGAGAATTCTAAAGACCACGTCGCTTCTCTCAAGGACACCAGCGCCCACCTCGCTTCAGTCACGAACGTCTCCGAGCTTCGCGAGGTGGTCCAATCACTGATCTCAAAGAACGAGATGAACGAGCGCCAGACGCGCGACCTCGAAGCGCGCTTGAAGGAGGCGCAGGATCAAACCTCGACGCTGCGGCAACGATTGATCCAGGCCGAAAAGCTCGCTTCGCTCGACCCCCTGACCTCCGTGGCCAATCGCCGGCGCTTTGAGCAGTTCATTGCTGCCGCGGTGAATAATTCGCACGCGGATGGCACGCCCTTGTGTCTCATCATGACGGACATCGACCACTTCAAGAAAGTGAATGACACCTATGGTCATGCCGCCGGCGACAGGGTCCTCAAGGGATTCGCCGATTTGCTGTCGCAGAGCGTGCGAAAGGGCGACTTGGTCGCTCGCTTTGGCGGCGAAGAGTTTGCCGTCGTCTTGCCGCAGACGCCTATGGGCGATGCGTTCGCCATTGCAGAGCGGATCCGGAGCATATTCGAGCTCCATGGCGGCTCCGATGAATCCCTGGTCGGTGAGTTCGGTCGCTTGACGGCCTCGTTTGGGGTCGCGGAGATTCGCGAAGGGGAGCCGCCAAGCGCGCTGATCCAGCGTGCCGACCAGATGCTGTATGAAGCCAAGTACAAGGGGCGCAATAGGACGATGATCTGGAGCTCTTCCGCTGCCACCCTTGGTGTCGAGTGCATTTAAGAGATAGGCACCCAGAGAGACCAGGACGAGAAGCTGAAGTGCGGCTCGGAAGATCTAATCCGCACAGCACGACGCGCATGCTGACGATGATGCTGGCGGAAGCGTATTGAGTGCGCGCCCCGCTTTCGAAGTTGACGCCGTTAATGCTGGATTAGCTGCATTCGCTGAAAAGTTTGGCTGCGGACATTACGACTTGTTAGGAACGGCATTTGGTCCGGGTGTCTGGAGGCACCCTATGCACGTTCGTCGCATGATCGCTAACGCGGGCTACTCGCCACCTGCCGTCGCCGGCCTTACGCAAGCGTTCGATGACGCGTGGGAGGAAATCTCTCTCGTGTTCAAGCTGAGCCGGACGCTGAACGGGTCCGGTTCAAGCTCGCCGGCATCATCATGCTGATGGGGCGCCACGTAACAGACCTGATCGAGCTGCGACAAGTAGCTGTGCGCATCGTGGCCCGTAGCGAGGGGTGGGAAGTGTGACGGCACTTTGTCGGCACGGGGAGCCGAAGACTTTCTGCTGTACGCGGCGGGCGATACTGCGCAAATGTCCAGTCGGGGTGTGGCGCTATCGCTGCCGTCGCCGGTGAGGGCGCATATGTAGAAGTTGGCGAGGTCGGCCCCTCACACCTCGGGGAAACCCCAGTCAGGTAAGCGCAATGGGTGCTGACGGTTCACGTCGCCAGTAACGCCTCACCGTTCTTGGCAGGGTAGCTGCCGAAGAGCGCGAAGGTACCGCGGCCGGCTGCCTTTGCCTCGTAGAGCGCAAGGTCGACATTCTTCATCAGCTCTTCGGCCCTGGTGCCGTGCTGGGGTGCGAGGACCACGCCAATGCTTGCGCCGATGGTAATGTGGTGGCCTAGCAGGTGCCTGGGAGCCCGTATGGCGGTTAGAAGTCGCTTCGCGAGCTTTTCGGCTTCGGCGGCGGTGGTCACGCCGGCCTGAACGACAGCGAATTCATCGCCCCCCAAGCGGGCGACGAGGTCGTGGCCACGCACGGTGCGACACAGTGAGTGAACGACGCTCTTGAGCAAAGCGTCGCCGACCGGGTGTCCCAGCCTGTCGTTGATCTCCTTGAACTTGTCGAGATCAATCCAGTGCACGGCAAATCCGGTACCGGGTCGCAGATGCCGCAAAGCGTTCTCCAATTCACGACTGAAGGAAATGCGGTTCGCGGCGCTGGTGAGCGGATCATGGTGCGCGAGCCAGGCGATCTTCTCTTCGGCTTTGCGCCGTTCGGTGATGTCTTCTTGGATATCCACCCAGCCGCCACCGGGGAGCGGCTGGTTGGTCACCTGCACGGTTTTGCCGTTCTTGAGCTGCTGCGTGTAGGAGAACGTCTCGCCGCGGGCCAGCTTTGCGACGTGCGCTCGTATCCATGCGAGCTGCCGGTCTGTTTCGTTGGGATCGTCGTGCTTCTGGTCGCGCTTGACGTGGAAGCGCACGATGTTGGCTAGCGGCGTTCCGGGCCGGGTCAAACGTCTCGGCAGGTCGTAGATATCGCGGTAGAGCCGATTACAGACGATGAGACGTTGCTGGCTGTCGAACATCGACAGGCCGCGTCCCATGTTGTTGAGCGCGATATCGAACCAGCGATTGAGTTGTTGAAGCTGCTTCTTGCGTTGCAGCAACTCGGCGGTGCTTGCTTTCAGGGCAGTGAGCGCCTGTGCCAGCTCCATGACCCGATGATGGTCGTCAGCTGCCTGTTCGGCGGCCGCGACGCTGGCATTGCGAGCAGAGGTGTTCGCGCCACCAAAGGAACGGGCTTTCGCTTGCGCCACGGTTGTCGGCCCCTTCAGTCCCGGTAACGACTAAGAGACTAGCCGGTCCGGGTAAGAGCGCGGCTAAACGGACGCGTGCAAATGTTCATACCTCCAATTGTTGCACGGCGCAGCGTGCGGCGTGCGCCATGAACTGAGTGCGCAATCCGCTGTCGGGTAAAAACATGGACGGATCATCGGTCGTCGGCCGGCCGTCGGGGGGCTAAGCAACTGCCCGACGTTGCGCTACCAGATCTGCCCAATCGGGCTGCTCGGCGTGGGGCAGAACGACAAGGCTTGCGGCAGGTAGCTTGGCTGCCGCGCCGGGCTGCGCACCAGTGGCTTCTCCATCGACAACGGTGCCTTGCACGGCGGTGGGCGCTGCCCAGATACTTTTCAGGACTGCCGCCGTCGCAGTCCAAGCCGAGGCCGTAACCGGTTCCGTGACCTTCCCCGACGTGAAGAGTTTGCGGATCAAGAGATCGCGCTCTACGCTGGAGCCGAGGTCGAAGGCGATGCCAATCAACGGGCCGTTGTGACGAACGATGCGGCCGGGGATGAAGCCCACCTCAGAGACGAATACCTTGAGCGGCTCTCCGCTGTGCGTTCTGAACGCGCGGCCCTGGTTGACGAGGATGCCTGCCCCCGACAGCGAAAGGTCCCTAAGCCGCCCGAGAGTGCGTGCGCTTCCCGGACCAATGATCCACACTGGCTCATCGTAGGCAAAGCGCTCTTCACTGCGGTGGGTAGTACCCTGCAGAGCCATCATGCAAACGAGAAATAGGACGATGACGTTGTAAATCGACCAGCCGGCGACGACGGGGATCAGGGCGCCCTGGACGATAATCCGCCATTCAGGAATGACGTTGATGACGATACCCAGCACGGTAAGCGCCATTAGCACGGCCGCCGTCCAAAAGACTTCCTTGTCGTATTGTTCTGTGCGCGCCCCGCTGCCTTTCGGTGTGACCTTGAAGGCGTGACCGAACGGCTTGATGAGGGTCAGGAATATGCTGGGCAGCAGTTTGAAGCTCTGAAACGTGCCCAGCACCTGCATGGCGAGGGGGAAGTACTGCTTTGGTGCATACAGGCAGATGCCGCCGACCACCGCCAGGATCACTGGGATGATGTAGCTGATGACGCCCTCCAGCGTCACGTTGACCATCGGCAGCACACCGGTCCACAGGAAGATCAAGGGAACGAGCGGCGCCAGAACGAACGTCAGATTCTGCGATAGCCAATGCGTGGGCATGAAGAGGAGCCGTTGCATCAGCGTCAGATCTTTGCCCAGCGGTCCCGTCGCCAAGTAGAGGATCTGCAAGGCACCGCGTGCCCACCGCCGCCGCTGGATGAAAAATGCCTGTAGGCCTTCGGGCGCCAAGCCGTAGGCGAGCCGCTCACACAGATAGCGCGTGACGTACCCCTTGCGTAGCAGCATCAGGCTCAGCAGCTGATCCTCGGTGATGGATTCGGTCGGCAGCGCATCGCCGATCGAGCGTAGTGCCTCACGCCGCGTCACCGAGTTCGACCCGCAGCAGAACGCGGCATCCCATGCGTCACGGCTCGGCATGATCGCTTCAAAGAAGAACCGCTGGTCGTCGGGCAACGTCTTGTGCACGGCCAGGTTGGTCTGCATCGGGTCGGGGTTGTAGAAAGTGTGCGGGAGCTGCACGATGCCGATTTTGGGGTCGAAAAAGAATCCCATAGTGCGCATGAGAAAATTGCGCTGCACGATGAAATCCGCGTCGAACAGCGCTACGAACTCAGCGTTGGTTTTGGTCAGTGCGTGGTTGATGTTGCCCGCCTTGGCATGGGCGTTGTCGGGGCGCGTGATGTAGCCGGCACCTTTTGCTTCACAGAAGTCCTTGAGCCACGGCCGGCGCCCATCATCGAGCACCCATACATTGAAGTTTGGATAGTCGAGGCAGAGAGCGCCGGTGATGGTCTTTTCGAGAACGTCGAAAGGTTCATTGTACGTGGCGATGTAGACGTCGACCGAAGGCAGGCTGTCCGGCAGGAGAGCCCGTAGGCGCGCCTCATGGGCATCGGCCTCGGCCCGGCGGTCGCTCGTGCGCAGAAAGGCAAGGTAGAGGATCAGAGCATCACCGTACGCGAACATTTCGACCGCGAAGCAGAAATACACCCATCCGAGCTCGTACCATGCACCGTCCGCAGGCAGAACGGTGGTGAAGATGCGCCAGTCGAGATAGCGCAGGACAAGCGACCACACGGTCATAAAAACGAGGACGCGGACCCACGTGCGTGCGATGGGCAAGGTCGGTCCGAGCACGTATATGGCGCCCGCGACGAACATGAGCGGCGCCAGAACTTGCAGCACCGGCGTGTCAAACTCCACGTTACTGCCTCGCTAGCTTTTCCGTCGGCCGGAACATATCGACGAGCGAGCGAAAGAACCGGCTCGCGCTCTCGACAAAGGCAGGTGGCCTACGCTGAAAGCGCACGTCGGCCAAGCGGCCGATATCGCAGTAGCTGCTGTTGGCCGCATGCGCGCCATCATCCGGTAAGCTGACCTCCACCGTAATATTGCCGCGCGCGGCCGCCGGGACTTGGGCGGCTAGCAGCCGGTCGTCAGCGCGAGCCGCCGAGCCGCGTACTTGGCGGACATAGCCCCGCCGCCACTCATTGCTACCGATCAGGCGCACGGACGCAGGGTCGCTGGGCTTGATGTTTTCGAATTCACGCTCAGGAAGCTCGACTGCAACAAAGCGATGGTCGCAGTCGGCAAGATCGAGCACCGTCTGCCCTTCGCTGACGATGGAGCCGGGGCTGGCGGGCACCGACCAGACGACATGGTCGGGAGGCAGCGTCACATTGAAACGCCCAAGGCTTTCCACGCGGCGGCGTTCCTCGGCGATTTCCGCCGCGAGCTCCGAAGCGAGCGCGCTCTGCTGGCCGGCCTCGGTTTCCAGCTCTTGCCTACGGAGAAATAAGCGCTCTCGCTGCTGCTGCGAGTACGGCACGTCATTGGCCGCGTCCCTCAATAGGACACCCGCCTGCAGCGCCGTCAGCTCGGTCTTGAGACGCTCCACCCGTGCCCCCGCCATTTCGCACCTGGTCGCCGTCTCTTCCTGCTTGGCGAGCGCTTCGGCAGAGCGAATCTGCGACGTGGTCCCTGACTCCGCCAGTCCCTGCATGCGCGTGCCGATATCGCGGCGATGGCCCACTTCTGCCAGGCAGCCCTTCTTCTCTGCCTCCGCTTCGTTGATCTCATGTCCGAGCCGTTTGACCATTCCGTCGCGATAGGCCTGCATGCGCTTTTCGAGTTCGCCGTCGAGGGTCGTGACGTCAGCGAGTTGCTGCTTGGCCACTTGCGCCCGCTCCTTCGCCAGCACCTGGCGGCCTTCCAGCTCCAACAGGCGCCGACGATCCGCGGTGTAGGATTCAATGAGAGTTAGTCTCGAAGGGTGGTCGATGAACTTGCCCTTGTGAGGAATATCCTGCGCGAGATACCCGGAGATGGGCGCGGTAACACGCATCATCTCCGCATTGATGAAGGCTGAGGTCGAGACGCGGTAGGCGATGTAGGGGGCGAAGGCCCACACACTCACGCCAATCAGCAGGAGCGCCAATCCGATGCGAACACGGCGCATACTGACGACCGAGTGAATGTTGCTGAGGAAGCTGGACATAGCGGGTCCCGACGGGTTGACGACCGTTGGTACTCCCGTCGCCTCAAGGTTCGCTTAGGCTAACGCGGCCAGCTCGCTAAAACTAAGGTGCTTGATTAATGACGAGTTACTCGGGTCTATCGGCGCTCAGCGGCGTGAGGATTTTCACGCCTTTCCCTTAGCGCTTAGCGCCGCCGGGCGTCGCTGAGGTTCCCGTACGCAACGCATTTTTCACCACCGGACTCGGGACGCTAGAATTTTAGACTGTTTTAAATTTGTAGGGGCCGAAAGTCGGGAAAACGACAAGAAATCTTGGAGGCGGCCCTATGTGTGGAGACCGTAGAAGCGCATGGCGCGACCTCGTCCGGTCGTTTCGCACCGATGAAAAAGGCAGTGTCGCTATCACCTTTGCGTTGATCGCCATCGTCCTCATGCTCGCAATTGGTGCTGCTGTGGACGTCGGCCGGTGGCTGCATGCCCGCGACCAAACCATAGCCGCGGTTGATGCCGCCGTTCTCGCCGGCGGGCGCGCCTTGCAGCTCAACGGCAAAGATCATGGCGCCGCCATCGCCGCCGCCACCAAGTATTACCAAGAGAACGTCACCTCGCGCCTGCCGGTTATCAACGACACCGTGAGCTTTGCGGTGAAAGACGACGGCATGGGGGTGACCGCCTCTGGCTCGGCCTACATCAAGACTCCCTTCTTGCAGTTCGCACGCATCGAGAAGCTGCCGCTCATTAGCACGTCGCAAACGACGTTTGCACAGTCGCAAATCGCCGTCGGTGGCAACGGCGGCGAGAACATCGAAGTATCGATGATGCTCGACGTGACGGGATCGATGGCCGGTCAAAAGCTGCAAGATCTCAAGGATGCCGCCAAGGATCTGATCAATATCGTCATCTGGGACGACCAGAGCAAATTCACCTCAAAGGTAGCGCTGGTACCGTTCTCGGAGGACATCAGATTGCCTTCGACGTCGGCCCTGCCGAAGGCGCGCGGATCACCGGACAAGACGAAGACGGTGGGCAAAACCACGTATTATCTTTCCGACTGCGTCGTGGAGCGCACCGGCGCCCAGAAGTACACCGACGCAGCGCCCGCGTCGGGCCAGTACGTGATGGCCCACTACACCGAGCAGACGACTGGCAAGGGCAAATCCAAGAAGGGCGTCTGCACCATTCCGGCGGGGGCCGAGATCGTGGCCTTGACTGATGACAAGCAGACGCTGCTCAATAAGGTCGACGGCTTATCGGCGGCGGGTGGAACCGCCGGCCACCTGGGCACGGCGTGGGCTTGGTATACGCTCTCGCCCAACTGGTGGAACCTGTGGCCCTCCGCGCACAGCCGTCCGGCCGCCTACGGCACCGCCGACCTGCGCAAGATCGCCATTCTGATGACCGACGGCGAGTACAACACGCAGTACGATTCCAACGGCATTGTCGTGCGGCAAAGTTGGGGCGGGTCGTGCTCAGGCGCAGCCAACGGCTGCTCGACCGACCAAGCGCGCGCCCTGTGCGCGGGGATGAAGGCCAAGGGTATAACCGTGTACACCGTCGGGTTCGACATCGGTTCCGACAGCTCAACGGCCGCGCAAACGTTGCGCCAGTGCGCAACCGATCCGACGAAGTACTACAATGCCGGCGACGGCGAGGAGCTCAAGCAGGCGTTCCGCGACATTGCCCTGAAGCTGTCGTCGCTCTACATCTCGAAATAGATTTGCCTCCTGCACTGGGCGGGTTGCTTCGGCGGCCCGCCCATTCTTTTTGGCTGGCCGTCTATTGTGCAGTGCGGGGTAATCAGTTTTCGGTCCAGGTTTTGTGTAGGTGAGGCGCAAGCGCTACCAAGGCAAAGACAACACAAGGTGGCGACCGTGGCCAAGGGCACTCTCGAGGGCATATCGTATGCCGAGCTGCTGAAGTTTCAGGCGCGGCTTAAGACTGCCATTGCTAATAAGCGAGCCGCCGAGGGGGTGGCGACAAAGGAACAGTTGCGCGCCGCGGCGGCGAAGGCTGGCTTCACGGTCGAGGAGCTGTTCGGCAAGCGACGCGTGCGGCGTCCTCGCAAGGTGAGGTACCGCAACCCCAAAGACCCTGTTCAGACGTGGGGCGGTCTCGGCCGCAGGCCGAAGTGGCTCGTCAATGCGCTGAAGAAGGGGGCGAAGCTCGAGGGCCTCAAAATGTGACGCGGAGCAGCTTACGCTTCAAAGGCAGGCACTTCGCGTTGCCGACGATGCATAAGCGGAAGTCCCAGGACGGACCGTTCCGGCGCGACAAAAAAATGGACGCTGATCCGGGGGAAGGAGCAGCGTCCACAACACCACGGGCCCGGGGCGGGCCACTGCCCGTAGCGACGGGGGCAAGGTGGCGCAATTGCCCGTACGCTCTGGGGCGGGTAGTTGATAGAGGAAATCAGCACGAGCCGCTGAGGTGCTGAATTTTCAGGCACAACACTTTTCGAAAAATGATCCTACTTCGATCACAGGCACGGCGCCCGCGCGACGGCGCCAGCGCCAAGCTCGCTACCCCCGCAGCAGTGGCGGGCAGCATGAGCAAACGACCCTAGGACCAGCATGAAAGCCCGCCGTTATATCGAACAGAATCTCGCCCTGGGTCCTGATGAACTGCTGGTCGTGACGACGGCGTTCGATCAGGCATGGGAGGAGCTGCGGACGAACATCGGGTCGGACGATATCGAAGCCGCGCGGCTGCGACTTGCCGGCATTATCATCTCGCTCGCCAAGCAAGGCGTCTCGGACGGCGAAACGCTGCGTAATATGGCACTGTCCCTCAAGCAGCGGCCACTGAACTAAGAGCCGGCGTGTGGAGCTAGCGGCGTGGTGTGCCGAAGACTTTCTATTCGAGATTGCCGAGGCGGGTTTCGATCCGCGTCTCGCGCAGCTGCGCTTCGATGGCGCTCACCTGCGTTTGCAGTCCAAACAGCTGCTCCTTCGTTGCCATCTCGCTGCGGATGGCGGCGATGTCTTCGGCGACGGCGGCGAAACCCTTCTCCACCTTGGTGGCAAGTCCGGTGACGCTCGTGGCGAGATGCTTGATCCGCACATCCTGCTTCGAGAGCATCGTGGCGATGTCGTTGAGTGTGATTTTTTGGCCAGGAGGGCGTTGCACGCGGCAGTTGGGATGCGAAGAGGCGGCGTGCGGTGCCGTTGCGGGAGACGACCGAGAGCGATGCGGAATAGGTCAGGCTGTGTGTACGGCACCACTCGCGCGGAGCGCGCCGTTGAGCGGCGGAAATATTGGCAGAGAGGGGAGCGTTGGAATTCTGTTTGCGAGCCAATTCGCCGCTCGCTTAACTTGCGTCAAGAGAATGGCGAGTGACTTGTGCACTCGTTCAATGGAACGCAATGCTCGTGTATCGGAACGTGCCCTTGCGGGACTAGGAACCGATAATGCGAAGCCTTGAGGGCAACCCATCCGCTTACAGCTGGCGTGGCCTGAGGGTGTGCGGCGTTGCAGCTGTCGCGTCGGTAATGTTTGTAGTGCTGGCGGCTGGCTGGGCCGCCACAAATGTAGCCGCCGCGGGGCCTTCGTCGACGAGCGATCCGCAATCCGTGGCATTCCTCGGCGTTCGGTTCATCAACGACAACGAAGGGCTGGAGCCGACGACGGATGCCGAGCGTGCACGTCTCAAAAAGATCGAGCAGATTTTCACGATGCAGCTGGAGGATTCGGGACGCTATCGGCTTGTTGCGGTTTCGTCCACAATCGAGGCGAGGATAGCGGCCGGGCAGCCGATCGGCGAATGCGGGGGCTGCGAAATCAAACTGGGTAAGGAACTCGGTGCCGCGCTGATCGCTTGGATCAACATTCAGAAGGTGTCGAACCTGATCCTCAACATGAACGTCTACATGGCCGACGTGGCCTCCGAGAAAATGACGTTCGTGCGCAGCGTGGACATTCGCGGGAATACAGATGAGTCATGGAGCCGAAGTCTCAACTACCTCTTGAAGAACTACTTGCTTGCGCCATGAAGGGTTGGCTTCAGCGTTCGGCGGATGCCCTCGTTCGGAACGGTCAGGGCGTGGCATGGTGCCTAGCGGCGCTCTCCCTGGGGCTCGGCAGCGTTGGCCGACGACCGCGACCGCATTCCCAATCTCGTCGGCACGTGGATCGGCGAGAACAGAACGGTGTCTGATAAGAAGGGCTATCGGGTGTGGGGGCAGAAGACGATCGAGATCACCGAGCAGCGGGACCGGCGCTTTCGCGGCCACTTTTCGTATCCGGAAGGCACCAAGCACTTCTTCGGCGTTATCTATCCGGACAACACGTCATTCACGTGGGTCGCCACTGACAGCAAAGGTTACAACCACGGACGCATTCTCGGCACGGACCGAATCGGTGCCTGCTACGTAGAGTCCGGCCCCGAGGCCACCGCCGGTTGCGCGGAGCTGGTGCGGCGTAAGTAGGCGGCGCAGGAGGGAGCGATGATGCCATATGACACCAGGGACCCCCGCACGCAGATCGTGCACGAAGTCCATCGCCCACACTTCGTTGGAGCCTGAAGGCGGCGTGCGATCAGCACGCAAAGCCGCCTTCACGCGCCGCCTGGGCGTTTTGCTCCGCAATTGCATGCCCATCTCGTTGTAGACGCGCCGCGTCCTCTTCTCATTGATCACCCAGCCCTCACGCCGCAGCATCACGTGCACCCGCCGATAGCCGTAGCGCACGCGGGTCTGGCAAATCTCTTTGATCCGGCTTTCAAGCAGGGCCTGACCGGGGCGACGAGAACGGTAGCGGTAGGTCTTCGGATCAAGGCGAAGAACACCGCAGGCCCGGCGCACCGACACCTTCCACGCGTTCCACGCGGTGCGCATCTCGTCCACCAGCTTGCGCTTGCGGACAGGCCTTAGAGCTTTCGCCGAACGATGTCTTGAAGCATCTCCTTGTCGAGCGACAGGTCGGCCACGATCCGCTTCAGACGGCTGTTCTCTTCCTCGAGCTCGCGCAGCCGCTTCATCTCGCTCGGCATCATGCCAGAGTACTTCTTCTTCCAGTTGAAGTACGTCGCCTGGCTGATTCCCGCTTCCGGCAAATATCCGCGACCGGCGTGCCGTCCTCACCCTGCCGGATGATGAACGCCTTCTGCGCGTCCGTGAACCGCGATGCTTTCATCGACTTGCGTCCTCCTCCCAGCCCAGGGAATCAAACGGAAAACTCTAACCTCAAACGAGGGCATTTCGTGGGGGCAGATCACCCTCAATCTAAGACGCAGGAACCGACTGCTCCCCCAAGCCACGCTGCAATGCTTTTCCGGCCGGGACAGTTTTCAATAATAAAGACACTATCGTCCAGCAAATGGGTGCGCTGCTTGATTTTGGTCAAATCCTGAAACCAAACTCGGGAGCTGCATTGCAGCGCGAAGCTATTCTCGCTGACCTCCGTCAGGGTGGCGGAGGAGCGGCGGTCGTTCTTCTAAGCCTTTTTGTGCGGGGTCAATGAGGATGCGGCAGAAGCAGAGCAGGACGGCAGAATTTTCAGCGGCGCTACGGTCGACCGGGACACCAAAGCAGCAGCTCGAGAGATTGAACCGTTGGCTTGAGGTCGCGCTCAACAATATGGTGCGCGGGCTGTCGATGTTCGATGCGCAGCAGCGGCTGATACTTTGTAATGATCTCTATCGCAAGATTTACAATCTCCCCGAGCGCCTGACCCGGCCAGGAACGCCGCTGGCGGAGATTGTTCGCTATCATGCAAAACATGAGAGCGCGGGGGGATCGCCAAAAGATATCGAAAAGCAGCGGAAGTGGATCGCGCAGCATGTGGCCGCGCTGCAGCGAGGCAAGAGCTTTACCCACACGCAGCATTTGCAGGGTGGACGCACCATCCTGGTGACAAATCAGCCACTGTCCGATGGTAGCTGGGTGGACCTGCAAGAGGACATTACGGAGCGCTGCCTTGCCGAGCAGAAGATCTCGTGGCTAGCGCACCACGACACGCTGACGGAGCTACCCAATCGGTTTCATTTTCACGAGCGACTTGAGGCGGCACTTGGCTCCCTCGCGCAGGATGACGGACTGGCGATACACTGGTTTGATCTCGACCGGTTCAAGGCCGTCAATGATGATCTCGGCCATCTGTTCGGTGATGCGCTGCTAAGAAGCATCGGCGCGCGATTGCGACGCGTGGTGCGAGAGCCGGATTTTGTCGGACGCCTCGGCGGTGATGAGTTCGCTATTATCCAGACACATGTCACGCAGCGGCGGCAGGCGATCCACTTCGCAGAGCGGATATTGCGCATTCTCAACAAGCCGCATCAGGTCATGGGGCACAAAATTGACGTCGGCGCAAGCCTTGGTATCGCCATGGCACTCGATCGCGGGGCAAATGCGGAGGACTTGCTGAACATGGCCGATGTCGCGCTGTACGAGGCAAAGTCTCGCGCCCGCGGCAGATATGCGTTCTTCGAGACTGATCGCGGTTACGAGCAGCGCACGCGACGAAGACTTGAAAGCGATCTGAAGGCTGCACTAGCGCAAGAGCAGCTTGAACTCCACTATCAGCCGATCATTGACGCTGACACGGGCAACGTGACTTCGTGCGAGGCACTCTTGCGCTGGAAGCACCCGCAATTGGGGGCGATTGCGCCCGGCGATTTCATTCCGCTCGCCGAGGAGACGGGTCTCATTCTGGCCATCGGCGATTGGGCGTTGCGGCAGGCGTGTCGGGATGCTGCAAGTTGGCCCGATTCAATCGGCGTGACCGTCAACGTGTCGGCAATGCAGTTCATCGGGTCAAATTTCTATGATGGCGTATCCACCGCTCTGCGGCTCTCGAGCCTGGCCCCGCAGCGGCTTGAGCTGGAGATTACCGAATCCGTCTTATTGCGCGATGATGCACAGACACTTGCGACATTGCACAAGTTGCGCGAGAGGGGCGTGCGCATTGCACTTGATGATTTTGGCACGGCATTCGCCTCGCTGAGCTACTTACGTAGCTTTCCCTTCGACACGATCAAGATAGACCGCAGTTTCGCGCGGGAGTTGCCGCGGCGCGTCGACTGCGCGGCCATCATTCAGTCCGTCTCCAGTCTCGCTCGCAGCCTAAATATGCGCAGCGTGATCGAGGGAGTGGAGACTTCCGAGCAGCTGGCGATGCTCAAGGACAAGGGCTGCGATCAGCTTCAAGGCTACTATTTCAGCAAGCCGGTCTTGGCCCGCGAGGTGGAAGAGCTGTTGGTGAGGGTCCACGGAGCAAACGACGGTCGGGGCATGCCATAGTTTTTTCGTCGACGACCGTAGCTGGGTCGGAGAGTGGGTCGCGATATGTTCGCAATGCGCCTGACTAGCTCGCGGCAGGAGATGCGCTTTCCGCTTTCGGCCGCACTCGTGAATGCGAATGCCAGGGGAGCGAGATAGCCGTCGGCCGCCTCAGTTAAGCTAAGTGTTGCCCCGCCGGCCGAACGCGAGTCGGTGGGACGACCGCGCGTGGCTTGGGGCGTCAAGGAACCGAATTCCGACGCAGTCAGCGCCTCGCCAGACGATCACCACGTCCCGTATAATTCCGGTAAAGCGATCCTGCAGCTGAAAATGTGTCGGCAGCCATCGTGCCACGTCGGTGCGTAGCATGGCACCGACCGCAGAAAGATTGCAGATTTTGCAGGGTAAGCCGGACCTACTGCCTGCAAAAATTTGAGCGGGCCGACTAGCCTTGTTTCGCGGATGCTTGCGACCCATACGTTGATCGACCAAGGAAAGCACAAGCCAGCGCCGGTCGTTGAAAAACATGTGGCTCGACAGCCTCAGCGATAGCGTAGACATACCGATACGCGAGCCGGGCCATGCGCGGACCTGACCAAAGTCAAGTCGCGACGGCGCAGACGACACAAACAATTTGTCTAGGCTCAGAGGAGGTCGAAGCGGGAGCGCCCCCGATAGTCGGGGCTTGGTGCCATCATTGCAGGGCAAAATAGATGCTGGGGCGAAGAAGACGGATCGTGCGCCCGCAGGGGGTCGTCGACAATAGCGTTCAGATCGAGTGGCTTTCATGGCCGGCCGGTTGGCGAGCACTTCATTTCGGCAGCGACCCTCGCATAGTCCAAATCGGTGGCTTGGCTGCGAAACGACAGCTTTAGGGTGCCTATGTGCTGAGCGCTCGCCAGCGATGCCGCACGCGGGGGCATGGCTTCGGGCATTTACTAGCACCGAGCGGCGCGTCGAACGAGAACACGCGAACGGCTTCCTTTTCCTGGGGAAGCGCGGCCAAAGGATGGGAGGATAGCGTGGCAAGTCATGCCGAATTTGATAGAGAGCCGTTGTATCTGCAGGTGTATTTTCTGCTACTGGAGCGGATTACCAGTGGTGAGCTGCTGCCGGTTCCACGGACACATGGTTTAGGTGTCATGATGGAACTGGAGGTGGCGAATGGGACGACGGAGTTTCAGCCGGGAGTTCAAGCTCGAGGCGGTGAGGTTGGTGCGAGAGCGTGG
>NZ_WBUE01000041.1 GCF_009026145.1 Hyphomicrobium sp.
GATGCTCGAGCACCATCCGGACGGCGCGTTCACGCACCTCCGGCGAGAACTTGCGGGATGTCTGGTGATTCTCCATGGCTCCAATCTCTCAAGATCTGGAGCCTCCGACAAACCCGGAGCGGTTCAATCGAGCCAAGCCGCTAGGCTTTAGATCCCCTGGCCCTCGACCTCGACCGACAATTCCTCGGCGGCCTGCTTGGCGCCTTCTTGGAACGGGTTGATCTTGAGGATCTGCTTATAGGCCTGCAGCGCGCTCTTCTTCTGACCGGAGTCGCGCAGGATGCGCGCCAGCCCTTCGAGCGCCTTGAAGTGGTTGGGCTCGAGCGCCAAAGCGCGCCGCAGGTCGCCGACGGCGCCCTCGTAGTTGTTCTGCAGGAAAAATACGTACGCACGCCGGTTCCAGCCTTCGGCATAGTCCGGTGCCAGCTCGACCACGGCGTCGAGAAACTGCAGCGCGAGGTCGTTGTTCTGCTCGTTGATGGCTTTGGCCGAGCGGGCCATCAGCACGCCGATGGTATCGCTCCCCGACTGCAGCCATAGGCTTTCGATGGTTTCGGCGATGGGCGCGGCCTGCGAGGCGTCGGGCGCTTGTGCCAGGTGTGTGTAGAGCTCGGCGAGCAGCGCGTCGCGATCCTGCGGGACCGGCTTGGCGCCTTCCTGTTTCGGTTTCGCCGACGGAAATACCGCTCCGGGCGGCGCCGGAACTGGCGGCAGGTTGTTGTGTGGAGCCGGCAGCGGCTTCAAGCCCTCGGCGTCGAGACCCGGGGCCGGAATGCCCCGCGGATCATCCTGGGCCAGAGCAGGCGTAGCCACGGCCAAGAGCCCGGCGGCGGCGGCAAGTGCGAGACGAGGTATGCGGCGCATCCGGCAAACATAGGATGCGGCCATGGAAGCGTCAAAGCGCGGCGAAGTTGCGCCTAGCCCTGGCGCGCCTTGAAGCGGCGCTGCACCTTGTTGATGATGTACACCTTGCCCTTGCGCCGCACGAGGCGGTTGGCGCGGTGACGAGCGCGCA
Organism: Hyphomicrobium sp.; assembly: GCF_009026145.1. Taxonomy (GTDB): domain Bacteria; phylum Pseudomonadota; class Alphaproteobacteria; order Rhizobiales; family Hyphomicrobiaceae; genus Hyphomicrobium_A. Next base: position 1,016 of record NZ_WBUE01000041.1, read on the forward strand.
GCGATTTCAACGAGTTCCGGACTTTCATCTCAACACCGATGGCAAATGATGGTGGGCGCGACAGGGATCGAACCTGTGACCCCTACGATGTCAACGTAGTGCTCTACCGCTGAGCTACGCGCCCCAGAGGCGCGGTTCTATGCGGTCGCCCCCGCTAAGGTCAACACTTGATTGAAACAGCCCTGATGGGCCGGCCCTGCGCCTTTAGGCCGCCAGCAGGCGGTCGACCTCGCGCACCAGGTCCTTGAGGTGGAACGGCTTGGACAGCACCCGCGCATCCTTGGGGGCCGCCGAATCGCTGTTGAGGATGACGGCAGCGAAGCCGGTGATGAACATGATCTTGAGGTCGGGGTCGAGCTCGCTGGCGCGGCGGGCCAGCTCGATGCCGTCCATCTTGGGCATGACGATGTCGGTAAGCAGCAGGGTGAACGGCTCCGACTTCAGCCGCTCGAAGGCCTCCTCGCCGTTCGGGAAAGCGATGACGTCATAGCCGGCCTTTTTCAGCGCCCGCACCAGAAAGCCTCGCATCGAGTCGTCGTCTTCGGCGAGCAGAATACGAGATATCGTTACGCTTGAAGGCTTTGCGGTCATGGCTACTCTGGAACTATCCGTTCGACGCGTCTGCCGGCGACGGGCGCTGGCTCGACTGTGGTGCGACTATGGTAAACGGGAGGTGAAGCGTGCCCCGGCAAGCCGTGGCGACCTCGCTCTCTCCACCAACGAGGCCTCCACCCTTACCGTCCCCCGGTGGACATATTGAGACGACGTTGGCACAGTGAGCAAGGGCGATGGCGTGCATTGAGACGCATTGTCCCGGCGGTGCGATGTTTCAGTTTCGAGCGCCGTCACACCAGCCCAGTGGAGCCGCTGCCAGCGTTCGAGCAGTCGGAGAGAGACATCGCAAGAAGCATGCCCGCGCCGGACGGTCCCCCAATTCCTGCGGAGCTGTTGCCGCCGTACATCGTGAGCGCGCCAGAAGTTCAGGCCGCACCTTTCGTCCTTTGCTCTCCCCATTCCGGGCGGACGTATCCGGCCAGCTTTGTCGAGTTGTCGCGCTTGGGGCCACTCTCCCTCAGGAAGTCGGAAGATTGCTTCGTCGACGACCTGTTCGCTCCGGTTGCCGCAGCCGGTGTGCCGCTGATCGCCGCACGCTTTCCGCGTGCCTTTCTGGACGTGAACCGCGAGCCCTACGAGCTCGACCCGGAGTTGTTCTTGGAGCCGCTTCCCGATTTCGCCAACACGCAATCGGTCCGCGTTGTCGGCGGCCTGGGCACGATCGCCCGCATCGTCGCCGATGGGGAGGAAATCTACCCCCGCAAGCTACCGCTCGCCTGGGGACTGGCGCGCGTCAGGCAACTCTACATTCCGTTCCACGCGGCGTTGTGCGATCTGATCGAAACGACCCGCCACCGCTTCGGCTATGCCATCCTCATCGACTGTCATTCGATGCCGTCGGCGTCGATGGCGCCGGCCGGCGGCCCGCGCCCCGATATCGTGCTCGGCGACCGCTTCGGCGCCTCGGCCGACTGCAAGATCACCCGCTTCCTCAAAGATGTGCTCACCGGGCTCGGCTATGAGGTGCACATGAACCGTCCATACGCGGGCGGGTACATCACCGAGCACTACGGGCGGCCGGCGCGCGACGTGCACGCGGTGCAGATCGAGATCAACCGCGGCCTCTATCTGGACGAGCTGACGCTACGCCCGACGGCCGGATTCGACGAGTTGCAGAGAGATCTGCAGAGCCTGGCAGCGCCACTGTTCAACGATCTGCCGGCGCTGCTCGAGCACCGGGCAGCCGCCGAGTGAGCGTTGCGGCAGCTGCTAAGCTATGCAAATCCTTCATGCTGCGACGCACAAATTTCGCGCCGTCGTAGCCATCGCAGGCAGGATCTTCTAGCCAGGGGAAAGTAGGGGAAATGCGTTTCGTCGCTCGGCTCCGCCGCGCCTGATCGCGGCAGGCAAGAAAAAAGGGCCGTTCGGGTCACGAACGGCCCAAGTCTAGGGAGGAAACGCCCAAGGAGGGCTACGACAAACGAGCTGGGCTCGCGATGTCGCATCGCAAAAGCTACTGGTGCGTCGCAGCAATTTCAAATGCATTTTTTGCAGAGCTGCCCTTCCGAAATCAGGGGCTCGGGGCGGCCGCGCGTAGCGCACGAAAAAAGGCCGTTCGGAGGACGAACGGCCCAAGTCTAGGGAGGAAACGCCCAAGTGGGCTAACGGTAGTCTGGATCGACCAGCGCCACCGCGCTATCGAGATATGAGCCGCTTCGCGGCTGCCATCAACCAACGACAGCCGGATCTCCGCGCATTGCTGGTAATCTGTCGCCAGTCGGCAACACTTATTGATTGGCGGCCACATTTATGAGGCGTGCGCACTGCAACTTATGCACTTATGTCCGCAATGAGCTTAGTTCTATTGGGCGATGACTTCATTCGGGCGAGACAATACTGTGACAAAACAGGCGCAGCCAGCTCTGCAAGACTTCATAGATTTCGCCCATGTCCTCGCCGACGCGTCCGGCGCGGCCATCCGGCCGTACTTTCGTGCCCCGCTGGACGTCAGCAACAAAGGCCCCGACGGCTCCTTCGACCCCGTTACCGCGGCCGATGAGGCGGCCGAGCAGGTGATCGCGGCGGCGGTGGCCAAGCGCTGGCCCGAACACGGCTTCATCGGCGAGGAGCACGGCACGACGCGGCCGGACGCGCGGCTACGCTGGGTTGTCGATCCCATCGACGGCACCCGCGCCTTCATCATGGGTTGGCCAATGTGGGGCACGCTCATCGGCCTGATGGACGGCGACGCGCCGGTGCTCGGGCTCATGGACCAGCCATTCACGCGCGAGCGCTTCTGGTCAGGAAGCGATGCCGCTTATGTGCGCACGGCTGATGGCGAGCGGCGCATCAGGACACGCTCATGCGCCCGGCTGGCCGATGCGATCCTCACGACGACGCATCCCGACCTGTTCGAGCCCGGCAGCGAGGCGGAGGCCTTCGCACGGCTGAAGCCGCTGGTGCGCATGACGCGCTACGGCGGTGACTGCTATGCCTATTGCCTGCTGGCGGCGGGCTTTGTGGATCTCGTCGTCGAGGCCGGGCTGAAGCCTTACGACGTCGTCGCCTTGATCCCCATCATCGAGCGGGCCGGCGGGCGCATCACTACCTGGGACGGCAAGCCGGCGACGGCGGGTGGCCGCGTCGTGGCGGCCGGCGATGCGCGCCTGCACGAGCAGGCCTTGGCCGTGTTGTGCCGCTAGAGGATCGGCTTAGGCGACCTTCATCTCGACGCCGAGATAGGCATCGAACGCCGCCCAGAAGCGCGTGCGCACGGCGTCGGTCTCCTGCAGGATCTCATGCTGCGAACCCGGCATGAGGATGCACGACGACACCTTGGCGCGCACGGCAAAATCCTCGATCGCCCGGGTCGAGACGACGGCATCGTTGCCGGCCGCGAACATCAAAAGCGGCACGTTGATGCGCGCCGGAAAGTCGGCAGCCCCGAGCATGCGGCACGACCGCAGGGCGCCCCGCAACCATCCGACCGTCGGGGAGCCGATGCCCAGCGAAGGCGCCAGATCGAGCACCGCCTTGGTACGCTGCCAGCGCTCGTGGTCGGAGGTGAGCGAATTGCCCTCGAACCTATGCTCGGCGTAGAGCCCGTCCGTGCCGCCGACGACGTAGGCGGTCGACATGCCGAGCATCGAGGCGATCTCGGCGTAGGTGAGGGCGCGCGAGGCCGTCGTGCCGAGACAGTTCTCGTTGATGGCGATCATCGGGGCGGAAAGAATGATCCGCTCGAACCACAGCCCGGGCATCGTCGCGTTGCGCAACAGGATGCCGCCGCCCATCGAATGCCCCAGCCCCACGAATGGCGGCGGGCAGTCGGGCAGCACGATATCCTTCATGAAGCGAATGAGGTCGCGGTCGTACTCCCAGAAACCGCGCACATGCCCCTTGCGGGGATTCGACAGCATGCGCTGCGAGCCGCCCTGGCCGCGCCAGTCCATGGTGGCGACAGCAAAGCCGCGCCGCCGCAGATCGGCGATGACCTCGAAGTACTTTTCGATGAACTCGGCGCGGCCGCCGAACAGGCAGACGGTTCCGCGGCGCGGCAGGCGCGTGGCGTCCCAGCGCGCATAGCGCAACTCGGCGCCGTCATATCCCCTAAAGGATCCAACGGTTCCCCCGCTCGGAACCGGATTCTTGGCTAGCGATACCAGTTCCATCGCGCCCCCCTCAGGCGTTCGCCGACTCTTCGCCGCCAGCATACAGGCGGCGGAGCGTTGCGGCCACGATGGAGCCGGCTAAGCTCGCAGGGCTCAGTACGAGGGTGCCCAGTGGCGCCGCGGCCCCCAGGCGTATGGCCCCAGCCGGCGGCCGTAGATCGGCCGGGCATCGACGACCTCGCCGCTGCAGCGGTCGATGGTCAGATCAAACAGGCGTCCGGAGGGCCGGCGCGCCTTGACGAGGACGACGTTGCCATGCGGTTCGACGGCGTGAAACCCGCGCCAGCCCGCCGCCCGTAGCCGGTCACGCGCCACTTCGCGCGGGACGCAGCCGCGTTCGGCGTAGGCCGGCGGCGGATAGGGCGGCTCGAAATCGTCCGGCACGTCGGCGTAGCGATCGTGCGGCGGCGGGCCCTCGCCGTACTCGTCGTAGGGCGGCTCGTAGAGGTCGGCGGCGAGGGCTGGAAGGGCGAAGGCGGCGACAGACACGGCAAGCGCAAATGCCGCGGCAAGACGGGCGTACGCTGGCATGGTGAAACTCCTCGAACCGGCTGGTTGTGGCTCTTCCCAAAGCCCCGGCAGGGTGCCGCCTGCAACATGAACCGGACCTGAAGGCGGCCCGGTTTTTCGTTGCCTTAACGTCACTTGCGACGCTGGGGTTGTCGCCGCCAGGCAGTCTTGAAGGTCAGTCGACTCCACCTAAATAGAAGCTGGCGCACGCCCTGCGGGGGTGCGCGCTGTAAAGATCGCCTGGCCGTTCCGGCAGGCGCAATGCATGTCGCTCAACCATGGAGGATATGTCATGCGACAGTTTGATTTTGCCCCCCTTTATCGTTCGACGGTCGGCTTTGATCGCCTGGCCCAGCTGCTCGACAGTGTCGGCGGTTTCGACACCGACGGCTACCCGCCCTACAACATCGAGCGCCTCGGCGATAACGAGTACCGCATCACCATGGCGGTCGCCGGCTTCAACAAGGACGAGTTCAAGATCGAGGTCAAAGAGCAGACCTTGGTCGTTTCCGGCGAGAAGAAGCCTGACGACAAGCAGCGCGTCTTCCTGCACCGCGGCATCGCCGCGCGCTCGTTCGAGCGCCGCTTCCAGCTCGCCGACCACGTCGAGGTGAAGGGCGCCGATTTCAGCGATGGCCTCCTGCACATCGACCTCGTCCGCAATCTGCCCGAGCGCATGAAGCCGCGTACGGTTTCGATTGGCTCGGCTGCCCCGAAGCAGATCGAAGCAACCGCGTAAGCCATCCGGCTTTCGTTTACTGCCAAGCATGGGCGGTCGCCGTATCCGCGGCGGCCGCCTTTTGCTGTCCATCCACGGCGCCGATAGTGGCGGGTTGATGCTTGTGCGTGCAGAAGAAATCTGCGAAGCTCGGCCGAAAGGTCAGTAGTCCTGTCCTTTATGGATTGCGGCCGGGGCCACCTAACGGGCGCCCTGGCTGTTGCCATGAGCGGCAGGAACGAGCGAGGTGTTTGTAAAGATGCGGCGCTTTGGTGAACCTGCATGCGTGGCCGGCTGGTCCATGCCGCGCCCCGGCAGCATCGCCCGCAATACCGCTCCGCTTCGTTCTGACGTTCTTGACTAACGCCGCCTGAGGTCGATCAATCGGTCTTTCGCGGCTCGCCGATCCGTCCGAACTGAGCATATTTACACGCTGCAGCGTCCCGTCACCGAGGTCGCAGTATGACGAAGACTGAAGAGATGAGCGAAGCCGAGGTCTTCGAGGGCCTCGCGACACCGCCGGCGCAGGGGCTTTACGACCCGGCGCACGAGCGCGACGCGTGCGGCGTCGGCTTCATCGCCGACCTCAAGGGCCGCAAGTCGCACCAGATCGTCTCCGACGCACTCAAGATTCTCGCCAACCTCGAGCACCGCGGCGCCGTGGGCGCCGATCCGCTGGCGGGTGATGGTGCCGGCATGCTCATCCAGATCCCGCACGACTTCCTGAAGGAAGAGTGCCGCAAGCTGGGCTTCACGCTGCCCCCGCCGGGCCGCTATGCCGTCGGCCACATCTTCATGCCGCGTGATGAGCGCCTGCGCGCGCATTGCGAGCGGGTGTGGACACGTATCGTCAAGGAAGAGGGGTTGGAGCTGCTCGGCTGGCGTTCCGTACCGGTCGACAACTCTTCGTTGTCGGAGATGGTCGTCGCCACCGAGCCGGTGCACCGGCAGGTGTTCATCGGCCGTCCGTCGACGATCCTCGACCAGGACGATTTCGAGCGCCGCCTCTATCTGACGCGCAAGATCGTCTCCAACTCCATCCAGCAAGCCTACAAGAACCGCGACATCGGGCACTACACGGTGTCGCTGTCTTCCCGCACGCTGGTCTACAAGGGCATGTTCCTGTCCTACCAGGTGAAGGCCTACTACACCGACCTGTCGGACCCGCGCTTCGTCTCGGCCATGGCGCTCGTCCACCAGCGCTTCTCGACCAACACCTTCCCGTCCTGGAAGCTGGCGCATCCCTATCGCATGGTCGCCCACAACGGCGAGATCAATACGTTGCGCGGCAACGTCAACTGGATGGCGGCGCGCCAAGCATCCGTCTCCTCGCCGCTCTATGGCGAGGACATCTCCAAGCTGTGGCCGATCTCCTACGAGGGCCAGTCCGACACCGCCTGCTTCGACAACGCGCTCGAGTTTCTGGCCATGGGCGGCTACTCGCTGGCCCATGCGGCGATGATGCTCATCCCGGAAGCATGGGCCGGCAACCCGCTGATGGACCGCAAGCGGCGCGCCTTCTACGAGTACCACGCCTGTCTCATGGAGGCGTGGGACGGCCCGGCCGCCATGGCATTCTCCGACGGCCGCCAGATCGGCGCCACGCTCGACCGCAACGGCCTGCGGCCCGCCCGCTATTTCGTGACCAAGGACGGCCTTGTCGTCATGTCCTCGGAGGCGGGCGTTCTCCCCGTACCTGAGGAGACGATCGTCCAGAAGTGGCGTTTGCAGCCGGGCAAAATGCTGCTCATCGACCTGGAGAAGGGTCGCATCATCTCCGACGAGGAGCTCAAGTCCGAGATCGCCGCCAGCAACCCCTACGAGACCTGGCTGAAGCGGACGCAGATCCTCGTATCCGACCTGCCGCTGCCGAAGGACCGCGCGTCGACCAAGAAGTCGAACGTGGGGCTGCTCGATCTGCAGCAGGCCTTCGGCTACACGCAGGAAAGCATCAAGCTACTCATGATGCCAATGGCGCAAAGCGGCCAGGAAGCCGTCGGCTCCATGGGCACCGACACGCCGATCTCGGCGCTGTCGTCGAAATCGAAGCTGTTGCACACCTACTTCAAGCAGAACTTCGCGCAGGTGACGAACCCGCCGATCGACTCGATCCGCGAGGAGCTCGTCATGAGCCTCGTGTCGTTCATCGGGCCGCGGCCGAACATCCTCGACCTCGAAGGCACCTCGAAGCAAAAGCGCCTCGAGGTCTATCAGCCGATCCTCACCAACGAGGACCTGGAGCGCATCCGCCAGATCGGCGAGGTGAAGGACAACGAGTTTTCCTCCATCACGCTTGACATCACCTATGCGGCCGAGAAGGGCGCGGCGGGCATGGCGCCGGCGCTCGACTGCGTGTGCGCCGAGGCCGAGGAAGCGGTGCGCTCGAAGGAATACAACATCGTCATCCTGTCCGACCGCGCTGTCGGGCCGGACCGCATTCCCATTCCGTCGCTGCTGGCGACGTCGGCGGTGCACCATCACCTGATCAAGCAGGGCCTCAGAACCTCGGTCGGTCTCGTCGTCGAGACGGGAGAAGCCAACGAGGTGCACCAGTTCTGCACGCTCGCCGGCTACGGCGCCGAGGCGATCAACCCGTATCTCGCCTTCGAGACGCTCGAGCAGATGCTGCCCGAGCTCGACGAGGACATCACCGCCGAAGAGGTCAAGAAGCGCTACATCAAGGCCATCGGCAAGGCCATCCTCAAGGTCATGGCCAAGATGGGCATCTCGACCTATCAGTCCTACTGCGGGGCGCAGATCTTCGACGCCGTCGGGCTGCGCTCGAGCTTCGTGAAGAAGTATTTCACCGGCACGCACACGCAGATCGAGGGCATCGGCCTGCGCGAGATCGCGCAGGAGACGGTCGACCGCCACGCCGCCGCGTTCGGCAACGTGCCGGTGCTCGAGAACGCGCTCGATGTGGGCGGTGAGTACGCCTACCGCGTGCGCGGCGAGGCGCACGTGTGGCGCGCCAGCGTCGTCGCCGACCTGCAGCATGCGGTGCGCGGCAACATCCCCGACAAGTACCGTTCGTTCGCCAAGCAGATCAACGACCAGTCCGAGCAGCTGATGACCATGCGCGGCATGTTCCGCATCCGCTCGGCGGAGGCGCTCGGCCGCAAGCCGGTGCCGATCGAGGAGGTCGAGCCGGCGGCCGAGATCGTCAAGCGCTTCGCGACCGGCGCCATGTCGTTCGGCTCCATCTCGCGCGAGGCGCACACCACGCTCGCCATCGCCATGAACCGCATCGGCGGCAAGTCCAACACCGGCGAGGGTGGCGAGGAGGCCGACCGCTTCAAGCCGCTGCCCAACGGCGACTCCATGCGCTCGGCGATCAAGCAGGTCGCCTCGGGCCGCTTCGGTGTCACGACGGAGTACCTCGTCAACTCCGACATGGCGCAGATCAAGATGGCGCAGGGGGCCAAGCCCGGCGAGGGCGGCCAGCTGCCTGGCCACAAGGTTGACGCGGTGATCGCCAAGGTGCGGCACTCGACGCCCGGCGTCGGCCTCATCTCGCCACCCCCGCACCACGACATCTACTCGATCGAGGATCTGGCGCAGCTCATCTTCGATTTGAAGAACGTCAACCCGAAGGGTCAGGTGTCGGTGAAGCTCGTCTCCGAGGTGGGCGTCGGCACGGTGGCGGCGGGCGTCGCCAAGGCGCGCGCCGATCACGTGACGATTTCCGGCTTCGAGGGCGGCACCGGCGCCTCGCCGCTCACTTCCATCAAGCACGCCGGCAGCCCATGGGAGATCGGCCTCGCCGAGACGCATCAGACGTTGGTACTGAACCGCCTGCGCGGCCGCATCGCCGTGCAGGTCGACGGCGGCGTCCGCACAGGGCGCGACGTGATCGTCGGAGCGCTGCTCGGCGCGGACGAGTTCGGCTTCTCGACGGCGCCGCTCATCGCCGCCGGCTGCATCATGATGCGCAAGTGCCATCTCAACACCTGCCCGGTCGGCGTCGCCACGCAGGACCCGGTGCTGCGCGCCAGGTTCCAGGGCAAGCCCGAGCACGTCATCAACTACTTCTTCTTCGTCGCCGAGGAGGTGCGCGAGTACATGGCGGCGCTCGGCTACCGCAAGTTCGACGACATGATCGGACAGACCGAGGCGCTCGATAAGGACCGTGCCATCGAGCATTGGAAAGCCAAGGGTCTCGACTTCTCGAAGATCTTCTACAAGCCGCGCATGCCGAAGTCGGTGGCCGTCTATCACTGCGAGGAGCAGGACCACGGCCTCGACAAGGTGCTCGACAACAAGTTCATCGAGCTGTGCCAGCCGGCGCTCGAGACAAAGAAGCCGGTGAAGCACGAGCTGACGATCAAGAACACCGATCGCAGCGCCGGCTCCATGCTGTCGGGCGAGGTGGCCATGCGCTACGGCCATTCCGGGCTGCCCGAGGACACCATCTGGCTGACGCTGTCCGGCACCGCCGGGCAGAGCTTCGGCGCCTGGACGGCGCACGGCGTGACGCTCGATCTCGTCGGCGAGGGCAACGACTACGTCGGCAAGGGATTGTCGGGTGGCAAGATCATCGTGCGCCCCAATGCCATCTCCAGCATCAAGCCGGAGGACAGCATCATCGTCGGCAACACGGTGCTGTACGGCGCCATCACCGGCGAGTGCTACTTCCGCGGTATCGCCGGCGAGCGCTTCGCGGTGCGCAACTCGGGCGCCTCGGCGGTCGTCGAAGGTACCGGCGATCATGGCTGCGAATATATGACCGGCGGCGTTGTCGTCGTGCTCGGGCCGACGGGTCGCAACTTCGCGGCCGGCATGTCGGGTGGCATCGCCTATGTCTTGGACGAGGCGGGCGACTTCGAGCAAAAGTGCAACATGGCCATGGTCGAGTTGGAGCCGGTCGAGGCCGAGGAAGAGCTGATGGAGCGCCTGATGGGACAGGCGGGCGACCTTGAAAGCCATGGCCTGGTCGAGGTCATGAGCGACATGACCAAGAACGATGCCGAGCGCCTCTATGCGCTTGTCGCCCGGCATGCGCACTACACCAATTCGGCGAAGGCGAAAGCCATCCTCGCCGACTGGCGTACGTACATGCCGAAGTTCAAGAAGGTCATGCCGGTCGAGTACCGCAAGGCCCTCGTCCAGATGGCCAAGGCGCAGGCGGCCGACAAGGACGGCCTCGAGAAGATCGAGATCGGCCTCAAGGTGGCCAAGGCTTGAAGAATTTCGCCTCTCCATGAAATGATGGCCGAGGCAACGGCGTCGGAGCCACGGGCTCGATGCCGCGAATAGGGAGCGGGTATGGGAAAGATTACGGGCTTTCTCGAATTCAGGCGGGCGGAGCGCAAGTACGCCCCGGTCGCCGAGCGCGTGAAGCACTGGCGTGAATTCGTGCAAGCACTGAGCGAGGAGGAGACGAAGGTCCAGGCGGCGCGCTGCATGGACTGCGGCATCCCCTATTGCCACACCGGCTGCCCGGTCAACAACCAGATCCCCGACTGGAACGACCTCGTCTACCACAGCGACTGGAAACAGGCGGCGCTGAACCTGCACTCGACCAACAACTTCCCCGAGGTGACGGGGCGAATCTGTCCGGCGCCATGCGAGGCCGCGTGCACGCTCAACATCGATGACGTGCCGGTGGCCATCAAAACCATCGAATGCTCCATCGCCGATCGCGCCTTCGAGGAAGGCTGGATCGCGCCGCAGCCGCCCGAGAGGAAAACGGGCAAGCGCATCGCCATCGTCGGCTCCGGTCCGGCGGGACTTGCCGCCGCGCAACAACTGGCGCGCGCCGGCCACGACGTGCATGTCTACGAGAAGAACGCGAAGCCCGGCGGGCTGCTGCGCTACGGCATCCCCGACTTCAAAATGGAGAAGGGAATCATCGACCGCCGCGTGAAGCAAATGGAGGCGGAAGGCGTGACCTTCCACTGCAACGCACACGTGGGCAGGACGGTATCGGCCAGGGAGCTCGAGGACAGCTACGATGCGCTCCTGCTCACCGGCGGGTCCGAGCAGCCGTTCGACTTCTTCACCAACTCGAAGGGGCGCGACCTCGACGGGCTGCACTTCGCCATGGATTTCCTGCCGCAGCAGAACCGCCGCGTCGCCGGCGAAACGCCTCCCGCCATCACCGGCGCCAAGGACATCCTGGCCAAGGACAAGCACGTCATCGTCATCGGCGGTGGCGACACGGGCTCCGACTGCATCGGCACCTCGTTCCGCCAGGGTGCCAAGTCGGTGACACAGCTCGAAATCATGCCGATGCCGCCGGAGAAGGAGAACAAGGCGCTGTCGTGGCCCAACTGGCCGCTGAAGCTGCGCATCTCGACCAGCCAGGCAGAGGGTGCCAAGGTCGAGTACTCGGTTTCGACCACCGGCTTTTCCGGCGAGAACGGCAAGGTCAAGAAGCTGCACTACGTGCACGTCGACTCTAAGCTGCAGCCGATTCCTGGCACCGACGCCGAGCTTGATGCGGACCTCGTGCTGTTCGCCATGGGCTTTTCAGGCCCTATCGAGGACGACGTGGTCAAGGAGCTGAGCCTGCCCGTCGTAGCGCGCGGCCGTTTCAAGGGCCTCGACGCCAACGAGCGCGACTACAAGGTGCCGGGCCAGGCCAAGGTGTTCGCCGCCGGCGACATCCGCCGCGGACAGTCGCTCGTCGTGTGGGCGATCCGCGAAGGGCGGCAGGCGGCGCAATCGATCGACAAGTTCCTCATGGGCAAGAGCGCGCTGCCGCGCTGACCCTCTGCCGGATCTCGTGGCCGCAACGGAAAGGGAGCGCGAGGCATCCTCGCGCTCACCAACCTCAATAGCCGTACCCGTACGAAGGCTTGGCCTTGCGCTTCTTCGGAGCCGGAGCTTCCTCAACCGGCTGCTCGGCTTGAGCCTTGGGCTCGGACTTCGCCTCCTCGGCCGGTGCATCGGTCGCAGCAACATTGATCGTGCCGCGCATGCTCTTGGGATGAATGGCACAGTGATAATGGATAGTGCCGGGCGTTGCGAATTTCTGGTTGGGCGAGCTCGTGCTGTCGAATGCCCCGGTGTCCGTCAGGGCATCGCCTTCTGAATCGGGAACCAGCTGATGCGTGACGCCCGAGTCGACGGCCACCCATTTGACGGATTGGCCCTCCTTGATCTTGGCGTTCGTATCGGTGAACACGAACTTGCCGTCGGCATTCTTGACGATCGCAATGGCCTTCACGTCGTCGGCGGCGGCTGTGGGTAGGCGCGACAGAACCAGGCCGCTCGCCGCCAGGCCGGCGAGCAAAGTTAGCTGCGGCACGTTGCTACGCATGCGCATCTCCTTGTTGGCAAGAGCTTGAGAAGGTTGCTGTCTATCCGTCTCGCCTACGACCGATTGTTCCGTAGGTAACAGCGAACCACTTTTGCGCCCTGTGGCCGCAGTCAGGTGCAATCGACCGCCCGGCTCTGGTCAGCGGCGCAGCGCACGAGTTACGCGGCCTGCTTCAAAAAGCGTACCGTTGCGGCGGTGACAGGACGATCAGCGCTGGCGCGATGATGCGCCGGTTTCGGCAACCGGCGGCGGCTCGCTGCGAACCTCGGCGGTGAACTGCGGACGCGGCCAGGTGAAATCGTCCGCACGGCCGGGCTTGGAGGGCAGGCGCTCGCCCTTCTCCAGCACGCGGAAATACGGGCTCTGCGTCGGCGACAGTCGCCGGCGGGTGCCGTCGGCGCCGCGCGGCGGCACGATCGAGCTCATCACGGTCAGGCCGCCGGGAATCTGATCCACGAGCACGTCGCCCATCTGCGCCGCCTTGTCGTTGCTCTGCTTGCGCGTGACCAGGGCAACGACGGAGGCCGGTATCGCCGGCCGGACGATCTCGACCGTCACGATCTGCTCGGTGCCCTCGGCGCCCAGCACCCGGATGTCGACCTTGCCTGTCTCCAGCTTCTGGTCCTTGGCACCGTCGGCTGAAGCGTTGGCCGCGGGCGCCGCGACACCGCCCTTGGCAGCCTTCGCCTGCGCCTCGGCGCGCGCCGACTCGGCCCTGAGGCGCACCTTGTCGGGATTGACGCGCGATTGCTCCGCCGGATCGCCGGCCAGAGGTATCGATCGCTCGGTGCGCGCCTGAGCGATGTCGCGCTTCAGCTCGCGCTCGACGAAATGCGCCAGCTTCAGATAGCCGGCCTGCGTGAAGTGCACCCCGTCGCTGTCACGCAGTCGCCGGATCTTGCCAGTGACGTCGGGTCCCCAATCGCTGTAGCCGCCGTTCTCGTCGATGAAGCTTGCGTAGGCATCGATGTAGCGCGCGCCGTTGAGGTAGGCACGCTCACGAATGACGTCGTTCATCCGCTGCGCGCGCTCGTTGTCCTGCCAGCGACGCATATTGGGCATGCCCACCCAGTAGACCGCGCGATTGTTCTTTTTCAGCAGCTTCATGAGGCGGTCGACGCGCGCAGCGTACTCGGTGCGCCATGCGTCATTGTTTTCCGCCGCGCGCCGGCGATTGAGGCTGTAGCGGTCCTGAGCACCGACCATGACGATGGCGATGTGGCTCGGATCGGTGCCGAAGGTCTGCTCCATCTCGGCAAGCTCGTTCGGCGCACTGTTGCGCATCAGGCCGGCGAGGTCGTAGCGCTTGCGCGAGATCGAGACGCCCGGACCGACGGTGAAGGCCTCGACGAGGCCGCTGAGCAGGCCCTCGGCCAGCCAGTCGCCGACGATTTGAACCTGGTAAACATCGTTATCGGGAAAGGGCGTAATAAAGCTGCCGCCGAGGCCCTGATCCTGCGCGGAAGCCGGCAGCGCGCGCACCATGAGAAGCGCGGAAAGAGCCAGGGTGATAAGGGCGCGAATCAAGTCGATCGTTCCCTGCGCTAGAAGCCGACCACACGCCGAATCCGGTCCGGCGACGCAGCAGCATTGTCGCTACTGCGTCGCCCAAGGACAAGGCGGAAACGTGACCGGAAGGGCGGGGAGGGCCATTCCGCGGCGCTCAAGCCGCGCGCTTCGACCGCTTCGCGCCCTTCAAACGCACCGGCGCCTGCTTGGAGCGCGCCGCCCGCCACTTCAGCTCCTCGAGTTCCGAGCCGCGATGGTGAGTCTTCACCAGCACGTCACGAGCGCTGAAAGCCTCGCGCAGGATCTCGATGCACTTGTGCGGCTGAGCCTCTCCACACATGAAGACGTCAAGAGCCGCATAGTCGGCCTCGGGCCAGCTGTGGATGGAGATATGACTCTCCGACAGCACCGCGACGCCCGACACGCCGCCATTGGGCGTGAAGTGGTGCAGATGGATGTGCAGCAGGGTTGCTCCTGCCACCTCCACGCATCGCTTGAGCGTACTCTGAATGTGCTCGAGATCATCAAGACGGCGGGCGCCGAACAAATCCACCAAGAGGTGGGTGCCGGCATAACGCATCCCATCACGCTCGATGAAGAAGTCCTTCCTGTCTTCGTGCGCTACAGGCGCAGCTACACGACGATCTTCCTCTTGGGCGGTGCTTGAACGAGTCAAGTCCATCCCCAATTGGAAGAGGGTGTCATTAAAGGCCATATGACCCTCCCCAACCAGCAGATAGAGGTGACCCGTCCGCTCCTTACCTTTGGGGTTTCTGGAAAACCTCGACCTTAAGGGCAGGTGGACGAACGGAGAGGGGTCATATGAGGCACACACCCCCCCTACGCAAGAAAAAATTTGCCCCGCGGGCAAAAAAATTCGCCGCACGCTCGCGCGGTTCTCATCGAGGCAGGTTCAGCTGGCACCCGACGGCTTCGCGAGCACAACATACGACGTCCGCGCGGCGCCGATCACTCCTCGCCGAACAGGCTGTCAAGCAGCTTCTCTGCCTTCGACGGGCCGCCGTCCTCGCCCTTGCCAAACAGATCCTGCACGATCTCCCCGGCCTTCTTGCCCTTGAGCTGTTTGCCGATCTGCTTCACAGCGTCGACCGTGTTCGGATTGTTAATCGCACCTTCGATGTCGGGAGAGAGCGCGGGCTGCTCCCACGAGCCGGTGATGCGCACCGGCACCTCGATGCCGACCGCATTCTGCTCGCCGCCGTCGCCGCCGAGATTGGCGACGAGCTTCGGGCGCACCGTGTAGTCGAGCGCGCGCTGCGGCAGGTCGACGGTGCCGTCGCCGGAGGCGTGCAGATGCTGGCTGTCGAGTTTCAGATCGTTGTTGGCGGCGATGCCGTCGGCGATGGCGAAGGTGCCGGTCAGCGAGCGGAAGTCCGTCTTCTTGGCGGCGTCGAGGGCGAAGCTCGGAATGCTGCCCTCCGACAGCTCGCTCATGGCGCCGCCGAGATCGAAGCCGATAACCGCGCCGTCGCGCAGGGCGACGCTCGATGTGCCGTTGAGCGAGCGCACGATGTCCGCCTCGGTCGTGCCGTGCCCGCTTACCTTCCAGGCGACATCGGCGTTGCCAGCGAGCCAATCGACCTGTGCGGCATCACGCAAAAGCGGCCGTGCCGAGATGCCCGACAGCGCCACGTCCGAGGTGAACGCGGCGTCGCTGCCCGAGGCATCGAGGGTAATTAGGCCGTGGCCGCTGCCGTCGTAGAGGCGCAGCTCGGACAGCGTCACCTTGGCGATGAGATCCTTGACGCCCACCGTGACTTGCGCGGCATCGATGCGGGTGCGCCCGTAAGTGACCTCGCTGAGGGCGAGGCGCGCGTCGGCATCGGCGAGGCCCAGCGCTTTGATGTTGATCGGCTCATTGCTCCAGCCGGCACGCTGCGTGTAGCCCTTCACCTGCGGGCTCGCCGGCCGATTGAGAAGGTCTTCGATCGAGTCTGGCTCGGAGGCTGGCGGGGCAGGCACCGGCGGCTCGAGGCTGAGCGGCGTCGGCGCGGGCACGGCGGAGCCGCCCCTGCCGGCGCGCAGCTCGGCTCCGAGCGGCAGCTCGGCGACGTTGAGCCCCGAGATCTTCAGATCGGCAGCCACGTGCGGGCGGGCGCCTTGGCGCTCCTCGAAACCGACCGTGCCGCTGGCGGTCGTGCGTCCGGCCTTCAGATCGATGTCGGAGAGATGCACGCTGGTTTGCGTCGCATTCAGTCGCGCCGTGAACGCCACCTCTCCCGCACCTACTTCCGGCGACACCTCGTTGCCCCACCAATGCGCGAGCGCGCTGAGCGAGGGCGAGCTAGCGGTGATGGTCCCGGCGCCGTCGTTGGGACCGATAGTGCCATCGTAGCTGAAGGTGAGCGGCATGCCCGACACCGTGAGCGCCAGCTTGGCGGGTCGCTGCTGCGCAAGCTCGGCCGGCGTGGTCAGCGTGCTCTTGAACTCGAAGGTCTCGCCCTCCGCCACCAGGCTGCCGCTGCCTGTCAACGGCTCGTCCATCGCCGCCAGCGAGAACTGCGCATTGAGCCCGTCGAAGCGGCCCCAGGCGCCGCTGCGCTCGTCGTTGTAGCGCACGGCACCATTGGTGATGCGGATGTCGTCGAGCGACACCGCGGCAATCTCGCGGTGCTCGGCGGCCTTTGCGGGGCTGACGATGAGCTCGGACAGCCGCGGCCAGGCGGCATCGGCGCGTGCGAACCGAAGCGGCACGTGGAGCGAGGCCAAATCCCAGCTCCTGCGGCCGTTGCTGTCGACGCGCAGCGAGAACACCGGCTCGTTGAGCTCGACCCGGTCGACCACGATTTCCTGGCGCAGCAGCGGCATCAGCCGCACGCCGACGTCGAAGCTCGCCATCTTGACGAACGGCTCGCCGCCCATGCCAGGCGGGGTCGAGAGCGAGACGTCGCTGAGGCTCAGACCCAGCGAGGGAAAGATGGTGAACGATGTCGGCCCCGCGATGCGCAGGTCACGTCCAGTCTCCGCCTTCACCCGCGCAATGATCTCGCGGCGGATGTAGTCGGTCGGCGGCGACATGATGAAGAAGGTGGCGGCGCCTACGCCGAGCGCGAGCAGCGCCACGCCGCCGTAGAGGAGGATGCTCATCAGCGGCGATGAGGACGCGGGGGCCGGGCGGCGCCGATCGGCGCCATAGGCGCCAGGTGCATGGCGGCCCTCGCCGAGCGAATCACGGCGGGGAACTGGTGGTGAGCCCCTGCCAGGCGGCCTTGTGCTCGTCATGTCGGCCTCGAATGGCTCGTGGATATCGGTGAGGGCAAATTCGGCGCCCCCCAGCTAGATGGAGGCACAGCAACTCCCGCAAAAGGGCGCTTTTGGTGCATTGCGGCGCGCGATGGGCCAATTTGACGCTTTATGGTTGCGACAACTCGGCCGCAACGGCCAGTCGAAAGTGTCCGAAAGGGAACAGCATAGCTGGTGAAACCCTATATTATCGGCCCCGGCTCTGACAGCTGTGTGGTAATTTCTGGCGATGCCATGGCCATACTTCTGGCCCGCACTGCACCCGCACTTGCTGCACCGCAGCAGAAGGCACGGCGATGCACTACTACGCTTATGAATTCGCCCACAGCGTGCTCTCCCCGCTCCGCCTCGGCGTCAGCGGGCTGCGCAGCATGCTGGACTGGCCCCTCAATCCAGTAGCCAGCACGCCATATGGCCGTCACCTCGCCGCGGCGTGCGAGCTGTTCGAGAACGTCACACGCCGCTACGGCAAGCCGGAGTTCGGGCTGCGGTCGACCCACGTCGCCGGCGTCCAAGTGGGTGTTCGCGAGCACATCGTGGCCTCGACGCCGTTCTGCAATCTGCTGCACTTCCGCCGCGACGAGACGGTGCTGACCGGCAAGCGCTACGACCCCAAGGTGCTGATCGTGGCGCCGATGTCGGGGCACTACGCGACCCTGCTGCGCGGCACCGTCAGGGCGATGCTGCCCGAGCACGAGGTGTACATAACTGACTGGATCGACGCGCGCGACATCCCGCTCGCCATGGGGCGCTTCGATCTCGACGATTTCATCGACCACGTCATCGAGTTCGTCCGCGTATTGGGTCCCGACACGCACGTCATGGGCGTCTGCCAGCCGGCGGTGCCAGTGCTGGCAGCGGTCGCCCACATGGCCTCGATCGACGATCCGTGCCAGCCGGCGTCGATGACGCTGATGGGTGGCCCGATCGACACGCGGCGCAATCCGACCGGCGTCAACAAGCTGGCTGAAGGGCGCTCGATCGAGTGGTTCGAGAGCAACGTCATCTCGACGGTGCCGTTCCCACATGCCGGATTCATGCGTCCGGTCTACCCGGGCTTCATGCAGCTCACCGGGTTCATGACCATGAATCTCGAGCGGCACATGAATGCGCACGTCGATCTGTTCAACAACCTCGTCAAGGGCGACTGCGACTCGGTCAAGCAGCATCAGGACTTCTACGACGAGTACCTCGCCGTCATGGATTTGACCGCCGAGTTCTACCTGCAGACGGTGAAGACGGTATTCAAGGACCACGCCCTGCCCAAAGGCACGATGATGCACCGGGGCGTGCGCGTCGACTGCGCGGCCATCCAGGACACGGCGCTGCTCACCATCGAGGGCGAGCGCGACGATATTTGCGGCATCGGCCAGACGCAGGCGGCGCACGATCTGTGCACCAACATCCCCGAGGATCAGAAAGTGCACTACGTGCAGGAGGGCGTCGGCCACTACGGCGTCTTCAACGGCACGCGCTGGCGCACCGAGATCCAGCCGCGCATCCGCGAGTTCATCCGTACCATCGAGTACGAGCGCGGCGCCATCCCGACCGGCCGTACGGCCCGGCGCATGCACCACCCCGCGCTCGCCGTCTCGCCGGTGTAGGGGGTCCTCTTAGGGCGACCTTAGGCTCTCTCCGGCAGTCTCGACCCCATGGCGGGCCTCCCGCCAATGGAGTTGCCGATGCGTCGTTCTTCTTGGATTGCCGCCGCCGCGCTCGGCCTGCTGCCGGTGGCCGGTGCCGACGCGGCCGACGACGACCTCGAGATCACCTTCAACGACCACTGCCGCGAGTGCCATTCCTTCATCAAGGGTGATAACCGCTTGGGCCCATCACTCTTTGGCGTGGTGGGGCGCAAGGCGGGAATCGAGCCCGGCTTCGGCTACACGGACTCGCTGAAAGATTCCGGCATCACCTGGGACGAGGCGACGCTCGACAAGTGGATCGCCGACCCCGGCGCCGTCATCCCCGGCAACGGCATGAGCCCGCCCTACGGCGGCGTATCCGATCCCGCCATCCGCCAGCGCATCATCGCCTTCCTGAAAACGCTGGCGCCAAAAACAAACGGCGGCCCGTAAGGACCGCCGCTTGCCCGTCCTGAGGACGAAATCGACAGTTAGATGATGTCGATCTCGGCCGGCATATACGAGGTGACCTCGAGGCCAACTTCCTGCTCGCGCACGGCCGGCTTGCTCCAAACCTTCATGTTGCTTCCTCCTCTATGACCGGACGACCATTCATCCGGCCTGTGACGATTATGTAGGCAAGCGCCCACATAAGAGCCAATCGCGTTTTCTTGGCTGCAATATAAGCGCGGCTGATTGCGCTAGTGCGCGGCTTCCCAGTTGTCGGCCGCCTTGGCGTCGACGTGGATCGGCACCTTGAGCTTGACCACCGGCAGAGCCGCGCCCTCCATGACTGTCTTCACCGTGCGCAGGGCATTGGGGATCTCCGCCTCGCCGACCTCGAACACCAGCTCGTCGTGCACCTGCAGCAGCATCTTCGCCGACTTGAGGCCGGCGGCGGTGAGCGCACCCGGCATGCGCACCATGGCGCGGCGGATGATGTCGGCGGCCGAGCCCTGGATCGGCGCGTTGATCGAGGCGCGCTCCAGGAAGCCGCGCATGCTCGGGTTCCTGGTGTTGATTTCCGGGTAGTGGATGCGGCGGCCGAAGATGGTCTCGACGAAGCCCCTCTCGTGAGCGCGCTTTTTCGTCTCGTCCATGTAGGCGCGGATGCCCGGGAAGCGCTCGAAATAGGTCTTGATGTAGGCGCCCGCCTCTTCCTTGGAGATGCCGAGCTGGTTGGCGAGCCCGAAGGCCGAGATGCCGTAGATGATGCCGAAGTTGATCGCCTTGGCGCGGCGGCGCACCTCGGCCGGCATGCCGGCGACGGGGACGCCGAACATCTCGGAGGCGGTCATGGCGTGGATGTCGAGGCCCTCGTCGAACGCCTTGCGCAGCTGCGGGATGTCGGCGATGTGGGCGAGCACGCGCAGCTCGATCTGGCTGTAGTCGGCGGAGATCAGCTTCTTGCCCGGCTCGGCGATGAAGGCGGTGCGGATCTCGCGCCCCTCCTTGGTGCGGATGGGGATGTTCTGCAAGTTGGGCTCGGACGAGGCCAGCCGCCCCGTCGTCGTGGCGCCGAGCGAGTAGCAGGTGTGGATGCGCCCCGTTCCGCCATGCACGTAAGCGGGCAGCGCGTCGGTGTAGGTCGAGCGCAGCTTGGTGAGCTGGCGCCACTCGAGCATGGTGTTGATGAGCTTGCGCGCGTCGTCGGGCAGCTCCTCGTTGGCGGCGAGATCGTCGAGCAGCCCGGCGCGCGTCTCCCACTGACCGCTCTTGGTGCGCTTGCCACCGGGCAGCTGCAGGCGCTCGAATAGAAGCTCGCCGAGCTGGCGGGGCGAGCCGAGGTTGAACTTGTGGCCGACAAGGCGGTTCACCTCCTCCTCGAGGCGGGCGACGCCCTGCGCGAAGGTGGAGGACAGACGCGACAGGATCGCCCCGTCGACGCGGATGCCGGCGCGCTCCATCTCGGCGATCACGGGAACGAGCGGCCGCTCAAGCGTCTCGTAGACGGTCGTAAGGCGCTCGGCCACGAGCCGCGGCTTGAGGATCATCCAAAGCCGCAGCGTGACGTCGGCGTCCTCGGCGGCGTACTCGGTCGCCTTGTCGAGCGGGGCCTGCGCGAAGGTGCGCTCGGACTTCTTCTTGCCGGGCACGTGCGCGATCACCTGCTCGAACGAGATGCACGCATGCCCGAGGTGGCGCATGGCGAGGTCGTCCATGCCGTGCGGCCACTTGCCGGCATCGAGCGCGTACGACATGAGCATGGTGTCGTCGATCGGCGTCACGCGGATGCCGTGCTGGGCGAGCACGTTGAGGTCGAACTTGATGTTCTGGCCGATCTTGAGGATCGACGGCTCCTCGAGCAGCGGCTTTAAAAGCGCCAACGCCTCGACGACCGGAATCTGCACGACGCCGTCGTGCGTGCCGAAGTCGAAGCTGCCGGCGCTGGCGCGATGGCCGAGCGGCACGTAGCAGGCTTCGCCCGGCGCCACCGCCATGGAGAAGCCGACGAGCTCGGCCTGCATAGGATCGATCGATGTCGTCTCGGTATCGAAGGCGACGTGTCCCGCGCCGTATGCACGCGTGATCCATTCCTCCAGCTGCTCGCGGGTGGTGACAGTCTCGTACTTGGAGCGGTCGATCGGCGCTCTTGCCGCCGCGGCGGCTTGTGCGGCGGCCGCGGCCGGCGAT
>NZ_WBUE01000042.1 GCF_009026145.1 Hyphomicrobium sp.
GCTGCAGCACAGCGTGGGGCAGATCAGCGTGGGCGGCGCGGCCGACCTCTGCCTGTTCGACCCCAACGCCAGCTGGGCGGTGGAGCCGGCCGCGCTGGCCAGCCAGGGCAAGCACACGCCGTTCTCGGGCCACGAGATGCCGGTGCGTGTGCGCGCCACGCTGATGCCACCGTCGGCGCCCGCCCTGCCGGGCGATTACGACTTCGGGCGCCAGGCATGGTTCAACGCCATCGGCGCCGTCGGCTACGCGCTGTCGCCGCCGGCGCACGATATGGGCGCGCGGCACGCGCCCGCCGACCTGCGGCTGTGGGCGGCGATCGAGTGCGTGCGGCAGGGAATTGGCGCCCGCGTCGCCGCGGCGCTGCCGGGCGAGACCGGCGGCATCGCCACGGCACTCATCACGGGTGAGCGCGGCGGCATATCGGAGGCGACGAACGACGCCTTCCGGGACTCGGGCATCCTGCACATCCTGTCGATCTCCGGCTTCCACATGGCGATCATGGCCGGGTCGGTATTCTTCATCGTGCGCCTGGCGCTGGCCGCGTTCCCGTCGATCGCGCTGCGCTACCCGATCAAGAAATGGGCGGCGGCCGCCGCCATGCTCGCCGCCTTCGCCTATCTGCTCATTTCCGGCGCCGCGTTCGCCACCGTGCGCTCGACCATCATGATCGCCATCATGTTCCTCGCCGTGATGCTCGACCGCCCGGCGCTGGCCCTGCGCAACGTCGTGCTGGCGGCGAGCCTCATTCTCGTCGTCTTCCCGGAAAGCCTGCTCGATGTCGGCTTTCAGATGTCGTTCGCGGCGGTGCTGGCGCTCGTCTCCGCCTACGAGGCGTTGCGCGGGCGCGAGGCGTGGACGAGCCTGATGGAATCTGGGCCGGCGCGGCTCATCGTGTTCTTTGCCGGCATCGTGTTGTCGACGCTCATTGCCAGCGCGGCGGTGGCGCCGTTCGCCGCCTACCACTTCCACAAAAGCCAGCAATACGCGGTGATCGCCAACCTCATCGCCCTGCCGGTGTGCAACCTGCTCGTCATGCCGGCGGCGCTCGTCGCGCTCATCGCCATGCCGTTCGGGCTCGAGGTGTACCCGCTGTGGCTCATGGGGTGGGGCATCGAGGCGATGGTGTGGACGGCGCACCGCGTCGCCGCGCTCCCCGGTGCGGTGCTGCACGTGCCCGCCATGCCGGCGTTGGCGTTTCTCCTGATGGTGACCGGTGGGCTGTGGCTGATGCTGTGGCAGACGCGCTGGCGGTTGCTCGGCGTCGCGCTCATCGCCGGCGGCGTCGCGCTGGCGCCGGCGCTGCGGACGCCCGACGTGCTCATCGGCCGCGATGGGGCGATCGTCGCCGTGCGCGGAGAGGACGGTGAGCTGTCGGCGGTGGGGGCGACGCGCGCGTCCTTCGAGCTGGAGCGCTGGCTGGAGCACGACGGCGCCCGGCGCAGTGCCGAGCAGGCGAGCAAATCGACGGCATTCGCGTGCGACGGCATCGGCTGCCGCACCGAGGTGAAGGGCATGACGTTGGCCGTCGCCCGCCATCCGGCTGCCTTCGCCGAGGACTGCCGGCGGGCGGCCATCGTCGTATCGGACATCGTCAGCCCGCGCGGCTGCACGGCGCCCCAGGCCGTCATCGACTTCTTCACCGCGCGCCGGCAGGGCACGCACGCGGTCTATATCGGCGCGGGCGGTACTATCCGCATAGAGACTGTCGCCGGCACCCGCGGCCGACGGCCGTGGTCGACGCCGCCGGTGGATGTGAGACCGAACACGGACGCTGGCGCCGCCCGCACGGCCGGCCTTCAGTAGCGGCGCATCAGCCCGACGAGGCGTCCCTGGATGTCGACCTGATCGGGCCCGAAGATGCGCGTCTTGAACTCGGGGTTGGCGGCTTCCAGCGCGATGGTGGTGCCCTTCTTGCGCAGCCGCTTCAAGGTCGCCTCCTCCTGGTCGACGAGGGCGACGACGATGTCGCCGTTCTCGGCCGTGTCGCAGCGGCGGATGACGACGATATCGCCGTCCAAAATGCCGGCCTCGATCATCGAATCGCCCTTCACCTCCAGGGCGAAGTGCTCGCCGTTGGTCAAAAGGTCGGGCGGGCAGGCGATGTCATGGCTGTGGTTCTGGATGGCGCTGATGGGCGTGCCGGCGGCGATCCGCCCCATGACCGGCACCGAGACGGTACGGGCATCGATGACGGTCGACGGCGGCGGGGAGAGATCGCGGCTGCGGCTGCCCTCGATGACGCTCGGCTGGAAGCCGGCGCGCTTGGGCCCGGCCGGGGTGATCTGGTTCTCCGGCAGCCGGATGACCTCGATGGCGCGGGCGCGGTGCGGCAGGCGGCGGATGAAGCCGCGCTCCACCAGCGCCGTGATCAGCCGGTGGATGCCGGACTTGGACTTGAGGTCGAGCGCGTCCTTCATCTCGTCGAACGACGGCGGCACGCCTTTTTCCTGCATGCGCGCGTGGATGAAGAGCAAAAGCTCTTTCTGTTTCTCCGTGAGCATCGGGCCTCCCTTGCTCGGCGGCGGTAGGGCTTGACCAGGTTGTCTGGACAAAGCGTGAACGTACCCTAGCCGTTCTCGTCGCGTTCCGCAAGTGGGCGTGCTGTCCGTATTTGCTGGGAGAACGTCCTAATTCCGAAGAATCGTATCTTGAATCACTCTGTCCACGTCCCAACTTGGTAAGTCGTTGGGACCACAGGAGAGCGCAAATGGGATTTTGGAGTTCGTTGTTTTCACTCGACCCGCCCAAGAGTGATATTGAACAAGCGTATGAGGATGGCCAGCAATCTGGCTCCGAGGGCTGGCACGGCGGGTATTTCGCCTCAGGTCGGAGCTATGAAGAGGGCATGGCCTACAAGGCCGGCCAAGAGCACGCCCTAGGGCAAAGGGACTATCAAAGGGCCAAGGAAGAGGGCCCCGTTTGCACGCACTGGAACGATCACTGGGAGTCTGGATTTAGGTCGGCTCAGGACGACGACTCGCAGAACAGCTAAGAGTGCGCCCTGGCCCGTGATTGCCGGGAGCCCCGGTCACAAACCGGGGCTCATTGCTTTAGTTCGTCTTGTCTCGGGAAAGAGGATGCTCACGTCGCCTTCGGCGACGTTGAACATTGCGCGCCGAATCCCCGGGGGCGGCGCCAAGTGCCTAACGCCGAGCACCGTTCAGGCTCTAATCCATTACCGGCACTGACATTCAGTACTGCTGCAGTCGCAGAAGCTCGCGTCGTCGCATTGGCAATCCTCGTCATCCGAGCACCGCAAATACAAGCACGAACCAGCCAACTTCACCCTGGGGCGCGGGGTCATTCGCACGCCGTGGCTATGAGCATTGTAGGGCGTCGTCACGCCCGGCGGTTCGGAGGGTGAGGAACTCAGTAACGCGCCGACATGCGTTGCGGTTAGGGTGAGCATGGCAAGCGCGACCGCTGCCGCGAGGAAACGCATCATGTAAAGACCTTTCTAAAATGAGTGGGCGAAAAAGATGCCTTTAGCACAACTGGTGATTGCCGACTACAGCTTCGTAGCCCCTCACAGATCGAGCGGGAGAACGCGCACGACGTCGCCGGCGCGCGCCGGCGGGGCGTCGGGCTCGCGCACGATGAGCACGTCGGCGGCGACGAGGGCCGACATGTGCGCTGAGTCCTGCGAGGCGAGGGCGGTGGCGCGCGGCAGGCCGGAGCCGGCTGCCGCGAGCGCCCCCCGCATATAGTGCCGGCGCGGCCCGTTGGCCGGCAGGTCGTGGGCCAGGACCGCAGCGCTCTCGCGCAAGGGCGCGTCGCTGCGCCCGAGCAGGGCAAACAGCAGCGGCACCAGGAAGACGCGCGCGGCGATGAGGCAGGAAAGCGGATTGCCCGGCAGGCCGAGCACGCGCATGGGCCCCAGGCGGCCGAACAGCATCGGCTTGCCGGGGCGGATGGCGACCTTCCAGAAATCGAGCGCCATCCCGCGCGCTTCCAGCGCCGGCTTGACGAGGTCGCGGTCGCCGACCGAGGCGCCGCCGATGGTGACCAGCACGTCGGCGTCCGCCGCCGTCGACAGCTTGGCCTGCAGATCCTCGATGCTGTCGCCGGCAATGCCGAGCAGGCGCGCCTCGCCGCCGAAGCGCTCGACGAGCGCGGCGAGGCCGTAAGGGTTGGAGGAGATGATCTGCCCCGGCCCTGGCGGCGTTCCCGGCTCGACCAGCTCATCGCCGGTGGCGAGGATGGCGACGCGCGGGGCGCGCCGCACGTTGAGGCGCGCGTGGCCGCCGGCGGCGGCAAGGGTGATGGCGGAGGCGTCGAGCAGCCGGCCCGCCTGCAGCAGCACGTCGCCGGCGCGGAAATCCCCGCCCGCCTGGCGGATGTTGGCGCCGGGGCTCGCCGCTTCGCGGACGATGAGGGCGTCGCCGCGCCGCTCGGTATTCTCCTGGATGACGACGGCATCGGCGCCGGCCGGCACGCTCGCTCCGGTGAATATGCGCACCGCCTCGCCGGCGCCGAGCACACCGGCGAACGGGCTACCGGCGTTGGATTCGCCGATGACGCGCAACTCGGCCGGCACTACGGCGACGTCGGCGGCGCGCACCGCGTAGCCATCCATGGCGGAGGCGTCGAACGGCGGCTGCGTCAGGCGGGCCGTCACGTCCTCGGCCAGCACACGACCGGCCGCTGCCAGCAGATCGTCGTCCTCGGGCGCCACCGGCGTTACGCCCTCGAGCACGCGGCGCAGTGCCTCGTCGACGGGAAGCAGCGCCATCTAGTGCCCCCATTCCCAAGTTCGCCGGAGTTCGCGGCTGGGGCAGGGAGCGAGCCTCGGAATGATAAGGGGCACGAGAATCATAGCCTCGCTCGTGTGATGCAGATCGAGAAATTCGCTCGAAGCCTCGCCGCTGACGATGGCGAATTTCTCGATCATCACACTAGCCGCCCTTCTTCGCCGCCGGGGCGCGGTAATCGCCCGAGCGCCCGCCCGACTTCTGCACCAGGCGAATGCCCTCGAAGCTCATGGCGCGGTCGACGGCCTTGAGCATGTCGTAAAGCGTCAGGCAGGCGACCGACACGGCGGTGAGCGCCTCCATCTCGACACCGGTCTGCCCGCTCGTCTTCACCTCGGCGATGACGCGCACGCCGGCCGGCTCGGCGCAGGGTTCCAAGTGCACGGCGACCTTGGTCAGGGCGAGCGGATGGCAGAGCGGGATCAGCTCGTGCGTGCGCTTGGCGGCCATGATGCCGGCGATGCGCGCGGCGCCCAAGACGTCGCCCTTCGGCGCGTCGGCGCTCTGCAACAGCTCGAGGGTGTGCGGCGCCATGGTGACGACGCCCTCGGCGATGGCCGTGCGCGCGGTCACCGCCTTGTCGGAGACGTCGACCATGCGCGCCTCGCCCTTCTTGTCGATGTGGCTGAGCTTGCTCATTGGGCGGCCTCGGCGCGGGCGAGCAGGGTGCGCGTGGCGGCGGCGACGTCAGCCTGGCGCATCAGGCTCTCGCCGACGAGGAAGGTGTCGACGCCGACACGCTGCAGCCGCGCGATGTCGGCCGGTGTGAAGATGCCGCTCTCGCCGACGACGATGCGGTCCTGCGGCACGCGCGGGGCGAGCCGCTCCGTCGTCGCCAGCGTCGTCTCGAACGTCTTCAGGTTGCGGTTGTTGATGCCGATGAGGCGGCAGTCGAGCTTCAAGGCGCGCTCGAGTTCGCCCTCATCGTGCACCTCGGCGATGGCGTCCATGCCCCAGTCCTTGGCCGCCTGGGCGAGATCGCGCGCCACCGCGTCGTCGACCTCGGCCAGGATGATGAGGATGCAATCGGCACCCCAGGCGCGCGCCTCTACAACCTGATAGGTGTCGAGCATGAAGTCCTTACGCAGGGCCGGGAGCTGTGTCGCCGCGCGCGCAGCCGTGAGGTATTCCGGCGCGCCCTGGAACGAGGGGCCGTCCGTGAGCACGGATAGACACGCAGCGCCGCCCGCCTCGTAGGCCTTGGCCAGCAGCGGGGGATCGAAGTCGGCGCGGATCAGCCCCTTCGACGGGCTCGCTTTCTTCACTTCTGCGATCAGCGCCGGCAGCCCCGCCTTGTGCTTTCTCTCGATGGCGCCGGCGAAGGAGCGCACGCGTGGCGCGCTCCGCGCCAGCTCCGCCACCACCTGCAGCGGCAGCGCCGCCTTGGCGCGGGCGATCTCTTCCAGCTTGTAGCGCGTGATCTTGTCGAGGATGTCGGCCATGGGACCACGATATGCCGCGGGGACCGCGAGGATACGCCGCGGGTGCCAGGCTTGCTACCCGCGCGCTTTCCCAGGGTCAAGCGAGCCTTGCCCTCTAGCGCCCAAGCCGGGGAGACTAAGCGGCCTTGTAGGTTCGGATGCGCGGCTTGATCCTCGGCCAAGTGGTGCGCTGGGCAAGCCGAAGGTCGTACTGGCTCTGCAAATGCATCCACATCTCTGCGCTCGTGCCGAAGTATCGACCCAAGCGCAAGGCGGTGTCGGCGGTGATGGCGCGGTTGCCCTTGATGATGGCCGCGATGCGGCTCACCGGCACGTCGAGGTCGCGCGCCAGCTGGTTCTGGCTGATCTTCAACGGCTCAAGGAACTCCTCGAGGAGTATCTCTCCAGGTGGAATGGGGTCGTGGGTGTCGCGCATGGCCGTCATCTTCCGTGCACCTAGGTGGGTTCGTCGGGGTGGACCTCGACGACGCCGGTATCGCCTTCGAGCACGTAGACCATGAGGTCGGGGCGCTCGCGTTTCAGCCGCCCGGCCAGGCGCCGCCCTTCGGCCGCGTGCGCGGCGTGTTGGGCCTCGCCCCACAGGCTCGTGGACGCATCGTCCCCGTTGAGCGCGCCATCATAGGCCGCCGCCCAGGCCCTGAGGCCACTCGTTAGCTCGGGGGAGAGCGCGAGATCCTCGGGCGCAAAGCAGCCGTAGAGGTCCTCGTCGAGCGCCCATAGCGGGTCGCAGCCGTAGTCGGCCATCACCTTGACGCGCTTCGATTCGTGTAGCGGGCGCGATGGCGTATCGGACGTGGTACCAAAGAGGCCGCCGCCTGCCGGCGCACGCGGCGTCCACCACAGCGTGCGCGCGACGTAGCCGGCATAGAGCAGAAGAGCGGCAGCGACGGCGACGAGCTCCGCCGTCGTGGCGTCCTGCAACGGCGTCAGCCGTCCGCGCCAGGCCGCCCACAGCACGAGCGCGGTTGCGGCGGCGTAGACGACGAAGGCGTTGGTGGTCTGTCGGCGCCCCTGCGGATCGGGCGGGTCGTCGCGATCGAAGTAGCGCGGCGCGACGACGAAGATGTATGCCGCCTGCCCCAGCGTCGAGGCGGCAAATACCCAGGCGGCAGGCTCGAGGCCGGCGAGCAGCGATACGCCGCCAGCGAGGACGAGTGCCGACGCCGCAACCAACCATGCGTTCTGCGCGTTCTCGATCGGCGTCGGCCTTTTCGCCGCGATGGCCGCGATGGCGCGATCGAGGAAGTGGGAGGTCAAGCCGGCGCGCGTGGCGACGAAGCCGGCAAAAGCATAGAAGGCGCCGATCACGCGCAGGAGGATATCGGTCAGCTCGATGGATTCCGGCACGCTCCCTCCCGTGGCCGCTGGTTAAGGAAGATCGGCGGTGAGATACCGCGCGATTTTATGCATCTCTTACCCTGTCTTTGCCCCAATGAAATCCGATATAGACCCGGTCCCCGCGCCGTCCAGCGCCATCACCAGCAATTTTTGGAGGCACGATGCGCTTATTGCCCGTTCCGGCCTGCCGCGCCGCTGGCATCGTGGCGCTCGGCTGCGCCTGCCTTCTCTTCGCCCCGCTCACCGCGCGCGGCGTCGATGCGGCGCCGGCCACCAATGGCGAGAACGGGCCAATGAAAGCTGTGATGGCCGAGTACCGCAAGAAGCTCGCCGAGTACAACAAGGCGTGGGACGCCTATGAGAAGATTGCCGCGCCCTATTGGCGTGCGGTGACCGACAGGCGCTCGCGCCGGCGCACCAAGATGGCCAACGACATGCGCCTCACCACCGCCGACTACGTGATGACGCAGCCGCCCATCTATACGGGTCCGCCGAAGCCGGAGAATCCGCTGGAGCCCAAGAAGAAGCCGGACATTCCGGATGTGGATGAATTCCTCGCCCAGGCCAAGGCCGAGTTCGGCTTCGTTCCCGAGGCGCCGGCCGACGAGGTTGCCTTCAAGCGGGCCTACGCCAGGGTCGCGGCGGCCAAGGGCCTGGAGCGGGACGCGTGCGTCAAGATCTACGGCTTCGAATCGGGCGGCAACGGCAAGTACGACATCCAGGCCGGCCGCGAATACGACCCGAAGGCCAAGGTGATCTCCACGGCGCTGGGCTACAACCAGCTGCTGACCACCAACACCGTCGGCCTCCTGGCCGAGGCGGGGGGCGAGTTCCTCGCGGCGCTGAACGAAATGGCGGCCGGCGCCGAGGGCGAGCGCAAGGCGCGGCTCGAGGACAAGATCGCCAAGCTGAAGGAGATGATCGCGTTTGCGCGCACGGTGCCCAACGAGTGGAACGCGCACGGGCGCCTGGCGAACACCCCGAAGGGCATCGGCGTGCACGCCTTGAACCTCGACGTCCATGTCGGGCCGCTGCTGCAGACGCGCAAGCTGACGACCTCGGTCGCCTTCGCCAAGCGCAAGGGCTACTCGAAGGCGCTCACCGCCGCCGAGCTGGAGATGATGAACTTGACCGGCGACGGCAACGGCTACGACATGCTGGTCATGCCGCAGGCGCTGCGCGAGAAGGTGCCGACCTCGAACTTCTTCCAGCGCGGCGGCTATGAGCGCAACCCGGTAGCGGCGCGCAACAACACCGTCGCCAAGCTTATCGCGGCGACGGACGCGAAGATGGTCAGGGAGGCGCAGCTGCAGGGCGCCAAGGACCTTGCGGCGGCGTTCGACGAGATCGCGTCGCGGTAGCGCCGCCGCTGCCCGTGGATGCGCCGCACCGGCAGTGCAAGACCATGCGCGGCTCAACCGCGTTCACGCTCGTCGCTCATACCGTACGTGGTTCAACGCGTTTTTTCTGTGCAGCGCATGTGGACGGCGCGCCGCCCCCGGATGCGGCGCGCAAATATTTGGCGCACGGTTGTTCGGTACAGGGAGCATTCGGCTAGATGGGGTTCCTTGGGCTAGTTGCGTCCTGCTTGGTGTCGGTGCGCGTGCGGTCCGGCGTCGTGGAGGCAGTAGTCCAATGGTTGCTTGGGTTTTGCAGAAATCCGCGTGCCGCGCGCGTAAATGGGTCGCGCACGGCGTCTACGGCGTCGTGCTCCTCGCGTGGGCAGGCGCTGCACGGGCGCAGATCGTTGTCACCCCCGGCGCGCCGGCCGGCGTCAGGCAGCTCTGCGTAGACACGTCGGGGAATGTCACGATCGATGGTTCGCTGAATACCTGCGCTCAGGCGCAGACGCCTCTCACCAGCATTAGCGTCGGGAGCGGTGCGAGCACGACCACGATCGGTGGAACAGGCGTGACCATTGGCTCGGGCGCCAGCTTGACGGCAAACGGCGATGCGACGGTCGGCGGCACACTGGACGTGACGGGGGCGACGTCGCTGAGCACGCTGGAGACCAGTGGCGCGGCGACGCTCAATTCGGTCGGCGTCACGACCAATGCCACTGTCGGCGGCACGCTCGGCGTCACCGGACTGACGACGACCAACGGCATTGACAACGGAGGGGACGGCATCACCAATGCCGGCGCCGTCAGCGGCGTCACTAGCCTCAGCGGCAACGGCACCGGAAGTGTGAGTGGCTTCGTGGACGTCACCGCCTCGGGGACGGTCGAGGGCGCGACGCTGACCGACGGCGCCGGCACGACCATCAGCTCCGGCACGGTCACGACAACGACAATCAACGCGGCAACCGGAACGCTGACGACGCTCAACGCCTCGACCGGCAACGTCACCACCATCAACTCATCGACCATCAACAACGTCGGCGCGACGAGCACCGGCTCGCTCGCCATCGGCACGGGCGGCGTGACGGTTGCCGCCGGTGCGCCGGTCAGCATGGGCAGCAACCGGGTGCAGAACGTTGCCACCCCCATCGCCGCCACCGACGCCGCCAACAAGGCCTACGTTGACGCGGTGTCGGGCGACGTCGCCGGGCTGCAGGCCGAGATCAACGCGCAGACCTTGCGCATCGACTCGGCCTTCCGCGAGATCGACAAGACGACCGAGGGCGTCGCCGTGGCCATCGCCCTGGGCGGCCTCGTGCTGCCGCAGGGCAAGAATTTCGCCCTGGGCGCCAATTTCGGCTACTTCGACAGCAAGCAGGCGTTCGCGGCGCAAACGGCGCTGCGTCTCAACGAGCTGCTGATGGTCAATGGCGGCCTCGGGCTCGGCCTCGACACGAGCCAGGTCGGCGGCCGCGTTGGCGTGATGGCGGCGTGGTGAGGCGCATGGCGAGGCGAGCGCTCATGTCACTGGTCACTGCCGCCCTGTTCGTCGGCGGCGCAAATCTGGCGTACGCGCAAAGCGCCGGCACTGTAGAAGGCGCGCCTCCAGCCGCGCTAGCGGTGCCTGCGCCAGCGGTCCTTCTCATGCTTGTGCGCACGACGCTCATCGCCCTCAACCAGGCGAACTTCACCGGCAACTATGGGGTGCTGCACGCGTTGGGCACCCCGCGGCTGCAGACTTCTGTCTCGCCGGTGGAGCTCGGAATCGCCTTTACGGATCTGCGCGAGCAGCGGCTCGATCTGTCGCCCGTGTTGCTGCTTTCGCCCGAGCTCTCCGAGCCGCCTAGTCTAGCGCCCGACGGCACGCTGCGGCTTGCCGGCATTTTCAACACGACGCCGGTGCACATCGCATTCGTGACCGTGTTCAAGCCGGTGGCTGGAATCTGGCGCATCGAAGGGCTGTCGGTGCGGGCGTTACCGGTATCTACACCTGCACAGGCAGGGCCGCGCGCCACGGCTGCTCCGCCGGTCCGCAAGGGCTCTTAGGCAAACGGATCTAGTCGCGTCAGCCAGCACTGTCGTTGGTGACGGCGACGAGCTTGTCGAGCGCGCGCGCCGCCGATCCGTCGTCGATGGCACGCGCCGCCTTCTCGGCGCCCTCGCGCAAGTCCGCCGCCTTGCCGCCGACGATGAGCGCCGCGCCGGCATTCAGCACCACGATGTCGCGGAACGGTCCGTGCTCGCCGCCGAGCACGTCGCGGATCGCCGCCGCGTTCACCGTGGCGTCGCCGCCCTTCAAATCCGCCAGCGTCGCCGGCGGTAGCCCGGCGTCGGAGGGGCGCACCTCGAAGGTGCGGACGGCGCCGTCCTTCAATTCCGTGACGCGCGTCGGCCCCGTCGTGGTGATCTCGTCGAGCCCGTCGGAGCCGTGCACCACCCAGGCATGCACCGAGCCGAGGTTGTTCAACACCTCGGCGATCGGCTCGGTCCAGGCGGCATTGAACACGCCGACCACCTGGCGCCTGACGCCGGCCGGATTGGCCAGCGGCCCGAGCAGATTGAAAATGGTGCGGATGCCGAGCTCGCCGCGCGCGGCCGCCCAGTGCTTCATTGCCGGGTGATGCATCGGCGCCCACATGAAGCCGACGCCGGCCTTGGCGATCGAGCGCGAGATGAGAATAGGCGGGATGTCGATCTTGACGCCGAGCGCCGTCAGCACGTCGGAGGCGCCCGACAGCGAGGAGACGGCGCGGTTGCCGTGCTTGGCGACGGGTACGCCGGCGCCGGCGGCGACGATCGCCGCGCAGGTCGAGACGTTAAAAGTGTTGTGGCCGTCGCCGCCGGTGCCGACGATGTCGACGGCGTCGGGGGGTGCTTCGACCGGCAGCATGCGCGCCCGCATCAGCTTCGCCGCGCCGGTGATCTCAGGGATTGTCTCGCCGCGCACGCGCAGGGCCATCAGGAAAGCGGCCATCTGCACCGGGGTGGCGACGCCCGACATCATCGTCTCGAGCGCGTCGACGGTCTCGTCCTCGGTAAGGCTGGCGCCCGTCGCCACCTTCTGCATGAGAAGCTTCAGCTCGATGGCGGGCATGACGACCTTCTGGGGCGACCTTAGGCGGCGTCGCGCGCGGCCGGCGCGTTGCGGCGCTTCGGGCTCATGCCGGCGAGCTGCAGGAAGTTGGCGAGCAGCGCATGGCCCTGCTGCGAGGCGATGCTTTCGGGATGGAACTGCACGCCGTGCACGGGGTGCGTCTTGTGCTGCAGACCCATGATGAGGCCATCGGGCGTCTCCGCTGTCACCTCGAGCTCATCGGGCAGGCTGTTGCGCTCGACGATCAGCGAGTGATAGCGCGTAACGTCGAACTTCTCGGGCAGGCCTTTGAATACGCCCTTACCGGTGTGGCGGATGGTCGACAGCTTGCCGTGCAGCGGCTCGGGCGCGCGGATCACCTTGCCGCCGTACACCTGGCCGATCGCCTGGTGACCAAGGCACACGCCGAGCAGCGGAACCTTGCCGCCCGCCTTGGCAATGAGATCGAGGCACACGCCGGCCTCGTTGGGCGTGCACGGGCCGGGCGACAGGACGATCGCCTTCGGCTTCTTTTTCATCACCTCGTCGGCGGTGATCTTGTCGTTGCGGATCACTTCGCACGGCGCGCCGAGCTCGCCCAGGAAGTGGACGAGATTGTAGGTGAAGCTGTCGTAGTTATCGATGAGGATGAGCATGATCACTCACTCTATGCGGGCTGTCGGGCCCGCGGAACCGGCTGTCAGGGTGTAGGGAGAGCGTCGCGGAGCGTCAAGTGAGGCCCGCCGGGGTGATGAAGCGGCTGAGCATGCCGGCCCCGGGGCCGACGTTGCTCCATGTCTGTGCGTCGAAGGTGAGCACGGCAAGGGCGCCGGTCGGATACTTCTCTGCCATCGTCTCCTGGGCGTCCTCATCGCCCCCACCGACCAACAGCTCGGCAAGCTCCTCCAGCCCCGGATTGTGGCCGACGACCATCACCGTCGTCGGGGCGGCCGGGCCGGCCGGGAGCTTGCGCAGAAGCTTCAGGAGGGCGGTGGGCGGCGCCATGTAAATGGCATCATCGTAAACGACCTCGGGCGGCGGTGAGCCGAGCGCCGGCAGCACGAGGGCGAGCGTCTCGCGCGTGCGCACGGCGGGCGAGCACAACACCAGGTCGGGGCGCAGCCCCAGAGCCGCGATCTCGGCGCCCACGCGGGGTGCCGCCTTCTGTCCCCGCTTGGCGAGCGGCCGATCGTAGTCGGCGAGGGCCGGATAGTCCCAGCTCGATTTGGCGTGGCGCAGCAGCAGCAGGGTGAGCATGGTGCGACGATGGCGCCCCACCCGGCGCTGTCAAGGCGTCTCAGTTCGGCCCAGATGCCGGCATGAATGATTGCCTGGGGTTCATTGCGGATTGTGGCGGCGCGGCGACAGTGGCTTACTCCGCTATGGGATAGTCTGGCGCCGTCCTTCCGCAATCGTCGCGCAGCTGCTGGCAGGCAGGCCGAGGGTTCGCATGTTCAGGATTACGAGCCGCCGCTGCCGGTTTGCGGGCGGATCTAAGCGTGTGAGCCTGCGCGCCGCCGCCGGGTTGCTGGCGGTCGCGCTTGCGCTGGGCGGCTGCGCCACCACCGAGCGGCTGCCGGCCGTGCCCTTGTCGCTCGCCTCCAGTGCGATACCGCTCGATATCGCCGACGCCCGCTTCTATGCCGATACCGACGTTGCACGCGTCTCGGCGCTTGCCACGCAGGCCTATCACCGCGCCAAGGCCGCTGGGCTGCTCGCCGACAAGAACGGCAAGCACGAGGAGCGGGCGTTCCTCGCCATCTCCGGCGGCGGCGACGATGGCGCCTATGGCGCCGGCCTGCTCGCCGGCTGGAGCGCGCGCGGCGACCGTCCGCAGTTCACCGTCGTCACCGGCGTTTCCACGGGCGCGCTGTCGGCGCCGTTCGTGTTCCTCGGCCCCGAGTATGACGAGCAACTGAAGCGCATCTACACCGAGACGAGCGCCGGCGACATCTTCCAGCCGCGTAGTTTCATGGCGGCGGTGGCCGATGACGCGATGGTGGACTCGACGCCCTTGCGCAACAAGATCGATGCCTTCGTGGACAGGCGCATGGTGCAGCGCTTCGCCGAGGAATACGGCAAGGGCCGCATCCTGCTCATCCTGACCACCAACCTCGACCAGGGCCGCTCGGTGATCTGGAACATCGGAGCCATCGCGGCGAGCGAGCATCCGCGCTCGCGCGAGCTGATCGTCGACATCCTGCTCGCCTCGGCGGCAGTGCCCGGCGTGTTCCCGCCGGTGATGATCAACGTGTCGGTCGACGGCCGTGCCTATCAGGAGATGCACGTCGACGGCGGCACTGTCGCGCAAGCGTTTCTCTATCCGCCTTCCTTCAGTCTCAAAGCGAAGATGAAGGAGCTG
Organism: Hyphomicrobium sp.; assembly: GCF_009026145.1. GTDB lineage: Bacteria > Pseudomonadota > Alphaproteobacteria > Rhizobiales > Hyphomicrobiaceae > Hyphomicrobium_A. Next base: position 14,308 of record NZ_WBUE01000042.1, read on the forward strand.
GGCGTAAAGGACGCCAAGCCGGTCGCCTACATCATCCGCAACGGGCGGCTCTATCGTCCGGAGGAGAACGTCGAGCGGCAAACATTGAAGATCGCGCACCAGGCCATCTCGACCATGACGGCCTCCAACGGCGTCAACGACCTCTATCGCATGTACCTGACGACCAAGCGCGATGGCGTGCGGTTCAACCTCGCCTACATCGAGGACGACTTCCACCTCGCCTACAAAGGCCCGTTCGACAAGGCGTACATGAACGCGCTGTTCGAGCACGGGTATCAGGCCGGCATCAACGGCTACAACTGGCACAAGACGCCGCCCGGCTATCAGGACGAGTGAGCACCTCCGTGCTGCAGTGGTAGCAGGCTGGGCCCGGCTAGAATCTGGCGCTGCCCTTGATGCCGACGGAGTGGATCTGCGTCGTCTCCCCGAGCTGCCCATCGTAGGATAGGCGTAGCACCGCGTCGGTGCCGCTGATCAAGTCGAGGCCGGCGCCGACGATACCCATCACTTCGTCGATTTCGGTGTCGATGGTGAACAGCATGACGCCGACGGGTGCGCCGGCGAACGAGGCGGTAAGCGCGAAGTCGGCGCCGTCGTACCAAATGGCGCCGGCGCGGATCAGCGGGCGCACCAGTGTTGCATTCGACAGCCACCACTCGCTGCCGACCTCCAGCGTCGGTGCCAGCGAGAACACGGTCTGCCCGCTGCCGGCAACGGTGAGCGCAGCTCCGCCGCCGCCCGTCTCGGTGAGGCCGCCGAGCTCGAGGTGCGTGAGGCTCATGTCGAGAATGGGCTTGAAGTAAAGACGCGGGCTGCCGAGCACGTAGGCCGCGCGCAGCGCGCCCGAAAAGAGGCCGAGGTTCTGATCCCCCTCGGCGACGCCGGTGAAGCCGCCGAACGCCATGGGGCGCGTCGTGTCATACCGCCCGCCGCCACCACTCACGGCGCCAGCGAGCAGCAGCGGGCCGGGATTGTACTTTATCGACACGCCGGCTTGGCCGAGGGCGCCTTCGCTCTGCGCGCCGGTGGCAGTCTGCAGTGTGCTCGACTGGTAGCCGGCGCCGAAGCCGAGCCGCCATACCTCATCGAGCGCCACTCGCGCGCCGGCGGTGAACAGACCGGCCGTCTCGCTGAAGCCGATCTGATCGGTGGTCATGCCCGCGTCGAGGAAGACGGCGCTGGCGCCGGCCCACAGACACTGGCCCTCGCGGATGATCGCCGCCGTGCCGGCGCCGTTGACCTTGCAGCTCAAGAGCGAGTTGGAGAAGGCGAGGCTGGAGTAGAGCGCGGTGATCCCGGCGTCGGAATAGAACTCGGGTGAAAGCTGGTCGAGCGCCGCCTTGTAGGCTGCGGGGTCTGTGGTGTTGAGCAGCCCGAGCAGTACCGGCCCGACGCTGCCGCTGCCCGCGGCGAGGATATGGTCGAGGTGGTCGGCGATGGCATGCTGGTTGGGATTGAGGCCCGTCGTCGTGAAGTCGATGCTGATGCCGAGCACCACGTCGTTGGCATTGGGGAACGACAGCGTCGCATGCAGCGCCGGGCTGGCAATGAGGCCGAGAGCGTTGTTGGTTGTGCCGCTCATAGCCGTAAGGATTACGAAGCTCTGGACCGGATCTGCGGGTGCTAGGAGCATCGAGAGGACGACATTGCCGGCGAGTGCGGCGGTGCCGGAGACGGTCACCTGATCGGAGTAACCGCCCGCGCCCAGGAGCTCGATGGCGAGCTTGCCGGTCGAGCCTTGTATGAGATTGTCGCCGAGTGCCGTGTTCTGCAGCAGCCCGGCGCCGCCGGGAGCGAGCGTGCCGTCGTTGGTGACGATGCCGGCGTCCACGATCGTCCCAGTATTGAACAGCGCGCCGGCGTGGTTGTTGAAGGTGCCGGCGGAACCGATGAATCCCACGTCGCCAGTGACCGTGCCGAAGTTCTCGACCGTGTTGGTAGCGCCGAAGGAATCGATGGCGCTGCCGGACAGCGCCGAGATCGATCCATAGTTCACGAGCGTATTGTCGCCACTGCTGAACATGATGACGCCTGCGCAACAGGGGCCACCGACGACATTGCCCATGATGGTGATCTGATTGCCCGCATCGCCGGCAGCGGCAATTCCGGCAGAGCCGGTTCCGGTAGCCGAGACATCACCCAGGACGACGATGGAGACCGCACCTTGGGTGATGGCGGAGATTCCGTCAGCGCCCACGCCATAGGTCGTGATATCGCCGAGCGAGGTAATGGCTATCGGGCCGGTGTTGCTCGTCGCGGCGATACCTTCGGAGCCGTCACCGTACGTGGCGATGTCTCCGACGGAGTTTATCGTCACGCTAGTATCGCCGCTCGCCGAAATGCCGGCCGCACTGGCACCCGTCGTGATGATCTCAAAAGCGCCGGTGTTGCTGTTGATGGTAACCGCGCCACTGCTCGTGAAGCTGATGCCATCGATGCCCGGGGCGGGCGCAATGTCGGTCGTCAGGTTGTTGACGTTGAGCACCGAGTAGGGGCTGCCACTGTTGATGCGCACGCCCGCCGAGACATCGCCCGTGCAGGTAACGATCGAGCCGTTAATGCCGGTGATCTGATTTCACGGCGCGACCGGCGGCACGGTTTGCGCGCGCACCGGGCGCTCACCGTAGGCCAGCAATGCCGTGCTGGCGACGCCGGTGGCCAGTGCAGCGCGCCAACCGCTACCGGCGCCGCGCGTAGCCAACCGCTGGGGTGCTGCAAAGTCAGGCCGACATCTATGGGTGTCGCGCTGCGCCACGCTGAAGGTTCCGCGGTGCCAAGGCCAAACGCAGGAACACAGTTCAACGCCGTGCCTACACAGCAAGGGGAATCGTTTGCGCGTAAAGTGCCCGCACCCCGGAGCTCCGGGGATGCGCAATTAAGAGTGGCGGAAGGATCACTTTGCGCGCGTGGCGAATCGCACCGCTTCCTCGGCGGCGCGGAACAAGGCCTGAGCCTTGTTGATGCACTCCTGCTGCTCCTTCTCCGGAACGGAATCGTGCACCAGGCCGGCGCCGGCCTGCACGTGCATCACCCCATCCTTGATCAGCGCCGTGCGCAGGACGATGCAGGTGTCCATCTGCCCGCTGGCCGAGAAATAGCCAACGCAGCCCGCATACGGGCCGCGCTTCGACTTCTCGAGCTCGTCGATGATCTCCATGGCGCGCACTTTGGGCGCGCCGGAGACGGTGCCGGCAGGAAAGCCGGCCATCAGCGCATCGACGGCGTCGTGCGACTTGGCGAGCCGGCCGACGACGTTGGATACGATGTGCATGACGTGGCTATAGCGCTCGATAAAGAAGCGCGCGGTGACGTCGACGGAGCCGATTTCGGCGACGCGGCCGACGTCGTTGCGGCCAAGATCGAGCAGCATCAGGTGCTCGGCGCGCTCCTTGGGGTCTTTGAGCAGCGCTTCGGCGAGCGCCTGGTCCTCGGCGTCGGTCGCCCCGCGCGGCGCCGTGCCGGCAATGGGCCGGATGGTCACCTCGCCATTGCGCACGCGCACGAGGATCTCCGGGCTCGAGCCGACGAGGGCGAAGTCGCCGAAGTCGAGATGAAAGAGGAACGGCGAGGGGTTGGTACGGCGCAGGGCGCGATAGAGCGAAAACGAGGGCAGCGAGAACGGCGCCGAGAAGCGCTGCGAGAGCACGACCTGGAAAATGTCGCCGGCGACGATGTACTCCTTCGCCTTCTGCACCATCGCCTTGTACTCCGCTGGCGTGGTGTTGGAGACCGGCTTGGGCGCCGCGAGCTTGCGGGAGGTCACCGAGGGTGAGTGCGGAAGTGGCTCATCGAGCGCCGCGACGACGCTCTTCAGGCGCTTGCACGCCGCCTTGTAGGCCTTCTCGGCCGGCACCTTCGCATCGGGGCGCACCGGCGTGACGATGGTGATTTCGTCCTTGATGACGTCGAAGATCGCCATCACCGTCGGACGCATCAGGATGCCGTCGGGAATGTTTAGCGCGTCGGGCGGGGCGTTGGGCAGCCGCTCCATCAGCCGCACCGTGTCGTAGCCCATATAGCCGAAGATGCCGGCGGCCATCGGCGGCAGCTCGGCGGGGAGCTCGATCCTGGATTCGGCGAGCAGCGCGCGCAGCGAGGCGAGCGTCGGCTGCGCCTCGGCCTTGAATGCGTCGGGCTTGGCGACGGGCGTGCGGTTGATGAAGGCCCTGTCGCCCTCGGCCCGCCAGACGAGGTCGGGCTCGAGCCCGATCACCGAGTAGCGCCCGCGCGCGGCGCCGCCTTCGACCGACTCCAAGAGGAAGCTCATGGGCTTGTCGGCGGCGAGCTTCAAGTAGGCCGAGACAGGCGTTTCGAGGTCGGCGACGAGGCGCGTGAAGACAACTTGCGGCGCACCTTTATCGTAACGCTCGGCGAAGGCGGCGAGCGTCGGCATCGCTTCCATTTGACCGGGCCTTATTCTCTTGGTGCGCACTAGCGTCATGATCGCGGAATTCGTCGTCTTGTGAGGCGCGTGGAGAACGAATTTCGCGATCTGAATGACGCTAGTAGAGTGAATGGACCAGTGTGATTCAGATCGAGAAGTCCGCTTCTCGACCCGGCCGCAATGGATGTGGCGGACTTCTCGATCATCACACTGGGGTGCTCAATCGGCCACCGTTGCGGAGCGGCTACTGCGTCTCGTCGCCGGAAGCGGCGCCGGTGGCCTTCTTGAACTCGTCCTCGTAGATGTGCGTGCCGAGGCTCTTCTGCAGCGCCAGCACGTACTCGCTGAGCGTCTCGTCGGCGAGCTGGTTCTTGAGCTCGGAGGCGATGGTGTTGCGCTGTGCCTCGCTCACCGCCGGTGCCGGGGTGATCTCGGTCACCTTGAAGACGATGCGCGACTTGTTGTTGCTGTCCGGCGCCGAGCCGGCCTTGCCCTTGGCCAGCGTAAAGGCGCGCGCCACAGCATCCCTGCTCATGCCCTGCGGCTCGGTGGTGCGGTTGAACGGCGGCGTGGTCGCCACCTTGGCGGCGCCGCCGGCGGTGGCCAGCACCGACATCGCCTCGCCGTTGTCGGCCCGCTCGACCAGCTTGCCGGCGAGCTCGGAGACGAGACGCTCGCGCTCCTGCTTGATGAAGAACTGCTTCACCGCGTCCTTCACCTCGTCGAACGGCTTCTGCTTCTCTGCCATGACGTCGAGCACGTCGACCCAGGCGTAGCTGTCGCCGCCGACCTCGACCACGTCGTTCTCGATGCCGACGCCGCTGCCGAAGGCGACGTTCAGGACGGCGGCAGGGTCGCGGATCAGGATTGCCGGCTTGCCCTGGCGGTCCTTGTTACTGCGGTCCGCCTCCGGGATCTCGTAGAACTGCAGCTTCATCGCCTCGCCGATCTCCTTCAGCGATTTGCCAGCCGAGCGCTGGTCCTCGACCTGATCGAGCAGCGTTTGCATTTGCGCCGCGGCCTTCTTGGTAGCGAGCTTGTCCTTCACCTCGTTCTTCACGTCGGCGAAGGTGCGGTCGACGGCCGGCTGAATATCGGTGACGCGCACAAGCACGGTGGCGAAGCGCCCCTCGATCGGATCGGAGACCGTATCCTTGGGAAGGCTGAACACGGCGTCGGCGATCTTCGGGTCGATCAGCCGATCCTTGCTGATGAGCCCGAGGTCGATGTCGGAATCCTTGGCGCCGGCGTCCTTGGCGGCATCGCCGAACGACTTGCCGTCGGCGATGGCTTTCTTCGCCACCTCGGCCGCTGCCTTGTCCTTGAAGGCGATCTGCTGCACGCGCCGGCGCTCGGGCGTGTTGTAGTCCTTTTTCGTCTCCTCGTAGCTCGTCTGCGCCTCGGCGTCGGAGACCTCCATCGTCTTCTTGACATTGTCGATGGAGAGCACGAGCAGCGCGAGCTTGCGGAACTCGGGCGCCATGAAGTTGGCCTTGTTGGCCTCATACGTGGCCTTGAGCTTGGCTTCGTCGGGCTCAGGCACGGTGACCGCTTTGTCGGCGTCGATGGTGAAGTGCTCGGCGACGCGCGTCTCGTTCTTCCACGCGTTCAGGACCTCGATCATGGCGTCGGGCACGGCCACGCCATTGATGAGTGCCGAGGTGAGCTGCTCGCGCAGCTCATCGCGACGGCGCAGCTGCAGGAATCCGCGCTCGCTCACTCCCAGCCTATCGAGCACGTTCTCGAACGCGAGGCGGTTGAACTTGCCGTCCGGTCCCTTGAAGGCCTGATCGTTCTTCATGGCCTCGGCGAGCGAAGTGTCGGACAGCGCGAGGTTCAGCTCGTCGGCATGCTGCTCGACCGCCGACCAGGCGATCAGCTGCGCCAGCACGCGGTTGTCGAGGCCGGCCGCGTGCGCCTGCTCGGTGGTGATTCGCCGACCGGCCTGTTGCGAGATCAGGTTGATCTCGTTCTGGAAGGCACGCTGATATTCTTCCAGCCGGATCTCCTGGCTGCCTATCTTGGCCAGCGCGCCGCGGCCCCAGCCGGTGAACACGTCGGCCACGCCCCAGATGGCGAAGCTCAGCACTAGAAGCGCAAAGAGCACCTTGGCAACCAATCCCGTGGAGCCGCGTCGCAGGGCGTCGAGCATTGTGTAGATCGTTCCGTTCGCTGGTGGCCGACAGGTGCCGGGAAGCTGTGGCCCCCCGTGCCCAACGGCGTGTGAGCGGCCCGCGAATTCTGCGCGTGGCCTCGATGTGGGCATGATATGAAGCGCAGCCGCTGCGGCTTTGCAAGTTTGCCGTGCGGCGCCGGCGCCAGGGGTGACCGCCGATGCTTAACATGGACGGGATTTCATGAAGGGGGCGCAATGACAGGGTCGGTCCGGCCGCTCGTCGCCGGCAACTGGAAGATGAACGGGCTGGCGGCGCAGCTGGCCGAGGCGCAGGCGGTGCGCGATGCGCTGGGCGAATCCTCTGTTGCCGCCGAGGTGATGATCTGCCCGCCGGCGACGCTGCTGGCGCAGACGGCCTGGGCCGTCAAAGGCTCCAGCATTCTATTGGGGGGGCAGGATTGCCACACCGAGGCGGCGGGCGCCTATACCGGCGACGTCTCGGCGGAGATGCTGGCCGATGCCGGGGCGCGGGCCGTGATCGTCGGCCATTCGGAGCGCCGCGCGGTGCACGGCGAGCTCGACCGCCAAGTGCGCGCCAAGGCGGAGGCGGCGCATCGCGCCGGACTTACTGCCATCGTCTGCGTCGGCGAGACGGCGGGCGAGCGTAGCGCCGGCCTCACCGAGGACGTGGTGCGTCGCCAGCTCGCGGGCTCGCTGCCCGATGCCGCGATGGCAGCCAATACGGTCGTTGCCTACGAGCCGGTGTGGGCGATCGGCACCGGGCTGACACCGACCGCGGCGGATGTGGCGCGCGTGCACGCGGCGATCCGGCAAGCGCTCATCGCCCGCTTTGCGGGCGAGGGTGCCGGGATGCGCATTCTATACGGCGGCTCGGTCAAGCCAACGAACGCCCGCGAGCTGCTGGCCATCGAGAATGTGAACGGTGCGCTGGTCGGCGGCGCCAGCCTCAAAGCATCAGACTTTCTGGGCATTGTCGCGGCCTATGGAAACTGAACGCTCGCCTTGGGTTAGGAATCACGGCAACTGATGGTAGTGTTCCATCAGTCCACGCCGTAGAAATCAGCGATGCACGCGAGATCTTCTCGATGAGCCGCGGGGGACGGACACTGGGCAGCTTGCTGGCGGCCGCCGTGGTTGCCGGGCCCGGCTCGGCGTGGGCAGCAAAACTCGACAAGTCCGCCTGCGCAGATCTCTTCAGCGAGCTGGCGACGATCACGGCCACCGGCGTGAAGGCCGACATGCAGCGCGGGCCGGAGTGGGCCAAAGCCAACATGTCGGCGGAACGGCTGCAGAGCATTCGCCGCCTACTGGAGATCGAGGACCAGCTCGAGTTCCGTTGCAGTGGCCGCGGGGCAAAGCAGAAAGACAAGTCGCCGGCGCCAGCCCCTGGGGCGCCCGGCCAGAGCCAGACCGCCGAGCAGCCGCCGGCGCGCAGCAACGACAAACCAACGCCGTCGGCGGCGACCGATAAACGCTCGAACGCAGCGGCTGTGCTGGCGCCGGTCATCAAGCCGCCGGTGACGCCCGCTGCCCCCTCCACAGCGATGTCGGCGACGCGCAGCGCGGCGCCGACATCGCTGTGGAG
>NZ_WBUE01000010.1 GCF_009026145.1 Hyphomicrobium sp.
GATCTCTGAACCGTCACGACAGATCGTCCCGCGGGTTCCTTCTCCTCAGGCTTCCCGACGCCAGCCTACCCAGGCAGCGGCGAGGTGCGTGGATGGCTGGCATCCGTAACCCTCAGAGATTGCAGACATGCGACTGGAAAGGACTACGTCAGATACTAGGCTGCGCACCCTCGTCAGCATTCCAACGCTGAGCGGGCAAACCGCCGACTTCCGATAGCGGACTTGAAGCGACGTCGGCTTTCGACAAACGACCTGGTCGTTGACCAGGGCCATGATCGTACCGACCTGAGCAACGACCGGCGTGTAGAAGGCAATCACGGCTGTAATCAGCAGGCCTCGAAACATGTCATTTCCTTAGCTGCCTAGCTGGGCAAAACGATTAAAGGCATGATCGCAATAGCGGAGCTTGAAATGCAGCTCACGCAGGAGGCGGCAATCGCGTTCCCCCAGGCCAACATACCAAAAAACTGCCTGCTAGAAAGATTTCCATACCCATCACGCCAAACCTTGCCAGTGTCATCCTCGCGACCAATGCCCTCGCCTTCTCGACGCTCGGCCAGTGACCATCCCATCGCGTGGCCCCGCGCTAGCGCTGACGATGAGCTCGAGGGCGGCACCGACCACTGGGCCGACCGAACACAAGCGAACAGCGCGCCCGCTTGCCAAATCACGTTCGTTACCATCGACATCAACGGCCTCCGCATTACGTCACCGACGACGCCAATTACCGACTGCGCCTCGAACGCGTTCTTCCAACAACAGTGCCATTCGCTTTCATCCTCCCACCACGCCGTTGTGTGCCCAGATGCGGCACCCGCACAGCGCCGCTTCTGGCGATCACCGTTGGGCTGCACACCGGACAAGTCCCAGAAAGGGCGGACCGGGGTACGGCGCATGCCAGCGACATTGGCGAACTTCATGGTGTTGCCTCCATGGCCTGGCGTTCGTGACGCGCTGCTAAAGGAGAGCGGCAGCCGTACGGCTGTAGCTTCCATCAGCGTTGACCAGAGGATCTCTGTCGCCGGTTAGCCGCGGGGCAGTAGCGCCGCTCGACTCACGACCCCGTGGCCAATCGGTAGCCGCACGCCGTCGGCACGTTTTCATCCCCATGCAATTGAGGCCGTCTGCTGGGCGAGTCGGTGAACCCTATTCTCCCAAATGCTGCGTTCTTGTATAAGCCGCAACCATGAACGCACGCCGCGCGTCAAAAAGGGGCTTTCTCGCCGACTACGCTCCTGACGAAAGCTTCCTACTCAAGCCCGACCGAACCCTTGGCCGCCCCGGTATCCTCCGCGCGCGCGATCCGCAAGGCAACGATGTCCTCGTCAAACACTGGCCGCGTAACAAGTCCGTCGATGACGCCGACCTCGAGGACATCTGGCGCAGTGAGCTGAGGCAACTGCACCGCCTCGCCGCGCTCCCGCGCGCGGAAGAGCTGTTCGTCCCCGTACGCGCCAGCGGCAAAGACGACAAGGGTTTCTACCTCGTCCTCGATCCCGGACAGGCAAGCCCCCTCGACACCTTCCTCAATGCGGCGCGCAAGCCCGAGATCCTTGCCCGCGCGCGCCTGCCGAGATCGCGCCACCTCCTATGGTCAAACGCCAGACGCCTCGTCGAAGGCCTCGAGCTGCTGCACTCGCAGGGCGCCATTCACCGCAACCTCGATACTTTCGCTGTCGTCACGGCGCTCACACCAGAGCCCGACTTCCGCATCACCGGCTTCGAATGGTCGATGCGCATCGCCAGCAGCGGCGCCCCAAAAGGCAAGAAGAAGACACCGCCCCGCGGCAAGGAAACAGTATCCTTCGCCCACGACTGGCGCGATCTCGCACTGCTCATTGCCCGGCTGCTCGATATCCCCGCCGACAAACTGGCCGATTACAAGATCCCGCCGTCGGACGTCGCCGAGCACGCCTCCGCAGCCGAGGTGCGCCTGTTGCGCATCATGCTGGGCGTCGAAAAGGTCGAGCGCCTCGACGGCCCGTTCATCAGCAGCGTCCTGGATCCCATTCTCGACAGTATCGAAAGTGAAGTCGCGCGGCGCGACGCCCGCTATTGCCTCGCGTTGCGCTTCGGGCCAGAGAGCCAGTTGAGCCAGGCCATCCGTACGGCCTCTGGCAAGCAGATCGAGACCAGCGATGGAGAGCAGCAGCTCCGCTTCGTCGCCGACGACCTGGGCGCGCAGCCATTGTTCCAGACCTTGCGCGACGGTAACCGGCAACGGCACGTCCTCGTCGGCAAGCAGCTCACCTACCGCATCAATCCCTATCGCCAGCAGCGCACCGACGAAGAGCCAACCTGGGAATTTGCCTTCTGCGATCGCGCCGACGACGCCATCCCCACCCAAGGCGCCATTATCGGCAGCACGGCCTGCACGAACGCCGCCCTCGAGCTCGTCCCCCTGAATGTTGCCGTGCAGTCCTTTCCGCGCCGACGCGGCAAGGTACAAAACTGGACCGACCTGTTGTCGAAGACCAGCACGCCTTCGAAGGACAAGACAGACCTCGATCGCATGCACCAATCGCTGGCCGTGCTACTAATCCTCGAGATGGCCTATGCCGCTGCCGATATATTTCCGGTGCAGGTGGTCAAATCTCCGGAGCCCGCCGGCGGCGATACCTATGCTTTGCACGTCGCTTCACGCAACGATCCCGATCGCGCCAAGCTTTCCCAGCGTCTGCAGCTCGATGCGCCAGCGCAGCGTCTCGCCAAGATGCTAGACGGTGACGAGGTGCGCGAGGAGGGTGGGTGGATCCTCGCCGAAGCCCACATGCTCGGCGACAAAGTTCCGACTGCAACGACATGGCGATATATCGGCCGCAAGGACGTCAACGGCCAGCCATGCCTGAGGCTCGAAGGCCAGACGGCCGTCGTGCCGACCGGCGATGTCTTCCTCACCCCCGCCGGTATGACCGGACGCATCGCCCAGTTCAAGCGCCGACTCAATGCCCTCACCGCTCTACGCCAGCATACCGAGCTGCTCGGCATGCTCGCCGATCCGCGTGCCCGAATTTACGACACCCACGACCCCCTTGATGAGAACGACGCGCGTTTCAAGGCACTGGACGGCTCCAAGCAGGCCGCGCTGCGCGAGATCCTCTCCACAATTCCACTGTTCCTGCTGCAAGGCCCTCCCGGCGTGGGAAAGACTTATCTTGCCGGCGACGTCGTTCAGCGCCGCTTCGAGGATGAGGCGACCAGCCGCTTGCTGCTATCGGCCCAGAGCAACGCCGCCATCGACCACCTGATGAACGAAGTCAAAGGGGTGTTCCAAGCCCTGCCGGCCGACCAGCGTCCGCTCATCGTCCGCGCCCGCTCCGTCGACGACGATGAATCGGCGGGAGACCACGAGATCGATGTGCAGGCCGATAATTATCTTCGCTCCCTCGCCGACAGCGACCTCGTCGATGAAGCGCCTGCCCACCTGCGCGATCGCATCAGGGGTCTAGCCACGGCCTACAAAACCGTCGACCATGCAAGCACCGATCCCCTGATGCGCCGCACATCCTCGGAGGTACGGGCTTTCGAGGGCATGATCCTGAGGGCTGCGAACCTCGTCTTCGCCACCACCAACTCCCACGCCGTCGCACGCCTTATCGAAGAAAAGAGCCTGTTCGACTGGAGCATCGTCGAGGAGGCGGGGAAGGCAACCGGCGGGGAGCTGCTCTCGCCACTGCTGCTGTCGCATCGGCGGCTGATGATCGGTGACCACAAGCAGCTTCCACCTTTCGACGTCGATAAGATCGGCAAGCTGCTCCTCAGCCCCAAGAAGGTCCGCGAAGCGGTTCTGTTGGCCGATAACCTGATCTCCCGATACCTCAAGGAACCAGGCATCGACGAGATCTACCGCGAAGTGCAGAAGGAGACCGAGCTCGAGCACGTCTGCGCGTCTACCCTCAACGTGCTGTCGCTGTTCGAAACACTCATCGAGCAGGAGCTGCGACGGCAGAACGGAGGCCGCGGTCGGCCCATCGCGCGGCGTCTAAACGAGCAGTATCGCATGCATCCGGCGATCGCCCGCGTCGTCTCCCACTGCTTCTATGACAAAGAGCTGATCACCAACGACAAGACGGCGCGCAAGTACGCCGAAACGCCTCCACCCTTTGCCAGCACCGATCCCAAACGCCTGCCCGATCTGCCCATCGTCTTCATCGACATGCCCTATTCCCGGGCCGACAAGCCCGGTGCCAAATCCGGCGAGCGCGCGCCCCCTTGGTCCAACCCCGACGAGGCCCGCGTCGCGATGACAGCATTACGCATGCTGCGACCGACGCCCGGCGCCTCGTCGCCCTCGCTGGCCATCCTTTCGCCCTACCGGCAACAGGTGAAGCTGCTGCGCCAGAAGCTCGCCAGCTATCACGACGGCGGTAGCCTTCCGGATCTGAAAGCATTCCTCCCGGCCATCGGTGAGGGGGAATACTGCGGCACCGTCGACAGCTTCCAGGGCTCTGAGGCCGACCTCGTGCTGATCTCATTGGTTCGCAACAACCACCTGTCCACGCCTTCGGCCGCGCTTGGCTTCCTGCGCGACGTCCGGCGCATGAACGTCCTGCTCAGCCGCGCCAAATGGAGGATGGTCCTCATCGGCAGCCTCGACTTCTACCGTCACGTGGTCACGACCGCCGAAGCGCTTCCCGATCAGGATGTCGGATTCCTGAAAAAGTTTCTCGAGGCGCTCGAAGCCGCCGTCAGAGACAAGGATGCCGCCGTGATGTCGCTCAGCACGCTGGAGGGCAAACGGGGATGACGACCGTCTATGTCACCTTCCCAGTGCTGCGCGGCTCGAACAGGTTCTTCATCCAGGTTGGACGCCGATGGAGTGTCATTGAGCACCTTCTGCTGCACGCCGCTGCGACCAAGCCGGCGTCAGCGGCCGAGCTGGCCCAAAAGTCGCGCCTGCCGCGCCGCGTGGTGCTGGAAGCCTTCATACGCCTGATGCGCGCCGGTTGGGTGGAGATGATCACGGAACATGGCGTGCTCCTCTTCCGCGCAACCCCGATCGGCGCCGTCAACGCTCAAGCGGAGCAACTGCCCGCCGCCACGGTGATGCAGCAGCAGTGGCGATCCTTCCACATCGAGCAGGTCAGCGGCGGCGTGTTCCGTACGCGCGAGCTTGAAACAAGGCCGCTGACCAATCTTCCGACCACAAACGAAACTCAGATCGTCCGTCATTTGTCGGCCTCGTTCTCGCCTGGCCAGGAGCATCTCAGCCATGTCTACGTCGCCATCGAAGGCGAGGACGAGGAGATCGTCGGCATACAGCAGACAGGCGCCAGACTGACCGAGCGCCACGCCGTCGTTACGGTCAAGGACGGCGTCATTCAAGGATTGCCGGCACGCGCCTCCAAGGCGCTGCAGGCCGCAGTTCTGGAAGCCGCAGAAAAGGCACTCGCCGAAAGGCAGACCGCCCCCTCCAGCGGCAAACCGGCGGCGCACGTGTCGCAACAGCGCAAGTCGACCGAAGCGCCCGCGCCCTTGTCCCGCACGGCCCTATTCGATACCTCCGACCTCATCGTCGACGGCGACGCGCACAGAAAGTCACTCGAGGCGACCATCAGAGCCGCCAAGCAGCGGCTCATCATCCACTCAACGTTCGTCAACGACAAAGCTGCTGCGGCGTTGCTGCCTTCCTTGCTTCAGGCGGCGGCCCGCGGTGCGCACATCGACTTGATGTTCGGGCAAGCTGATGTCGAGGAGGAAGAAAATCCCTCACAGGCGGCCGCGCAGCGCCTCGCCGCAGCCATCGCCAATGCCGGCCGCAAAGATGCCGTCACCGTGCATCCCTTCTCCACGCACTCCCATGCCAAGATCATCGTCGCCGACAACGGGCAAGGAGCCTGGCAGGCACTGATCGGATCGTGCAACTGGCTGGCGTCTGACTTCAGCAGTTTTGAAACTTCCCTCAGACTGCGCGAACCCGCGATGGTGGGTGAGGTCATCCGCGCCCTTGCCGGACTATCCATGGGACGACCGGGCGTGTGGACCGATTTCGCTCAAGAAATGGCCGCGCTCGGCCGCAGGATCGAAAAGATGCCACGCGGTGCCGGCCGCACCGGCAACATGCGTCTCCTGTACGCCCATGACCACGCTGGGCTTCCGCTGGAAGCACGCGACAAGGCCAACGCCCGCATCTTTGTTCTGAGCCATCGTCTCGGCATCGCCGCGCGCCCTGTCGCCCTGCTGCCGATCCTCTCCGCCGTCGCTGCCAACAACATCTCCGCTCACGCTTACTATGGTCGCACGACCGGTCCCCTTTCCGGTGCCGCCAGCGCCGAGCTCATACGTGAATACAACAATCACGGTATCACCATACGCCCGGTACACCGGCCACGTCTGCACGCAAAGGTTCTCGGTTGGGACGACGACGCTCTGGCAGTCACCAGTCTCAACTGGCTGTCAGCCAATCCGCCCAAGGATAAGCCAATCAGCGAGCTGGGCGTTCTCGTGGAATCGACGAAGGTGGCGGAAAACTTCTTCAGGGTGTTCGACAACGCCCGTTACGACTGAGCAGTAGTGACCGTGCCATCCTCCCCGACGACGGCAGCGAGTGTGCAGCTGATGCACGCCTCGATGGAAATTTGCCGCTAGTCCTGTCCGGTGACGTAACGCCAGATCCCCGGCGGCAAGTGCGCCGCGAGCTCGGCCCTCAGCGCCGTCATCTCCTCGGTGTACATAGCGAGGGGCGCGCCAGTATCCGGATCGCTCGGTACCAGCGTCGCTAGATCGGCGTTGAGCGACACGAGGCCGGCGAACTTCTCCAGTTTTGCCCGCAGCTGCGGCGACAAACGCTCCCCGCTTCGGCGCAGCGAAACCTTGCGGCGCTCCTCGGCCTTGCAGGAGTTGAAGGTCCTTTGGACCGGCTCCAGGTCGCGGATCGCCGTTTCCAGGGCGGTCTGCTCGCGCTCGGCCTTCTCAAGATCGCGCAGGATAGGGCCGTAATAATCGTCCTTGGCCAGCTCGCCGAGGATAACGTCGCCGGGAAGACTTGCCCTGAGGCTCTTCACCATTCGGCTCACATCCTTGAGCTTCTCTTTGTGTGCGTGATAGGCGGCAAGATTTTCCGCCCGGTCGCCATAGCAGCGCGCGCTCGCCAGCTCATCGAGAGCGGTGTCCACTGGCAGCGTGTCACTCTCCTCGCGGCGGATGCGCTCGGCTTTCTCACGCGGGGTGTTGAACAGGCGGGTCATGAACTCACCCGAGTAGCCGCGCGCGCTGAGCATCGCCCGCACCTGTCCGATCGCGGCCGTGTAGGCGGATTGCGCCTCGGCATCGTCGAGAGCTGCGAATTCGGTTTTGGCAAAGTACGGACGGTGTATGCGTACATCGTCACCGCGTCGCACTGGGGCTGCGAGCCAGATCAGCGCGCAGGCGCTGGCACAGCCGCATTGCCCGTCGGCCGGATAGTTTGATGACTTGGAGCCGTGCTCACACTGGAAGCGGTATTCCGTCTCGACGCTTATGGCGTAGGTGTCGGCGAACTTCGCCAGCTTTACCGCCTCGGCGACGAGGCCACCTGGAGACGAAATGTGCAGGGTGTGGATCGGCACCAGCGCGTGGATGTCTTTGAGCTGATCAGTATCGCCTGCCTCGATCGTGCCGCCGATATAGACCGTCATGCCGTCAAGCGAGAGCGCTTGCATGCGGCTGGTGACATCAAGCCGCCGCCAGTCTTTGCCGGGGAAGCCCTCGAAATATATCTCGGCGGCGAAGGCCCCGGACCATGGGATCGCCATCAGCGAAGCTGCTGTGGATAGCATCCGCGCGGCCATGCGGCGGCGCCCGTGCGATTGCGACAACATTCTCCACTCGGGCCGTGCCTGAGCCTCCCCGCCGGCCCAACACTAGCATACGCGAAGATCGCGGAAGAAACGCTGGCCAATGCTGGGATGCCTGCCGTCCCGCTGCAGCCGTCCTGCCTTTAAATCCCAATAAACCGTCGGCGCCCATTCTGCCGGTTTTGCAAAGGCTGCCGCCAGCCCCCGCATCACCGCCCTACCGTCCGCCCAGGCTCATGCAAACATCCTTGCCGCTGCTCGTCGGGTCGATGAGATGCGGCTCCAGCCACACCGTCCAGCGCTTGATCGCGCCACCGATGCTGTCGCGTTGCGTCCTTCGACCAGGTCCGCTGCAACTCCATGGCGACGGCGTCGGCAATGTCCTTGGCGCTGGCGTCCGGGTTGATGCGCATCACACTGCGTGCAATCTGGATGCTCGCATCTCACTCACCGCCCGGCGCATGAGGATCTCGGCATCGATGTCGGGACTTGCGAGTAGGGTGACCTCGCTATTCTCGTAGCGCACCAGGTTCAGCGCACGCAGGTCACTCAGCTCATTGGGCAGGCGCTCACGCGGTCCAGCATAACCCAGGGGTCGCGGGTGCGTGTTCTGGATGGTCCGGAAGCGGAACTCCGCGTGATGCACGCGAAGGCTGCTCTACCTCACGAAGCAGACCTCTATGGGTTCACGTCGCCGGAGCAAACGCGGTCGTGCGTCGACTTCTGCTTCTGGGATGAAGCGCACATCGTCACGGAGCAGCCGCGACGACGTTTCGGTGACAGACTCGATGTCGGCTTCTGTATATTGTCGTCTAAGGGCCTGACGTTGCTAGGGCGCTAACTCTTCTCAATGGGATCTGCCGCGCTCAGAGTTTTTGAGCAAGTGCGGCTTCCCCGTCGACCGTTGCACCCTGGCGTGCTAGCGATCCAGCATGCGCTGTTGGTGGGTCAATCAGAACCAAACATTTCGCCACGAATTGGGGGGCGGGTACCTTTGGTCGCCGAAGCGCAATGCCAACGGCGCTCGCAACCCTTTCTATGAGTCTATGCGCGAGGTCGCGCCGGGCGATCTCATCTTCTCATTCGTCGATACACGCATTCCCGCGATCGGTATCGCCCAATCGTACTGTTGGGAGAGCCCAAAGCCTTCCGAGTTCGGCACGGCTGGACAGAATTGGGAGGACGTAGGTTGGCGAGCTAAAGTCACTTTCGTTCGCTTGCAGAACCAAATCCGCCCGAAGGAGCACATCGAGCTCCTGCGGCCGTTGCTCCCCGAGCGGTATTCTCCGCTGCAGCCTAGCGGCAACGGACTGCAATCGGTCTATCTCACCGAGGTTCCGCAGCTACTCGCCGAAGCGTTGCTCGATTTGATCGGGCAGGAGGCGAACCCGATTCGCCTCGCTGCTAAACACGTGCAGCCTGTCCCGGGCGACGACATTGAAGTTTGGGAAACTCAACTCGAAAGCCGGGTCATCGTTGATACTTCGATCCCCGAAACCGAACGACTAGCGCTGGTGCGTGCCCGCGCCGGGCAGGGGATCTTCCGAGATCGCGTAGCCCAGCTGGAAAAGGGCTGCCGTATCACAGGTGTTGACAATCCGACCCACCTCGTAGCGAGCCATTGCAAACCTTGGAGAGACGCACGCAACGAAGAGCGTCTTGATGGCGAAAACGGGCTCCTGCTCACGCCGAGTATTGATCATCTCTTTGATCGTGGCTTCATTGGCTTCGAAAACAACGGGCGCCTCATCATCTCGCCGGTTGCTCACAAGACGTCACTACGACGTATGGGAATCAGGGTGGATGAGCCGGTGAACGTGGGCTCGTTCTCGAGCGGCCAAAAGAGCTACTTGGAATACCACCGCGATGCCATACTGTTGCAGGCGGTACGCAAGTGACCGCGCTAGGGCGCGCAGTTTCAGCTGCCACCCCAAACGATTATTCCCATGCCCATCAGCGTGACTGCTACGCCAGCTATGTCCCACCCGCTGGGCGTTAGACCCTCGACGCTCCAGAGCCAGCACAGCGCTACGGTCGCATAGACGCCGCCGTAGGCGGCATAGACACGCCCAGCCGCCGCAGGGTGCAGCGTTAGAAGATAGGAAAACAGTGCCAGGCTGAGGGCGGCCACGGGCAGGAGCCAGAACGAGCCGTTCTTTTTCAGCCAGAGATACGGCAGATAACATCCTACAATCTCCGCAACCGCCGTCACGACAAAAAGGCCGAAAGTTTTCAAGAGGAACACGGGTGCTAAGCTCCAATCCCAGTGGGTTGGCGAGTACTTGACGCGCTCGGCAACTTGCGGAGCGCACGGGCTAAAGAAAGGGGTGAGATCGCCGCGCCCCTTCAATCATTGTCCTGGCGCTTTTTCGACGTTAGCGTGGACGTGGGGACAAGCGCCATGTTCAAGCTTGTCGCGCTAACACTTGCGGTCGCTCTATGCCAGCCTACGGTCGGATGTGCGGAGGACGTGTCGCCATCTTCGACTGAAGCGGGCGTGGAGCAAGGCGGGCGGGGCAAAACCCCTCTGCGTCCCGAGTGATGTCACGCCTGACATGATTTCGGCCTACCGGGCGTCAAGGGCTACACCGAATCTCTGGTGAGAGCTGCTATAGGTGCGGCCAATGGGGCATTGGGAGCAGATCGGAGCGGAGCGACACCGGGCGGCGCCGGTTTCGTCATGGCGCAAGCTCGCTGCTGGTCTCTTGATCGCCAGCGGCACCGTGTTGGCCTATGGACTGGTATTTCTGCAGCTGTGGAAGCTCTTCTGAGCTCAGTTTGTGTCCGCACCATCGAACCGGTGACGCAGCACCGATTTTAGAGCGCCCATCGCTTTCCGATTGTGCTGCTCGAGCCAAGAGCCCACATCAGGGTTTGCCATCAGCCTGCGCGCGAACGCGGCGAGGGTCACACCGTCGAGGGCGTCGCATCCGGAGCATGCGAGTGCACGCTTTGCTTCTCGATAAGTGTAAGCGCCTTCCGCGATCATGATCCTGCGCAACCGTTCACTCGGGCCATTGGCGCGGCTCCCAAATCTCTGCAGGAGTTGATGTTTAGGCGTAGCCGCGACCAGGGACAGGGTGTGGCAGTCGGTGAAGTCGTTCGTGAGAACCATTACTTCCGCAACCTCGATCCGACGTTCTGGTGTGAGCCTGTCGAGGAGCAGCCGAGCCTTTTGGCTCAGCGCGTTGCCGGAAATAAGTGCTATGGCGCGATCGCGAACACCCTCTTGAAATGCACGGCTATGCTCGTCTCTGTCTCGCCCAGTGCGGAACACGGTCGACGGTACGGACGAAATGCCTTGGAGGGCAAGTACCCTCACGAATCGGACATCGATGAGCAGCTTGACGAGAGTCTGACGCAGCTTGGAGATGTATGCGGCGGTCAGATCAGCTTTCGAGGCAGCCGCCCGTAGCGCACCCGTTGTCTTCACGAAGGCGCCAGCACCTGCCTTTCTCGACGCGGATCTGGAACGGCCTAGCTTAAAAGCGAGCGGTCTGACCGGGGGAGCATCTTCCCGACGGCTGCGACCATTGGCTGGTGCCGGGGACCACTCGGTAGCGGGATCGCATCGGGCGCAAAGGTGCCATAGAGGCTCCAGGCCGTTGGCGCGGAATACCTCCACCTGAACTGGATTGTTAGCGGCAAGGAGCAGACCGCGACCTATTTCAGTGACCGGAAAGAAATAATAGCAGACGGGGCGTTCTTCGTGCCCGTCCAGGATTACCGTGATTGTGAGATCATCATCGGTGCCTCCCCGCTTAACGACCCAACGCGGGATACCTCTGTCTCGCCGATGCCGTCGCGCGACGGATATGGATGCCGTGATTTCTCCATTTATGAGAAACCGGCAACGGCCGCGCAGGCGTTCGACGCTTCCACCGTGAGCCTCGATACCCTCTGCGACAGCCGTGGCGATTGTGCTTCTGAGTCTGCGCGCAGCCCCATCGATCGAAATGAGCGCAAGGTCGCGTGAAGGACTGAATCCTGCATCAGCGTACGCTCGCACGAGGCTGCCGAACCGCTGCCGAATGGCACCGCTTCCGAGGTAACCATCCTCTTTGATCAGTCGTGTAGTGATCTCGCCGTGCTCCGCGTGGATGCGCCGCAGCCGTCGCACGACATCATGGTCCGAGACGCGCCTCGCGCGCTTGGCTCTCACCTTCTGCGCCTTCTCAAACAGTTCACGACTGACGATGGGTTCGAAGGCACCTCGGTAGCGTACCCAAGTGCTGGGGTCGGTATTGCGGTGTTCGGTCTTGAGCTTGCAGGATTGGCGACCCCAGACACTGTCGCCGACGTATTTCTCCGATGTGAGTATCCGCTTCACGACCGCCTCTGACCAGCGGCCGCCGCTCTCGCTGCGAATGCCATCCAGGTTTAGGGCGTGGGCAATGGACCAGGTCCCCATGTCGTTGTGGACATAGTCTTCGTAGATGCGCTGTACGACGGCAATTTCTTCGGGAGGGCCAGGGACCAAAATGATTCTGTCCGTCGCGACGGACTTGCATTCACCCCGCGCCAGTAGACCCTTTCTTTCGCCGGACGCGTCGATCAGGCATCGCCGTAGTCCATAACCAGGACATCCACCTTGCCGGAAGCCGAGCTCGACCAGCCGCCTTTTTCCCGCGTAGACTTTGGTAGAGAGTTCGCGGCTGTATTCGGCGGCGAGTGCGCGCTTGACGACCTTGCAAATGCTCGCGAACGGGCTGCCATCGTTGGAAAATGGCTCGGCGCAATACTCGACGCGCACGCCGGCGAGCTTGCAGAGATACTCGAGATGCGCGCTCTCGTCGGCATCTTGAAAGCGGCCCCATCGCGAGACGTCGTAGACGAGAACGATCTCAAAGGGGCGTTCCCCGGAGACCACATCGGCGATGAGCTGGCACAGAGCTGGGCGGCCCGCGAGCGTAAGACCGCTCTTTCCTAGGTCTTCATAGGTGACAACAATCTCAATCCCACACGCTGCGGCGTAGTCGCCGATGGCCCGCTTTTGATTGGCAGTAGAATACTGCTGGTGCTCGGTCGACATCCGAACGTATTGCGCGGCACGGTACGACTGAGGTTGCGAGTTCATGGCCCTGCAGCTTTCACCTTCCGTGCATTGTGTTCGCCGAAGAGCAATGTGCTTTGTTTCGGCGTCAAGTCGATATCCATTGAAGCTGTCGGAATATCAACATGTGACGTAATCGTTGGAATACCAGGCGACTTTGGCGATGGCTCCGCCTCGCCGATCATGGGGCGGTCCAGGTCCGAAAATGTATATGCCCGGCCATAGGCATCGGATCGGTTTCTGTGCGGCCCAACGTGCGCAAATGGGATTGGGCAACTAGAGGCGTGTCTAATTCTGACGCTGAACTCTTGCGTGAGCGCGACGCAAAATCCAACGGGTCCATAATGCTGGCTTGCGGCTGCGGTTCGTGTGAGCACGAGATCTTTGGAGGTGGCAATATGACGAGTGGATATACTTAGTAACCAAGTATCGTTACCTTAAGGACCGGTTAGCGGCCCGTGTAGGCACTAGTATAAGCGGAAAAAAGATTTATTCAATTACTTGGCGATTGCCGAGAGTTGAGTATCCTCCGCCCAAGCAATGTCGCTTGAAGGAGACCAGTAATGCGCCGTCGTACTCCGCCGAATATCGACCCCAGCTTTGTCTTCGTTGCTCATCTCGCACGGGCGACTTCGGTCGTTCACGCGAACTGGACGGGCTACGCTAAGAGGGGTTTGCTTCCGCCGCTTGCAGACCACCCCGCATTCGGGGGGCTGGGTTTTTCGAAGCAAAAGATGCGGGAGTTCGCTCGCCTAACACCTGCCGCGATTGTAAAGCTGGAGAAGTGCGTCCTTATTTCCGGCAAGCGCAACGGTCACCCGGATCCCGTCGGTGCATTTCGCCGGGTTTGCGGTTTGAGCGACCCGCAAACCGAAGTCTCCGATCCGCTCCGAGAGGAGATTGCACTGGAGCCGATGGATCCGGTGGTGTCGGCCGTCCTGGAAGTTGCGAAGGGGCTACAGGCGGTTGCCGAGGCACTTACTCGCAGAGATTAGACTGAGGCTCGGGCAGGGAAACTGGTGGAAAGGGTTCACTAAAAAGAGGTGGCACCTTTGCCAATTCACGCCTCACTGCCCACAAAGCTGCGCTTGCATATCCGTCATGTGCGTCCTTCCCAACGTGTCCCAGGATAGCGCGGCGCACGTCGGGATCGACCCGCGCATTGCTCATTTCGCGCTTGAGAGTATGCCTTAACGAGTGGAATGTAAGGCGTGGGTCGAAGAGGCCCGCTCTATCCATCAAACGAGCGAAATCACCCGAAATCTTGTTGGCATAGCGGCCATCGCCGGCACACCTAAATGTCGCAAAGACGCGATCACGCTTGCGGGCATTTAGCCATGAGACAAACGCATCGGCGATCTGGGGATGCAACGGAACGGCACGCACGCTGCCCGGCGTTTTCGCTGATCGGCCGCTGAGATCGTCTATCTGGATGCACATAACCCCATCGATTTCGCGCACGTTGTGAGATGGCAGTGACGCGAGCTCTTCCAAGCGTGCGCCCGTGTATGCACCCAACCTTATGAGCCAGGCCATGTCGCTATTCTCACCGCTTTCTTCGACGGCTTGCGCAAGGACTCGAACACGTTCCTCACGCGTGAAGGGCTTACGGCGGCTGGCTTGCGGCCGGGTGTCCTTCGGCGGACGAATTCCGATCGCCACATTGCTAGCGGTACATCCTTGATCGGTCATGAACGCGAGCAGAGCCTTGATGCTCGTCAAATGACGCTCGACGGTCTTGGCCGACACGCGCGGTACGTCCTTTCCTGGATCTGCAAGTCCCCCGCGTTGGCTAGTCGGCAGTCGACGATGATCCGGCAAATCTTCGATCGCTTTCGCGAAAGAGCGTACCAGCTCTCGCGTGATGTCACGGACGGGCAGGTCTCCATGGAGCTCAATGAAACGCCGGACCGCTACGCGGTGCCGACGTTGCGCCGACACTCCCTGCTTGCGCTCACCAAACCAGGCCTCGGCTGCTGCGCTCACTCGGGGGTTGTTTGGATCGACGGCGTGTGGGAGGTCGACTCCTAACTTGGCAAGCACGCGGAGACCAGGTTTGAGACGGCGAAGGCGGACTTGCCGCCTCACCTCGAGTTCCTCCGCTACCGCCTCGTCGCCCGTCGCAGTATCGAGCGCTCCCAGTGCTTGAAGACTACCGCGCACGCCGGCGGCGAATTCTTCGAGACCTCCGGCGCTCTGGATCAACTCAAGCTCTTGCAGGGTAAGCGCGCCAAGTCGCTGTTGCGCAGCTAGCACCTGCTGCCGCTCGAGTTCCAGCTCGGCCTCGACGCGTGCCGAAGCGGCTGAGAAAAAGCGCCTGTGCCATGCCGGCGGCAGCGCCTGCACAAGTCGTGCGCTTCCCTCGGCTGTGTACTGCGGCGTCAGTAAGTCGGGCCTCTGGGTCGCCAGACGGACGGCATCACGTTTGGCTACGTCGACGATCGCACGCTCTTCGGCTTGCAATGCCGCGAGCCGCTCGCTTTGTCCCTTTTGTCGTATGCTGTCGATGATCCGATCGTGTTCGACAGCGAGGGCGCGCGCACGCGCTTCTGCCAGGCGCAGCTCACCGGTTTTGAGCGATTGCTTCCACCACTGACGATTGCCGAGAAGGGGGCGCACGTCCGCTGGAACGTAGCGGCGATAATGGTAGGTGCCTTGTACCTTGGCGACGTAGCGGCTCAACTTTTGACCCAGCATTTGACCCAAACGGCAATGAGTTTTGACCCAAAACGCGGATGCCGCAAGTGGCAAGCCTATGAAATCAGGACATTTACCCTAATCTTAAAGGTCGGATGCAGACATACCTGGTGCACATGCGCCAGCCGCGCCGGCTATGGCACGAGCTGGGCGCGCGCCGCTTCATCGGTTTTCAGGTGTTGATGGGCGGCATGATCCTGTCGGCGCTGGTGCATCCGTGGTTCTACCTGCTCATCGCCTTCGACCTTTGGCAAGGACGCCTGCTCGGCGTGCCGGACACGGTATTCGGGCAATGGCTGCTCGGCATCGGCATCTTCAACCTGATTGCCGGATACGTGAGCGCCATCGCGCTCGGCACGGTTGCGGCGGCGCGTCGTGGGCGGCTGAGGCTGGCCGCCCACGCGTTGATGATGCCGGCCTACTGGCTGGCGATTTCGTACGCTGCCTATCGCGCCCTCTGGCAGCTCGTCGCGGCACCCTACTACTGGGAGAAAACGGAGCATGCCGGGCGCGCCAGCGCACACGCAGCGGCCCCTGGTGAAGACGCTACGCCGGCCCCCGCGCTCGCCGTTTCAGGTGAAGAAGCGCAGCGCCTCGCGTGAGATGCGCTGACGCGTCGTGAAGTAATCGCTCCAGGGATCGGTCTTGCGCTTGATGCGCTGCAGGATGGTCGGGATCGTGAACACGTTGGCGGCCTCGATGCGCGGCAGCTCTGCCCATGCCACCGGCGTTGAGACGCTTGCCTGCGGCCTGGCGCGCGGTGAATAGGGCGCGATGGCAGTCGCCCCGCGCTCGTTGCGCAGCCAGTCGATGAATATGCGGCCCTTGCGCCGCGCCTTGGCCATGGTGGCGACGAAGCGCTCCGGCTCGTTTTCCGCCAGCTTGATGGCAACGCCGCGGGCAAAGCCCTTGACGACCTCCCAGTCCTGGCTGGCATCGAGCGGCACCACGACGTGAATGCCCTTGCCGCCGGTGACGAGCGGGAAGCTTGCGAGCCCGGCCGTCTGCAAGAGATCGCGCACGTCGCGCGCGGCCGCGCACACCTCCTCAAAGCCGACGCTCGGGTCGGGATCGAGATCGAAGATCAAGCGGTCGGGGTGCTCGAGCGTCCGCGCACGCGCCCCCCACGGGTGGATCTCGAGCCCCCCGATCTGGGCTATGGCGATAAGCCCAGCCACATCGTCGATCATCAGGTACTGCGCAATGTCGCCGTCACTTTCCTCGACCGCTACGGATTTGAGCGCCGGCGGCATCCCCTTCTTGTGGTGGCGCTGGAAGAAACGGTTCTCGGCTTCCCCGTGCGGGCAGCGCACGAGGCTCAGCGGCCGCTCGCGCACGTAGGGCAGCATGCGCTCGCTGACGGCCAGCAGGTACTGGGCGAGATCGAGCTTGGTGAGCCCAGCTGCGGAGAACAGGACGCGCTCCGGGTTCGACAATTTGACGCCGGCAATATCGTCGCTGCTTGGGCTATTGGGCATGGCCATCGCCATCTGCGCTTGCACCTGCCGCGCTGGCTTGTCGCCGCGCAGGCCGAGGAATGCAGGATGCCGCAACAGCCCGTCCGTCGTCCGCTCGGTGAAGGCGATCTGCGCCACGAGGCGCGGCTCGACCCAGTGCGCATCGCGGCTGATGGCGCGCGGGGCATCGATGAATGGGCTCGTCTTGCGGCGCAGCCTCGCAAAGCGCGCGCCCAGATCATCGAGCGTCGCGGCGTCGAAGCCGGTGCCGACGCGGCCGCGATAATGCAGCTTATCGCCGACGAACTCGCCCAGCAGCAGCGAGGCGAAGGGGCGCCCTTTCTTGTCCGAGACGCGGTAGCCGCCGATGACGAACTCCTCATTGCCGAGGCACTTGGTCTTCAGCCAGCTAAACGTGCGCCGCGACACGTACGGCTTGTCGGCCTGCTTGGAGACGATTCCCTCGAGACCCATGCGGCAGGCGTGCGCGAGCACCTCATCGCCGTGCCCGGCCACGTCCTCGCTGTAGCGGATCGCGTCCGGCGCGCCCTGCAGCAGCCTGCGCAGGATCTCCTTGCGCCGCTTGAGCGGCTCGCCCCGCAAGTCACGGCCGTCGAGCTCGAGAATGTCGAAGACGTAGTAGGTGAGCGAGATACGCGCATCCTTGAGGGCGTTCTGCAGGCGCTGGAAGCTGGAGCGTCCATGCTGGTCGAGCGCAACGATCTCGCCGTCGAGCAGTGCGCTGCCGACGTTGAGCTCGCGCAGCGGGGCGGCGATGGGGGAGAATTTCTCGGTCCAGTCCTGCCCCGAGCGCGTGTAGATGCGGCAGCGGCCTCCGGCGAGGGCAGTGATGGCGCGGTAGCCGTCGTACTTGATCTCATGCAGCCAGTCGTCGCCGCCAGGCGGCTCGGCGACGAGCGTTGCAAGCTGCGGCGCGACGAAGGCAGGCAGCGGCGCGGCGGAGCGGGAGGAGGCGTGCTCCGGGGCGTGAGTTGCGAGAGCCTTCGAGCGGGGCATCGGCGCTGACCTATAGCGCGCCTTGAAGGTTCGGCCAGGGCGTGGACAAGGCAAATTCCTGCTGCAAAATGAGCATCCTAATTTGCACGCCGGCAGTAAAGTCCGGTTTAAGGCACCAACTTTGGAGCGGCCGCCGGCAGCCGCGCGCGCGGATCGGCGACCTCGCGTACGAGGCGCAGCAGCGTCGAGGCCTTCACGGGCTTGGTCAAGAAGCGCACGCCGCCGGGCAGGTGCGCCTTCGACGGCTCCAGCACGCCGGAGACCAGCACGACGCCGGTGCGCGGGGATTCTTCGCGCACCCGCCGGGCGAGCTCGAAGCCGTTGAGGCGGCCGGGCATCGCCACGTCGCTGACCACGGCGCACACGCCGCCCTCGGCGAGGCGCGACAGCGCCTCCTCGCCCGTCGCGGCCTCGACCACGTCGAACCCGGATTGGCCGAGGATGTCGGACACGTAATCGCGTACCAGCGGCTCGTCCTCGACGACCAGGACGGAAGCCGCGCTCGTAGAAGGCCTACTCATGGGATGTACAACGAGTGGTGGATGGTTGCCGTTCCGCTGCAACGCGCCGCCTGGCCGCGCTCCGGCGGAAATTCGCTGCCCTGCGGCGAGGCGCCGCTGC
Source organism: Hyphomicrobium sp. (assembly GCF_009026145.1). Classification (GTDB taxonomy): domain Bacteria; phylum Pseudomonadota; class Alphaproteobacteria; order Rhizobiales; family Hyphomicrobiaceae; genus Hyphomicrobium_A. The sequence goes on from NZ_WBUE01000010.1 coordinate 18,621, forward strand.
AACTCGTGCGAGCGGCCATCTGCCCCCGGCGTGTGCCCCGTCGGGCACCGTCGCACTTTTTGCTTGTGCATCACTTGAGCCAAGCGCGGGAATCGCCGCCATGTGGGCAGATGGAACGGCACGTCCTCACGCTCAAGTACGATGGCCTCGATGCCGCCTATTACGGCGGGATCGGCACCGGGGGCTCCAAGCAGGTCGTTGCCGGGGCGCAAATCCTGTTGGGCGCGCATGCGCACTACTACCAGAGCGCCACGGTGCCGGATCGCATCAACGACAGCGCGCCCGGCTTCGTCATCCGCGATCTCGGCCGCAAGCGCGGGTCGCTGATCGCGGAATTCCTCCTTGTGCTGATGGCGGATGCGGTGTGGGACGCGGCGAGGTACAGCTTCACGTCGTTCGTGCTCGAGTCGTACGCGGCGGCGAAAGGCGGGCGGCTGTTCGATGGTCCGCCCTTCGACCACCGGCCCGCGACGCTCGCTAGGGCCGACGGCGGGAACGAGCCGGTATTCGATCTGGCCGGCGAGAGCTTGGCTCAGCGCCGGCGGCTGTTGCAGCGCGTCAGGCAGGCGCGCGAGCACATCTCGGCGCCGATCCGGGTGACGGCGTCGCTGGTCGAGATGTCGCTCGACGGCTACCGCCTCGACAGCGTCCGGAGCCGGCTGCCGTCCGAGGAGGACATCAACGCCGGGCTGCAGCTGTTCCGCGCGGCAGCGGGCATGGCGCGCCGGGCGAGCTAGCGCCCCGTTTGGGCATTTCGGGCAGGAGAGTGGAGCGGGCGATCGGGATCGAACCGACGACATTCAGCTTGGGAAGCTGACGTTCTACCACTGAACTACGCCCGCGCTCTGGCATGGCATGTAGCACAGGCCGGCCCCCGGCGAAAAGCCGAAGGCGCGGCCCGCGCGCAGATGCCCTCAGGCCTTGCCCTTGACCAGGGCGTCGCGGATTTCCTTCAGGTAGATCTCCGACTGGGTCGGCGGCGGCGGGGCGGCGGGTGCCGGGCGGCGGATGATGTTGATACCCTTGATGAGGAAGAACAGCGCCACCGCGGTGATCAGAAATTGGATGATGGCGTTGAGGAACAGGCCGTACTTGATCTCCACCGCCTCCACCGGCTCGATGGCAAGGTTGGAGAAGTTTACCCCCGCCGTGATGTAGCCGATGATCGGCATCAGGATGTTGGCGACGAGGGTGGAGACGATGGGCGTGAAAGCGGCGCCGATGATCACCCCGATGGCGAGGTCCAGGGCATTGCCCTTCATCGCGAAGTTCTTGAATTCTTCCCACATCTCTTTCATTGGCGGCTTCCCTCGGCTAAGGCGACTGGTCGGGGGCCCTGCTGCGGCGCCCCGGAACAGCTTAAGCCAAGAAAAGCGAGCCCAGAACCGGTCTTGCGGGGTGGTCCCGAGGCATCGCGCCATATATGCGTCGCACTGTTGGCGTGTACGTGATGCGGCTGCGCCGGGGCCCTTCCCGGGCATCGGGCGAGGGGAGCTGACGACATGATGGAGCGCAAGGAGCGCAAGCCGTACTGGCGGCACACCAAGTGGCAGATGCTGGCCAGCGTGGTGCCCTTCCTGGTGCTGATCATCGTGCTGCCGCTCTACGCCGAGAGCCTCAACGGCGAGCGTTTTCTCGGCTTCCCGCTCGGCTACTTCCTCAGCGCCCACGGCATCGTGGTGATCGCCATCTTCACAGTGGCGAGCTTCGTCAACCGCCAGGATGCCATCGACCATTGGCATGGCGCGCACGAGGACACGTGAGAGCGCGGGCGGGTAGATAGCCATGTCCGTCACCTCGCGCACCCGCTTCGTCAATCCGCGGCTCGGGACCTACTTCGGCATCTTCGCCAGCTCGCTGGCGGGGCTCGTGATGCTGCTGCTCATCTTCGAGGAGCTCGGCACCTCGGACGCGCTGCTGCGCTGGGGGATGCTGCTCGGTCCGCTCGTGCTCTACGCGGCGATCGGGCTGTGCGTGCCGACGCAGGAGCCGCTCGAGTTCTTCGCCGCCGGGCGTCGCGTGCCGGCCGGCTACACCGGGCTCGGCATCGGCGTCGCCACCATGGGCGCCACCGGCATCGTCGCCATGACCGGCGTGTTCTTCCTCATCGGCTTCGACGCCCTGTGCCTGATGATCGGCGGCCTCGCCGGCTTCGTCATCATGGCGGTGATGCTGGCGCCGTTCTTCCGCAAGTTCGGCACCTTCACGGTGCCGAGCTATCTTGGACGCCGCTTCGAGAGCAAGAGCGTGCGCCTGTTGTCGGCCGCGCTGCTGGCCGTGCCGGCGCTGCTGATGCTCGCTGCCGAGCTGCGCATGGGGGCGTTCGCCGCCGGCTGGCTTTCAGGCCAGCCGCAGAGCCTGATGATCGTCATGCTGGTTGCCGCCTTAATCGTCACGGTGGTGCTCGGCGGCATGCGCTCGCTGACCTGGTCGGGGAGTGCGCAGGCGATCGCCGCCGTTCTGGCGCTGCTCGTGCCGGTCACCATCGTCGCGGTGATGGTCACCAACTTCCCGCTGCCGCAGCTGACCAATGGGCCGCTGTTGCGAGCCTTGATGCACAGCGAAGCGGCGCAGGGGCTGCCCATCGTCGACGCGCCGGGGCTCGCCTTTGCGCTGCCGGGCGAAGGCGTCGCCCACATCGCCAAGCGCTTCAGCGCGCCGTTCGGCGCCATCGGGCCGACGGCCTTCGTCGTGGCGACGCTCACCGTGATGGCCGGCGTCGCCTCCTCGCCCTGGCTGATCCCGCGCGTGACCATGACTCCCGGCGTCTACGAGACGCGCAAGTCGCTCGGCTGGGCCACCGTCTACTTCGGCCTCATCATGCTGACGGCCGCCGCGGTGGCGGTGTACATGCGCGATTTCCTCATGGACATCGTCAAGTCGGGACCGCCGACGGCGCTCCCCGAATGGATGCGCCAGCTGGTCGATCTCGGCTTCGCAAAGGTCGATGCCGCGACGGCGCCGCTGACGTACATGAGCTTCGGCTTCGCGCGCGATGCCGTGCTCTTGAGCCTGCCGGTGGCGGCAGGCTTGCCGAGCGTATTCGTGTATTTCGCGGCGACCGGCATCGTCGCGGCGGCGCTGGTCGGCGCCGGCGCCACGGCCAGCGCGCTGGGCAACGTGGTCGCCGAGGACGTCGTCAACGGGCTGTCCTGGGAGCCGCTGCCGCGCACGGGGCGCGTGCATATCGGACGGCTCGCCATCGCCGGCGCCGCCGTAATGGGTGGATTGGTCGCGCTGCTGGCGCCGACCGACCCGCTGCGGCTGCTGCTGTGGTCGCTGGCGCTGAGCGGTTCGACATTCTTCCCGGTGATCGTGCTGTCGATCTGGTGGAAGCGCATGAATGCGTTTGGCGCCATCGCCGGGATGGGCTGCGGATTTTCCGTCGCCGTCCTCACCATCCTGGCCGGCGAGGCCAACATTCTCGGCCTCGACGGCGCGCTGGCCGGCATTCTGGGACTGCCGGCGGGTGCCGCGGGTGCCGTCCTCGCCAGCATCACGACCCCCGGACCGAGCCGCAGCGTGTTGGAGCTGGTGCGTGAAATCCGCATTCCCGGCGGCGAGGTCATATACGATCGTGAGATGCGGCTGCTGCGGCTCAAGAACCGCGAACGCGGGTGAAGTAGCGCAAATAAATGGGAAGACCTCGATGACCGTGCATGAACGGCTTGCTCTCTATCCGGCGCTCGAGCCGTATCGCACCGGTATGCTCGATGTCGGCGACGGGCATACGGTCTACTTCGAGGAGTGCGGCAACCCGCAAGGCGAGCCGGCGCTGCTCGTGCACGGCGGTCCGGGCGGCGGCTCCAACCCCACGATGCGCCGCTTCCATGACCCCAACCACTACAGGATCATCCTGTTCGACCAGCGCGGCTGCGGTTGCTCGACCCCGAACGCGTCTTTAGAGGCCAACACGACCTGGCATCTCGTCGCCGATATGGAGCGGTTGCGCGAGCACCTCGAAATCGAGCGCTGGCAGCTGTTCGGCGGCTCGTGGGGATCGACCTTGGCCCTCGCCTACGCCGAAACGCACCCGCAGCGGGTCGCGAGCCTCATCCTGCGCGGCATCTTCCTGGTGCGCCGGGCCGAGCTCGAGTGGTTCTACCAAGAGGGCTGCAGCTGGATTTATCCCGACGCCTTTGCCCCCTATCAGCAAGTCATCCCGCCGGCCGAGCGTGGCGACATGATCGCTGCCTACTACCGGCGCCTCACCGACCCCGACACGCAAGTGCGCCTCACCGCCGCCAAGGCATGGAGCGTATGGGAGGCCTCGACGCTGTCGTTGCTGCAAGACGCCGAGCGCATCCGTCACTTCGGCGCCGATGCCTATGCGATCGCCTTTGCGCGTATCGAGTGCCACTACTTCGTCAACGGCGGCTTCTTCGCCAGCGATGACCAGCTGCTCGCCGATGCCGGCCGCCTGCGCGACATTCCCGGCACCATCGTGCATGGGCGCTACGATGTCGTGACCCCGGTCAAGAACGCCTGGGACCTGAAGCGCGCCTGGCCTACGGCCGAGCTGCGCATCGTCGCCGACGCTGGTCATGCAATGAGCGAGCCGGGCATCGCACACGAGCTGGTATCGGCAACCCGCCGCCATCGGCGCGGGCCAGCTGGGGCCTAACCGTCGAATGTGCCCAGGTAGTGGAGTACGACCTCGCGGCGGTGCGACCGGTCGCGATGTTCGACCACGTAGATTCCCTGCCAGGTGCCGAGCAGCATCTTTCCCGCCTTGATGGGGATCGATAGCGAGGTTGCCGTCAGCGCTGCCTTGATGTGCGCCGGCATGTCGTCCGGCCCCTCGATGTCGTGCACATAGGGGCGGTCGCGCGGGGCCAGCCGCTCCAGCGCGTCGAGGAGGTCGGTGTGCACGTCCGGGTCGGCGTGCTCCTGGATGAGCAGGGACGCCGAGGTGTGGCGGATGAACACGGTGAGCAACCCATCGCCGGCTCCGATCTGCGCCAGCCAGCCGCGTACCGCCGCAGTCTGATCCGACAATCCGGGCCCGCGCGTCTGGACCGCCAGCGTGTCGAACGCCTGCCCGACTGTCGTGTCGGCTGGTGACCTTGTCGTCATCTGCATCACATCGCTGGCCGCTGCACCGCAATCAATGACGCCGGCCAGGGCCGATCGGGGCCCATCTTGCGGCTAATTGCGCCTGCCGGTGCGATTTTCATGCGCTGCTTAACCTCACGTTTACCGCGACTCGCAAAGCCTGTGGATGAGCGGAATCTCGTTTTGCGCGTCCCGATTCGGCAACCGCAGCCGGCACAGCCCCGGCAGGGCTCCAGCGACCAGCGCCAAGGGATTGAGATGTCGAACCAAGCCTACAACGAAATCTATGGCGCGCGTGCCGATGCCGCGTCCATGGCTTCGAACGAGCCGTCCCAGGCGACGATGCTGGATCAGATGCGCGACCGGCTGGCCGCGTTGAGCGACGAGGCCAGGTCCATCAGGGCGCAGGTGCCGCACGAGTTCGAGCCTGATGTCGAGCGCATCCAGCAGCAGATGCAACGCCTCGGCGAACGGCTGTCCGACCTCAGCCGCGGTGCCCTGGTGCCATACAACCCGGCACAACGCGCGACCGAGGCCCGCGTCAAAACCGTCCGCTACGTCACCGAAGAGGACGTGCGGGTGGCCCGCGCGCAGCCCAACGAGGTCATTGCCCTTGGCGCGTCCAATTCCACACGGCGCGCTGCCGACAACATCGATCCCTGGGACGAGGCCGCCGCCAACGCTCTCGTCCAACTATACGAGTCCGGGGAGGCTTACGCCGCGTCGCGCCGCGAAGATGCCGCCAAGGGTAGCGCGCGCACGGGTGCACGGGCAGTTCCCGCCCGTGCCTCGCAGCAGGCGCTCTATGCCAGCGCGCCCACCGGTGCCATGACCGAAGCCGCGCCAGAGCCGCAGTGCGGCTGCGCGATGGATTCCAATTGGCTCGACCAGCGTTTTGCCGACATTGCGGCGCGCATCGAGCAATCTTTGGCGCAGATTCGCCCCGAGAGCGCACTGGCCTCGCTGGGACGCCGCTTCGACCAGCTCGAGACGCAGCTTAATGCGGTCCTCGGCCACGTGGCGACGCGCGCCGACCTCGACGAGTTGCGTGCCGCGGAAGCGCAGATCGAGGACATTGCCAATCAGCTCAGCCAGTTCCGTCGCCAGCTTGCGCGCCTCGACGTCATCGACGCGCATCTTGGGACGCTGACCTCGCAACTGTCCGACGAGCGTCTGACCCGCCTGTTCAATGAGGGCGTGCAGGTCAGCGCCGACGTCGGCCGGCTCGATGCCATCGATGCGCAGCTACGCATGATCGCCGTGCAGCTTTCCGACGAGCGCCTCTGCGGCCTGGTCAGCCGCAGCGCCTCCCGCGACGTGAACTACGAGGACGTTGCCAACGCCGCGGCGCAGCGCGTCGCCGCCAATTTCGTCGACAGCGACCTCCGCGACGCCCGCTCGCGCGATATCGGCGAGATGCGCGGCATGCTCGAGAACCTCATCAACGAGCGCCGCAACAGCGACGAGAACAACGCCAGCATGCTGGAGACGATGCAGCAGGCGATCATCCGCGTCCTCGACCGTATCGACGCGCTCGAGCTTGCCCAGCAGCAGGCCTCCGCCCCCGCTTACGGATCGGCAGCGGCGCCGGCCACGGCCGCAACTCCCGCGGCAGCAACGATCGACGACCTGGTGCCGCCGACGGCAACGGTCTACGCCGAGATGCCGAGCGCGGAGGCCGACCAGTCGGACTTCCTGCCCATGGAAGAGGCGGTCGAAGCCAATGTGCGCGCCTACCGGCAAGATGCCGAGGTCGATCAGCCGCCGCGCGTGCCGGTCTACACGACTGCCAGCTTTGATCTCGATGCTGCATTTTCGCGCTCGCGCGATGCCGAGGCCGAGAGCTTCGGCGAGCCACAAGCTCCCAAGCGCTCGATGGAAGTGCTGCGCCACGACTTCATCGCTGACGCGCACCGCGCCAAGCTGAAAGCCGCGAGCAGGCCGGATGGCGTCGGCGCCGACAGCGATCTGCGCGCTGGCCAGCTTTCGGCCGGGCCGCGCGAGGCGCCGGCGAAGGCGCGCGGTCGGCGCTCGATCTTCAGCTTTCGCTCGCAGCGCGTGGCAATGAGCCTGTTGGTGTTGCTGGCGGCGATCCCGGCGGCGATCTTCTTCATGCCGCGCACACCAGCTCCGCAGCTCGACGCGCTTCCGGCCGCCGCTACGATCGCTCCAGTAACCAAGCCGACCGGCGCCCATCCGGCCGTCGACCCAGCGATGGACGAGGCTCCGACGATGCCGGACGCGCCCAACGCGCTCCCGCCCTCGGCCACGCCGCCTTCGAAGCAGACCAAGCAGGTCGTGCCGCCGCTCGAGCAGGGCGCCGGCGAATATGAGGACGTGAATGCCACTGGCGCGCCCGTCGACACGGCCTCGCTGCCTGACGGCATCACCATGCAGGACAACGATGCCACCGGGGCCCAACTCGCGCAGTTGAATGAGCAGCAACGCATGGCCTACCTCTCCGGCCAGCTCGGTGCTGCGGCGGCGAAGGTCACCCCCGCCGCTCTGATGGAGGAGCACGTCCTGCGCCGCAACGGGGGTGCTGCGTCCCCCACCGGTGAGGAGGCTGCCCCTGTCAACGGGGCTTCGAAGCTGCCGCCGGCGACCGTCGGCCCCTTCTCGCTGCGTCTCGCGGCGGCGCAGGGGGATGCCTCGGCGCAGTTCGAGGTGGCATCGCGCCTCGCCGAGGGCAAAGGCACCGACCAGGATCTGAAGGAAGCGGCGCTGTGGTACCGGCGCGCGGCCGCCAACGGCTTCGCCATGGCCCAGTTCCGCCTCGGAACGCTCTATGAGCGCGGCCTCGGCGTGAAGGCCGACGCGCAGCGCGCCCAGGTGTGGTACGAGCGCGCCGCCGCCCAGGGCAACGTCAAGGCCATGCACAATCTTGCCGTGCTCACCGCCGCGCGCAGCCCGAAGGGCGATTACGAAGGCGCTGCCCGCTGGTTCAAGGCCGCCGGTGACCATGGTCTCGCCGACAGCCAGTACAATCTCGCCGTGCTCTACGAGAACGGCCTCGGCGTCACCAAGGACCTGCAGCAGGCCTACAAGTGGCTGCTCCTGGCCGCCAAGTCGGGGGACAAAGACGCCGCCGGCCGCCGCGACGCGCTGAAGCCGAAGCTGAGCGCGGACGATCTTGCCGCCGCCGAGGCCCAGGCCGAAGAATGGCGCGCCAAGCCGATGAAGGGTCTGGCCAACGACGCGCGCCTTGCCGGCCAAGCTTGGAAGGATGGCAGCCGTCGCGGCTGATCGCGGGATAGAGAGAAAGGCTGCAATGCGCCGCGCCAAACGCGGCGCATTTTTGTCTTGCGACACGGGTATCTTTACTTACCTCGCCTATCCTGGCCGTCGACCACGGCTCCTACCTTGACATGGCGTGCGATGTCGGAGCATCAGGCGGCAGTCGGCCGGTACGCTGCGCTAGGTGATGCGGCGCGCTCCGAAGGGTCTGTCCGCTAGCGAAGCTGATGAACATCTACCTGCCCATCGCCGAGATGTCCGTCAACGTGGCGCTCTTTCTCGGCATGGGCTGCGCCGTCGGGTTCCTATCCGGCCTGTTCGGCGTCGGGGGCGGATTTCTGCTCACTCCGCTGCTCATCTTCATGGGGGTGCCCACGGCGGTAGCCGTGGGCACCGGGTCGATGCAGATCCTCGCCTCCTCGGTTTCCGGGGCGTTGGCGCAGTACCGGCGCAGAAACGTCGACGTGAAGATGGGCGCGGTTCTGGTGGTCGGCGGTGTCGCCGGGTCGATCATCGGCGTGTCGCTGATGAAGATATTGCGCCAGGTCGGCCAGTTCGATCTGTTCGTGTCGCTGAGCTACGTGACCTTCCTTGGTGCGGTCGGCGCGCTGATGTTGATCGAGAGCATCGGCAGCATCCAAAGGACGCAGGCCGGTCAGGCGGTCTCGGTGCGCAAGACTGGCCAGCACAGCTGGGTGCATGGACTGCCGCTCAAGATGCGCTTCCATCGCTCGAAGCTCTATATCAGCGCGCTGCCGCCGGCCATGATCGGCGCGTTCGTCGGCTTCATGGCGGCGATCATGGGGGTCGGCGGCGGCTTCGTCATGGTGCCGGCCATGATCTATCTTTTGCGCGTGCCGACCAGCATCGTCATCGGCACCTCGCTGTTCCAGATCGTGTTCGTCATGGCCGTGACGACGCTGCTGCAGGCCATGCAGAACAAGGCCGTGGACGTAGTGCTGGCCCTGCTGCTCATCGTCGGCGGCGTGATCGGCGCCCAGTTCGGAGCGGCAGCCGGAGGGCGGCTCAAGGGAGAGCAGCTGCGCTTCATGCTGGCGGCGCTGGTGCTGCTCGTTTGCCTGCGCATTGGTTGGGATCTGATGGTCAAGCCGAGCGAGGTCTACTCGATTGGCCCGGTGATCGGGGGATGACTGTGATGCGCCACCTCCTGGCCTTTCTGCTCGCAGTGATGTGCGTTGCGCCGGCGCTGGCTCAGGAGCCACGCCAACCACGCATGGGCCCCCCGCGACCGACGTTCGCTCCCACGCCGCCGGTGCCTCAGGAGAAGGTCGAGGCGGACATCTCGACGCGCACCCTTGCGGTGACGACCGGTTTTACCGGGCACGAGATCGTCGTGTTCGGTGCCATCGACAACAGTCAGGCTCCAAAGGAGCAGACCGGCTACTACGACGTGGTCATCGTCGTAGAAGGCACGCCCTTCCCGGTCGTTGTCCGCCGTAAGAGCGACGTGGCCGGCGTGTGGATCAATACCTCCTCGGTCACCTTCGGCTCGGTGCCAAGCTATTACGCCATCGCATCCACGCGGCCGATCGAGGAGATTGCCGGGCCCTTGGTGCTGGAGCGGCACGCCATCGGCCTGCAGCACATCAAGATGACGCCATCGGCCGCCACGCGCGCGAGCTACAAGGACTACGAGCTCGCCGCCTTCAGGGCCGCCGTCATTCGATTGAAAAAGAAGGACAACCTGTACGTTATCGAGCCCGACGGGGTCACCTTTGCGGGCCGCAGCCTGTTCCGAAGCACGATCGCTCTTCCTGCCAACGTGCCGGTGGGCCCTCTGGTCGCGCGCACCTACTTGTTCCGTAACGGTGAGGTGGTGAGCGCGCACATTGCGCGGGTGACGCTGCACCGCGCCGGTATCGAGCGGCTGGTGCACAACTTCGCGTTCGTCTATCCGATGAGCTATGGCTTCGTTGCCGTCCTGCTCGCTGTCGGATCGGGGCTGCTCGCCTCTGCCTACTTCAGCCGCCAGCCGGGTTGAGCTCTCAATCTTCCTTGAGCAGACGGGTTGCTACCGGGTAGAGCCCTTCCTGGCCGAGCATCCACACGTGCATGCCGTCGTTGCCGAACAGCGGCTCGAATGGAGCGGCGAGAATGTTGAGGCCGCCCGTATAGGCGCCGAACGCCGGCACGACGAGACGGCGCCCGTTGCCGACGAAGCACGGCCGGCGCAGCGTGTAGCCGTACATGGAGATCTTGGCCGCCGGGTGCAGGTGCCCGGCAATCTCGTGCGTGACGGGGCCGGGACGTGGCTCGTGACGCAACACAATGCCCTCGACCTCGATGTCCTCGACGACGTTGCCGCCCAGCCGCTCACCAACCTTGGGGTCGTGGTTGCCCGTCACCCAGATCCACTCGCGATCTTCCTGCATGATCTGCAGGATCTCCAGCTCCTCGAGTCCGATGCGCCCCGACGCTTCGATGTCGTGCAAGCTGTCGCCGAGCGCGATGACGGTGCCGGCATTGTAGCGGTCGATGGCGGCGGCTAGTTTGCGCAGGGTCTCGCGCGTATCGTACGGCGGAACGAGCTGCCCACGCTTGGCGAGTGCCGAGCCCTTCTCGAGGTGTAAATCGGCGACGATCAGCGCGTCCTCGCCTGGCCAATAGAGCGCGCCCGACATGTCGGCGCGAAACAGCTTGCCGCAGATGGAGATTTCCTGATCCTGGAAGTCGTCGAAGGCGAGGCGCTCAGGTTTCAGCTCGAGCATTGCGTCTCCTCTAAGGTCTCGCGCAGCCGCGGCTCAGCTGCGGCCTCGCGCAGCAACTCCTCGCGGGCGAAGCCGGCAACAGCCTCCCGCCCGATCTCGAGGAGGATCGGCACGGAAAGCGGCGATACCCTGTCCAACGGTTGATGCACGATTCTTCCCTCGACGCGGCGCAGAAAATCGCCGAGTCGGGCGATGTCCAGCAGGCCTGTGGCCGCATCGGCCCACGCCGCCTCGAGCAGGCTGTGATGCGGGTCGTGCCGGCGCAGCACATCGTAGATGAGATTGGTCGACAGCGCGATCTGGCGCCCGGTTTTCTCGCGGCCAGGGTTCCGCCGCTCGACGAGGCCGGCGATGAGCGCGACCTGGCGGAAGGTGCGTTTCATCAGGTTCGATTCCGCCAGCCAGGCGTCGAGGTCATCGCCGAGCATATCCTGCGCGAAAAGCTTATCGAGTTCGAGCTTACCCGCGGCGATGAGCGCCGAGAGGTCACCTAAGCCCCACAGCGCCATGCCGTAGTCATTGGCGACGAAGCCGAGCGGCCGGGCGCCCATGCGATCGAGCCGCCGGGTGAGCAGCATGCCGAGCGTCTGATGCGCAAGACGCCCCTCGAAGGGATAGGCGACGAGGTAGTGGCAGTTGCGCCGCGCGAACGTCTCGATGAGCACCTCGTCGCACCCTGGTATGGCGGACTGCTCGCGCTGCCGCTCCAGCCAATAGGCGACGGACGGCGGCAGGCGGCTCCATTCGTGCGCGTCGGCGAGCATGGCGCGCACGCGCTCGGCAAGGTGCGTCGAAAGCGGGAACTTGCCGCTGTTGTAGCTGGGGATGATGGGATCGCGCGCGGTGGCGCGGGTGACGAAGGCCTCGCTCTCACTCATGCCTTCGAAGCGCAGCACCTCGCCGGCGAGGACGAAGGCGTCGCCCGGGCGCAGCTGCTCGATGAAATATTCGTCGACCTCGCCCATGACGCGCCCACCGGTGAGCGCCTTGCGGGTGGCGGCGGTCCGGCGTCCGACGAGGCGCACCTTGATCAGCGGTGCGGCAACGATCGTTCCGGCGTTCATCCGATAGGCCTGCACGAAGCGCGGGTGCGCTATGCGCAGGCGCCCGTCGGGCGTAGCTTTCAGCTTCGCGTATCGCTCATAGCTTTTCAGCGCATAGCCGCCGTCGGCGACGAAGCCGAGCACCCGATCGAATGCGGGACGCGTCAGTGCCGCGTAGGGCGCCGCCGACGTCACCTCGGCATACAACGCGGCGGGATCGAAGGCGCCGGTGCATGCAGTACCGAGAATGTGCTGTGCCAGCACGTCGAGCGCGCCCTGTCGCGAGAAGGTAACATCCTGTGCCCCGACCTCGGCCGCATCGACAGCGGCGCGGCATTCGAGGACCTCGAAGCGGTTGGAGGGAACGAGGATGGCCTGCGAGGGCTCGTCGAGCCGATGGTTGGCGCGGCCGATGCGCTGGATGAAGCGGCTCGCCCCTTTCGGCGCGCCGACGTGGATGACGAGGTCGACGTCGCCCCAGTCGATGCCGAGATCGAGCGTCGAGGTTGCGACGACGGCCCGCAGTGAACCTGCCGCCATCGCGGCCTCCACCTTGCGCCGCTGCGTCGCATCGAGCGAGCCATGATGCAGGCCGATCGGCAGGCCGAGATCGTTGATCCGCCACAGATCTCGGAACAGCAGCTCGGCCTGCATGCGCGTGTTGACGAACAACAGGCTCAACCGGTGCGCGTCGATAGCCGCGTAGATCTCGCCGATCGCATAGCGCGTCGTGTGCCCCACCGCCGGCATCGTCTCGTCGAGCTCGAGGATGTCGATGTGCGGCTTGGCGCCTCCGCCGACAAGGACCAAATCGGCCATCTCGATGCGTGATTGCGGTGCCGCTTGCGGCACGAGATAGGCGCGCAGCTCGGAGGGGCGGGCGACGGTCGCCGACAGACCAACGGCGCGCAGCCCGGGGGCGAGCGTGCGCAGGCGGGCAAGATCGAGGGCCAGCAAGTCGCCGCGCTTGGTCGCCGCCAGGGCGTGCACCTCATCGAGGATGACCGTGTCGAGGTCAGCGAGCAGCGCGGCGCTGTCGGCGTGGCTGAGCAGCAGCGTCAGCTGCTCCGGCGTCGTCATCAGGATGTCGGGCGGGGAGCGCCGCTGGCGCGCGCGCCGCGCCACCGACGTGTCGCCAGTGCGCGTCTCGGTGCGGATGGGGAGCTGCATCTCGCTGACCGGTGCCGTCAGGTTGCGCGCCACGTCGACGGCCAGCGCCTTGAGCGGAGAGATATAGAGCGTATGCAGCCCGCGCCCGCGCCCGCGATTGGCGCGCCGGCGCTGCGCAAGGCTCAGAAGGCTGGGCAGAAAGCCGGCGAGTGTCTTGCCGGCGCCGGTGGGGGCAATAAGCAGGGTTGAGCGCCGCTGGTTGGCGGCCTCGATGAGCGCCAGCTGGTGGGCGCGCGGGCTCCAGCCACGCGCGGCAAACCAGGCGGCAAACGGCTCGGGCAAAGCGGCTGCGATCGGAGTCTGCGCCGGCTCGCGCAGGTGACGTACGGTGGCGGTCGGGTCTGGCTTCGCGATCCTCATTTCCGCCTACGCGACGCTCCGCTGTCGAAACGCTCTCGCAACTATGCTAAGGGCGGTGAGCCGTGTCACCCGCATTGAGATGGGGCGGCTACCCGATGCCCGCCACCGCCTGAAGGGAGAACGACCCGATGGACCGCAACACGTTTCTTGGCGGCAGCGTCCTGGGCGTTCTCGTCCGCCTCGTCGTGCTCTCCATCGTCGTCGGCGTCGTGCTCTCGGCACTCGGCATCACGCCCGAGAACTTCTTCTACCAGATCAACGTCCTGCTGCGGCGGATCTACGATCTCGGCTTCGGCGCCATCGAATCCGTGCTTGGCTACCTGATCCTCGGCGCCATGGTAGTGGTGCCGATCTGGTTCATCTCCCGCCTGATCAAAACCATGCGGGGGCCCGATGTGCCGCCGCCACCGCGCGGCGGCTCGGCCTAGCCATCGATCGACTTGGCGGCCCAGTCTGCGGCTCCTCGCCCGACAAGTGCGGAAAGCGATTGCGCGCCGGCCTGCTGCACGCCCTGGGCGAGTTCACGCTTTATGCGCTGAATGAGGCCTGGGCCCTCGTAGATCAGGCCGGTGTAGAGCTGCACCAGCGTCGCTCCCGCCTCGATCTTGGCCAGCGCTGTGGCTCCGCTGTCGATGCCGCCGATGCCGATGAGCGGAATCTTGCCTGCCGTCGCCTGATGTACGCGCGCGAGCATAACGGTCGAGCGGTGAAACAGCGGGCGTCCGGAAAGCCCACCCGCCTGACGTGCATTTGCGTCGGTGAGCCCGTGCCGTGAGATCGTGGTGTTGGAGATGGCAATGCCGTCAACGCCTTGCGCCACGAGCTGTGCGATGACGGGACCTAAATCGTTCTCGGCGATGTCCGGTGCCAGTTTGACGACGATGGGTCGCTTCGGACTGCCTGCATCCATCCGTCGGGCGCGCGCGTCGAACAGCCGGCGCAGCAATTCCTCCAGTGCGGCGGGGTCTTGCAGATCGCGCAAGCCAGGTGTGTTAGGTGACGAGATGTTGATCGCAAAATAGCTGGCCACATCGTAGAATGTATCGAGGCCGCGTACGTAGTCGGCAATGCGGTCGGTCGAGTCTTTGTTGGCGCCGATGTTGACCCCGACGATGCCGGCGTGCGTGCGGCGCTGCAGTCGACCGAGTGCGGCCTGATGGCCGCCGTTGTTGAAGCCGAGCCGATTGATGACGGCGCGGTCGCGCACGAGGCGGAACACGCGTGGCGCCGGATTGCCGGGCTGCGGTAGCGGCGTGACGGTGCCGATCTCGGCAAATCCGCAGCCGAGACGCAGGATAGCGTCGGGTACCCGCGCATCCTTGTCGAAGCCTGCGGCAATGCCGACGGGGTTGGGCAGCGACAAGCCGGCGAACTCAACCGCCAAGATAGGATCATCGCCCTCGGGAGCGGCTGGAAACACGCCGAGCTCCAGCGACTTGAGAGTCAACTCGTGAGCTTCTTCCGGTGGCAGGAGGGCGAGCGCGCGCGGAGCAAGGTCGAATAGCGTTCTCAGCATGCCGCAAATTCCTTGGGCAGCATCGGCACGCCGTCAATGCCTAGTTGAAGGTCACACACCGCAACAACCTTTTGCGTAGGCAGCGGAGCGTAGAGATGCGGGAACACTTCTCCTCCACGCGAGACCTCCCACCGTAGCAGCTCGCCGAGCGCCAGGGTCTCGAACTGGATCAACACGAGATCGTGCCGGCCGCGGAAGTGCTTGGCCAGAGTGCCGGGCAGTTGCTCGCGCAGCGACAGATGAATGTAGCCGTCGCGCAGGTCGTCGGCAGAGCCGGCGTAAACGCCCGAGCGACATGCTGTTTTCCAGGCCGCGCGCGTGGTGACCTTGAAGACGAATTGCCGAGTTGTTGTCATCGCTTGCCCGATCGTGCACGCCACGCTGGAAAATTTTTGCCGCACGGCCGCGCCCTTTGCGCGCGCGTCGCGGCGCCGCGCGCCTGTCGCATTCTATCAACACCGCGCATACGACGTCTGGCGGATAGGTGCTTTTCTGAGATGGCGTCTGTCACGATGAGCGCAGTCATGATACCTTCATCAAACTGGCGCTCGTGGCTCGCCCTCGGCGCTTGCGAACGCCAAACGAAAAAAGAAATTCGATGTTCCCCGGTCTCCCAACAGCGTCGCTGACCCTAACGAATCTCTTCTCCTCACCTTTCCACTTTTCTGTGCCCTGTTACCAGAGGCCGTACTCTTGGACGACCGTGGAAGCCGGCCAGTTGCTCGAGGACATCCTGGCGGCAGCGGGCCTCGGAGGTGTGGCCGGGGCGGAGGAACAGGACTACTTCCTCGGCACGATCTTGCTGCTCGACGGCAGCGGAAGCGACCTGCCGAAGGCGCGGGAGCGCGATCCGCGCCTGTTTGAGATCATCGACGGGCAGCAGCGCCTCGTGACGTTGGCGATGCTGGCAGCGGTATTGCGCGATCTGGGGACCGAGCGCTGGCGTTGGGGCGCTCGCAATCGGCTCGACCAGCTGATCGTTGCCGATTCCGCCGCCACCAAGCAGCACGGCATCAAATTCCGCATCGAGGTGAGCGCGCGCGAGCAAGCGTTCCTCGAGACCTGCGTGCAAACACGGGGCGCGTGTTTGTCGGCTCCGACGGCGGAGGCGCTGAGCGATGCCGAGGAACGGCTGCTAAAGGTACGTGATCATTTCGTGCACGAGCTGTCCTCGCTCGATGAAGCCGATCGGCGCCGACTGGCCGATTATCTGTGCGACCAATGCCACTTCGTCGTCGTCCTGACGCGCGACATCGATAGGGCCCATCGGCTGTTCACGGTCCTCAACGAGCGCGGGCGGGCGTTGCAGCGCAACGACATCCTCAAGGCAGAGCTCCTGAAAAGCATACCGGAAGAGCGCTTGGCCGAGGCGTTGGAGAAGTGGGACAACGCAGCCCAGTTGCTCGGTCCGAAGTTCGAGACGTTCTTCAGCCACGTGTTCACTATCTACGGTCGTGGCGATACCAAGATCATCGCCGGCGTCCGCCGCACGATCCGCGAGGTCGGTGGCGCCGAAGCTTTTCTCAACGAAGTCGTCTGCCCGCTGTCCAAGGCCTACGACACGGTCCTTAGAGCCGCCGACGTTAATCTCAACATCGATCCCGATGCACGCCGCTATCTCGTCTACCTCGGACGGCTCCCCGAGGGCGACTGGGCACCGGCTGCGATCCTCGCGGTGCACCAGTATGCGGACGATCCTGAGCGTGCCACGATGCTGCTGAAGGAAATCGATCGTCTCGTCCATTTGCTACGGGTGCTTTGCCTTGGAACCGGCAAGCGCGTGCGCCGTCTCGCCAACGTCGTCCAATTGGTCAAGTCGCGCGCGCCGGTGCTACCGGGCGAGGGGCCGCTGGCGCTGACGCGGGACGAGATACGCAACATCGGCTACCATTTGCGCTCCATGTACCGGCGCGATGCGCAAGTGTGCAAGCAACTGCTCTTGCGCCTCAACGACGAGCTGACGCGCAGCACTACCGTGCTCGATCCGAAGGACTACAGCGTCGAGCACGTGCTTCCGCAGCGCCCCGGCGCGACGAGCGAGTGGCGCCGCTGGTTCGCCGACGCCGAGGAGCGCGAGGCTTGCACCGAAAGCCTGGGTAATCTCGTCGCCGTCACGCAAAAGCAGAACGATCGCGCCCGCAATCAGGAATTCTACCGCAAGCGGGAGATCTATCGCGGCACGGTCGACGATCCGCCGGTGCTCGCAATCACGCGCGACGTGGTCGACGCCAACGTCTGGCGCGCCGCCGAGATTCGCGCCCGCGAGGCCAAGCTCCTGGGGCTGATGCGCGACATCTGGGGCATCGAGATCGCCGGCATGCAGGGCGCGCGCAGCGACGTGGCGCAGAACGCCACCCTCAGGCGGCTTGGGTGAGCTCGCCGCTCAGCGCCTTGTCGATGAGCGCACGCGTTTCGTTGATGCCGTAGAGCTCGATGAAGCTGCCGAAGCGCGGCCCCTTCTCCTCGCCGAGGAGAATTTCGTAGATGGCGTTGAACCATGCGTTGGATACACCGGGCCTTTCGGGCGTGGCGCCCTTGGCGTTGGGATCCTGATAGCGTGGGATGGAGCGCCCGACGTCGTAAAGGATGCCCTGCAGCTCTTCGGCCGTGGCGTCGGGCTCGGCACCCTTCAACGCCTCTGACAAGGCGCGCAGCGCTGTCGTCTCCACCTCGTCGGCGCGACGGTACTTTTTGCGCGGCTTCACGAAGTCCGCGTAGTAGCGGACGGCGTAGCCGGCGAGCCGATCGAGTAGGGGATGCGTCTGCGGGCTCACGCCCTTTACGTGACGCCGGATGAAGCCCCACAGCACGTCCTTGTCCTCGGCGTTGGAGGCGGCGACGAGATTGAGCAGCAGTGCGAACGTGATGGGCATGTCGGCCGGTGGCGGATTGCCGGCATGAATATGCCAGACGGCATTATCGATCCTGGCCTTCGCATCCTGGCGCGGATAGGCGGCAAGCAATTGCAGGTATTCATCCACGGCGCGAGGGATGACGTCGAAGTACAGCCGCTTTGCCGACTTCGGCTTCTGATACATGAACAGCGACAGGCTTTCGGGGCTCGCATAGCGCAGCCACTCGTCGATCGTCAGGCCGTTGCCCTTCGATTTGGAGATCTTCTCGCCCTTGTCATCAAGGAACAGCTCGTAGTTGAAGCCCTCGGGCGGTGTTCCGCCGAGCGCCTTGCAGATGCGTGAGGATAGGGTCACGGACTCGATCAGGTCTTTGCCGGCCATCTCGTAGTCGACGCCGAGCGCGGTCCAGCGCAGCGCCCAGTCGGCCTTCCACTGGCACTTGACCGCCCCGCCGGTGACCTTGGTCTCGACCTTCTCGCCGGTCTCCGGATCGACGTAGACGACGGTGCCCTTGCGCGGGTGGCGCTCGATCATCGGTACCTGCAACACCCGTCCCGTGCGCGGGCAGATGGGTAGGAACGGGGAATAGGTCGCCCTGCGCTCCGGTCCCAAGGTCGGCAGGATGATTTCCATGACCTTGTCGTAGGCCTTGAGCATTTTCAAAAGCGTTTCGTCGAAGCACCCGGACTTGTACGCCTCGGTGGCCGACATGAACTCGTAAGAGAACCCGAAGCGGTCCAGGAAGTCGCGCAGCATGGCGTTGTTGTGGTGCGCGAAGCTCTCGAACTTGCCGAACGGATCGGGCACGCTGGTTAGCGGCCTATTGAGCGCGGCGTGCAGCAGCTCCTGATTGGGAACGTTGGTCGGGACCTTGCGCAGCCCGTCCATGTCGTCCGAAAAACAGATGAGGCGCGTCTTGCGCCGCCCTTCGGTCAGCAGTTCAAACGCATGGCGCACCATGCTGGTGCGCGCCACCTCGCCGAAGGTACCGATGTGCGGCAGCCCCGATGGGCCATAGCCGGTCTCGAAAATCACCGTCTTCTCGTCGCCGCCCTTCAGCTTCTCGAGCCGCTTTATGAGCCGGCGTGCCTCCTCGAAGGGCCAGGCCTTCGCGTCGGAGAGGGCGGGCGAGATGGCGGAGTCGGAGGCTGACATCGAGCGAAGCGCTTCTGTGCTGGATTTGCGGAGGGCGGTGGAATTGGCGTGCGGGGAACCCTATGTTCCGGCCGGCACTTGCGTCAACGCCCGTCACAAGGCGCCGATGACGCGGACGCCTCCAGAAATGGTGAAGGGGATCAGACCACGTGCGCTCCGACCACCCGACGAAGGCGAGGCTCTCGCCGCAGGAAGCTCTCATCTACGCCATGGTGACCGTTGCCGCGGCGGATCGGTTGATTTCGCAGAATGAGCTGGCACGCATCAACTCGATGGTGCGCGAGCTGCCTGCCTTGCGCGGCATCGACGACGCGTGGCTCAGCCGCGAGGCGCAGGAGTGCGGAAAGATCCTCGCTAAGCCCGACGGCGTGAACAAAGTGGTTCGCTTGATTGTCGAGGCGCTACCGCGCGAGTTGCGTGAGACGGCCTATGCGCTGGCGGCGGAGGTCGCCGCCAGCGACTTGGTATTCAAGGCCGATGAACGCGCTTTTCTGGCGCTGCTGGCGGACGGGCTGCAACTCGACGATCTGGTCCGCACGGCGCTGGAACGCAGTGCGCACGCGCGTCACAAGCAGATTTAGGCGGGCGCACGGCCAGTGCGACATCCTCTATAGGACTGTTCAGTTTGCCCTACTTTGGCGCGCGACGGTCGATGCAATTTCTACGCGAATAATGAGAATCGATTCCGTAACGCATTTTTTATGGGAATTTGTGATCGAATTAGCCTCACGAAGGCCGTCCACGAAGCGGCACGCAGCCACCAAGGCGATTGCCAATGCACGCGGGCGAAGACGCTATCGAGATCCAACACGCACCGCACGCGTCCATTGCACTCTTCGATGAACAAGGGAGACTGCACGGTTGGTCGCCGGCGTTCGCCGATGACTGCGCGCAGTCATCGCTGGAGTTCCGCGAGTGTCTGGTCGGCGATGTCTGGCCGGAATTCAACCCCGGCCGCTGGAAGGAGATCTGGCGCAACGCACAGGAGCATGGTGCGGCGAGAGTTGTGCAAGTGGTGGCGCGCACCAAGCAGGGGACGAGCAGCGAGCTCGTCGAGTTGGAGATCGGCCGCTTCGTCAGCGATGGTATGCCGCTAGTCAAGATCGAAGTGCGCCGGTCGGCAACACGGCGCCTGCATTTGATGCAGCAGGAGATACTCCAGTCGATGGCCAATGGCGCCCCTTTGAGGGGTATCATGGAAACGCTGTGCCGGAGGGTCGAGGCGCTAGCTCCGTCAGTGATTTGCTCGGTGCTGGCCATCGATCGCGACCAGCAACTTCGGCACATCGCCAGTCCCAGTCTACCGCTGCATTACTCGCGCGCAATCGACGGCGTCCCCATCGGCCCCAAGGTTGGCTCGTGCGGCACGGCTGCGTTCCGCGGCGAGGCGGTGGAGGTGACCGACATTGCCAGCGATCCGTTGTGGGAGGACTACAAGCACCTGGCATTGCCGCTCGGCCTGCGTGCGTGTTGGTCAAGCCCGATCAAGGCACCGGACGGCAGGGTGGTGGGTGCGTTCGCCTTCTACTACCCGCGGCCGCGCGGGCCAACGGTCCTCGAGCGCCAGGTCGTGGCGACCTGCCTGCATCTGTGCATGATCGCTCTGGAGCATGAAGAGACGCGCTCGCGCGCTTACGAGCAGGCGTTCACCGATCCGCTGACCCAACTGCCGAACCGTGCGCGCTTCCAGCAACGCGTGAGCGAGGCGATGGCTATCGTGGCCGAGACAGGGCAGCGCATCGCCATCCAATACATCGGTCTCGACCGGTTCCAAGCGGTCAACGAGTTGCTCGGCTATGCTGCCGGCGACGAGCTGTTGAAGGTTGTCGCCTCCCGTCTGCGGAGCGTGGTCAAGGATCGCGATGCAGTGGCGCGGATTGGTGGCGATGAATTCGCGGTCATCAAGGTGGGTGATTTCAAAGACGAGGACATTGCCAAGCGCGCACGGGGGATCATCGAGATCATTGGTGAGCCGTACTTGGCGTGTGGTCAGCGTCTGGAACTCGGCGCCAGTATCGGCATCGCCCTCGGCGTCGATGCCAACAGCGCCGACGAGCTCATCCAAGATGCGGCGCTCGCCATGCGGCGGGTGAAGGAGCTGGGACGCGGCACCTACTTTTTCTACGAGAAGGAACTCAATGCGCGCATGCAGGCTCGCCGCCGCGCCGAGGCAGACCTGCGCGATGCACTGACGTACGAACAGTTCGAGCTCTATTTCCAGCCGATCTTCGACCTGCAACGTCTTGCCGTCACCGGTGCCGAGACGCTGTTGCGCTGGCACCACCCCGAGCGCGGGATGGTCTCACCGGCGGAGTTCATTGCGCTTGCCGAGCAGTGCGGACTCATCGAGCAGCTCGGCGCCTGGGCCATCCGCAAGGCATGTCTCGCCGCCGTCAAGTGGCCTCGGGACATTGCCGTCGCGGTCAATCTCTCGCCCATGCAGTTCGACAATCCCGGTCTCGTGCGGACGGTGGCTGCAGCGCTCGAGCAATCTGGCCTCGATCCTTCGCGTCTGGAGCTCGAGATCACCGAGTCGGTGCTACTGCGCGACAGTGCGGTGAACATTGCCGTGCTGGACGAATTGAAGGATCTCGGCGTGTCGATTGCGCTCGACGACTTCGGCACCGGCTATTCGTCGCTGAGCTATCTGCATCGCTTCTCGTTCGACCGCGTCAAGATCGATCACTCGTTCATCCGCGACATCACCCGCAACGAAGGCTCGTTGAAGATCGTGCGGGCAATCGTCATGCTCGCGCACAGTCTCGGGCTCGAGGTTACGGCGGAGGGGGTTGAGACCGACGAACAGCTCGCCGCGGTGCGCGGCGAAGGCTGCGATGCCGTCCAAGGGCATTACACGGGCACGCCGACACCCGTCGCTGCATTTCTGGAGCGGCTGGGAATTCCCGGCGACCATCGCGTGTCTGCCGCCTGACCTACCGCAAATCCCCTCGCACTTTTGCCACCGCAAGGTTACACTATACCACTTCGCCGTCCTGTGACGGCGCACCAAAAACGTGTGGGGCGCTGGGGCCCGATCTGGGAGAAAACGATGAGATTGCTGATCACTGCATTGCTGCTGTCTGCCGCGCTCGCGCCACTCGCCGGCGGCGCCAAGGCCGCGAGCCTCACCTCGGGCAAGAAGCTCGAGGTGCACGTCGACGAGGCAAAGGTCGAAGACGAAAAGAAGGCGCTGTGGGCGCAGTTCGGCGGCTGGTGCGCGATTGCCGAATGGCATCCGGCTGTGAAGACGTGCGAAGAATCGAAGGACGGAGACACCGAATACCGCACGTTGACGCTGCAGGACGGCGGCGTGATCAAGGAGAAGCTGCTCGAGAGGTCCGGCGCCAGCTACCGCTATGAGATCATCGAGAGCCCGCTGCCGGTGAAAAATTACGAGGCGCAGTTCACCGTGACGCCCGACGACGATGACCTCGACGAGGTCAATATCGTTTGGGCCGCCACCTACGATGCCGCCGACGGCAAAGAGGATGCCGACGCGCGCAAGACCATCGATGGTATCTTCAAGGACGGCATCGAGAGCATCAAAGGCAAACTGGGCGACAAGGTCGTCGACAAGAAGAAGAAGAGGGACGACGACTGAGCGCGTCGCGTTCCACTGCTAGCCGACGCCACGCGCGAATGCGCAGACGGCGTCGGCGGCGAGCGCGAGGTTGCCGGCTCGTGTGAACCCGCTGCCTCCACGCGGGCCGAGGTCGTGGTCACCATCGCCTGCCCAGGCAAATGTGATTGCGGGCGACAGCCGATAGCCCGTGATCTCCGCCCGAGATCCGAACGGATCACGCTCGCCCTGCACGATCAATGCCGGGCAGCGCAAATCGACTAGGTGTGCCGTGCGCAGGTTGTCCGGCTTGCCCGGCGGGTGGAACGGATAGCCGAGGCACACCAGACCGCAGACCGTGCTACTTGCGAGCAATTCGTCGGCAACGAGGCTGGCGACGCGCCCGCCCAGCGACTTGCCGCCGATGAGCAGCGCCTGGCCGCTCGCTCCCTTCGCCCGTAGCTCATCGACCGCGCGCTTGTATTCCGGGACCAGCAGCTCGGCCTTCGGCGGCGGTCGCCGCTTTCCCCCCGCGCGCCGGGTCGCCATATACTCGAACTCGAATCGCGATATTTGCAGCCCACGGTCCGTCAGCAGGCGTGTCATCGTCTCCAGAAACGGGCTGGTCATCGGTGCCCCGGCCCCATGCGCGAGCGACAGGTGAGTTTTTGCCTGCGACGGTCCGGCAGTCAGAAAATGCGTCACGGATCAAGCGCCTATCGGGGGTTATCGTCGTTAACTGGCCGATGCAACTGAAGGTCGCTTTTTAGCCGTATGCATCTAGTATGGCCTGAACATTGCTTTGGGGGGAGCTATGCAACGCACCCGCATTCTTTGCCTGATCGGATCGCTATTGGCGATCCCGTACGCAGCCTCAGCCGATCCACAGCCGCAGCCAGCGGTTAACGCTCCTGCGCCCGTCGAAGCGAAACGCGCGGCAGCCGCGCCCGTCCCTGCACCGGAGCAGAAGGCCGCCGCGCCCGCCAACGTGAACGATGGCGCCGGCACGAAGGCGGCGAAGAACGACAAAAAAGAGAAGAAGCCGAAGGTGCTGGCCCGCGAGCTTTTCGGCAAGGTGCCGACCGCTGCGGCACTCGCCCCGCGTGCGCTTGGCTGGTACTCGAAGGGTTGCCTCTCCGGCGCGGTGCACCTCGCCGACACCGGCCCGGACTGGCAGGCGATGCGTCTGTCGCGCAATCGCGCCTGGGGCCATCCCAAATTGATCAAGCTGCTGAAGCGCCTCGCCTCCGAGGCCAAGCAGGACGGCTGGAGCGGCCTGCTTGTCGGCGACATTTCGCAGCCGCGCGGGGGCCCGATGCTGTCCGGTCACGCCAGCCATCAAGTCGGCCTCGATGCCGACATCTGGCTGACGCCGATGCCCAACCGTGTGTTGACGCGCAGGGAGCGCGAGGAGATTCAAGCGACCACGATGCTCGACAAGACGAGCTTAGCCGTCGACCCGGCGGTGTTCACGCCGGCGCATGTCGCCGTCATCAAGCGCGCCGCATCATATCCCGCGGTCGAGCGGGTGTTTGTGCACCCGGCGATCAAGAAGGCGCTATGCCAGGCGGCCGGAAAGGACCGTGCGTGGCTCGGCAAGGTGCGACCAATCTGGGGGCACTACTATCACTTCCACATCCGTATTGGCTGCCCCAACGGCGGCTGCCAATCCCAGCCGGCGGTCTCGGGCGATGACGGTTGCGGCAAAGAGGTCGATAATTGGCTGAAGACCATCGAGGCTTCGCTGAAGAAACCTCAGCCGAAGCCGGGCGTGAGGATCATCCCGGACAGCGAGCGCCGGAAGGTCACGATGGATCAGCTGCCGGCCGAGTGCAAAGTCGTGCTCAACGGCCCCGCCGCCAAGCCCGATACCGGCGACGAGGTTGCCTCGACGCCAGCACCGGCTGCGGTGCCGGCATCGGCAACGGCGAGCAAATAGGTTAGGCGGCGGCGACGCCGGTCGGCATCGGACAACTGACACCGGTGCCACCGAGGCCACAGTACCCGTGCGGCACCTTCGACAGGTACTGCTGGTGGTAGTCCTCGGCGAAGAAGAATTCCGGCGCCGGCAGGATCTCGGTCGTGATCTTGCCCAGGCCATTCTTCGTCAACGCCTTCTGGTAGTCGGCCTTGGAAGCCTCGGCCGCCGCACGCTGCGCCTCGGTGAACGTGTAGATGCCGGAGCGATATTGGGTGCCGACGTCATTGCCCTGCCGCATGCCCTGCGTTGGATCGTGGCTTTCCCAGAATGTCTTCAAGAGCCGCTCGTAGCTGATCTCCTCGGGATCGTAGACGACGAGCACAACCTCATTGTGCCCCGTCTGCCCAGTGCACACCTCCTGATAGGTCGGATTCGGCGTGAAGCCGCCGGCATAGCCGACCGCGGTGATCCAGATACCGTTGCCGAGGCTCCAGAACTTGCGCTCGGCGCCCCAGAAGCAACCGAGCCCGAACATTGCCATCTCGAGGCCAGCAGGGTAGGGGCCCTTCAGCGGCCGCGAGAAAATGTCGTGCTCCTCGGCGGTCGGGATCGGGCTCCCGCGCCCCTTCAGCGCGGTCTCGGCGGTCGGTATCGATGTCTTGTTCTTGCGGAAAAGCATGGTCCACCCGGATTGGATGATGACTGGCCCTGATATAGTCTTTCGCCCGCCGGACCGGCAGACCTACTAGGGTCATGTTATTGTGATGTTATCTGAGCAAGTTGCAGCGTAACGTTCGGGGGGACGCGAGCGATGGCGGATGTTGCAGTGATGGGGGACGCACCGGCGGCCGCGCCAGCGAAGAAGCCCGAACGCACCGTTTACGCTGCTGGAGGGGGGCGCAAATTCGCCTTCTCCTTGGTCTTCCTTTTGCTGCTGCCGTTCTTCGTCAGCCTGCCGCCGATGTTGTTCTGGCGCATCTCGCAAGGCCACTGGCACGGCACGCTCGGCCTCGTGGTGCTGGCGGCCGGGTTCACGTTCATCATGTTCCTAGTCGTCATCGAGTTGATGCATTCGTTGATGACGCGCATTGAGCTCGGCGATACCTCGGTGAAGATGACGCTGCCAGCGGGGCGCGGACCGACGCCCATCGTGCGCTACCGCAGCCACGACATTCCATACGATCAGATCAAGGCCGTGGAGACGCGCCGCGAGATCTACGGCGGCTCGGTCGCTCCGGTGCTGTTGCAGGGTGCCCGGCTGATCCTGAAAGACGACAGCACGGTGAAGCTCGGCTACGTCAGCGAGGCCAACAGCGACCCGTGCTTCCCTTATCCGGAGATTGCCCAGAAGCTCGCCGAGCGGGCCGGGCTGCAGCTTGAGCACAAAGGCAACGTGCGCCGCTCACTGCAGAAGAAGTATTTCGGGCTGAAGAAGGAATTTCTCGCCGAGGCGGCAGGCGAGGTTCCGGAGGCCGAGATCGACGCGCTCAATAAGAGTCACCGCAAGTGGGTGATGCGTTTGATCGGCCTGCTCGTCGGGCTGGTCGTCCTCGGTATTGCGCTCGACATCATCTTCCCGCCGAGCAGCGGCCTGCCACCCGCGCTGACCAGCATCACAAAGCTCGTGATGCCGGACAGCACGACCGCGAGTACTACAGCCACTCCGGCGAAGAAGAAGTAGCACCGCCTAGTTGACGTGCACCTTCATCTGCTCGCGGCGGCGGCCGAAGTAGCCGCAGACGATCGCGAGTCCGCCGAACAACGCCGACATGGGTGCGCTGAGCACGCTCAACAGCACGGTATTCCATACCCACGGAAACGTCATTTCGATGATATTGGCGCGCGTCGCTACGAGTGAGGCCGGCGCCAGCTCGGTCCAATAGCCGATCACACTATGGGTTGTGAATGGCCCGGTGCCGTTGAGTGCTGGCGTTGCGTCGGCGACGAGAGCGACGACGGCAATGAGCGCGAACAGACTGGCGAGAAAACGCAGGCTGGCCACAGGCGTTCCTCCGATACGGCTTGCCCCAACGCGTAGTACTTAGCTTTGCGCGAGCGCTTTGTGCAGACCCTCGAGGGCTGCGACCGCATCCTGCCCGGCAAACAGGAAGCCGTCGACGCCCGAGGCGCGCAGGGCGGCCTCGGCTTCGCCTGGGCGTCCGGCCAGCAGCACGCGGGCGGCGCCGGCCGCCTTCAAGGCTTTCGCCGCTGCTTCCGCTTCGCGCGCGTAGACCTCGTCCGAGGAGCAGATGCATGCGATCGCGGCGCCCGAGGCTTTGAATGCCTCCGCCGCCTCGGCCGCGCTCCTGTAGCCATCGCTCGTCAGGCCTTCGATCCCCCCCGCGGCGAGGAAGTTCCACATCCATTGCGAGCGCCGGTTGTGCTCGGCGATTTCGCCCAGATTGGCCATAAATACGCGCTTGCGCTTGCCGGTCTTGGCAAGGAACGCGTCGCCCGCGTCCCGCAGCTTCTCGAAGGCTTCGCCGAGGCGATGTGGGGCCAATGGGCGCACGGCGGCCTCGGCGACAGCCGCGGGCTGCGGATATGGGGTGACCTTGACGCCGTCATCGCCGAGGAAGGGGAATACCGAGACACCCGTCAGCTCTAGGCGCCCGCTGGCGATGGCCTTGGCGCGCGTGTCGGCGACGCGCCCGATGTCGTCCTGCAAGGCGCCGGAGGTGAGCGCGGCGACGATCCCGCCCTTGCTTTCGATCTCCTGGAACAAGGCCCACGCCTTCCTGGCGAGCTCGTCGGTGAGCTTCTCCACGTACCAGGAGCCGCCGATCGGATCGACGACGCGGCCGAGCTGCGATTCTTCCTGCAGCACGAGTTGGGTGTTGCGCGCGATGCGTCGCGCGAAGCGGTCAGGGATGCCGAGCGCCCACGTATAGGGAAGCACCGTGACGGCATCGGCGCCGCCAAAGGCCGCCGCCGCACATGCCGCGGTCGTGCGCAGCATATTGGTCCACGGATCGCGCTTGGCCATCATGCGCGCCGAGGTGACAGCGGTGATGTGCATGGAGGCGGCCGATGCGCCGCTCGCCTCGGCGATGCGCGCTATGATGGTGCGCGCGGCGCGCACCTTGGCGGCGTTGAGGAACAGATCGGTGTCGACCGACAGTGCGAAGGCGATGCTGGCAAGCGCATCCTTCGGCGGCACGCCGGCCGCTTCGAAGGCCCGCAGGTAGGCGACGAGGGCGGCGGCGAGGAACGCCAGTTCCTGCGCCTCGCTGGCACCGGCCTCGTGCGGCACTGTCGCGTCGACGAGAACCGTCGTCATGCGCCGCTCGGTGCCGCGCGCTTCGCTGGCGAAGTGCACCGTCTCTTTGAGTGCCTTGTCGATGCGCGCCCACGCTGCACCGAAACGCGCCAGCGTCCCTACAGGATCGACGTTGAGCCGCGACACGGCGCTGCCGCCGGTCTCGCGCTTCAATGCCGCCAGCGCCTTCAGGTAATGTCGCGCCGCCTCAAGGCCCGCGACGCTCGCCGCGAGTTGGATGGGTGCGTAGTCGACGAGCACGCCGGGCAGCGTCGCCACCGCGTCCTCGGCGCTCGTTATCTTGATGCCGTTCTGACCCGGACCGGCGATCTGCAGCACAACGCCGTTGGCGCCGCCCTCCAGCTCCTCCAGAATGACCTTGTTCGCGGCTGCTGCATCAGCCTCGACGACACGCTGATGAATCTGCCAGCCGAGGTCTGACGCTTGCGCCCGCGTGCCGCGTGTGAACGGCGCCTTGCCGGGCACCGCGCCCTGCGCGCCGGGCAGCGTGTCGGAGCGCGAATAGAGCGGCTCGATGCGCAGGCCGTCTGCCGTCTTGGTAACCAGGCGGCGTTCGAAATCGGCTCCCTTCAATGCCTTGTCGACGAGCTGGCGCCACTTTTCGAACGTGGCCGGCGCGAAGCCGGAGGCGAGGTCGAGGGGAGTGGTCGTCTCAGTCATGTCGGGGCGATCTCAAGTCCTAGGCCGGAGCATCCGCATCGCAGCGGCTGCCGCTCGATCATTCTATAGTCGCTCCTCGTGGCGTTTCGCACGCCGAAAGCGCGCGCTTTAAGGCGCCCGCGTCGCTAGAGCGCGCCGCGCGCCGGGACACATACTTTTCCCCAAGTCCGCCATGCAACCGATGTTTGCAAAGGGTATCCTCCCATGCCAAGAGCGAACGGCGGTCAATCCTTCGAGTCGGGCCGCTTTGGGGGCCGGAGACAGCTATGAGCCAATCGGTTTTGCAGGACGGCATGATCTTCCTCGGTAAGAGCATCAAGCCGGAATACCTCGATCTCAGCCTCGCAAACCGGCATGGCCTCATTACCGGCGCCACCGGCACCGGCAAGACGGTGTCGCTGCAGGTGCTGGCCGAGGGTTTCTCGCGCGCCGGTGTCCCGGTTTTTGCCGCCGACATCAAGGGCGACCTGTCCGGCATCGCCGAGGTGGGCGAGCCGAAGGACTTTCTGTTGAAGCGCGCCGCCGAGGTCGGCCTCGATAACTACAAGAACGGCGCCTCCCCGGTGGTGCTGTGGGACGTGTTCGGCGCCGCCGGTCATCCGATCAGGGCCACGGTCGAGGATATGGGCCCGCTGCTCTTGTCGCGCATGCTCGAGCTCAACGACGTGCAGGAGGGCGTGCTCAATATCGCCTTCCGCGTCGCTTCCGACGAGAAGCTGCCGCTGATCAACCTCGGCGACCTGCGCGCCATCGTCAACAACGTGGCCGCGCGCGCCAAGGAGCTGACGACCAAGTACGGCAACGTGGCGACCAGCTCCGTGGGCGCCATCCAGCGCCGGCTCCTGGTGCTCGAGGATCAGGGCGCCAATCACTTCTTCGGCGAGCCGGAGATTGACATCTGGGACTTCATCCGCACGGCCCCGGACGGGCGCGGCGTGGTCAACATTCTGTCGGCCGAGAAGCTAATGGAGAAGCCGCGGCTCTACGCGACCTTCCTCCTCTGGCTGCTCTCCAAGCTGTGGCAGACCCTGCCCGAGGTTGGCGATCAGCCCAAGCCCAAGCTCGTTTTCTTCTTCGATGAGGCGCATCTTCTGTTCGACGACGCGCCCAAGGGGCTCATGGACCGCATCGAGCAGATCGCGCGCCTCGTCCGCTCCAAGGGCGTCGGCGTCTACTTCATCACGCAAAATCCGATGGACGTGCCGAACTCGGTTTCGGCGCAGCTCGGCAACCGCGTGCAGCACGCGCTGCGCGCGTTCACGCCACAAGAGCAGCGCGCGGTGAGGGCGGCGGCCGAGACCTTCCGGCGCAATCCCGAGCTCGACACCGAACGCGTCATTCTCGAGCTGAAGGTCGGCGAGGCGCTCGTCTCCATGCTGGAGAACAAGGGCGAGCCGTCGATCGTGCAGCGTACCCTCGTTCGCCCGCCCGAGGGCCGCATCGGGCCGATCACCGACGCCGAGCGCCGTGCCCTGATCGCCGCGAGCCCGTTCAACGGCAAATACGAGACGGTGAAGAACCGCGAAAGCGCCGAGGAGATACTCGCGCAGCGCGGCCAGCAGGCCGCGTCGGCAAAGGAGGCCGAGGCATCGAGCGGCGGCTGGAGCGATATCATTTTCGGCGGCAAGGGGCCGAGCGGGCGGCATCGCCAGGGGATGGGGGAGATGATCGGGCGCGAGGTGCAGCGCTCCTTTGCGCGCACCGTGGCCTCGGTCATACGCAGCATCATCATGAAGAGCATCCGCGGACGATGATCGGGCGTTGCGCGGGGTCAATGCGCGAGGAGCGCAGCGGGATCATCGAAGGCGATACGCAAGCAAGGAGGCCCCGATGCTACCAAGACCTCGCACGCTCGCCTTGATCGCCGCAGCGGCCATTGCCGTGGGAGCACCTTGCCTGTCGCTGGCGCAGACCGATGCCGTCAGCAAGGGACGCCTCCTGCTCGAGGCCAATTGCGCCCGCTGTCATGCCATCGGCATGGACGATGAGAGCAAGCACAAGGAGGCGCCCGCATTCCGCGTCGTCGTCACGCGCTATCCTCCCGACAATCTGGCGGAGGCGCTTGCCGAGGGGATAATGTCTGGACATCCCGACATGCCCGAGTTCGTTTTCGAGCCGGCGGAGATCGAGGCGATCACGGCCTACCTCGGCTCGCTCAATTCGCCCGGCAAGTAGGCCGACAACGAAACGGCGCCGACCGCCAAGGCCAGCGCCGTATTCAATTGCCTCCGGCCAAGTCTACGCCGCTTTGGCGGCCATTTCCTCGACGTGCTCCCAGTTGATCAGATTGTCGAACCAGGCCTCGAGATACTTCGGGCGGGCATTGCGATAGTCGATGTAATAGCTGTGCTCCCACACGTCGCAGCCGAGAATGGGCGAGGCGCCGTGCATCAGCGGGTTCTCGCCGTTCGGCGTCTTCAGCAGCTGTAACTTGCCGTCCTTGATCGCGAGCCAGGTCCACCCGGAGCCGAACTGCGTCTTGCCGTTCTCGATGAAGTCGTTGCGCATCTTGTCGAAGCCCCCGTAGCCGTCGACCAGCTTCTGGACGGTACCCGGCAGCTTGGTGCCGCCGCCGCCCTTCTTCATCCACTGCCAGAAATGGATGTGATTGTAATCTTGACCGACGTTATTGATCACCGGCTGCGCCCTATCGGCGTAGGCCTCCTTGCAGATCTCTTCGATGCTCTTGCCTTCGTACTTGCTGCCCGGGATCAGCTTGTTGGCCATGTCCACATAGGCCTGGTGGTGCTTGTCGTGGTGGAATTGCAGCGTTTCGGCCGACATGTATGGGGCGAGCGCGTCGTAGGCATAGGGAAGCGGCGGGAGCTGGAATGTCATGATCTCAGGCCTCCGGAATGGGGTGCTCGGCAGGGAGTGATTTGTGGCGGGAACGTACCGGCTCGCATGCGCCATGGCAAACGCGGCCTGACCAGCCGGGTTCCGCGCACAACCCAACGCTACGCGCGCCTTCGAGTGCACGAGCGGGGAGGTGAGGGCGCAGCGACCCTGAATGCTGCGCCCTCGTGGATCACTCCGGGGAAGATGGGAGTTCAGGGTTACGCACACCTAGGCGCCCCCACCTGAACGGTGGCTGAACAAATCCGGCAGCTCATTTCGGCACCCGAGCGAAAGACGGACACTTTACCCGGCGCCTTTCCCGGCCAACGGCTTCTAACGAAATGCTTCGAAAATCAACGGGTGCGCAGTAGTTGCGCCTAGTGCTCGTTATGGTTGCATGGTTGGCCTGCCAGCGCGTTTTAAATTTCAATGTTTTTTCGACTGTGCTTGACAAATGGAAGGCAAAAAGTAATTGAAGCAGCCGTAGATGTGGCAATTGGCAAATTGCCTTAGTGAAGCGCGCATAAGGAAGGACTGCCGCATGGCCACCCCCAATGTCGATAAGATGTCGCTGAAGGATCTGCTCGAACTCGAAGGCAAGGTGCAGAAGGCCATCAGCGCCGCCCGCGATCGCGAGCGGGCCGAAGTGAAACAGGCATTGGCGCAGCTGGCGGAAAAGCGTGGGTTTTCCGTTTCCGAGCTTTTCGGTGGCCGTGGCCGCGGCAAGTCGAGCGCCGCCAAATACGTCAATCCCGACAACAAGTCGGAGACTTGGACTGGTCGCGGCCGCAAGCCCAATTGGCTGGTGGCGAAGCTGAGCAAGGGCGCCAAGCTCACTGATTTTGCCATTTAGCGCGTTGCTTTTTCCGGCCTTCGGCCGACCCGAATAAAGTAGAACAGGGCCCGCCGGCGAATGATCGCTGCGGGCCCTGTTCTTTTCGCGCGGTCTTCCTTGCCGGCGCGGATATACTCATCACTTATGCTCCGTGTCTGGAACAGAAGTCCTCTGCCCTCGTTATAGCTTTGAGCAGAAATGGGAGAACGCGATGCCGTCCATTGGTGAGAGCCGTATCCTAATCATGGCAACCCACGGCTTCGAGCAATCTGAGCTGGTGAAACCGCTGGAGCAGTTGCGGGCGAAGGGGGCGACGGTGGATGTCGCCGCACCGGAGCCCGGTCAGATCAAGAGCTGGAAGGACAAGAATTGGGGGGCGCCAGTCGACGTCAATCTGACATTGGATGATGTGGAGGTGGGCGATTACCACGCGCTGGTGCTACCGGGTGGGGTGATGAATCCGGACAAGCTGCGCATCAACGACAAGGCGCTGGCCATCATCAAAGCATTCATTCAATCCGGAAAGGTGGTTGCCGCCATCTGCCATGGCCCCTGGCTGCTGATCGAGGCCGGAGTGATTGCGGGCCGCGAGGTGACGTCCTACATCGCCATCCGCACTGATGTGATCAACGCGGGTGGCCGTTGGGTCGATAAGCAAGTGGTCGCCGACGAGGGCATCATCACCTCGCGCCACCCGGGCGACATCGATGCCTTCGTCGCCAAGATCATCGAGGAGGTCGAGGAGGGCGAGCACCGCCGCGCCGCCTGACTTCGGTGCCCGCCAACGAAGCGGTTGCTAAGCCTAAATTAATGCGCCCACGCGGATAGTGGCAGCGCCGGCCTTGACGCGTTTTTTGGCACTCGAAACTTGACAGTGCTAACGGCCTGCATCATATACGCGACGCGGGGCGGAGGAAGGCTTGCAAAAGGCTCGATGCGCTTCCGCTTCCTTAGTCGCGCGCTCCGCCAGCGGCGCTCGCAATAAAAACGCCTGTCATATCATGAGGTTGATACCATGAAGTTCCGTCCTCTTCATGACCGCGTTGTCGTCCGCCGCATGGAGGAAGACACCAAGACCGCGGGTGGCATCATCATTCCGGACACCGCCAAGGAAAAGCCGATTCAGGGCGAGGTCGTCGCCGTTGGGCCCGGCGCCCGCGACGACACCGGCAAGGTGATCCCCCTCGATGTGAAGCCCGGTGACCGGGTGCTGTTCGGCAAGTGGAGTGGCACCGAGGTCAAGATCGACGGCGAGGATCTCGTGATCATGAAGGAGAGCGACATCTTCGGCGTGATCGAGGGCAAGGCCAGCGTTAAAGCCGCTGCTTGAGGCGACTGCCTGAGCCGACAAATAGTACAAGCTTATAGGAGCTTCCCCACATGTCCGCCAAAGACGTGAAGTTTTCGCAGGACGCGCGCGAGAAGATGCTGCGTGGCGTCGACATTCTCGCCAATGCCGTCAAGGTCACGCTCGGTCCCAAGGGCCGTAATGTTGTGCTCGAGAAGTCGTTCGGCGCACCGCGCGTAACAAAGGACGGCGTCACCGTCGCCAAGGAAATCGAGCTCGAGGACAAGTTCGAGAACATGGGCGCCCAGATGGTGCGCGAGGTTGCTTCCAAGACCTCCGACCTCGCCGGTGACGGCACCACCACCGCCACCGTTCTCGCCCAGGCGATCGTCAAGGAAGGCGCCAAGTCGGTTGCCGCCGGCGCCAACCCGATGGACTTGAAGCGCGGCATCGATCTCGCCGTGCACGCCATCGTCGAAGAGCTGAAGAGCAAGGCGCAGAAGATCAAGTCGAACGACGAGATCGCCCAGGTTGGCACCATCTCTGCCAACGGCGACACGGAGATCGGCGCCAAGCTCGCGGAAGCGATGAAGAAAGTCGGCAACGAGGGCGTCATCACCGTCGAGGAGAGTAAGAGCCTCGAGACCGAGCTCGACGTCGTCGAAGGCATGCAGTTCGACCGCGGCTATCTCTCGCCCTACTTCATCACCAACGCCGAGAAGATGGTGGCCGAGCTCGAGAACCCCTACATCCTCATCCACGAGAAGAAGCTTTCCGGCCTGCAGGCGATGCTGCCAGTGCTGGAGGCGGTGGTGCAGTCGGGCAAGCCGCTGCTTATCATTGCCGAGGACGTCGAGGGCGAAGCGTTGGCGACGCTGGTCGTCAACAAGCTTCGCGGCGGCCTCAAGGTCGCGGCCGTCAAGGCTCCGGGCTTCGGCGATCGCCGCAAGGCCATGCTGGAGGACATCGCCGTCCTCACCGGCGGTCAGACGATCTCCGAGGACCTCGGCATCAAGCTCGAGAACGTCACGCTGCAGATGCTCGGCCGCGCCAAGAAGGTGACAATCGACAAGGAGAACACCACCATCGTCGATGGTGCCGGCTCCAAGGCCGACATCGACGCGCGGGTGAAGCAGATCAAGGCGCAGATCGAGGAGACTACCTCCGACTACGACCGTGAGAAGCTACAGGAGCGCTTGGCCAAGCTCGCCGGCGGCGTCGCGGTGCTCAAGGTGGGCGGCGCGACCGAGGTCGAGGTGAAGGAGCGCAAGGACCGTGTCGACGACGCGCTGCACGCCACGCGCGCGGCCGTCGAGGAAGGCATTGTCCCCGGTGGCGGCGTTGCGCTGCTGCGTGCCATCAAGGCGCTCGACAACCTCAACGTCGAGAACGAGGACCAGAGGGTCGGCATCAATATCGTCAAGAAGGCGCTGCAGGCGCCTGCTCGTCAGATCTTCAACAATGCCGGCGAGGATGGGTCGGTGATCGTCGGGAAGATCCTCGAGAACAACAAGTACAACTACGGCTACAACGCACAGACGCTCACCTATGGCGACCTGGTCGCCGAAGGCGTCATCGACCCGGCCAAGGTCGTGCGCTGCGCGCTGCAGGATGCCGCGTCCGTCGCGGGCCTGCTTATCACCACCGAGGCCATGGTCGCCGAGCTGCCCAAGAAGGAGCATGCGCACGCGCCGATGCCCGGCGGCGGCATGGGCGGCATGGGTGGCATGGACTTCTAAAGTCCGCCCACGCCTTAGATGTGGACGAACGGAGAAGCCCCGGCCATGGCCGGGGCTTTTTCGCGATTCGTGAGATATTTATGCCTGCACTGTGGCCGGCATGACCCATGTTAGCCTTGACGGCATATTGCATCGATTGCCACATGCTCCCCTAGTCGTGTGCGTCGGATCCGGCCCAGCCGCGGCCATTTTCTCCATCTAGCTTGCAGGCGCTTTTGGAGACCGAGGGATGATCAGAAAAACGGCTGTATTGACGCGCGTCGGGCTTTTGCCGGCGATCGCGGCGCTTTGCGTCACGAGCTCGCTCGCGGTGCGCGCCGAGAACCCGGCGGCGACGCAGGCCGGCACCCCCACCGGCGCCCAGACGAATGGGGCGCCCGCGGCGACGCCGGCGCCGACTACGGCCGCGGCCCCGATCAAGGTCGAGGATCCGAGCACAAAATCGGCAACCGCGGCGGCGCCGCAGCCGCCGGCTAGTCCGGTGGCAACCACGACAACGGCGGCTACGGAGAACAGCCCCAAGGCCGACGATCCGAGCAAGACTACGTCTCCGACGGTCTCTACGCCGGCAGCTGGCGCGACCGCCGCTGCGTCGCCAGCCGCTTCCACTACCGAACCCGCCAAGCCCGGCGAGCCGCCGAAGGCCACCGCCGCGCTTCCCGATGCGTCGGGCACGACGCCCGACAGCGCGCCCGCCCAGGTGCTGCCGCCGGCCGACCCGATCGTTGCCGGCATCCGCCAGAGGCTCAGCGAACTCGGCAAGAAGGCCAGCGAGGATGATGCCGCCGCACTCGCCGCCTATTACGGCGAGCTGACCGGCACGGCGATTTGGGCTTCGACCTCCGGTCTCACCGAGAAGGGCAAGGCGGTCGTCGCCGAAATCGGCCGCGCCGACAATTGGGGCCTGCCGGCCTCGGCATTCGACGTACCCTCGGCTGGCGCCAGCAACTTGACGCCGGAAGCAGCTGCCGATGCCGAGCTGCAGGTGGCACTCGCGGTTCTGAAGTACGCGCGCTATGCGCGCGGCGGCCGCGTCAATCCCGGCAGCATCTCGCAATTGATGGACCAGCGGCCGACGCTGGTGCCCCCGAGAACGGTCTTGTCCGACATCGCCACGGCCGAGAAGCCGGACGCCTATCTCGTATCGCTGCACCCCAAGCATCCGCAGTTCGAAGCGCTGCGTCAGGTGTTGCTCAAGCTGCGCGGCGGCGAGGTGAAGGAAGAGGTGCCGGTGGTCGATCCGGCGCTTGCCGTGAAGCTGCCGATGGGCCGCATCATTCGCCCCGGAAGCAGCGATGAGCAGGTCGCCCTGCTGCGGCAGCGTCTGAAGGTGACTGCGGATGATCCGGCGAACGAGAACGTATATGATGAGAAGCTGCAGGAGGCGGTGCGCGAGTTCCAGCGCGGCAACGGCCTGCGCCCCGACGGCGTCGTCGGCAACGGGACGCGTCAGGTTCTGAACGGCGGGCCGGCTCCTCCGCCGCCGGCGACCAACGATTCCAAGATCGAGCGCATTCTCATCAACATGGAGCGCTGGCGCTGGGTGCCGGCCGACATGGGCGAGTTCTACGTTTGGGACAACGTGCCGGAGTTCCTCACGCGCATCGTGAAGGGTGGCAACGTGGTCCATACTGACGAGATCATCGTCGGACAGCCGTCCTGGCCAACCCCGATCTTCTCCGCCGACATGAAGACCGTCGTGTTCCGCCCCAGCTGGGGCGTCCCCGCCGGCATCAAGGCCAAGGAGCTGGCGCCGCTCTTGCGCAAGAGCTCTGGCGCGGGCTTCTTCGGCATCTTCGGCGGCGGGTACTCGGCGCAGGCCGTGCTCGACGCCTATGACCTCAAGGCCTACGCGGGTGGCCGCCAGATCGATCCCAACTCCGTCGATTGGGCCAGCGTCAACATCCACAACTACAGCTTCCAGCAACCGCCGGGCCCGAAGAACGTGCTCGGGGACGTGAAGTTCATGTTCCCGAACTCGCATGACGTCTACATGCACGATACGCCCGAGCGGAACCTGTTCGGCAAAGCCTATCGCGCCCTGAGCCACGGCTGCATGCGTGTGCACGAACCGCGCCGCTTCGCCGAGGTTCTCCTCGCCGAGGACAAGGGCTGGTCGGCGGCTAAGGTGCAAAGCATGTTCTCCAGCGGCGGCGAGGTCGGGCTCGACAAGCATATCCCCGTGCACATCACCTATTTCACCGCACGCGTAGATGACGACGGCAAGCTGCATACGTACGGCGATTTCTATGGCCTCGACGGTCGCACGGCCGCGGCGCTGACCGGCAAGTCGATCCGCTTCGAGCAGCCGAGCTACCCGGGCGATGACGTCGTGGCCACGTCCGATGACGGCCCGATCGGTCAGCAGCAGTACACCCGGCGGAAGAAGAAGCAGTCGCAGTACGGCGGCCCGACCTCGCTGTCGGACGCCATCAGCGGGTTGTTCTCACCCTGAGACTCAAGCGTCGCGGCGAGCTGCCAGCTCGCTGCGCGCCAGCTCGCCAAGCTTGGCTGAAATGCGCTCGGGTTGGCTGGGGAAGCCGGCCCCGATCCACCACTCTTCGAAGGCACTCACCACCCGTCCAACCGCCGGGCCGGCGGCGACGCCGAGCGCTATGACGTCGGCGCCGCGCACGGGAAGGCGGGGTGCGCTCCAGCGCTGCGGAAGCCGCAGACGATGGGCACGCGCCGCGTTGCGGGCATCCTCGCCCGAACGCGCCCAACCGAGCAGTGAGCCATCGATGAACGCCTGTGGTCCGTGCCGATAGAGGAACACCTTGGCCGCCGCTTCGTCTATGCGAGGGTCGAAGGCCGGGTCGCCGCGGGCGGCGTTGGCGAGCCGCTCGCCCTCGGCCGACGACAGCCGCAGCCGCTCACGCAGATCCACGCGCGCGTCCGAGGCCAGCGCGGCTAGTCGCAGTACGGCATCGGGCTCAAGCCCCTGCGCCTGCTCGATGGCGGACAGCCGTTCTACGAGGCCGACATCGCCGGCAACGCCGATCAGCGGTCCGATCAGCTCGCTTCTGCGCATGGCGTCAAGGGCCGCCACCGCGCCGGGCGCAACCAACAGCAGCAACAGCTCGGCGCGGATACGTTCGCCGGACAACAGTGTCAGGCCGGCCTTCTCGGCGCGGGCGGCTGCGAGCCCATCGGCGTCGGGGGCGGCGGCGTTGCCATACTGCGCGACGAAGCGGAAGAAGCGCAGTATGCGCAGAAAGTCCTCGCGAATGCGCTGGCGAGCATCGCCGATGAAACGCACGCGCTTGGCTTTGAGATCGGCATAGCCGCCGAGCGGGTCGTGCACGCCGCCCTCGGCGTCGCAGTACAGAGCGTTCATCGTGAAGTCGCGACGCATGGCGTCCTCGCGCCAGTCGGTCGTGAACGTAACGCGCGCATGACGGCCGAAGGTCTCGATATCGCGGCGCAGGGTCGTAACCTCGAACGGCACCTTGTCGGCGATCACCGTCACCGTGCCGTGCTCGATGCCCGTCGGCACCGAATGCAGTCCCGCACGCTGCGCCAGACGCATGACCTCGTTGGGCAATGCCGTCGTTGCGATGTCGACGTCCTTGACGGAGGTGCCCATGAGCGCATTGCGCACTGCGCCACCGACCGCGCGCGCCTCGGCGCCGCCGGTGCGTAGCGCCGCGAAGACCGCACGTGTCTGCGGCCGCCACAGCCATTCGGCCTCCGCCAGGCTAGGTAGCCCGGCGCTGTCCTCTGAGCGCGCCATCCGCTTCCCTGCTGCTACTCGATGTGGCCAGGTTCGATGCGTCCGTCCTTGAGCGAGGGTGGCGTATAAACCTGCCCCGGCTTACCTCCGGTAACCGAGCCGAAGCTGGCGAGGGTGATGATGACGAGCGCCGCTCCGGCAACGAACAACCAGAGCAGTGGCGCGTCGTCGAGCACGCGCATGGCACCTGGCCGCTCCTCGCGTGTCATGTATACGTAGGCGACGTAAACAATCGTCGGCAGGAGGAAGAGGAGGATGTTTTCGGCGACGATACGGATCATGCTAAAAAGAGCCTCTTGTGCATGTTTTTCATTATACCTGCGGTCGCCCCCCAGATGTACCTCTGCCCGAACGGCATAGCGTAAAAGCGCCGCTCTGCTCCGCGCCAGGTGCGCACCTCGGTGCGATGGTTCGCCTCGTCCATCAAAAACGCCAGGGGTACCTCGAACGCGTCCGCCACTTCGCGCTGGTCGAGATTTAGCGCGAATCCCTCGCGTACGAGGCTGACCACCGGGAAAATGCGAAAGCCGGTTCCCGTGCGGTAGGCGTCCAGATAGCCTAGTGGCTCGACGAAGGATGGATCGAGACCGATCTCCTCATGCGCTTCGCGTAGCGCGGTGGCGGTGGGGTCGCGGTCCGTGGGCTCCATCCGGCCGCCGGGAAAGGCGATCTGTCCGGCGTGGCGCGGCAGACTCTCGGTGCGCTGGGTAAGCAGCACCGTCAGCTCCGACCGAGCAACCACGGGTATAAGGACGGCGGCCGGGGCGAGCGGCGCGTATGCAACCTCGGGGACGAGCTCGGGGCTCAAGTCGAAATCGCTCGGGGTATCTGGCACGTGGGGATCGGCGGCAGGCACGGTCTTGCTCAGAACCGCCTCTGCCAGCCGCCGGAAGCCGCGCTCCGAAAATGGCGATGGGGGTGCTGCGCTCTCGTCCTGCATCCTGCGACCATAGCATTGGATTCCCAGGCAGGAATCGCTCCTTAGCGGGTTCCCGCCAAGTTGGGCTCGCTAACCTTCAACAAATCACGATAACGTCCAACTCTCGCGCGAACCTTCGCGCGGTGCGCACCGCGAAAGGAGGACCTGTTGCCGATGCGGCGTTGCCGTCTACGGAGTGCCCTTGTAGCGGCCACTACGGCGGTGGCTGCGTTGGCGGCATGGATCGGCGAGGCGACGGCAGCCAGCGTTCAGGATTTTCTGGCGACACTACCCGCCGCGCAGCAGGGGGCGTTCATCGCCTGGCGCACGGCCAAGAACCAGTATGACCGCCTCCTCGATTCCTATTGGCAGGAGGTGGAGAAGAAGCGCAGCCTGCGCCGCGCCAAGCGCGGCAAGACCAAGTTCTTCGACGCCGACGACTACGTGTGGACGTATCCCCCGACTTACCAAGGGCCGCGGCTCAGCGCCGAGCTCGACCGGCAATGGACGCGCTTCCTTGCGGCGCAAGAGCGTGCCGAGCCCAGCCAGCCGCCCAAGCCGATACCGGGACTGGCCGACTTTCTCGTCGCCGCCAAGAAGCATTACGGCTTTGAGCCGGCGCGCGTGCCGGAGCGGGAGTTCAAGCGGCGATATGCGGAAGAGGCGATCGCCCTCGGTCTCTCCAAAGAGCAGGTGGTGCGCGTCTACGCCCTCGAGACGGGTGGCGACGGCACCGCCGACATGCAGGCCGGCATTCACCCCATCACCAAGAAGGGCAAGCCCATCTCCTCGGCCCTCGGCTACGCGCAGCTCCTGCACGCCAACACCATTGGCGAGCTTGTCAAGCATGGCGATTCCTTCATCAAGCGCCTGCAGCGGCTAAAGGCGGGTGCCCGCGATCAAGTCCGCGCGGACGAGCTGCATCGCAAGATCGCCGCGCTGCAGCTCATGCTACGCAGCGCCAAGTCGGTGCCGGACAACTGGTACCGCCACGTCGCCTTCGCGAAGACGTCGAAGGGGTATGGCATGCACGCCATCAACCTCGACGGCGACATCGGCCCCTGGCTGCAATCGCTGAAGCTGCGCGGCCTCAAGGACTTTGCCGCGCGCAAGGGAGTCACCAACCTCTCGGGCGAGGAGATCGAGCTGATGAATCTCTCGGGACCGGCGACGGGGCTTGAGATGATGCAGCCGGTCGGACTTACCGCGCCGACGCCGAACTTCTTCGCCCGCCGTGCCTACTACGTAAACAAGATGGTGATGGGCAAGACTTCGGCCGAGTTGCTCGCCGAGTTCACGCGTCGCATGGACCTAAGCTCGCGCAAACCCGGCGCGATCGAGTTCGCCCAGGCGTTCGACGAGGCGCGGCAGGAAAAGCTTCCTTGGCGCTGACCGCCCCGCTCCAACGCACCGTCCCCTGCGCACAATTTGCCTGAGGCGGTGCCGTTTTGCATCGGACTTCCGGCGCGCGCGCCTCTAGGATGCGCCTGAAAATTCGGGGATCGACATGAAGCTTAAGTCGTCTGGGCGAGGGGGCGTCAAATCCCTCGCGGTGGTTGCTGTTGCGTTTGCTGTCGGCGTACCGGCCTCGGCGAGCGCGCACGAGTGGTTTCGTATCCCGAGCCTGAGCTACGCTACCGACGCGGAGCTTCCTCCACTGGTCCGGACCGGCTTCATCCTCTCGCCCGACTTCAATATCAGCGACGAGGTGAACCTCGGCGGCACGGGCGGCGCCCTTCTGGAGGATACCGAAGGCTTCTCCATCGGCGCAAAAGTTGGCTATGACAAGCAGATCGGCGATGTCGTCCTCGGCGTGGTCACCGATGGCTTCTATTCGTTCGCCGATGGCGGCGGCCGCGGCGCCGGCGCCGGAAAGTTCGAATCGGAGCTGCAGTACTACGGCACGGTGCGCGGCCGCCTCGGCTACGCCCTCGGCCGCCTCATGGTGTACGGCACGGCGGGCTACGCCTACGGCGAGCTGGAGGTCACCGACATCACCACCGGTGCGTCCGACAGCGAGATGCTGAGCGGCTGGACGTATGGTGGCGGGCTCGAATACGTGTGGAATGGCGACATCACTTTGCACGCCGGGTACCGGCGCATCGATTTTGATGATCAGACATTCTCCGTCCTGCCGGGGGTGCAGAACAGCCTGTCGCCCGAAATGGACGTTTTCGATTTTGGTCTCGTAAGGCGCTACTGAGCGATCACGGCCACTTAACTATCGGCGGCATCGACGACAGGATGGCGTCGACGTTGCCGCCGGTCTTGAGGCCGAATACGGTGCCGCGATCGTAGAGCAGGTTGAACTCGACATAGCGCCCGCGGCGCACCAGCTGCTCCTCGCGGTCGGCCGCTTTCCACGGCAGCGCGAAGTTTCCGCGCACCAGCATCGGGTAGACGCGCTGGAATGCGCGCCCGACGTCTTGCGTGAAGGCGAACGCCGCCTC
Source organism: Hyphomicrobium sp. (assembly GCF_009026145.1). Taxonomy (GTDB): domain Bacteria; phylum Pseudomonadota; class Alphaproteobacteria; order Rhizobiales; family Hyphomicrobiaceae; genus Hyphomicrobium_A. The sequence continues at coordinate 60,963 of NZ_WBUE01000010.1, forward strand.
CCAGCCGCCCTCCGCCTCGGTGGGGGTCAGGTAGTCGTAGAAGATACCGCCGACGCCGCGTATTTCCTTGCGGTGCGGCAGGCAGAAATATTCGTCGCACCAGGCCTTGTAGCGCGCGTAATCGGCCACGCTGTGCGGCGCGCAGGCGCCGTACATGGCGGCATGGAAGGCGAGAGTGTCGGCATCGCTCTGCGTGCGCCGGCGCTCGAGCACCGGGGTCAAGTCCGCGCCGCCGCCGAACCACCATTTCGACGTGACGACCATGCGCGTATTCATGTGCACGGCCGGCACGTTTGGGTTCTGCGGATGCGCGATCAGCGAGATGCCGGAGGCCCAGAACTCCGGGTGCTCCTCGGCGCCGGGAATCTGCTTGCGGAATTCGGGCGCGAACTCTCCATGCACCGTCGAGGTGTGCACGCCTACCTTCTCGAACACGCGGCCATGCATCAGGCTCATGACGCCGCCGCCGCCCGGCGCGCCGCTATGGTCGGTGCGCTCCCATGGCGTGCGCACGAAGCGTCCGGGGGCACGGTCGGAAAGCGGTGCGCCGGCGGGAAGGTCGTCCTCGAGCTTCTCGAATGCCGAGCATATCCCGGTGCGCAATTCCTCGAACCACGCACGCGCCGTCTCCTTGTGCTCGGCGAGCATTTCCGCCTCGCGCATCGGCTCCTCAAGCTCGGCCATGCCCGCTCGTCCTCGAACCCTTTTGTTGGCGCAATTCCCCCTATATATCCCCTGCAACGATGTCTAGGGGCGCATCTCCGGCAGGGCTCCCAAGACCAGGAAAAGCCCTACATTCTACGCTCGGCCTGCACTCAGGGGCATCCCGCCGGCGCCTCGTGTCACGGCCCGCATGGGTCCGGAGCTCAATATGATCGCCCGCATCTTTAGCTGGCTCGAAACGCGCATCGAATCCTTCCCGGCCGAGCAGCCGATCATGCCGCCGCCGTCGTTCTGGGGGTTCGTCTTTCATTACACGCGGCCGTTCTGGCCGCTGCTCGCCGTCTCCGCTGCCCTTTCGGCGACGATCGCGCTCATCGAGGTGTCGCTGTTCGGCTTCCTCGGCAATCTCGTTGATTGGCTATCGAAGGCCAACCGCGGCACGTTCTGGACAACACATGGGACCTTCCTCATCGGCATGGCGATCGTCGTGCTGCTGATCCTGCCGGTGCTGAAGTTCTTCTATGAGTCCGTCGTCCATCAGGGGCTCATCTCGAACTTCACCATGCGCACGCGCTGGCAAGCGCACCGCTACGTGCTGCGCCAGTCGATGGCCTTCTTCAACAACGACTTCGCCGGCCGCGTAGCCACCAAGGTCATGCAGACCGCCATGTCGGTGCGCGAGGTGGTGATGAAGATCACCGAGGTGCTGCTGTACGTCGCCATCTATTTCACTGGCGCCGTGTTTCTCTTCGCTGCCACGGACATGCGGCTGTCGGCGCCGCTGATCCTGTGGCTCGCCGGCTATCTCGTCACCATGCGCCACTTCATCCCTCGCCTGGGACGCATATCGCATCTCCAGTCGGACGCGCGCTCGATCATGACCGGGCGGGTCGTCGACAGCTACACGAACATCTCGACGGTGAAGATGTTCGCCCATGCCGAGCGCGAGGATACCTACGCTCTCGAGAGCATGAGCACGTTCCTCGACACGGTGCGCCAGCAACTCAGGCTGGTTACGCTGCTTACCGTGGCGCTCAACTGCCTCAATGCGGCGCTGCTCTTCATGGTCGCGGGAACGTCTCTGTGGTTGTGGTCGATCGACGCCGTCACGACCGGCGCCATTGCCTTGTCGATCGGCCTGGTGTTGCGCCTGCAGGGCATGTCGCACTGGATCATGTGGGAGGTCGCCGGGCTGTTCGAGAACGTTGGCGTCGTGCAGGACGGCCTCGAGACGATCGCGCGTGAGCGCAGCGTCGTCGATGCGCCGGGTGCCAAACCCCTCCTCGTGACCAAGGGCGAGATCGTCTTCGATCACATCCGCTTCAACTACGGACGCGATGCGAGCACCGGGCGCGGCAGCGTCATCGAGGATCTGTCCTTGCGCGTGGCCCCAGGCGAGAAAGTCGGGCTCGTCGGCCGCTCGGGAGCTGGCAAGTCGACCCTCGTAAGCTTGCTTTTGCGCTTCTACGACCTCGACGGCGGCAGGGTGCTGATCGATGGCCAGGACATCGCGCAGGTTACCCAGGACAGTCTGCGCGCCCAGATAGGCATGGTCACGCAGGACACCTCGCTGCTACACCGTTCGGTGCTGGACAATATCCTCTATGGGCGCCCCGACGCCGTAGCGGCGGACGCCATTGCCGCGGCAAAGAAGGCTGCCGCGCACGATTTTATCGGCAACCTCGAGGACCTGAAGGGCCGCACCGGCTACGAGGCGCACGTCGGCGAACGCGGCGTGAAGCTGTCGGGCGGCCAACGCCAGCGCGTCGCCATCGCACGTGTGCTGCTGAAGGATGCGCCCATTCTAGTTCTCGACGAAGCGACCAGCGCGCTCGACAGCGAGGTGGAGGCAGCGATCCAGGAGCAGCTCGCCAACCTCATGAAAGGTAAGACGGTCATCGCCATTGCCCATCGCCTGTCCACGATCGCGGCCATGGATCGTTTGATCATCATGGACGAGGGCCGCATCGTGGAGCAGGGCACGCATGCCGAGCTCCTGCGCCGCGGCGGCCTTTACGCCGAGCTGTGGGCGCGCCAGTCGGGAGGATTCCTGGCACAGGACGCAGCGGAATGACATTTGTCAGTGCTTTGCAACGCTCAGGCCGCCGGCCCGCATGCGCCAAATTGCCTAGGGCTTTCTGCGTGCGCGGGGTTGAGCGTTAGTGCGAAGAATGTCAATAAACCGCATGGCAAATCGCCTGGTTCTATAGGCCAATCGCGTTGACCGTGCCCGGGCTCGCTGGCATCAGCCTTCGCAGCGCGGGCGTCGTTTCTGCCGGCGGCAGCCGACGGATCTCAGTTCAACGCGACATGTCTTCAGTCCAGCGATCTAGCGGAGGCACCCGTGGCAATTGACGCCGAAGAACCGGACCGCAGGGACTTCCTCGTTCTGGCGGCCAGCGCCTTCGTCACCGTTGGTGGCGCCCTGACGCTGTGGCCCTTCATCCAGCAGATGAATCCCGACGCGGGCGCGCAGGCGCTCGCCTCCATCGAGGTCGACCTCGCCCCGGTCAAGGAAGGTCAGGCGATCACCGTGCTGTGGCGCGGCAAGCCCGTCTTTATCCGCCACCGGACGGCGGAGGAGATCGCGACCGCCAAGGCCGTAGACATCAAAGAACTGATCGACGAGTACGCCCGCAACGACGCGCTGCCCGAGGATGCCTTGGCGACGGATCCAAACCGCACCAAGGAAGGGCACGAGAACTGGCTCATCATGGTCGGCATCTGCACGCACTTGGGCTGCATTCCCAAGGGGCAGGCGCTGGGTGACAAGAAGGGCGACTTCGGTGGCTGGTTGTGCCCGTGCCACGGCTCGCACTACGACACGGCGGGGCGCATCCGCAAGGGGCCCGCTCCGCGCAACCTAGAGGTGCCGGTCTACGGCTTCATTTCCGACACCAAGATCAAGATCGGCTGACGAGCGGGCGGGGCTCCATGTCTGGACACGGGATGATCCACGGAACGAGCTACCAGCCGACGACCAAGTTCGGCAAATGGATGGACGCGCGCCTGCCCATCGGGCGGATGATGCACACGCAGTTCATCGATTTCCCGACCCCGCGCAATCTCAACTACCTGTGGACCTTCGGCGGCATCCTCACCTTCATGCTGGTGGCGCAGATCGTCACTGGCATCGTGCTGGCCATGCACTATCAGCCGAGCGCGGAGGGGGCCTTCGATTCGGTCGAGCGCATCCGCCGCGACGTGAACTTCGGCTGGCTGATGCGGAACCTGCACGCGGTCGGCGCCTCGATGTTCTTCCTCGCCGCCTACATCCACATTTTCCGCGGCCTCTACTACGGCTCCTACAAGGCCCCGCGCGAGGTTCTGTGGATCATCGGCGTGTTGATCTTCATCGTCATGATGGCGACGGCGTTCATGGGCTACTCGCTGCCCTGGGGGCAGATGAGCTTCTGGGCGGTCACCGTCATCACCAACCTGTTCTCGTCCCTCGACAGCATCTGGAAGGGCCTTGGCACCGCCATCGTCGAGTGGCTGTGGGGCGGCTACTCGGTTTCCGGGGTGACGCTCAACCGCTTCTATAGCCTGCACTATCTGCTGCCGTTCGTGATAGCCGGCCTCGTTGGCCTGCACCTGTGGGCGCTGCACATCGTCGGTCAGAACAGCCCGACCGGCCTCGATATCAAGACCGCCTCCGACGCCGTGCCGATGAGCCCCTACGCGACATCGAAGGACGCGGTCGGCATGTTCGCGTTCCTGCTTCTGTTCGCGTGGTTCGCCTTCTTCCTTCCCGACTATCTCGGACATGCCGACAACTACATCCCCGCCGATCCGCTGGTCACGCCGCCGCACATTGTGCCGGAGTGGTACTTCCTGCCCTACTACGCGATCTTGCGCGCGATCCCATCTAAGCTCCTCGGCGTCGTCGCCATGTTCGCGGCCATCGGCATCCTGCTGTTCGTGCCGTGGCTTGACACCAGTCGCGTGCGCTCAACCAAGTACCGGCCCATCTACCGCTGGTTCTTCTGGCTGTTCGCTTTCACCTGCGTGGCGCTCGGCTGGCTCGGCTCCAAGCCGCCCGAGGCCGAGTATGTGTTCTGGGCGCGCATCTTCACGATCTACTATTTCGCGCACTTCCTCGTTGTGATGCCGGTCCTCGGGTGGCTTGAGACGCCACTAAAGGTGCCGGGCTCGATCACCGAGGCGGTGCTCGGTAAGGAAAAAGGCGCGAAGCTGGCGTCGGCCAAGTCCTGAGGGGGGCTCATATGAGACGACCGGAGCTCAGGTGGCGCAGTGCGGCGGTAGCCGTCATTGCCGCGCTATCCTTAGCTGGTGCTGGCGCGGCGGGCGTTGTGCGCGCTGCCGACGCGGCCGCCGGCGGGGAGCACGCCATCGAGCGTCAGGACTGGTCCTTCGCCGGGTTCACGGGCCAGTATGACAAGGCCCAGCTGCAGCGCGGCTTCCAGGTCTACCAGCAGGTTTGCACGGCCTGCCATGGTCTGAAGCGCGTGCGCTTCCGCAATCTCGCGGAACCGGGCGGTCCGGAGTTCCCCGAGGAGGCGGTAAAGGCGCTCGCGGTCTCATGGCCGTATCAGATTTCCGGCGTGCTCGACGATCAGGGCAACCCGATCGATCGCCTACCCGGTCTCGCCGACCCCATCATCGGGCCTTACAAGAACGACGTGCAGGCGCGCGCAGCTCAGAACGGTGCCCTGCCTCCCGACCTGTCGCTGATCACCAAGGCGCGCAACGTGGAAAGCCACGCCGGTTGGTACAGCCAGTGGTTCTTCATGCTGCGCGATATGGTCATCGGCTATCAGGAGGGCGGCGCCGATTACCTCTATGCTCTGCTGACTGGATATTACGACCCGCCGTCCAGCATGCAGATGACCGAGGGCATGAACTACAACGTTGCCTTTCCGGGTCATCAATTGGCAATGCCGCCGCCGCTGTCCAAGGACAGTTTCGTCGAGTATCAGCCGGAGTCGGGCGTCAAAGGCTCGCTGGAGCAGAATGCGCGCGACGTCACGGCTTTCCTCGCCTGGGCAGCCGATCCGAGCCTCGACGGCCGCAAGCAGCTGGGCTGGCAAGTGCTGCTTTATCTCGCCATCACCACCGTCCTGCTCTATCTCGTCAAGAAGCGGATCTGGTCGCGCGTGAAACACTGACGTCCACTCGCCGCGTCGGCGTCGGTGTCGTGATCGGGGTTCGTGAAGATGGTTTGGAGGGGGCCGTGGTCAAGTCCGTCCTGGGGATCGTCGGCGGCAGCGGTTTCTACAACCTGCCGGGCATCAAGAACCCGCATTGGGAAAAGGTCTTGAGCCCCTGGGGCGACCCATCCGATGAGATCCTTTTCGCCGAGCTCGACGGCCTGCCCTTCCGCTTCCTGCCGCGTCATGGCCGCGGCCACCGTCTCTCGCCGACCCACATCAACTTTCGCGCCAACATCGACGCGCTGAAGCGCGCCGGCGTCACCGACCTCGTCTCCATCTCGGCCTGCGGCTCCCTGAAAGATCAGTTTGCACCCGGCCACTTCGTGCTCGTCGACCAGTTCATCGACCGCACCTTCGCGCGCGAGAAAAGCTTCTTCGGCGAGGGCTGCGTCGCGCACGTATCCATGGCGCACCCGGTGAGCCCCCTGCTCGTCGACGCCGTCGAGCAGGCCTGCAAGGCCGAGGACATCGATCACACCAAGGGCGGTACGTACCTCGTCATGGAAGGTCCGCAGTTCTCCACGCGCGCCGAGTCGTTCCTCTACCGCAGCTGGGCTTGCGACGTGATCGGCATGACCAACATGCCGGAGGCCAAGCTCGCCCGCGAGGCCGAGATCTGCTATTCGACCGTCGCCATGGTCACCGACTACGACTGCTGGCACGAAGAGGTGGCGCACGTCGATGTCGCTGCGGTGATCGCCGTCATGAAGGGCAACACGGAGAAGGCGCAGCGTCTCGTGCACAAGCTCGCCGAGATTTTCCCGCGTGAGCACCCGCCGTGCCCCATCGGCTCCGATACGGCGCTCGACGTTGCCATCATTACGCCGCCCGAGGCGCGCGATCCCAAGCAGATGGCCAAGCTCGACGCCGTCGCCGGCCGCGTGCTCGGCAAGCCTTGAACGGGTGGCCGCTCAGCTCGGCGAGGCGCCGCGACAGCTCAGCGTCCGGTCTTTTCCAGATTGGCACCCATGGTCTCGATACGGAACAGGTAGGTGACGGCCGCCCCTGCCAGCGAGGCTACGACCAGGGCATAGAGCAGGGCTTGCGTGCCGATGTCGGCGATGACAATGGGGAAGAAGAACGCCGTCAACACCGCGCCGATCTTGGCGAAGGCGGCGGCCATGCCGGCGCCCTTGGCGCGGATGTGCGTGGGGAACACCTCGCCGGCCAGAAGGTAAGTCTGTGCGTTCGGGCCCACGTTGGTCATGAAGTTGAACAGCATGAAGCCGGCGAGAACGAGCAGGGTGCGCACGGGGGCTGAGAAATCGGCGGAGACGGCGGCAAGCAGCAGGCCCACCGCGCAGCCAATAAAGCCGACGATTTGCAGCTTGATGCGGCCAATGCGGTCGGCCAACAACACCGCCGCGATGATGCCGACGATCAGCAGCACGTCGATCAGGCCTGCTCCCTTGGCGGCGAGGATCTCCTGGTGGACGAGGGCTGCCGTCCCGTGCGCGTGCTCGGTTTGATGGCCGAACGTCGCGGCGAGGATGGTCGGCGTGAAGATGCCGATGCCATAGGTGCTGAGATCCTGCAGAAACCACGGCACGGCGGCGAGAATAGTCGCGCGGCGATTGCTCGGCTTTAGCAGTGCGGCATAGCCGTCCTGGGGCTCGGAGGCGCTGCGCGGACCGGGTAGTGCCAGCGCGATGTCTTTCGGGTATGGCGGGTTGCGCGTCAGCAGCCGCATCGTCTCGGAGCGGGCGTCTATGAGCCTTCCCCGCGCCACCAACCATTGAGCACTCTCGGTGACGTAGAAGCGGCCGATCACCACCAAGAGCGCCGGGGCGATCGCCGTGGCGTACATCCAGCGCCAGGCGCCTACGCTGGGATCGATGGTCAGGATTACGTAGCCGATGATCGTGCCGGTCAGCGCGCCCACGGCCTGGAAGCCGAAGGCGCTCAAGACCAGGCGACCGCGCACCGCGCTGGGGATGCTCTCCGAGATGATCAGGTGCGCCGTCGGATAGTCACAGCCGAGCGCGACGCCGATGCCGAACAGGGCGACGACCAGCCAGAAGTAGCTCGGACTCAGGGCCGCGAGTACGAGGAACAGCATGAAGATGATCATCTCGACGATGAACATCGGCTTGCGGCCGAACGTATCGGCGAGGCCGCCGAGCACAAGCGCACCAATCAGGATGCCGAATAGGCTCGCTGCCCCCACCACGCCGTGTTCGGCTGCTGTCATGGCGAATTCGGCGCCGATCAAGGGGATGGCGACGCCGGTCATGAAGACCACGAGCCCCTCGAAGAATTTCCCCGCCACCGCCAGGCCCCAAATGCGCCACTGCATGTCGGTCAGCGGGACTGACGGGACGCCCGTGCCGTCCGCCCAGCGAGGCATCTCGTCGATGTAGTCCTGAACGGACTTGGCGCCGTCTCGTGCCGCGCTCACTGCCACGACGCTCCCCCGCTTTTGGGCCTTAGGCTTGTGTAGCTGTTGCGGCTGCTTCCGGCGCCTGTCGGAGGCCGATTATAGGGGAAAGCCAGGGCCCCGGAACCCTGGCTCCCCTAGTGGACATCAAGCGATCAGCAGCCGTTGACCTCTTCCCTCTTCCCAGTGCCGGTAGGTCATAACGCGCTTCATCTCCTTCTTCGACAAGGGCACGTCGATGTAGCAGTCCGCATTGCCGAAGTACTTGATGGCCTTCTCTGTCTTGAAGCAGTAGCCGTTGGCCTTGTAGATTTGGTTGCGCTTCACCCAGAGCTCCTTGCAGCTCATGGCGTCCACCGGCAAAGCCTGCGCCGATGCAGCGATGATGCCCAAACCGGCGGCGGGCGCGAGGGCTGCCGCGGCGAGGCGAGTGGCGTACATCTTGGTTTTCCTCTCCTTTTTCGCTTCCACGTACCGGTCGCGCACGTGCGTCCTTGAGCGGCGCACAACGCCGGCCAGCCGCTATAGAGGCGGTGATTGCGCTTGCGCTGTTCTCAAGGGAGCGGCACACACGGCGCATGCCTGATCAAGCGATGATAGAAGAACCACTGCGCCCCTTCGATGCGCGCATGCTCGCCGTCGGCGACGGCCATTGGCTGTATGTCGAGGAGGTGGGACGGCGCGACGGCACTCCGGCGCTGTTTCTGCACGGCGGTCCGGGCAGCGGCGCGCAGCATGCGCATCGCCGGCTGTTCGACCCGTCGCGCTTTCACGCCCTGCTGTTCGATCAGCGCGGGGCTGGCCGCAGCCATCCGTATCTCTCGCTGACGGCCAACACCACCCAAAGCCTCATCGCCGACATCGAGGCGATCCGCGAGCATTTCGGCATTGAGCGTTGGCTCGTCGTTGGCGGCTCGTGGGGCTCGACGCTGGCCATCGCCTACGCCGAGGCGTTCCCCGAGCGCGTCAACGGGCTGGTGATGCGTGCCATCTTCCTCGGTACGCACGAAGAGGTCGAATGGGCCTTTGTTGAGGGCCCGAAGCTGTTTCGGCCCGATCTCTTCGCCGAATTCATCGCCCTATTGCCTGAGGACGAGCGCAGCGATCCACTGACGGCTTACCTGCGCCGGCTCGCCGACCCCGATCCTGCCGAGCAGGCACCGGTGGCGCAGGCCTGGGCCGCGTACGAGCGCGCATTGTCGGAGTTGGCACCGGCGCAGACGCGGCTCACCGCGCCAGTCGGACAGAGCGCGCGGCTGCCCCCGACGCCGATCGTCGAAGGCCACTACATCCGCAACGATTTCTTTCTCGAGCCGGACCAGCTGCTGCGCGATGCCCACCGGCTGCACGGCATTCCCGGAGTCATCGTGCAGGGTCGCTACGATCTGCTGTGCCCGCCCAAGTCGGCCTATGCACTCAGCCAAGCGTGGGGGAATTGTAGGCTGCAGCTCATCGACAAGGCGGGACATGCCATGACCGAGCCCGGGGTCACCGAGGCGCTCGTTGCCGCCATCAGCGAGGTGGGCGAGAGGCGCTGATGCTCAGCCGCTCACCAGCCGCTTTGCCGCCACCTCGTGGCGACGCTGGTATTCCTGCTCCATCGCCACGATGTGCCGATAGACGTTCTCCAACTCCTCCTTGCGCTCCTCGCTCTGCGCCTCCTCCAGCCATTGGGCGAACTCCTCGCGCAGCGTAAACAGCACCTCGAGCGCGCCGGTGGTCTCGTGTAGCTCGACTTGCGCGTCCTTGCCAGCAGTGCTCGGCATGTTGAAGGTCCCTTTGCCCGCAGCGATCGCGGCACGCTACATTGGCGCCCTGAGCCGCGCAATTCTCGAGGGTCCCGTGCGCCTAGCCCTACTTTCTTTCGCCCTGTTGCTGCTCGCCATCGCCATGGCGCGGGCCGAGACCGGCACGCTGACGCTGGCGCTCGGGGGGCGCGAGCAGCGCTTCACCGCAGCCGAACTTCTGGCGCGGCCCGACGCGGCGACGATCACTGTCGCCGATGATGTGTCTTACAAGCGCGCGATGACCTATCGCGCGGTGCCGCTGCTTGCCCTCATCGGCGCCGCGTCGGAGGTCGATACCCTCGAGGCGCGCGCTTCCGACGGTTTCGTCTCGCAGATCCCCATGGCGCTGGTAGCCAAAGGCGCGAATGGCGGCAGCATCGCCTGGATCGCCGTCGAGGATGCGGGTGCGCCTTGGCCGCCGCTACCGGGCAAGGATGTCTCGGCGGGTCCGTTCTATCTCGTATGGGAGCACCCACAGCGGTCGAAGGTCGGCACCGAGCTGTGGCCGTATCAGACGGTCGCCATCACCGGCGTTGAATCGCCCGCCCACCGCTGGCCGCAGATGCGGGTGGCCGATGATCTCGCCGCCGACGTGCCGGCGCGGCGCGGGCAAGCGGTGTTCACGACGCAATGCATGCCGTGCCATCGCATGAAGGGGGCCGGTGCGGCCGACGTCGGCCCGGACCTCGGGCAGCCGATGAATCCAACCCAATACCTGACCGCCGAGGGCCTGCGCGCTTTGATTCGCAACCCGAAAGCGGTCCGCACCTGGCCGCAACAACAAATGCCGGCGTTCGATCAAAAGGCGCTGCCCGACGCCGATCTCGATGCGGTCATCGCCTATCTCGCGCACATGGCGCAGCGTTGATCGCTAGCAGGGCAGCATCTTCTTCTCGCGCGCGTAGATGGTCATGGCGGACCAAATGCCCGGGCCACCCTCGACCGCTACATTGACGCCTAGGCACGACTGTCGGGCCGCCGTCGAGGTCGTAGAACTCGTCGGTCAGTGCCTGCAGCTGCCTGTCCCAATCGCTCCACTCCGGCCGATCGAAGAAGCGGTCACGGCGCTGCTGCATGTCGCGCGGATACTTGCCGGGGAATATAGCCATCGCCCCTTTGAAGATCGCCGCCTGGCGCTCGAGCCCGAGTTCAATGAGCGCATCGTAGACCTCCGGTGCGACCGCGCCGCTGGAGTTGTAGAAGAACTGGTGCACACCGCCGTTCTCGAACTCGGTGTTGAAAACGTCCATGACGAATAGCGTGCGCTGCTCGGTAGTCAGAGACGCAAGCTGGGCAGCGACCTCGGCGTCGGATTTATCCCAGATGTCGATACGCCGGGTGAGCGCCTGGTTGAGGTAGCGCAGGCGCGCGATCTCGCCGAGCTGTGCGCGCTTGGCCTCGATCTGCTGCCACAGCGCCGGCGTTCGCTCGACATAGGCGACCATGGCTTGGCCGAAGGTCTCGCGCGAGCCGAACGAGGCGGCGGTCTCCAGCATCCGCCTGTCGAAATCGTTGAGTGGTGTATCGAGCGAGGAATAGGAGAAGGCCTTGGCGCGCGTTTCGTTGTCGGCCGGATAGGTCGGTCCGAACAGCTCCATCGCTCGCAGGAACAGCTCGTGCTCGCGCCTCAGCCCCGCAACCTGCAGCGCATCGCGAATGGCCGGCGCGTGCACCCCCGCGCTGAGGAAGAAGAACGTGTGCAGGCCGTCGCGGCCGAGCGCTGCGCGCAGGACGTCGAGCAGCACCAAGGTGCGCATGTCGGCATCGAGCGGCGCCAGGGACGCCGCGAACGTTTCCGGCCCGTCCAGGATAGAACGCACCGAATAGCGGCCGACCGTCTCGCTGATGAGGTCGGCGAAGGGCACATGAAGGATGTCGGCATCCGGCTCTGCAAACTTATCCTCGGGCCCCTTGCGCACACGACAGCCGTTGTCACTGACGTCCTTGGAATACGAAGGAATGGGAACGCGGATGTCCTTCGGGTCGTCGCTCTTCTTCCTTTGCGTTGCGGCCGGCTCGTCCTCGGTCGCCGCGCGCAGGTCGGCAACGCTGGCCGCTGCCGTTAGGGCAAGGCATGTGGCCAGCATCCCGATGACGCGCAGCATACGCATGGACGTGAGCGCCGAGCCTCAGTTCGGGAAGGTGATGAGAATTTGCATGTGGATCAGCTCGGGATAGTAGGCCTTGAGCAGCGCGCCAGCTACCCACATCAGCACGCCGAGCAGGATCAGCGCCGGGATGGCCGCCAGCACCGCCTTGATCGAGAACAGCATCAGATGCCCGAACGGCACATCGAAACGGGTCACCGCCGTCCCGCCGAGGCCATCTGTCAGCGGTGGCCTTTCACTGCGCGGGTCCGATGCGCCGAAATCATGCGTCAACGTCGCGGCGCGCGCCTTGGCCTCCCGCTCGCGGGCAGCACGCTCGCGCGCCTCCTTCTCCCGTCGCAATGTTCGAGGAAGGTCCTCGGCTCCCTCATCCGCCGTAAGAGGGAAATCAACGCTGGCCACGCCTAAAGCCTCCTAAAAAGCGCTGCGGCCCGACGCCCGCGGGCTGTTGCAGCGACCGTGCAATGTGCAGTAATCGGGGCGGTAAAACGCCTACCGTCTTGTGATCGATATTGCTATTTTGCGCCCTCAATTTGGCGGGGAGGGGTTTCGCTTGAGCGATTTGCGGCGGCTTGTACGTACGATTCCGGACTACCCGAAGCCGGGGATATTGTTCCGCGACGTGACCACGCTCATGGGCGATGCCGAGGGCTTCAAGGCCGCCGTCGAAGGCATGGCGGCGCCCTACGTGAACGACAAAATCGACGCCGTTGCCGGTATCGAGGCGCGCGGATTCATTCTCGGCGGTGCCGTCGCCGACCGCCTTTCCTGCGGCTTCATCCCCATCCGCAAGAAGGGCAAGCTGCCGTGGAAGACCATCGGCCAGCAGTACTCGCTGGAATACGGCGTCGACATCATCGAGATCCATGAGGACGCCATCAAGCCGGGCGAGCGCATTCTCATCGTCGACGACCTGATCGCCACCGGCGGCACGGCCGAGGCGGCAGCCAAGCTGATCAGCCGCACGGGCGGCCTCGTCGCCGGCGCTGCGTTTCTCGTCGACCTGCCGGATCTCGGGGGCCTCGACCTGCTGCGCAGCCACGGCATCCGCACGCACGCGTTGATGGCCTTCGAAGGCCATTGAGCGCCCGTGCCCGGCACCCCTCTCCCGGCCGATAAGGTGCGTCAGGCGCTGGCGCGCATCGCGGCCTGGCGGCTGGCACCGGGCGAGCCGGTCGCCTGCCCCGTGTGCGAGGCGCCCGGCCTCGACATCAAGGATCGGTCGACGCGACCCCACGCCGAGTGGTACGCGCTCACCTGCCCCTCTTGCGGTCTCGAGCACACCCTCCACATACCCATGGCGCCAACCATGCCCGGCGGTGACTAGACGATGAAGATCAACGGCAAGGCTTATCGGACCATCTGGCTGGCGCCGGACGGCTGGTCGGTGGAGATCATCGACCAGACACGGCTGCCGCATGAGCTCGTCATCGTGCTGCTGAAGTCGCCAGAGGATGCCGCGCGCGCGATCCTGTCGATGCAGGTGCGCGGCGCGCCGCTGATCGGCGCGACGGCGGCGTACGGCCTCGCCATGGCCATCCGCGATGACGCCTCCGACGAGGCGATCGACCGCGCGATCGAGTTCCTCGCCAAGCAGCGCCCCACCGCCATCAATTTGCGCTGGGCGCTGGAGGAGATGCGCCGCGCCGTGCAGAACCTGCCGCGCGAGGAACGCGTTGCGGCTGCCTATAGGCGCGCCGCTGAGATTTGCGATGAGGACGTCGAGACCTGCAGGCGCATCGGTGAGCACGGCAAGAAGCTCATTGAGGACATTGCCGCTCGAAAGGGTAGGGGCGAGAAGGTCGAGGTGCTCACCCACTGCAACGCCGGCTGGCTGGCCTGCGTCGATTGGGGCACGGCGACCTCGCCCATCTACCAGGCGCACGACGCCGGTGTGCCGCTGCATGTGTGGGTGGACGAGACGCGCCCGCGCAACCAGGGCGCCGCGCTCACCGCCTACGAGCTCGGCAGCCACGGCGTGCCGCACACGATCGTCGTCGACAACGCCGGCGGGCACCTGATGCAGCACGGCAGGGTCGATCTCGTCATCGTCGGCACCGACCGCGTGGCCGCCAATGGCGATGTTGCCAATAAGATCGGTACATACCTCAAGGCGCTGGCGGCCAAGGACAACGGCGTGCCGTTCTACGTTGCGCTGCCGCATTCGACCATCGACTGGACGCTGCAAGAAGGCCTCAGCATTCCCATTGAGGAGCGCTCGGGGGATGAGGTGCTGAAGATGCCGGGCAGGCTGCCCGACGGCCGCGTCGTTACGGTGGAGATCGCGGCGCCCGGCTCGCTGGCCGGCAATCCGGCCTTCGACGTAACGCCGGCGCGCCTCGTCACCGGCTTCATCACCGAGCGCGGTGTGGGTCCGGCGACGCGCGAAGGGCTTTTGTTTCTCTACCCGGAGCGGGACAAGTCCTGAGCGTAGCGTCTGTGGCTGGGACGATGCTGCCTATATATGCCTCCATAAAGCGCCAACCGAAGCCACCCGGAGGCCCTATGGATCAGCACCACGCTCGAGTTTTTACCGCCATCCTCTTGGCCGCGTCTTTGCTCGCCCCGCCGGTCATCGCCGATGAGGTTCAGTACTACGAGGTGCCGAAGGGTGATCGCCCGCACGACGTGGCGCCGGCGCCCGATGGCACCGTCTGGTACACCGGCCAGCGCGCCGGCGTGCTTGGGCGACTCGACCCCAAGACCGGTGACGTCAAGCGCGTGCCGCTCGGCGACCACTCGAAGCCGCACGGCGTCATCGTCGGGCCCGACGGTGCGGCGTGGGTGAGCGACAGCGGCCTCAACGCCATCGTGCGCGTCGATGCCAAGACGCAAGCCGTCCAGCAGTGGCCACTGCCGAAGGACCGCGCGGGCGCCAACCTCAACACGGCGGCCTTCGACGGCAAGGGCCGCATCTGGTTCACCGGCCAGGAAGGCATCTACGGGCGCCTCGATCCCGCAACGGGCGATATGCAAGTCTGGGACGCGCCACGCGGCCGCGGCCCTTACGGCATCACGGCGACACCCGGCGGCGACATCTGGTTCGTGTCGCTGGCCGGCAGCTATCTCGCCAAGCCCGATCTCGAGATAGGCGTGGTGCTGCCCATCGATCCCCCCAAAAAGGGCTCCGGGCCGCGCCGGGTGTGGGCGGATTCGGCGGGGCGCCCATGGGTCAGCGAATGGAATGCCGGCACGCTGAGCGTTTATGATCCGCCAAAGAAGATGTGGCAGACGTGGAGGTTGCCGGGTGAGGATCCGCGCGCCTACGCCGTGTTCGTCGACGAGGCGGACAAGGTGTGGGTATCGGATTTTCCGGGTAATGCCATTGTACGGTTCGACCCGGTGAGCGAGAAGTTTACAAGCTTTCCCAGCGATCGCGAGCACGCCGACGTTCGCCAGATGCTGGGTCGGAAGGGTGAGTTGTGGGGCGCTGAATCGGGCACCGACAGGCTGGTCGTTATCCGCTATGGGAAGCCGGCGCCATAGAAGCTTCGAGAGGGAGCAATGGCCGTGGGCGCGAAGGAGAAGGAAGCGGCGGCGCGACGGGCGGTGATCGATACCGCCCGGGCGATGAGCCGCTCGGGATTGTCGCCCGGGCGCTCCGGCAACGTCTCATGCCGCTGGAAGGGTGGCATGCTGATCACGCCCACCGGCATGGCCTACGACGCCGTCCGCCCGCGCGACATCGTCTTCGTCAACGGCGACGGTGCTGTGCCGGGCAAGAAATCGCGCAAACCGTCGAGCGAGTGGCGTTTTCACCTCGCCGCCTATCGCGCGCGCCCCGACATGCACGCCGTCGTCCACACGCATTCGCTCTACGCCACTGTACTCGCCTGCGCCCACAAGCCGATTCCGGCGTTCCACTATATGGTCGCCGTGGCAGGCGGGAATAACATCCCGCTGGCGCCCTACGACACGTTCGGCACCGAGGCGCTGGCCGAGCACGTCGCCAACGGGCTCGCGCAGCGCAACGCCTGCCTGATGGCCAACCACGGTCAGATCGCCATTGGAACTTCCCTCGCATCAGCGCTCGAGCTCGCCCATGAGGTCGAGGTGCTGGCGGAGCAGTACGCGAAAGTGCTCACGCTCGGCGAGGCGAACATCCTACCTGACGAGGAGATGGCGCGCGTGCTGGAGCGCTTCAAAACCTACGGCCAGCGCGCGCAGGGTTGATCAGTTCGAAAACTCTTGCAGAGTGGTCTTGCACGTGCGGCGCCATTCCGCCTTGGTCATATGCGTGCGCGGCTCCCAGATCGCCATGCAGTCTTTCATGCGCTGTTCCGCGCTCGGGTCGAGATTGATGCTGCCGGTGGTGACGGCGTCCGTGCCTGCAGGCTTAGGAAGCTCTGACGGGGGTGCCGGGTCGGCGAGTGCAGCGCCGCCGAGCAGTACGGCGCCGAAAAGGGAGAGTGCAAAGGCCTTGTCAAATCTCGGCATGGGAATCCTTCTAGGTTCGGCGGGTGGGAGCATCGGCGGCGCCGCTGCTCCCGCCTGCGGCTAGCTGACATGGGGGCCCTGCATCTCGCGCAGCGCGGCTTCGATGCGCCGCCAGGTCTCCGCCTGCTCAGCATCGCCCTGCTGCTCGAGGGCGTGGGCCCTCTGCGCTGCCTCGGCAATGGCCTGATCACCGTGCGCGTCGCGCAGCTTGCGGGCGTGCTCCTGGATTTCGATCACGTGCATGTCGCATCCTCCCATTTTGTGGGCGATGGGAGGCATATAGGAGCGGCCTGTGTCGGCGCCAACGGCCTGTCCAGCCGGTCCTTCGGCACGGCCGGCCATCAGTTGGCGAAGCGGAAGTGCATCACGTCGCCATCCTTGACGACATACTCCTTGCCTTCCAGCCGCATCTTGCCGGCATCCTTAGCCCCGACCTCGCCGCCCAGCCCCACGTAATCGTCGTAGGCGATGGTTTCGGCGCGGATGAAGCCCTTCTCGAAGTCGGTATGGATGACGCCGGCGGCCTGCGGCGCCTTGGTGCCGCGGGTGATGGTCCAGGCGCGCGCTTCCTTCGGGCCCACCGTGAAATAGGTGACGAGGTCGAGGAGCTTGTAGCCGGCGCGGATGAGGCGGCTGAGACCCGGCTCATCGAGGCCAAGGTCTTTGAGGAACTCGGCGCGCTCATCCGCCGCCAGGCCTGCGAACTCAGATTCGATCTTGGCCGAGATGACGACGCAGCCGGCACCTTCTTGCGCCGCGCGTTTCTCGACCGCGGCTGAGTACTTGTTGCCCGTGGCCGCCGACGCCTCATCGACGTTGCATACGTAAAGCACCGGCTTGGCGGTCAGGAGCTGCAGCGCGTCGAAGACGGGGCGCTCCTCGGGCGCAATGTCGGCGAGGCGCGCCGGCTTGCCCTCGCGCAGCAGCGCTAGGGCCTTGTCCATGACGACGAGCTGCGCCTTGGCTTCCTTGTCGGCGCCGGCCTTGGCCTTCTTCTCGACGTTGGTGCGGCGCTTCTCGAGGCTGTCGAGGTCGGCGAGCATCAGCTCGGTCTCGACCACCTCGGCGTCGGCCAAGGGATCGATGCGGTTTTCCACGTGCGTGACGTCGTCGTCCTCGAAGCAGCGCAGCACGTAGGCGACGGCGTCCACCTCGCGGATGTGGCCGAGGAACTGGTTGCCGAGGCCCTCGCCTTTGGACGCGCCGCGCACCAGGCCGGCGATGTCGACGAAGGTCAGCCGCGTGGGGATGATCTGCCCCGATCCGGCGACGGCGGCGAGCTTATCGAGGCGCTCGTCGGGCACGCCCACCTCGCCGACGTTCGGCTCGATGGTGCAGAAGGGGTAGTTGGCGGCCTCGGCTGCCGCGGTCTGCGTCAGCGCGTTGAACAGGGTGGACTTGCCGACGTTCGGCAAACCCACGATGCCGCATTTGAAGCCCATGATGCCTTAGCCCGAAGGATACCGGAGGAAGGGCGGCGAGCGGGAGTCCGCTGCGGCCCGGGTGCGTGGCGCATGCCTAGGGGTTTCGGGCCAGAAAGGGAAGCCCACCGTTGCCGCAGTCGCCCGCCATGTCCCGCAATCGGGCGTGCAGCTGATTTGTCGAGCCTGGCCGGCGACGCTGGGTGTTCCGATGCGTCCGTGGAAATCAGGGACCCTTGGTGCCGGACTTCGCCAGCCGATCGAGCGCGTCCTTCACGCCGGCGCCCATCCGGCCGTCTATGTCACCCGTGTAGTGCCCCGCGTCTTTTAGCTTGCGCTGCAGCGTGCGGCGGAAGTCAGGGCTCCATTTGTCGGCTTCGGCGATCAACTGCGTGCGCGCGTATTCGGATCCACCCTTGACGGATGCAATCGCCCATTGCGCTGCACCCTCGGTATCCCTCGCAACTCCTAAGCCAAACTCGCTGCGGATCGCCATGGTGTACATGGCACCGGTATCGCCGGCGTCCGCCGCTTTGCGGTACCAGCGCGTAGCCTCGGCGTCGTCCTTAGCGGTGCCGATGGCGTTGGCGTATATGTCGCCAAGAGCCACCATGCCGACCGTAAGTCCATTATCCGCAGCCCACCGGAAGCTGCGCAGGGCCTCCGTCTGATCTTTGGGCACGCCGCGCCCGTAGTGATATGCCAATCCCAGGTGATAGAAGGCAGCCGTGTAACCGGCATCGGTGGCGCGGCGATACCAGCGCACGGCCTCCGTCTCGTCCTTGGGGAGGCCTTTGCCTTCGGCGTATGCGGCGCCGAGCTGCGCCATCGCGGTTGGATTGCCGGCGTCCGCCGCCTTGCGCATCAGAGCCACACCCGCTGTTTCGTCCTTGATGGTTCCCCTGCCATTGAGCTGCATCTGGGCAAACGCCGCCATGGCAGCCGCATTTCCGGCATCGCTGCCCTTGCGGAACCAGCGCACCGCCTCGACCGCGTCCTTGGAGGTGCCAAAACCGTTGTCGTACATCACGCCAAGCGCGTGCATGGCGCGTGGGTCGCCAGCCTCGCTGGCCTTTCTGAACCACTGCACGGCTTCGGAAAGCTCTTTCTCCTTCTCGGGGCCCTGGCTTGCCGCCAGCGTGGTGCCAAGCACGAACATCGCCACGGTTGATCCGGTCTCTGCGGCCTTGTGCTGCCACTTCAGTGCCTCCGACACATCCTCACGTCCCAAGAGCCCTAGGCGATAGATCTCGGCCAGCGCCAACGCCGCAGGGGCGTCGTTCTTATCGGCCCGGGCGGCGAGCCTGGCGACGAGCGTCTTGTAGTCGCCATCAGGCCGCCAGATCTGGATCGCGACTTGTTTTCCGGGGCCAGCCTGCCCGATGAGGCGCGCCACGTCGGCCATGGCCGCAACGTCTTGCCCTTCCACGCGCGTGACGATGTCGCCGCGACGCAGTCGGACCTGCTCGGCGGCTCCTCCCGGCAAGACCTCTACGACAATGGCGCCCTTGGCTTCAGGGCCGATCGCGATCTGCCAGAACGCATCCAACGTCTGGCCACGCAAGCCGAGCACGCCGCGACTTCCGCTGCCGCCGAGCGTGACGCGTAGTACCTCCTGCCGCCCGTATGATTCCGAGCCAGAGAAGGTGGGCTCGTCGGCGACGCGACCAGAGGGCGTGAGCGGCGGTGCGTTCAGGCGTTCGATCTTGAGCTTGGCGATCGGCGCGAATGCACCGGCGGGGTAGCGGTCGAGATAAGTCTGCAGCAGCTCCGGATCGTCGCTGTCCTTGACGCTGTTCCAGAAGATGACCTCCACATCCATAGTTGGGACGGGCGTCGGCGTCGTGGAAGCGCCGGGAGACTCGTTCTTGCCGTCTTTGCCGGCTTCTACATGCTGCGGCGATGCGGTCAGCATCGCAACAAACAGGACATACGCGCCCATAAGGCACGACTTTCTTTGCGCCGAACGGCGAAATGTCTGGAAGTATCTGACCACGGCTGCAAGCGCTATTCGCGCGGACAAGAAACGTCGCTACATTCTATTCAGGCCGGAAGCCGAAGCGCGTCAAGCGGTGCCGAAGGCACAGCAGTAGATTTGGTCGAATATTCCTCACCAACATCCCGAGCTGGTATGTGCTGTGGTGCATGATCATCGACGTCACTACCGGCGTCGGTCCGATCACGGTGGGCTCACGGTGTCATCTAAGTACCGCTCACAACTTGCCGATGTCCAGCAGACCGCGATGTTGGAAGGGGGAGCGCCCAAGCGTACGTGGCTCGGCCCGGATGCGTGGCGCATGCCTAGGGGTTTCAGGCCCGCTCAGCCGATGCGTCCCTTAACGGGCAGGGATGGCGTGGAAAAGCTCATTGCGCTTTTGCCACTCCATCGCTTTGTCGGCATCGGCGTGCGCCCCGTCTTGGGCTCCTCCAGTATCGACCGGGGTGCTCGCGAGGGCTTCCTCCGTGCGCGCAGTGTCGGACCGCGGTGCTCGAACAGCCGTTTGGATCGTCAAGCCGCGCCAAAGAGCCAGTGGCGATTTTCGCGGGCGCTGGCTTTCTTGGCCCGGCGGCCCGCTTAGGCATGGAGGAAGCACCATGAGGATTCTCACCTCTGTTCTCGCCTTGAGTCTTGCAGCTGCGTTCGCAGCGCCGGCGCTCGCAGGTGACACACCGAAGACGCAGGCCGAATGCGCGAAGATGATAGATATGATCTGGGACGACGCGACAAAGACATGCGTCGCGCCGAAGAGGTAGCGCGTGGTTTACGACGGCGGGGCTCTCGTGCCCGCCGTCTTTTGTTACCCCATCGCAACCCCGCCAGGCCGCAGGGCGTGCTTGGTGCGATCGAGATAGTACGTCACGAGCGCGAACGTTATCCAGCCAGTGGTGAATAAGACACCGCCGAGCAAAACCAGCTCACCTGGAATAGGACCTACCGCGGCGCGCTGCACCAGCTCCGCCAGGTTGGACATAGGCACCGGGTGGACCGCCACTTTGGCGTAGTAGGCAAGCGTCTGAATGCCGAGAATCCAAATGTAGTTTCGGCGCAGACGCCGTCCGATTGCACGCGCAAGGCTGATATGATGGCGCGGCTCGCAATAGTCGCGCGCCAGTACCTGGGGCCAGCCGCCGCTAGGCTTCACACCTTCGCCGCGCAGCATCGGGGCATAGAAGTTCGTCTCCAACCAGCGGCACCGCGCGCGCCAGACGTTGAAGTAGCGATAGCGCCGCGCCTCGAAGAGCAAGAACACGATGCACAAAATGCCCGCGAGAATCAGCGGCAGCGGCGAGGCCTCGCTGGTGGAGAATGTTACGGATAGAGCGATCGCCAGCGTGACCACCGCCCAATTGGTGGTGTTGTCGAGCCGCGTCCGCCAAATCGTACTGCGGTAAACCTCGCCGCGATAGAGATGCGCGAGCGCACCGATCTCGGCCGGGTTGAATTCGTGCGGGCGCAGGGCGGGTCTGACTGCTTCCATGGCCGCGCTCATCAAAATCATATTATAGCGCAACCTTGCGTCTCAGCCCCAGCTTTTGGCGTCTGGCTTTGAGCCTCGAGGACGGTGCTTAACGGCTAGTGTAGGTTCAGCGGTACCGGGCGAGGGCGAAGGTGGAGTAGCTGTTCGGGCTCGGCAGCTTCTCCTTGCCGGTCATGGCATCGGCGAGCGCCTCGCCGATATCGGTGCCGGGATCGGCCTCCTTCACGGCGACGACGATGAACGGCCGTTGCCAGCTGGTGCCGCCCGTCTCACAGTTCGCGCACGGGTCGCGGTACTGGCCGAGATTGAGCGTCCAGACCGGAATGCCCTCCGCCACTGCGCCGGAAATCAGGCTCGCCGCCTGCCTGGCACGCCGCTCGGCGCGCGCCACCTCCTCGGTGGCGCTGCCTTCCTGCGAGGCGGTGCCGATGGCGATCACCTCCTTGGCGTCGGCGAGCGCCCCTTTGACCTCCTCGTCGAGCACGGCGGCGGCAAGCTCGGCGCGCGGGATTGTCTTGCCGTCTTTCTCGAGATCGTCGGCGCTGCCGCGCACCCATAGGAAGCTCTTGTTCAAGACTACGACGTCGAAGGCCCCGCGACGCCCGGCCTTGTCCTTGCCCTCGATGGCGAACACGGTGGAGTTGCGCGTCTGGCGCACCTCCGCTTGGGGCGCGATGGCCGCCGTCTCGAGCTTCAGCGGGTCGATCACGTTCCTCTTGATCTCGATCGCACCATAGGTCGCGGCCGCGCCGGTCGAGGCGACGAGCACGGCGACGCCGGCATTCGACTTGAACAGTCCAAGGAACCAGCCGATGCGGTCCCACCAGCCGGCACCGCGATCATAGGCGCGATAGCCGCGCCACAGCCAGCTGAGCGCACTGCGGCGTCGCCGTTCGTCTTCCTGCGCAACGGGCATCGGCGAGGTGGATGGCCCCGTCTCCGCCTTTCCGCATGCAAGCCACGCTACGACAAAGCCGAGGGCGAATGCACCGGCGGCGTACCAGGCGAAGTCAGCGCTTAGATGCTGCATGGCATGCTCCTGCGGACGTGCGGCCGCGGCCGGCCCGTTACCTAGCGCATTGCCGTGTCAGAAATTGATGTTCTGGATCACGTAGCCGGCGCCGAAGGCGATCAGCCCGGCGATGACGATCTGTGGCAACACGGAGACGAACTTGCTCAAGAGCTCGACGAAAGCGTGGAACAGGGCCACGACGCCCGACCACAGCACCATGAAGGCCCTGTAGAGAATGTAGGCGATGGCCGCCAAGGCGACGATCAGCACGACGATCTTCCAGATCGGCAGCGCCTGCCAGTCGGACGAGAAAATGGAGACGATCTGGCCGAACGACCAGTTCCAGACGAGCTGCAGGAATTTGAAGATGGCAGCAATGCCCTGCTGCAAGAACTGTACGATGGAATTGATGATCCCTTCCACGTGCCCCTCCCCTGTCGATGCCTGCCGGCACGATCACCCCCGGCCACGCGCCCACACTGGCCCGACCTCGTTGCGTACGCAAGCTGCGGCGCACAACTGCTCAAGCTTTAAGCCGGTAGCCGGTGGTGAAAATGCGCCAGATGATGGCCAGGCAGACGAGCAGGAAGACCGCGGTCATGCCTAGGCTGGCTACGATGTTGACGTCGGAAATTTCATAGAAGCTCCAGCGGAATCCGCTGACAAGGTAGACGACGGGGTTGAACAGCGTAACCGTCTGCCAGAACGGCGGCAGCATGTTCACCGAGTAGAACGTGCCGCCCAAGAATGTCAGCGGTGTCACAATCAACAGCGGAATGACCTGCAGCTTCTCGAAGCCGTCGGCCCAGATGCCGATGATGAAACCAAGCAGGGAGAAGGTGACCGCCGTCAGGACCAGAAAGGCGAGCATCCACACCGGGTGGGCGATGTGCAGAGGAACGAATAGCGCCGCCGTGGCCAGGATGATGAGCCCGAGCATGATCGACTTCGTCGCCGCGGCGCCGACGTAGCCGAGCACGATCTCGAACGGTGAGATGGGCGCCGACAGGAGCTCGTAGATCGTGCCGGTGAAGCGCGGGAAGTAGATGCCGAACGAGGCGTTGGCAATCGACTGTGTGAGGAGCTGCAGCATGATCAGCCCCGGGACGATGAAGGCGCCGTAGCTGACGCCGTCGATCTGCGAGATGCGCGTGCCGATGGCGGCGCCGAAGACGATGAAATAGAGCGAGGTCGACAGCACCGGCGAGATGATGCTCTGCATGATGGTGCGGAAGGCGCGCGACATCTCGAAGACGTAGATGGCTTTGACCGCGTGCAGGTTCATTTCGTGCTCCTGACGAGATCGACGAAGATGTCCTCGAGCGAGGACTGGATGGTGTTGAGATCGGCGAAGCCGACGCCTGCCGTGCGCATGTCGCCGAGCAGCGCGGTAATGCCCGTGCGGCCGGCCTGCGTGTCGTAGGTGAAGGTGAGCTCGCGGCCGTCGGGCGACAGCTCGAGGGCGTGTGCGGCAAGCTCGGCGGGAACGGCCTGCAGCGGCGCATTGAGGTGCAGCACCAGCTGCTTCTTGCCGAGCTTGCGCATTAGCTCGGCCTTCTCCTCGACCACGATCAGCTCGCCCTTGGCGATGACGCCGACGCGGTCGGCCATCTCCTCGGCTTCCTCGATGTAGTGCGTCGTGAGGATAATGGTGACGCCAGTTGAGCGCAGATCGCGCACCACCTGCCACATGTCCTTCCTCAGCTCGACGTCGACGCCGGCCGTCGGCTCGTCGAGGAACAGGATGGTCGGCTCGTGCGCCAGCGCCTTGGCGATCAAGAGCCGGCGCTTCATGCCGCCCGACAGCGTCATGATCCGGTTGTCCTTCTTGTCCCACAGCGACAGCGCCTTCAGCACCTTCTCGACGTACGCCGGGTTGGGCGCGCGGCCGAACAGGCCGCGGCTGAAGGAGACGGCGTTAAACACCGTCTCGAAGGCATCGGTGGTCAGCTCCTGCGGCACGAGGCCGATCATGGAGCGCACGCGGCGATAGTCGCGCGCGATGTCGCCGCCGTCGACGGTCACCGATCCGGACGTCGCGTTGACGATGCCGCAGACGATGGAGATCAGCGTCGTCTTGCCGGCGCCGTTGGGGCCGAGCAAGGCGAAGATCTCGCCGCGGCGGATATCCAGCGTGACGTGCTTCAAGGCCTGGAAGCCGCCGGCGTAGGTCTTCGACAGGTCTTTAATCGATATGATGGATGTCATGCGCGGCAGTTGGGCGGTCGCTGTCTCGTCTTCAAGGCAGCTCTCGCATCACTCCTTGTCGCTGCGGCCGGCGAGCCACTTTTTCAGATTCTCGGCCAAAGCGCCGGCGCGCTTTGCTGCACGCTCGCCGGCCGGATGCGCACTTGCGGGCTTGCGTTCCAGTTTCTTTTCGGGCGGTGGCTCGCGCTCCTCGAGCGCATCGTCCGCGCGCGTCTTCAAGGCCACCTGCGACAGGAAGCGCGCGGCATCGCCCTTGGCGAGATACGGTGCCGCCTCTGCCATGGCGTCGAGCAGCGGGTCGAGCCAGGCGTACTCGGCCTTGGCGAAGTCGTGCAGCACGTAGTGCGCCACCGCATCCTTGACGCCGGGATGGCCGACGCCGATGCGCACGCGATTGTAGTCGTTGCCCATGTGCGCGGTGAGCGAGCGCAGGCCGTTGTGGCCGGCGTTGCCGCCGCCCACCTTGACCTTCAGCTTGGCGGGCGCCAGGTCGATCTCGTCGTGGAAAACGTAGATGTCTTCGAGGGGGATCTTAAGGAAGCGCGCCGCCTCGCCGACGGCACGGCCGCTGTCGTTCATGTACGTCGTCGGCTTCAAGAGCACGACGCGCGTCCCGCCGAGGGTGCCTTCCGCCGTCTCGCTCTGAAAGCGCTTGCGCCAGGCGCCGAAGCTATGCGCGGCGGCGATCTTGTCGAGCGCCACATAGCCGACGTTGTGGCGGTGGCGGGCGTACTGCGCGCCTGGGTTTCCCAGTCCGACGAACAGCTTCATGGGCACGCCCCAGCGAGGAGGGAAAAGGCGGGCGCACCCTGATGAGCGCGCCCGCCCGCTAATGTGATGATCGAGAAGTCCGCTACGTCACGCGCGGCTGGGTGGTGCAGCGGACTCTAGAAGCATTAAGCTGGCTGGTGTCCTCAGATCGCGAATTCGTTCCAACCGTGCGGCAAGTGAGACGAATTTCGCGATCAGGACACTAGCATTACTTCTTCTTGGCGGCGGGAGCAGCCGCAGCCTTGGCGGCAGGGGCGGCAGCGCCCCCCTTGGCCGCAGCGGGAGCAGCGCCAGCCTTGGCGGCCTCGGCACCGGCAGCCGGTGCCGCGCCTTCTGCGGGAGCCGCAGCTGCCGCAACCGGAGCTTCCTCTTCCTGCTTCACGGCGCCGGCGATGGTGGCAATCGTGAAGTCGCGATCCTTGATGGTTAGCTCGGCATCCTTGGGCAGCTTCACCGCCGAAATGTGGATCGAGCGGCCGATCTCGAGTCCCGTGAGATCGATCTCGAAGAACGCCGGGATATGATCGTACGGGCAGATGACCTCGATGTCATGGCGCACGATGTTCAAGACGCCGCCGCGCTTCAGACCGGGTGAGAGCTGGTCGTTGATGAAGCGGACCGGCACCTCGACGCGGATGCGGCCGTCCTTGCCGATGCGCATGAAGTCGACGTGGACCGGCTGATCTTTGACGGGATCGACCTGCAGGTCGCGCGGAATGACGCGGCTCTTCTTGCCCTCGACGTCGAGCTCGAACACGGTGGAGGTGAAGTGGCCCTTGAGGACCTGCTTCCATAGCTCGTTGTAGTCGAGAGCGATGGTCTCGGGGGACTGGCCGTCGCCGTAGATGACAGCCGGGACTTTTCCTTCACGACGAGCTTGGCGTGCGGCCCCCTTGCCGGCACGTGGGCGCGCCGTGGCTTTCAGCTCGATCGAGTGCTGAGCCATGGCATTCTCTCCAAAAAATCAGGGCCTTGCGGCCCGTTGATCGACGCGGCCTCCAAGGGTGCCGGGCGCCGTCTCATGCTGGTTGCTTGAGATGGCGCGGGTTATAGCGGCGGATCAGGGGCTTGGCAATTGCCTGGGGAGCAGGCCCTCGGCTGCTACCGGCGCGGGTAGAGGATGGCCTAATCGCGGCGCCAGGCGGGGAACGGATCGTCGAGCGATGTCCAGGCCTTGGCGTCGATCATGCCGGCATCCGGCACCTCCAGGAGGCAGGCGTCGAGCTCATCGACGATGGTGCGCTTATCCATCTCGCGGACGCCGATGAATACCAATTCCTGCCTCCGGTCGCCCCAGCGGGCGTGCCAGGCCTTGTCGATGCGCGCGCGCAGCTCTTCGTCCTGCGGCCACCTGGCCTTCGGCACCGCCGCCCACCAATACCCGGCCGCCTCATGGCGGACTAAGGCTCCCGCCTGGCTCAGCTCCCCGACCCAAGCGGGGCGCGTCGCCAGCCAGAAGAAGCCCTTGGCGCGCACGACGCCCGGCCACGGCCTGTTGAAGAACGCGTGCAGCTTGGCGGGCGCGAACGGGCGCCGGGCGCGATAGACGAAGCTCGAGATGCCGTATTCCTCTGTCTCCGGCACATGATCCTTGAAGCCGGCGAGCTCGCGGAACCACAGCGGATGACGGTGCGCCGTCTCGAACGAGAACAGCTTCGCGTCGAGGATCGCCTCTATCGGCACGCGTCCGCGCACGGCCTCGATGATGCGCGCGTCGACATTGAGGGCGCGAATGATCGACTTGGCCAGCTCGATCTCGTGCGGCTTGGCAATGTCGATCTTGTTGAGCACGATGACGTCGGCGAACTCGATCTGCTCGGTGAGCAGACCGACAAGCGAGCGCTCATCATCCTCGCCCAGCGATTGACCGCGGGCGGAGAGGAAGTCATGCGAGTGGTAGTCCTTCAGCAGATTCGCCGCGTCGACCACTGTCACCATGGTGTCGAGGCGCGCAACGTCCGCCAGGCTGCGCCCGTCATCGTCGCGAAACTCAAAGGTCGCAGCCACAGGGAGCGGCTCGGCGATGCCGGTCGATTCGATCAAGAGGTAGTCGAAGCGGTCGGCCTCGGCCAGTGCTCGCACCTCGGTTAGGAGGTCATCGCGCAGCGTGCAGCAGATGCATCCGTTGGACATTTCCACCAAGGCTTCATCGGTGCGCGACAGGTTGGCGCCGCCGTCGCGAATGAGATCGGCGTCGATGTTTACCTCGCTCATGTCGTTGACGATGACCGCCACCCGCCGCCCCTCACGGTTATTGAGCACGTGATTGAGCAGCGTTGTCTTGCCTGCGCCGAGAAAACCGGACAGTACTGTCACGGGGAGTCGCTTGCTGAGCTGCATGTTTTTGCTCCTGATTTGGTGGTGATGTTATAATATCCGAATTGAGGACCCGAGAGGGGCGCTGAGCCGGGATCGACTGATGGTTCGCAAGAGCACCAAACGCCGGCCTGCCCCCGAGCAGGACAAGATGATCGTCGAGGCCCTGCGCGGCGTCGGGCGCCCGGTAAGCGCCTATGAGCTGATCGAGGAGTTGCGCGACAAGGCGAGCCTGGCGCCACAGACCGTCTACCGCTCGCTCGATCGCCTCATCGCCGAAGGCCAGGCGCATCGGCTGGAATCGCTCAACGCCTTCGTCGCCTGCCGGCATCCGAGCCACGAGGGCACGGCGGTGTTCGCCATCTGCAACGACTGCGGAACGGTGACCGAGTTCGACGAGCCGGCTGCCATCGAGCGTCTTGCCGCCTGGGCGCGCAAGGCGAAGTTTGCCGTCACGCAGATGACGCTGGAGCTGCGCGGCCGTTGCCGCGCCTGCATGGCGCGCGAGGCGCGCTGAGAGAGGCTTTTCACTCTTCTCACCCCCGAAGCGGCGCAAGCCGCTATCTCGTCGAAGACGCGAGAAGTGGGCACCGGCGCTTGCCACGGGTGTCATCCTCGGTTTTATGCCGAGGACCCACCCCTCCATTTGCTCCGACGCTCGCTTCTTCGACATCGACGCTTGAGATTGCTGTGCACTGGATCCTCGGGACAAGCCCGAGGATGACAGTGGAGGTCCCGGTCTCACTCGCGCGGCCCCCGCGCGACCTATGACGCATATCTGGCTTGACCAGGGTTAATAAACGGATATTATAACATCCGTAAAGCGTACAGGGGGCGTAACAGTGAAAGTATGCGTAGCGTTTGGCGTCGCCGCGGCGGCGCTGGTGGTGCATGCCGGGCCGTCCGAAGCACAATCGGCCAACACCGCAAGCGAAACGGTCGAGCTTCCGGCGGTGGTGGTCACCACGGCGAGCCCCGTCGCCAAGCCGAAGAAAGCCAAGCGCAAGGCGCCGCCGGCGTCCCCGCCCGCCGCCGGCGAGGCGGCGGCCGCGCCGGCTCCGATGCCAGAGCTGCAGCCGCTGCCCGGCACCATCGTTGCCGATCAGGCGTTCGTGCCGGTGACGGTCGCCACGGCGCGCGAGATCGAGGCCAACGGCGGCGCCACGATCACCGATACGCTGGAATACAAGCCCGGCATCTCGGGCACCAATTTCGCGCCCGGCGCCAATCGACCGATCATCCGCGGGCTCGACAGCTACCGCATCCGCACACAGGAGAATGGAATCGGTACGCACGACGTGGCCGCGATCTCCGAGGACCACGCCATCCCCATCGATCCCCTGGCGGCGGAGCGCGTCGAGGTCGTGCGCGGGCCCGCGACGCTGCGCTACGGCAGCCAGGCCATCGGGGGCGTCGTCTCGGTCGAGAACGAGCGCATTCCGACGTTCATTCCACGCGGTGGGTTCTCCGGCCGCATCGTTGGCGGCTACTCGTCGGTCGATGATGGTGCCGACGGAGCCATGAGCGCGACGGCCGGCTCCGGCGGATTTGCCATCCACGCCGACGGGTTCAAGCGCGACGCCCACGATTATCAATCGCCGCGCGGAACCGTTCTCAACACCTTCGTCGAAAGCGAGGGCGCCTCTATCGGCGCCTCGCTGATCGGCACTGATGGATTCCTCGGCGTCTCCTACACGCGCTTTGCCAGCCTTTACGGCATCCCCGGCGAGGAAGCGGAGGAAGGTGTCATTCCGCGTATCGACTTGGAGCAGGACAAGGTGCAGGCGAAGGGCGAATGGCGCGTACGCGACAATGGCATCGACGCCATTCGTTTCTGGTTCGGCGCCTCGGATTACGCACACGACGAACTCGCCATCCACGATCCGCTGGTCGACACGGAGTTCGAGGTTGGCTCGCACTTCACCAATCGCGAGCAGGAAGCGCGCGTCGAGGTGCAGCATGCACCGCTGCTGACCGGTCTCGGCGAGCTCTCGGGCGCCGCCGGCATTCACCTCGATAACCGCAAGACGCGCGGCCAGAGCTTCGAGGGGGACTCGCTCCTTGAGCCGGCGCACACGCAAAGCATCGCCGCCTTCTGGTTCGAAGAGCTGGCGCTGAGCTCGCAGCTGCGGGTCCAGGTGGCGACGCGCGTCGAGCAGACCACCGTCGACGGTACCGGCTGGTCGGATGTGTCCAATCCTTTGGCGCCGGTGGCGTTTGCGGGAGAGCGCTCGTTCTTGCCCGTCAGCGGCGGTTTAGGCCTTCTTTATGCTCTGCCCTTCGACGTGGAGGCGCGGCTCAACGGGCAGTACGTGGAACGCGCCCCGGATGCAGCCGAGCTGTTCTCCAAGGGCATGCACGAGGCGACGGGGACGTTCGAGATCGGCAATCCTTTCCTCAACGAGGAAAAGGCATCGACGATCGAAGCCGGCCTGAAGAAAGCGACGGGATCGTTCCGCTTCGACGCGGCCGCCTACTACTCGCGCTATCGCGGCTTCATCTATCGCCAGCTTACCGGCGTCACCTGCGGCACGACCCTCGCCGAGTGCCCGCCGCCGGTCGCCGGGGGTGAGGAGTTCGACCAGGTCTTGTTCCAGCAGCGCGACGCGACCTTCTATGGTGCCGAGCTTGCCGCTCAGTACGACGCGGGCCGCATCTGGGACGGAGTATGGGGGCTAGACGCGCAGTACGACTTCGTGCGCGCCCGCTTCGCGGACGGCGAGAACGTACCGCGCATTCCGCCCCACAGGCTCGGCGGCGGCATCTACTATCACGATGCAAGCTGGCTGGCGCGCGTCGGGCTGTTGCACGCCTTCGAGCAGGACGAGATCGGCATCAACGAGATCCCTACGCCCGGTTACACGCTGGTCAATGCCGAGCTGAGCTATACGACTGAAGTGCGCGCGCCCGACGGCACGGCTTCGCTGGTTACCGTCGGCATCAAGGGCGAGAACCTAGCCGACGAGGAGGTGCTCGACCACACCTCGTTCAAGCGGCGCGAGGAGGTGCTGCAGCCGGGCGCATCCGTGCGTGCCTTCGGCTCGGTGGAGCTGAATTGACGACGAGTAAGTCTTGGCCGATCGGCGCACGGCGCCCATCTGCATCATCCGCACAGTGATCGCTGCGAAGATCACGGCCACTCGAGAAGACGTGACTTCGCGACGATCACTGTCATCCCGAGCAAGCGAGCGTAGCGAGCGCTGACCCGGGATCCAGGAGAGAAGTGCGTAGCTCCTGAGACTCCGACGAGTCTTACGCTGGATCCCGGCTGTGCGGTCGCTGCGCTCCCTTCGCCGGGATGACAGATGTTGGAGGCGTCAGTAGAATAGGCTGGAGACGCTCTCCTCGCGCGCCGTGCGAATGATCGCCTCGCCGATGAGGGGGGCGATCGACAGCACGCGAATGTTCTTGGCGGCGAGCACGGCGGCGGTCGGCTGGATGCTGTCGGTGATCACCAGCGACTTGAGCTTGGAGGCCTGGATGCGGCTCACCGCGCCGCCCGACAACACGCCGTGCGTGATGTAAGCCATGACCTCGACGGCGCCGTGCTTCAACAGTGCCTCGGCGGCGTTCACAAGCGTACCGCCGGAATCGACGATGTCGTCGATGAGGATGCAGCGCATGCCCTTTACGTCGCCGATGACGTGCATGACCTCGGATTCGCCCGGGCGGTCGCGACGCTTGTCGCAGATGGCGATCGGTGCCTCGATGCGCTTGGCGAGCGCGCGGGCACGCACCACGCCGCCGACGTCGGGCGAGACGACCATCAGGTTGTTGCCCTTGTAGTGCTCCTGGATGTCGCGCACCATGACCGGTGCGGCGAACAGGTTGTCGGTCGGGATGTCGAAGAAGCCCTGGATTTGTCCGGCGTGCAGATCGAGCGTCATCACGCGGTCGGCGCCGGCACGCTCGATGAGATTGGCGACCAGCTTGGCGGTGATCGGCGTGCGCGGGCCCGGCTTTCGATCCTGGCGGGCGTAGCCGTAGTAGGGGATAACGGCTGTGATGCGGGCGGCCGAGGCACGCTTCAGCGCGTCGATGAGGATCAACAGCTCCATCAAGTTGTCGTTCGCCGGGAACGAGATGGACTGGATCACGAAGACGTCCTGGCCGCGGACGTTCTCCTGGATCTCGACGAAGATCTCCATGTCGGCAAAGCGCTTCACCTGGCCCTTGGTGGCAGGGACCTTCAGGTGAGCACAGATCGCCTCGGCAAGCGGCCGGTTGGAATTGCCGGCGACGAGCTTCATCGGCGGTAGGCCGCGGCCCTCGGGACGGGGATCGAAGGGCATGTACGCCTCCACAGCCGTTCGCCGGGCGCTTCTAGCAAGAGGGCCCGCACCTGTAAACGGCGGGGCCCTCATATTGAGATCGCTAAGTTGACGCGGCGTGCCTTAGTGTTCGCCGGTCAATTCGAGCTGGTTGTCTGCGTCGGCTGCGGCAGGAGCTTAACAATTCCCTGTGCCGCCGCGGCTGCCGCCGCGTCCGCCGTCTTCCCCCACGAGCCGTCGAGCGAGCCTTGCGGAACCTCGTTCTTCTGCGAAACGGTGCCGAGTTTCTTGCCAGTCGGATCGGTTACGCTCCAGTCGATGGTGATCGACTGCTTGCCGTCCTTGCCGGGGCCCATCGCCACCTTGCCTTCGACGACGTAGGTGTCGGGGGATTGCGACTCGGTGAGCGGCACGCCGCTGCGGCTAAGCTCGCGCTGCAGCGCTGCGCGCAAGGTCGTGCTGCCATCGCCAGGTGCGCCAGTGACCGTCGGCACCAGGGCCTTGACCGCACCGGTCTTGCCGATGCTGCCGGTAACCGTCGATTTCGCCGGCGTGGGCGAAGTGTAGGCGCCCGGCGTGGTGGCGGCCGTCTGCACGAGGCCGCCAGCGGTGCCGCTGCTGGCAACCGCGGCGCCCGGCATCCAGCCGGTGACCGAGGTGACTGTCTTGGCTGCGATGGACTGCACGACCGTCGGCGTGACGGCCGTCCATGGATCCTTGCTCTTGCCCGCCGGTGCCGTCTCCTCGCCGCTGACGCGGTGGACACCCTTGCCACTCGCGTCAGTGACGTCCCAGATGTAGGACACCTTCGACTTGTTGCCCTTCTTTTCCAGCGACGAGACGACGTAGCCGCGGAGCGTGTACTCCGCCTTCTCGTCGGGAGCCTTGGCAACGCGGATGTTCTGTCGCTCGAGGTCGGCGATCAGCTGGTTGCGCAGCTCGCCTGACACGTTCTCGGGCGGACCGATGACGGGGGCGATGGCGAACTGTGCGCTGCGCGCCGCGGCCATGGGCGGCGGACTCGCAACCGATGCCGTCGGCGCATCACCGCCCGACGAGCTGAATAGCGAAGTGAGCGAATTGGCGGTCTCGCATCCAGCCAGTCCGAAGGCCAGGAAGCCTGCGAACAGTGCGAATGCTATTGGCTTCTTTTTTTGCCAAGCCGCAGCAGCATCAAAGGTCGTCACGGCGACGCTCCCCCGTTGAGTACCCGCTGTTTCTTCCGGCGGCCGGCGTACGAACCTTGCGGCCTTACTCTCCTTAATGACCGGTACCTCTCTAAGAATCGTCTAACCAGTCATCTTCGCCGCGTCCAGATCGAATCCGAGCATCCGCGCCTCGGATGGTAATTCCCCGAGAGAAACGCAGGACGCCATTGTGGATTGTGCAATTAGGCCACGACAATGGCGGAGATTTGGCGGCCGTAATCCCCCTCTGAACGGTGCTGCGAGCGCCGGAAACTGAAAAAAAGCGATTCGTTCGCGTACGTGCACGGGCTCTGCCTCTCAACCACGCCGAGACCGCAGTCCTGCAACCTCCTGGCCACGAACCCCGGTAGATCGAAATGTGCCCGTCCGCTGGGATTATTGCGAGCGAGAAACATTTCGTTGTCAGCGCAACTTTCAAGCAAGGTTGCTTCGAAGTCTGGCCCCACCTCGTATGAGACTTGGTTAATGGCCGGCCCAATCGCCGCAATAATGCGATTTCGCTTGGCGCCGAGATTCTCCATTTCAGCGACCGTCGCCTCGAGAACGCCGCCGATGGCACCGCGCCAGCCGGCGTGCGCCGCACCGACGATGCGCGCCTCGGGGTCGGCGAACAGCACCGGTGCGCAGTCGGCGGTGAGGACACCGATGACCAGCCCGGGGGTACGGGCGACGATGCCGTCGGCCTTGGGACGGGCATCGGCGGCAACCGGGCCGGTCAGCGCCACGGCGTCGCCGCTGTGCACCTGATAGATGGTGGCGACGTCGGGATGGCGCCCGCCAAGGTGGCGGGCAACGCGGCCGCGGTTCTCGGCCACGTTGGCCGGCACGTCGGCGGAGCCGGGTCCGCAGTTGAGGCTGGCATACAGTCCCTGCGAGACGCCGCCGAGGCGGGTGAAGAACCCGTGGCGAATGCCGGGCAGGCGAGAAAGGGACGCGGCTTCGATCGGTTGCAGCATGGGGTGAGGACTAAGTTGCACGGCCGCTCATGTCCACCGCGGCAAGTGTCCCGATTCCGAAGTTCGCCGGAGCTCTCGGTAGGGGTCGGGAGCGAACGTCTGAATCATAATGGACACTTAGAATCATGGACTTGCTGGTTTGATTCAGATCGAGAAATTCGCTCGATACCACCACGTCTGATGATCGCGAATTTCTCGATCATCACACCAGTGCTGGTAGCGCAGGAGTGTCAACGCTACGTATCCCGATGGCCTGAAAGCGCGTGCCCATGCCCCCCGGTGCCATGAGGCGAGCGACCGACGCCTCGATCTGCGCCGCCTTGGCCGGATTGGCGGCCATCAACCGGGAGGCGCGCTCGACGATGCCGAGCCGGCCCAGGAACTCGCCCTGTGGCAGCGGGCCGTCGCAGGCTAAGCCCGCGGCACGCATGGCGGTGACCAAGGCCGCGAAATCGACCTGCGCGGTGAGGTCGGCCTCGCCCGGCGCCTGCAAGGGATCGGTGTAGCGGTGCGCCGCTATCGCCTGGAGTGTATCGCCGTAGCCGGCTCGTGTGTGCCCGTAATCGATGAACAGCGCGGCGCAGGGCGATCCGAGCCTCGCCAGTCTGCCGGCGAGGTCGGCCAGGGCAAGAGCGCGCGATTCATAGATGTCGCCCTCGCGCGGCGTCCCGATATCCGCAGGAAGGGGAGGCTCGACGCCCGCCTTCCCGTCCACGAAAGCAAGAGCCCCGGCAGCGTTGAGGCCAACGCAGCGCTCGTGCCAGGCGCCGCCGTGAAAGACCCACTGCTGCAGCGGCAGCGTATCGAGGAACTCGTTGGCGATGAGGATGACGGGCCCTGTTCCCGCTGCGATCTCGTCGGACCAGCGGGTTGGGACCTCCTCGCTGCCAAGCGTCGCGCGCTGGATCAGTTCGAGCGCCGCGTTGCTTTCGATGAGCTCGACATCGAGGGCGGCGCGGAAGGCCGGCACGAGGCGCGCCGCGCGCAGCGCATCGCGCATCAGAGTGCCGCGACCCGGGCCGAGCTCGAGGAACCGCAGAGCAGGCGGCGATCCCATGCTCTGCCATACGATGGCGGACCACAGCCCGATCAGCTCGCCGAACACCTGGCTGATCTCCGGCGCGGTGATGAAGTCGCCGCTGCGGCCGATGGCGATCTGCCGGCGGTAGTAGCCATGCTCGGGATCTTGTAGGCAGGCCTCAATGTAGTCGGCGACGCTGAGCGACCCCTGTTGCGCTATGCGCTGGGCGAGCTGCCGCGCCAGCGGCGTGGCAACGCGCTGGCCGCCGCCACTCACTTTAGTTCGCGTGTGCGCGCCAGATAGATGATGGCGAGGCCGGCGAGCAGCATGGGAATGGAGTAGGCGATGCCGGCGGTGAGCGGGCCGACGTTAAAGGCATGCGCGAAGTGTGGCTCGCGGAACAGCTCCGACGTCGAGCGCGCCAGCGCATAGCCGGCGAGGAACACACCGCTGACCACGCCGGGGCGCTTCAGCGCCTCGAAGTAGTGCGTCAGTAAGCGCAATACGAGGAACAGCAACAGACCCTCGAGCGCCGCCTCGTAAAGCTGGCTGGGGTGGCGGGGCGCCGGCTCGACGTTGGGATAGTGCAGCGCCGCCTCGGGAAACACCATGCCCCAGGGCAGCGTGGTGGGGCGCCCGAACAGCTCGCCGTTGATGAAATTGGCCAGGCGCCCGAAGAACAGGCCGATCGGCACCGCGGCGGTGACGAGATCGCCGGTGCTCCACGGATTGACGCCGTTGCGTCGCCCGAAGGCCCAGATGGCGATGATGCAGCCGACGAGCGCGCCGTGGAATGCCATGCCGCCTTTCCATACGGCGATGATGTCCTGCGGATTGGCAAGGTAGTAACGCGGCTCATAGAAGATGACGAAGCCGAGGCGGCCGCCGAGCACGACGCCGGCGGTGATGTACAGCAGAAGGTCATCGACCTTGGCCGGCTCGAAGGGCGGCGTGTCGCCCGCCCACAGGTAAGGCTCGGTGAGCAGCCGGCGGATGTAGAGCCAGCCGAGCAGCAGCCCGGCGAGGTAAGCGAGGCCGTACCACTTGATGGCCACCGGACCGATCTGCAAGGCGACCGGGTCGATGTTGGGAAACGGAATGGCCCACAGGCTGGTCAGCAGGTTCATGGAATGCTTCGGGCCGGCTCTGCGGCCTCTCCTATGGGCTCAACTTACGATCGGGCAAACAGGCGCCGCACGATTTCGGCAGGCGCGCTGCGCTGTCAAGGGCCGCGCGTGTCTTGAATGGGTCCGCGCGCCCGCCCATAGTCGGCAGCCGAAGCGCGTGTTGCATGCCGTGCAGCTCCCCGGAGATAGGCCATGACCCAGACGACCAATCGCTTCCTCGACGAGTTTGCCAAGCTGATGACAGATGCCGCCGGCGCGGCCGATGGCCTCAGGAAGGAGGCCGAGCAGCTCTTCAAATCGCAGGGCGAGCGATTTCTCCGCGATATGGATGTGGTGCGCCGCGAGGAATTCGAGGCGGTGAAGGCGATGGCCGAGAAGGCGCGCGCCGAGAACGAGCGACTCGAAGCGCGCATCGCTGCACTGGAGAAGCAACTCGCGCGCAGCGGCACCGAGTGAGCCGCATACGGTCGTCTACGGGTACATTGGCCGTGGACAATGCGGGCCCGAACTTGCGACTCGCACCACCCTCTGTTTTCGTCGCCCCCGGTCGGATGAGTGCGTCGCTCTGTGATGTCGCGTAGCTTTGTATCGACTACGAAAAACAAGAACGCGAGACATAGAGGGATCCACGAAGCATGTCGGCTGAACACGTCGGCTACGGCCGGGTGACGAACCCCATAGATCTCATCGAGCGGCTGGCAGCCGCGCATGACTGGACATGCGACCGCACCAACGACGACGAGCTGACGCTCGTCATCGCCGGCACGTGGACGGACTATCACGTCTCGCTCAATTGGCGCGACGACCTCGAGGCCCTGCACCTCGCCTGTGCCTTCGACTTCCGTGTGCCGGAGAACCGCCTCGCCGAAATGTACAAGCTCGTGGCGCAGATCAATGAGCAGCTGTGGCTCGGGCACTTCGACCTGTGGACCCAGGAAGGGCTGGTGATGTTCCGCCACGCACTGCTGCTCAACGGCTCGGTGGCGACCTCGCGTCAGTGCGAAGCCATGCTGCATGCCGCGCTCGAAGGCTGCGAACGCTACTATCAGGCCTTCCAGTTCGTCGTCTGGGCGGGTAAGCAGAGCCGCGAGGCGCTCGTCTCGACCATGTTCGAGACCGAGGGCCAGGCCTAATCCGCGGGCGCCAAGAGACGCCCGTCAGTACCGGGGCGCGCCTTATGAGTTTGACTGTGCAGGGGCCGCTGCTGCTGGCCGGCGCCGGCAAGATGGGTGGAGCGATCCTCAAAGGGTTGCTCGCCCGCGGTCTCGATGCCCGCTCCGTCATCGTGCAGGACCCCGACCCAGCCCCCGCCGTCGCTGATCTCTTGGCCGACAACGGCATCGGCGTTCTGCCCTTCATCGACGAGCTGACGCAGCCGCCGGGCGTCATCCTTATCGCCATCAAGCCGCAGATCGTGGAGGACGTGTTGCCGGGGCTGGCGAAGCTCGCCGGACCGCAGACGCTCATCCTTTCGATCGCCGCCGGTCGACGGCTGGCAACGTTCGAAAGATATCTGCCGCGCGCCGCCGTAGTGCGCGCCATGCCCAACACGCCGGCTGCCATTGGGCGCGGCACCACGGTGGCGGTGGCCAACGCCCACGTGACACCGGTGCAGCGCGCGCTCGCCAACGACCTCTTGTCGGCGGTGGGCGAGGTGCTGTGGGTCGATGACGAGAGGCTGCTCGACCCGGTCACGGCGGTATCCGGCTCGGGCCCTGCCTACGTATTCCTGCTCGCCGAATGCCTCGCCGAGGCTGGGCGGGCGGCGGGGCTCGATGCCAAGCTCGCCGAGCGGCTGGCGCGCTCGACCATCGCCGGCTCGGGAGCGCTGCTCGAAGCCTCGGACCTCTCCGCCGCGGAGCTGCGCCGCAACGTGACCTCGCCCGGCGGCACGACGGCGGCGGCGCTGGAGGTACTCGGCGGCGAGGACGGGCTGCAGAAGCTGATGACGGCGGCCGTGGCGGCGGCAACGAAACGCGGCCGCGACTTGGCGAAATGAGCGGGAGAGCTCGGGTGCCAATGCGCGGCCGCGTCTCTTGCGTTGCCTGAGCGGGCGTTAGCCCCGGCGGGCCCAGACAATTTGGTGGGCGGTGGCACCAAGGGCCTAGAGACCAAGGAGGATAGGTCCCCGAGCCGATTGCGCGTACGGCGCCTTCCGCGTCTCACCGTGGGTACGGTTATGATATACTGTTACACATCTGGCAAGCGCAACAATGTCGCGCTCACGAGAACGTGTGCGTGCAGGATTTTTTCCCTGGTCAGGCCGGGACTTACGCCTGATCCCACGCCTTATGACCGGAGCGTGCCGTCCGCTTGCCCCGGCGTGAGAAGCAATTGCTGCGCGGGATCGCCCACCGGCGGTCGGGTGGAGTGCGTCTGGTCGATGGAGCCTCGGGACAAGCCCGAGGATGACATTTGTCGCGCTGGTCACCTTCAGTTCGGCGCGCGCGGTGCTTACGTCCTGGATATCGCAACACGGGAGCAGGCCATGCTGGATCAGTTGACCATCAGGGGACGGCTCGTTGCAGCCGCCATGAAGCTCGCCGCTGAACGCCCGTGGCGCGAGGTGACGCTGGCGAGCATCGCCGAGGCAGCTGGCATCAGCCTCGTCGACGTGCGCAATGAGTTCGATAGCAAGGGTGAGGTGCTGGCTGCGTTCGTGCGCATGGTCGACGATGCCGTGCTGGCGCGCGCGCCGCAGCGGTCGGGCACGCAGTCGGCGCGTGATGCGCTGTTCGAGGTCGTCATGAGCCGCTTCGATGTGCTCGCCGCGTACAAGCCGGCACTGAAATCGATCGCGGCCGCCTGGCCGCTGGAACCTTCGCTCGTATGTGCAGTCGGTCAATCGCAGGCTTGGATGCTGCGCGCTGCCGGCATTCGCGCCGAAGGACCCGAGGGGCAGTTGCGCACCGTCGGTCTCGGTACGGTTTACGCGTCGGTGTACCGCACGTGGCTGAGCGACGACGACCCGGGTCTCGCCAAGACCATGGCGGCGCTCGATCGGCGGCTTCGGCGTGGTGAGCGCATGCTGGAGTCGATCGATGGCGTGGTATCGCGGCTGTGCGGCTTCGCCAAATCGTGTTGCGACACGGCGCGCAAGCCGGCTCAGCGGCAGCCGCCGGGTGCCGAAGCGCCCGCCGGCCCGACCCCGGCAGCGCCGCCCGGCGCCACGTCGTGATCACAGCACCATTTCCTATAGTGGCACCGAGATGATGGCGCGCAATCCGCCCATCGAGCTTTCGCCGAGCGTGATGTCGCCGCCGTGGCTCTTGGCGATGTCGCGCGCGATGGCAAGGCCGAGACCAGTGTTGCCCTCGTCCTGATTGCGCGCGTGGTCGAGGCGGTAGAAGGGCCGGAACACGTTGGCGCGTTCCGCTTCGGGGATGCCGGGGCCGTTGTCGTCGACCTCGATGCGCACCCACTGGCCTTCGACGGCGCCGCGGATGATCACCTGATCGCCGAAGCGCACGGCGTTGGAGACGAGATTGGTTATGGCGCGCTTGAACGCCTGCCGCTTCAGGGGCAGCACCAGCTCCTCACGCCGCTTGCGCAGCTTCAGCTCGATCGGCGTGCCGTAATACTGCGCTTCATCGTGCACCTCCTGCAGCAGCTCGCGCAGGTTGGTCGGCGCCGATTCTTCGCCGCCGTCACCCTTGGCGAAGGCGAGGTAATCTTCGAGCATATCCTGCATCTCGCGCACGTCCGCCTGCAGCGACTGCGCCTCGGGCGTATCGCCGAGCAGCGCCAGCTCCAGCTTGAAGCGCGTGAGGATGGTGCGCAGGTCGTGGCTGACGCCGGCGAGCATGGTGGTGCGCTGTTCGACGTGCGTGGTGATGCGGTCGCGCATCTCCAGGAAGGCGACGGCGGCCTGGCGTACCTCGCGCGCGCCGCGCGGGCGGAAGTCGTCCGGCACCTTGCGGCCTTTGCCGAAGGCGTCGGCGGCTTCGGCGAGGCGCAGGATCGGCCGGATCTGGTTGCGCAAAAAGAGGATGGCGACGGTGAGCAGGATCACCGAGGAGCCGATCATCCACAACAGGAAGATGTGCGAGTTCGAGGCGTACGTCTGCGAGCGCGTGGCGACGAAGCGCAGGATGGCGTTGTCGAGCTTGACGCGGATCTCCACGTGGCGTGACTGGCCGACCGTATCGATCCAAAACGGCCGCTGCACCTGGCGGCGGATCTCGACCGACAAGGCGCGGTCGAGCAGCGCGAAGAACGGCTTGGGGCGCGGCGCGGGCAGATCGCCGGGAGGCAGCACCTGCATCGACAGGTTGAGCCGGTCGCGCGCCATCTCGATGAGCTGGCTGTACTCGTCCTTCTTCGGATACTCCTCGTAGATGTCGATGACGGCGGCGATGTCGCGCGCGGTAGCCTCCGACAGGCGCCGCGTCACCGCCTGCCAATGGCGCTCCATGAACACGAAGGCGACGACGCCCTCGAGCACCACGATCGGCGCGATGATGATGATGAGCGCGCGCGCATAAAGTCCCTTGGGCAGCACATCTGAGAGCCAGCTGCCGATGACTTGCATATTGCGGTTGTGCGTCTTGGCGAACCAGGCGCCGAAGGCGCGCAGCCAGGGCGGCGCCGGCGGCAGGTGCCGCCACAGCTTGCGCAGCGGGGCCGGGACGTAGAAGTCGCTGCGGCGAGGCAGGCGCCAGTCACGCCAGTCAGGAAGGCGGACACGGCGCAGCGGCTGCCACAGCCCATGCCATGACAGAAACGAACGGCGCTCCGGCTCGTCGCCTCTGGCGAGCATCAACCGACCTCGATACTCGGCGGACTAGTGTGATGATCGAGAAATTCACCGCCATCGGCGGCAAGGTATGGAGCGAATTTCACGATCTGAATCACACTAGCGGGTCTATGATTCTGGTGTCCCCAATGATTCCGAAGTTCGCTCTCGGCCCAGCAGCGAAGTTTGGCGAACTTCGGAATCGGGACACTAGTCCGAATAGAGAATATACCCTTTGCCCCGCACTGTCTGGAGGTACACGGGATTGGAGGGATCGGTCTCGATCTTCCGCCGCAGACGGTTGATTTGCACGTCGATGGCGCGGTCGCTGCCGGTGGAATCCTCCGGGGCGAGTTCGTGGCGCGGGATGGGCATCCCGATGCGCTGGGCGAACATGCGCAGCAGGTCGCGCTCGCGCTCGGTAAGCTTGATCGTCTCCTCGTTGTGCTTCAGCTCGCCGCGCGAGACGTGGAACACGTGGTTGCCCATGCGGATCTCCTCGCTCGGGCCGGAGCCGCCGGCGGCGCGGCGCAGGATGTTGCGCAGGCGCAGGAGCAATTCGCGTGGCTCGAAGGGTTTGGGCAGATAGTCGTCGACGCCGGCCTCGAGTCCCTCGATGCGATGCTCGGGCTCGGAGCGGGCGGTAAGCATGCAGATGGGGACTGAGCGCGTCGCCTTCAGCTCGCGCGCGAGGTCGAGGCCATTCTCGCCGGGCATCATCACGTCGAGCAGCACGGCGTCGAACTCGAGCCCGCGCATGCCGGCGCGCGCGCTAGCGGCGTCCTGCGCCGTCGTCACGCGGAAGCCCTGCTCCGACAGGTAGCGGCCGAGCAGGTCGCGGATCTTCTGATCGTCGTCGACGATGAGCACGTGCGGAGCGTTGTCGGGCAGTGGTGCGCTCGCGACCTTTGCAGATCTCATGTTCGCCCCTCGTCTGAGAGTCCTCGCACCTTCAGGTGCGCGTGCCGGATGCAAGCTTTACCAGCGCCTCCACGCGCGGGCGATCCGACTCCGTAATCATGGCAAAAAGGAAGCGGCGTGCAAACTCGGCGGCTCCCGGACCTGCCTTGGCGAGGGCCGCCTCGATGTGCTGGATTTGCTGGGCCGACAGCTTCTCGGCGAGGCGCCCACCCTTGGCCGTCACGAACAGGCGCCGCTCGCGCCGGTCGTCGTTGCCGGCGCGCTGCATAATGAAGCCTTTATCGATGAGCTGCTTTAGGACTCGGGCAAGGCTCTGCTTGGTGATTTTGAGGATGTCGAGAAGGTCGGCGACGCGCAGGCCGGGATTGCGGTGCACGAAGTGCAGCACGCGGTGATGGGCGCGCCCGAAGCCGTATTCCTCGAGCACGGCATCGGGCCCCCCGGTGAAGTCGCGATAGGCGAAGAACAACAGCTCGACGCAGGCGACGAGGTCGCACGGCGAGGCTCCCTCCTGGGGGCCGCGCGTTGCTCCGTTGACGGTGGATTGCGCGGCGGTCGGGCGCGACATGCGGCGAGCCGCAACGCTGTCGGACGTTATGTCAGTCATGTTGACTTATTTGGCCTCGATTGTTAGTCATGGCAAGTCATTTTGCGCAGGCGATCGGTGCCTTCGCACGAGCAGCAAACAGCTCGCGCGAAGTGCGCGGGGGCGGTCTGGACCACCAGCAGCGTTGCCCATTAGCAGGCTCGTCACCGAGCTAGCTTAAGTAGCGATCTTGGCGCGAAAGTCTACGGAGAGAAAAACGCATGTCCGGGCCAGCCCCCTTTCACGATCGTGACGGCCTTATCTGGTTCGACGGCGAAATGGTCCCCTGGCGCGAGGCGAAGATCCACGTCCTCACGCACGCGCTGCACTACGGTAGCGGCGTGTTCGAGGGCCTGCGCGCCTACGGTGGCGCCATCTTCAAGCTCTCCGAGCATTCGCAGCGTCTCCTCGACAGCGCCAAGGCGCTCGATTTCGAGGTGCCCTATAGCGCTGCCGAGATCGATCAGATCTGCCGCGACGTGGTCGAGGCCAACAAGCTTTCCGACTGCTACATCCGCCCGATCGCCTGGCGCGGCTCAGAGCAGATCGGCGTTTCTGCGCAGGCGACCAAGATTCATCTCGCAGTCGCAGCATGGGAGTGGGGCTCCTACTTCCCGCTCGAGCAGCGGCTCAAGGGCATCCGGCTGACGATGGCCAAGTATCGCCGACCCGACCCTATGACGGCACCATCGAAGAGCAAGGCCGCCGGCCTCTATATGATCTGCACGGTTGAGAAGCACCGCGCCGAGCGCGCCGGCTATGCCGACGCGCTGATGCTCGACTGGCGCGGCCGCATCGCCGAATGTACCGGCGCCAACATCTTCCTCATCAAGGACGGCGTCATTCACACCCCTGACCCGGACTGCTTCCTCGACGGTATCACGCGCCGCACGGTCATCGAGCTCGCCAAGAAGCGCGGCTATCAGGTGATCGAGCGGGCGATCATGCCGGAGGAGCTGAAGGACTTCACCGAGGTGTTCGTCACCGGCACGGCGGCCGAGGTGACGCCGGTGTCGGAGATCGGCGAGCACAAGTTCAAGCCCGGGCAGATCACCGAGAACCTGCTCAACGACTACATGGCCTACGTGCAACCCTCGCGCAAAGCCGCAGAGTAAATCCACAGGTCGAGAGGCAGCGGCGGGCCGCGCACCGGCCCGCCGCGCAAGGCGCCACTATGCAAGGCGTGGCCACAACGGCACACCCGTGCGCGGGACGTGCACTCAGATTTCGCCATTTGGTTGCCACCGCGGCCGGCCTCCAGCACACTGTGCGGGGTTGAGGTGCATCGGGACATTCAGATGCAGCGCTTGGCTATCTCTGCGATGGTGTTGGCCGCGGCAATCGCCATGGCCCCGGGCTTCGCGTGCGCCCAGGAAGGGCCGGGCGGTCTCATCAATCCGCAGCGCGACTGCCAGACAGTTCTCACCTGCAACTTCCGCCGGGGTGGCTCCTACCGCGGCTG
The DNA here is from genome assembly GCF_009026145.1 of Hyphomicrobium sp. GTDB lineage: Bacteria > Pseudomonadota > Alphaproteobacteria > Rhizobiales > Hyphomicrobiaceae > Hyphomicrobium_A. The sequence continues at coordinate 105,003 of NZ_WBUE01000010.1, forward strand.
CCTGTCGAGCTACAGCTGCCGTGTGTGCCGCTTCGTTCGCGTCTCGTGCAAGGGCGTCCGCGGCGGGACGTGCCAGAGGCTGCGCTGCGGCTGGGGCGGCGTCAGCTGATCGACGTTGCCGACGCCTCGCCGACACAATTCCGCGTGCATTTTGTCGTCGCGCCGGCGTATGGCCGGAGAGCTGAGGACATCGGCTGCAAAGCTGCATGACGTGGTCGCACGTGGCCAGTGAACGAGCACCCGCCCGGCAGGCCCTCTTCGCCGTCACGCTGAGCGCTGCCTGCCTGCTGGCATGCACAGCGTCGGCGCAGCCAGTCGTTGACGGCTGCGCCAAGGCGCCCGCCTCGCCGCTCGTTGTCAATGTCAGGGACAAGGGCGTGCGCGGCGACGGGCGCACCGACGATACGGAGGCATTCCAGGCCGCCATCAACGAAGTTGCCGGGACCGGAGGCACGCTCTTCGTGCCGGATGGCACGTACATGCTCGATGCCACCAGGCAGCCTCGCCTCTCGCTGGGGCGCGACATGACGCTGAGGTTGTCGCCCGGTGCAACCCTCAAGGTCATCCCCAACAGCGCGACGCATCACGACCTGCTGACGATCTCCGGCGTCTCCAACGTCATCGTGGAAGGGGGAACGCTCGAAGGTGACCGGGAGCGGCATCTGGAAAAGCGCGGCGAGTCCGGCTACGGCATCCACATTCGCGATGGCGCCGCGCACGTGACGATCAGAAGCGTGACCTCGAAGAAAATGTGGGGCGACGGCTTCTTCGTCGACAACGCGAAGGACGTCAGCTTCTGCGGGGTCACCGCCGACTACAACCGCCGTCAGGGACTATCGGTGATCGAGGCCGATGGGCTCTTGGTCGCCAATTCGGTATTTTCCAACACGCGAGGCACGGCACCGATGGCCGGCATCGACCTGGAGCCCAACCTGGACGAGGAGCTGATCAAGAATGTCCGCATCGTGAGCTCGAAATTTCTCAACAACCGCGGAGCGGGGGTGCTGATCGCGGGGAGGAAGGGCACGCGGAATATTTCCGACGTCGAGATCTCCCGCAATCTCTTCACCGGGGTGCTGCCGATAAAGATCAAGTATGCGCCTGGGGTTCTCGATACAGCCATCTGCCGGAATCGGCAGATCGCGCCCCGCACCGAACCCACGGGTGGACTTTCGGCGTTCGCGGAGCCGGCGGAGCAGGTTGTCTTGCAGAGCGAGTGCGGCGATCCGCGGCTGCAGATCCGCCGCTAGGCTCCTTTGCCAGGAAGGGGCCTACGTCCTCAAATCCGCGCCACTAGGGCGTGGAAGACGGTGGCGCAGAAGACTGCGACGGCGGTGCCGAAGGTCATGAGTGCGAGGGGACCCGGCGCATAGCCGGTGGCCCCGCCGATGCCGGCGGCGAGTGCGGTCCAGAACAGCGCCGGAAACAGCGAGACGATCAGCAGGCCGGCGAGATGAAACGCAGCGTCATCGTGGGCCCGGGTGCGGGCGATGGCCTTGGCGTTCGCGGCGAGCTGCATGGGTCCAACTCCGAGCGTGCGGATCTGATACGGCGAGGCTAGGCGGCGACCCTAAACGAGACACTAACGCTTCGATAGCGCGCAAAGTTGGGCCCAATCAGTGTTAATCGGCGGTGAGAAATTGTTCGCTCTGGAACAACAAAGCGGCGCGAGCTATGCGCAGACCTCAGGATCGATCGCGAGCGGCAGCGTCCATGACGGCTGGTATGAAGGCTTCTGACATCGACGTCGCCATCATCGGTGCGGGTCACAACGGGCTCGCTTGCGCCGCCTATCTCGCCGCCGCGGAAATTAAGGTCGTGGTGCTCGAGCAGAACGATGTCGTCGGCGGGGCGGCGGTGACGGAGGAGTTCCATCCCGGCTTCCGCAACTCGGTTGCCGCCTACACGGTGAGCCTGCTCAACCCCAAGGTGATCGCCGACCTCGAGCTAGAAAAGCACGGGCTCAAGATCGTGCATCGGCCGGCAGCCAACTTCTGGCCGGTGGACGCGACGCGCTATCTGTTGATGCGACGCGGCCTCGCCGAGCGGCAGGCGGCGATCGCGCAGTTCTCGCAGCGCGACGCGGAACGATTGCCGGATTACGATGCGATGCTGGAACGCGCCGCCGACGTGCTGCGCGACTTGGTGCTGACGACGCCGCCCAACGCTGGCGGGGGCATCGTCGAGCTGATAAAGGGTGCCGGTATCGGGCGGCGCATGTTGGGGCTGAGCCTCGATGAGAAGCGCATCCTGCTCGACCTCTTCACGCGCAGCGCCGCCGACTTTCTCGCTGGCTGGTTCGAAAGCGACGTGGTGAAGGCCGCTTTCGCCTTCGACGGCATCGTCGGCAACTACGCCGCGCCATCGACGCCCGGGACGGCGTACGTGCTGCTGCACCACTGCTTCGGCGAGGTGAATGGCAAACGTGGCGCATGGGGGCACGCCATCGGCGGCATGGGCGCCATCACACGGGCGATGGCGGCGGCGGCCGAGGCGCGCGGAGTTCGCATCCGCACTGGCGCCAAGGTGCAGCAGATCATCACGCGCGGCGACGCTGCGGCAGGCGTGGTGCTGGCCGGCGGCGAGGAGGTATTCGCGCGCGCGGTGGCGGCCAACGTGCCGCCCAAGCTCCTGTTTCGCGATCTCGTGTCGGCGAATGCCGTGGCCGAGGAGACGCGCGCCCTTTTCACCGGCATGCGGACGGGCTCGGGAACCTTCCGCATGAATGTGGCACTGGCCGAGCTGCCGGATTTCACGTGTTGCCCGGGGGGGCATGCGCAAGATCACCACGGCGCCGGCATCATCATCGGCCCAACGCTCGACTACCTCGAACGCGCCTATCTCGACGCGCGCATGACCGGCTGGTCGCGCCAGCCCGTTATCGAGATGCTCATTCCCTCGACGCTCGATGAGACGTTGGCGCCGCAGGGCGAACATGTCGCTAGCCTGTTCGTGCAGCACGTGGCGCCGCATCTTCCCGGGGGGCGGAGCTGGGCGAATGCACATGAGAAGGCAGCGTTCGCCGACCTCGTCGTCGACACGGTGACCAAGCACGCGCCGAACTTCAAAAGGTCGGTGGTCGCCCGCCAGGTCCTCTCGCCGCTCGATATCGAGCAGCGCTTCGGTATGGTCGACGGCGATATCTTCCACGGTGCGCTGTCGCTCGATCAGCTGTTTTCGGCACGGCCGCGGCTCGGCTATGCCGATTATCGGCTCCCTCTCGGGGGGCTATACTTGTGCGGCTCGGGCGCGCATCCCGGCGGCGGCGTCACGGGCGCACCGGGGCACAATGCGGCGCGCGAGATCATCCGCGACTTCAAGGGCTGGCGGGGCGGGCCGTTCGTGAGCAAGCGGAAGGATTAGTGGAGTGAGCGCGCTACGCATCACCGAGAGCGTAACGCTCGACGAAGCCGAGCTCGAGGAGCGTTTCATACGCGCCTCGGGTCCGGGCGGGCAGAACGTCAACAAGGTGTCGACCGCCGTCGAGTTGCGTTTCGACGTGCGCGCCTCTCCGTCGCTACCGGGCGAGGTGCGCACGCGCCTTGCCCGCCTCGCCGGCCGGCGCATGACCGACGAGGGCGTGCTCGTCATCCGCGCCGAGCGGTTCCGCACGCAGGAGCGCAACCGCGAGGACGCGCGCCAGCGCCTCATCGAGCTGATCCGGCAGGCGTGCGTCGTGCCGAAGCGGCGCATCAAGACCAAGCCGACGCGTGCCTCCAAGGAACGGCGGCGCGAGGCAAAGGCAAAACGCAGCCGCGTCAAGCGGCTGCGCGCCTCCAGGCCCGAGCTGGCTTAGGCTCGGTGCCGGACGCTCCGCTAGTAGCGGACCCCCAAGGTGGTGAGCACCCGTTCTTCATCCTTGAACGTGTCAACGTCACGGCCATTCACGTATTCGATGCCGACGGATAGATAGTCGGAGTCGGCGGGCAGATAGTTGAGCGAAGCCGTGAAGCGGTTCACGTTCGGCAACTTGCCGGTAATCGTGCGGTGCTGATACGTCACTTCGAGACTAGTCCGCCCCAGAACTCCGCCGATCTGAGGATAGAAGGTCAGCCCAGCGTCAGCGCCAAGTGCGGTATAGGAACTGGCCTTCTTGAGCATTGCGTCAGTCCCTGGATCCTCCACATAGTCACCGCGCGCCACCAATGCCAATGCGGGCCGCACCAACAGCTCATCGGAAATCTTGAGGGGAATCCCGGTAATCGGCGTTCCGTCAGCAAGCCGCAGCGTCGGTTCGATAATGAGTTTCGTGGTTATTCGCTCGCTGGCGTGCACGTAATCAACTAGATAGGCGCCGTCGAGCGCATACGACAGTGCGTGAACATAGGTTCCGACGTTGACGACGGTGAGAGCGGCTTGCACGCCGAACGTAGCCTGATTTGTATCCGTGCTCTTCGTCTCGCCGATCGCCTTGTATTTCACGAAGGGTATGAGATAACCCATCCAGTCTGCGCACGCCGGATCCTCTTGGTGCGCCCGCTCTTTGCAGTCAGGGCCGGGCCATTCCCACAGCCGATACCCCAGAACACCGTCAATTGTAGCGGTAGCGCCTCCCGTAAGCTCATCATGCGTATACGCGACCTTGGCAAAGTCGGATTTTGCAATGGCCTTGCGGGGAAGCTTCAAATCCTTTTCCTTACCCCTGAGGAGAATGCGCTCTGGGACTTCTGACAGCCGATCTACCTTTACCGGAATGGGTTTTGGTGGCTGCCCCGGTTTGGCGGCCACGGCCCCCAGCTTGACGCATTCAACTTGAATCGGAGAGCCCTCGCGAAACCAATCGGACGCGGTCACCGCGCGGCTGGGCGCCCCAATAATGCGATACGCCTCGCCGTTGACCAAGGCCCGTGCCGTGAGCCAGCCGCTCAAGTCCTCCTTAGCGCTGCCAATAAGCTCGGCGGCCTCCTCCTCCTCCTTCGTATACACGCCTTCGCCAAACGGCCGGCCGGCGAGGATCATATACAGATCGCCCTCGTAGCGTGCGGTTGGCTCGGCTTTTCCGAGGGCATTGGCCTTGGCGCGCAACTCGTAGGGAATCTCCAGCTTCATGCTGATCTTGCGTGCTATCAGCGACTTGTCGACGGCGTATCCCGTCTGCTTGGGCATGCAGATAGTTCTCTGCCCGGCTGCATCCTTGGGAAACAGTGCGTCGATCTGGAGGTTCTGGGCTTGAGCGGAAAAGCTACATACTAGACTTATGGCGACGCCAGCGGCGCCCCCCGCGATACGCGTATACATTTGTACCCCAAGCTACTCTACTCACCGTTATGAAGTGCGTTCCGTCGCGTGGCCCATAATCTTCTTGGTCAGTTTTTTGTTCGTGTCGTTCAGAGGGATGCCAAATGTATCCCGGGAGAACGGGATCGAAATGATATTGGGATGGGCGTCGAAAATGGCGCGGTATTCCTGTTTTCGCGCGCCTTCGCACAGCAGGCGCTGCATCTTCTTCAGGATCGCATGCCAAGCATCAGGGTCAGTGATGCCAAACCCATTCTTATCAAGGTCTCCCGATGGGATGCGAGACTCGCTCCAGTGGTCTTGAGGGATGTGCGGCAACAAGGCGTCGAATGAAGCGATGGTCATGTCGGCGCGCACAATTTCGCGATTAAGAGATGTCATTGAAAGCACCTAGTCAAAAGAGAGAGCCCAAAAAAGTTAGGGTAATTGATCGGCATGCTGATGAGAAGGGGTGGCGCGCGGCAATGCAGGACGTGTGACCACGGTGCATCTGTCGAGACAAGTCGGCGCACGTTCAGCAGTCGCGGGTCTCTTGGTGGAGATGAGCCGCGTCAAGCGGCTGCGTGCCTCCAGGCCCGAGCTGGCTTAGTAGCTGGCGGGGCGCCGGACCGCGCCAATGCAGGTGTTCAGTTTCCTTTCGCCGGTGCGAAAGAGTGGCGCATGGCGCGCCAATATCGCGGCCGCTGGCATGCCTCTTGTGCATTGTCCTAACGCGTGAATCTGCACTTATCGTCGATGTGAGCCGTTGGCGCGTGACATCTGCCCGGCGCAATTTTAAGACATGATTTTCGAGATGGTGGGGTGCGCCGGATCGCCTGTGCTGGCGATTCTACAAGGACAGTCGCAGGGGAAGAACGATGACAAGGCTTGTCAAGGTGGGTGTCGCGGCGGCCGTATTGGCGGCAGCGGCGATGAGCTTCGGCGCCTGGGCCGATGAGGGACCTCTCGGCGTATGGATCGATCATACCGGACGGGGTGCGGTGGAGATCACCAGGTGCGGTGAGGCCCTGTGCGGCAAGGTCGTATGGGTCGCCGATAAGGCGAATGCCGAAGGGTGCGGTCTGGAAATTCTCGGCAACGTGAAGCCGATGGGCGACGGCACCTACGACGAGGGCTGGATCTACGATCCCGACAAAGACGCCAAGTTCGACGTCAAGCTGGTGCCGCAGGGGAACGGCAAGCTTACGGTGGTCGGCTACAAGGGCATCAAGCTCCTGAGCCAGACCTTCACGTGGACGCGCGCCCCCGACAATCTTGCGCGCTCGCCCTGCTGAACGGACCCCTTCGGTGCGTTCGCATCAGCCGCCTTGTCGGGCGGCCACTGCGGCCGCCTCCACGGCGGCGATGAGCGGATGGCGCGCCCGCTTCAAGCGCTGCACCTCCTCCAGTCCCCACCAATAGGCGTTGCGCACCAGCTCGGCATGCCGATGCCAGTCGAGGATGCCCATGTCGACCGGGATGGGCGGCACGAACAGCACGTCGCCCGGCTTGAGCTGGCGAACGAAATCGTCGCGGCCGGCCATCAGCGAGCGCATGAGCACGGTGGTGAGGCCGGGCGCGTCGGGCAGCTTGCCGCGCGTCAACGGGTTGATGCTCATGCGGATCAGCTCGGCGCGCGAGGGGAGCGTCTCGTACTTCACGTCGAAGCGCTCCAGCTCGGGGATCTCGAAGCTGACCACGACGTTCGGCCCGCTCTTCAACTGGTGCATGGTGGCGATCGGCACGTTGTCCAACAGGCAGCCGTCGACTAGCATTTCTCCTTCCGGCGTATAGACCGGCGGCAGCAGCACCGGGATGGAGGCGGAGGCGCGGATGGCCTGGAACAGATCGCCGCGGTCGTGGCGGTGCAGCTCGTAGCTCGACAGGTTGGTGGACACCGAGAAGTAGGGAATCCACAAGTCCTCGATGTTGGTGCCGGCGAAGTAGCGGGACAGCTGCGCGTCGTAGTGGCGGTGGTCGAGCAGGCTGTAGCGCGGCCACGTATAGCGCTGCATGGCGTGGTTGGTGACGAAGATGTCGTGCGTGCCGCGGTCGATGTCGTCCGGATTCTTGTTCATGGCGAAGGCGCCGGTCATCGCCGCACCGGCCGACGTGCCGCCGAGGATGTCGAACTCGAAGCCGGATTCTATCAGCGCCTTGTAGAGCCCGACGTGCGCCGCGCACAGGGCCCCGCCCCCGCAGGCGACGAGGCCCAGAGCCGTGCCGTTGATGAAGCGGTAGAGGCGGGCGATGGTGCCGCGTTCGTCGAGCGCGACGTGGTGGTGCATGGCGAGGCTGCGCCGGCGCAGCCAGCGTGCGGTTCCGCTCAAGGGCTCGCGGCGCTCGTGCACGATGACGAGACGCCGCGCCTCGGTGTTGACGAAGGCGGCGGCGAGCTGCTCGAGCGCGTTGGGCGTCGGATCGGCGCCGTCGGTCGCTACCGCCAGCACGAGGTCGGCGTGGCGGATGGCTTTCTGCGACCAGGCGGTGAGCTCGGCGTCGGCGATAAAGATCAGGTAGTCGTACGAGCTTTCCAGCTGATTGAGGGCTTGCGTCGCCTCGGCGCTATCGAGGGCAACGCCCTTGGGAAGCAGCTCGCCAGCGCGCGCCGCATCGAGCACCAGCGCGCTGGCGTTGGCCGCGAAGACGGCGGTGAGTTGCTCGAGGAAGCGCTCGGGGATGTGCGAGCCGCCGGCACGGATGATGGCCAGCGTGCGCGGGCGCGGATCGGGTGGCGCCGGCTCGTGCACGGTGGTGGCGGCGAGGCGCTGCGAAAGAGCGGTCGTCAGCGTGCGCCAGATGCCGGGGCAGCGCGCCGAGATGCGCTCGAACTCGGGCTTGCCGAGGCGCAGCACGAGGCTGTCGCGCATGGCCGAGACGGTGGCTGTGCGCACACCGCCGGTGAGGAAGGCTATCTCGCCGATCGGCTGCTCCGGGCCGATCTCGGTGAGCGGCTCGCGGCGGCCTTCGAGAGTGACCGCGAAGCGGCCGGAGATGACGATGTAGAGCGCATCGGCAGCATCACCCTGGCGGACGAGGACGTCGCCACGCTTCAGGGCGCGCGTCTCGAGCTCGGCCAAGAGGGCGGCGCGCTCGTCGGCGCCGAGCTCGGAGAAGATGCCGACGGCGGGAAGACCGGCCTTGGAAAGAAGCGAATGCATCGGCGGCTCTCGCGGCAACTGCTGCAGCATAGTCCACAGGCGCGCCGCGTGCGCGGGCAATTCGTCGACTTGGCGAACGAGATGCTGCTCGCAGTTGCGAAACTTGGCGCGGGTCGCGGGGGCGATTTGGCGGCCGACGGTCTAGATCAGTCGCGCTGCGATGCGGCACGCAGTGCGTGGGCCCTATGCCTAGGCGGCGAGCAGCTCTGCTTGTGCCGCGGCGACGCCACCTTGGCGTGTCTCGAGCGCAACGACGTTGGTGCCGAGCGCCTCGCTGAGCGCGATGAGGAAGCGCTGCGGGTTGAAGCCGCGATGCGCATTGAGGCGCAACGTGGCGGCGATGGCGATGGCCGGCGCCATCAGTGCGTGGCCATTGCCCAGCATCAGGTTCTTGAGCCGGCGGGCGCCGAACACGTCGACGAGATGACGGAAGCGAACGAAAGCGGCAAGCGCGCGCTGCGGCTCTGCGTGATGTCGGCGTTGCAGGGTGGCGCGCGCGGTGTCTAGATCGGCGTCGGTCGCCCCGCGCAGCAGGACGAGCCCGCGGCCGTCCTCGATCAGGGCGCGCATCGCGGCACCGAGATCGGCCGCGTCGACGGCCGGAATGTCGGTGAGGTCCCAGGTGATGGCCATTGTCTGCTCGCTCCAGATCCGTTCGTCAGTGGTGGCGACCGCCGCCGAAGACGGTCCACGGGTTGCCGGTCATGAGGATGATGTCCTTCGGGCGGCGGGCGCTGACCAGAAAGTCGACACTATGGCCGACCAGCTTGCCGTTGAGGTTCACGACCTCGTCCTTGGCGAAGCGGTACTTGGCGCCGTCCTCGGCCTCGATGACGCCGAAGCCGACTTTCGGGCTGAACTTCGTGATGCGTCCGTGCATGCCACTCTCCATACTGGTGCGGCCGTTTCGGGCCGTTCATGGGGGCAGAATGTCCCAGGGCGCCCGTGTCGCGCTGTTCCGGGAGTGACAGGATTTTGCCGATTTCGGCGCCCCCGCGGCGGCGCGTCAGACGGCTCGCCGAGGCCGCAATTGCGGTGTATGGAACGGGGAGCCGGCGGGGGATGCAGGGCGCTTGCGGGCCGGCCGGGGGCATTCAGTCTCGGTTCATGGCGGCGGCTCTAGGGTCGGCAAGCGATCCGGCAGAGGACGTTTACGTTAAGGTGAATACGATGACGACGGTTTGGCTGCGTGCAGCGTTTTCGGTGATGGCCGTGCTCGGCGCCGCCGCCGGGCTTTCCGCGCCCGCGCACGCCAACTGCGACTGGTATGTGAAGACGTCGCTCGAGCAGCAGCAGCGCAACCTGAAGCTCAAGTGCGGGCTGTCGGGTGCCGAGTGGTCGGTCGACAAGGGAGCGCACGCGGCCTGGTGCGCCTCGGTGAGCCCGGACGCCTCGCGCTCGACGGCGCAGAAGCGCGAGGCTGAGCTGGCCAAGTGCGCCGCAAAGTAGTTGAGCGCAGCCTCGCCCATTCTTTAGTGCTGTAGCGCCACATCCGGCTTGATCGTGCCGCCGCCCCGGCCGATGCTGCCGCCTATGGTGTGCGCATAGAGCCGGCATAGCGAGGGACATGACCGACCCCATCCTCATCGAGGTGACGCGCGGACCGCTGGTCGAGAGCTGGCATCGCGGCGCCCTCGCCCTCGCGGCGCCGTCGGGCGCCCTGGCCCTACGCCTAGGTAATGTGGAGCGGGCTGTGTATCCGCGCTCGGCGATCAAGGCGCTGCAGGCGCTGCCGCTGATCGAGACCGGGGCAGCCGACCGCTTCGGTTTCGGGCCGGCGGAGATCGCGCTCGCCTGTGGGTCCCACGCCGGCACCGAACGGCATACGCACCTCGCCGCGACGATGCTGGATCGCGCCGGGCTGACCGAGGACGCGCTCGGCTGCGGCGCACATGCTCCGCTCGGCGCCTCGGCTGCCAACGCACTGATTGCCGCCGGCGAGGCCCCGACGCAGCTGCATAACAACTGCTCGGGCAAGCACGCCGGCATGCTGGCGACGGCGGTGCACCTCAACGAGCCAACCAACGGCTACTGGGAAGCGAGCCACCCGGTGCAGCAGCGCGTGCATCGCGCACTCTCCGACCTCTCCGGGCTGCCGCTGGGCGCCGACGTGCGCGGCATCGACGGCTGCTCGGTGCCCAACTGGGCGATGCCGCTGTCGGCCTTGGCGCGCACTTTCGCCAAGCTGGCGACGGGCGAGGGCATGTCGGCAGCCCGGCGTGCCGCCGTGGCGCGCATTCTCGATGCGTGCTGGGAGCACCCCGACATGGTGGCCGGAAAAAGCCGCGCCGATACTGTCGTCATGCGCGCTCTGCCGCGGCAGGTGTTCATGAAAACGGGGGCCGAGGGCGTCTACTGCGGCGCCTTCCCCGAGCTGGGGCTCGGCTTTGCCCTGAAGATCGAGGATGGCGCCAAGCGCGCGGCGGCGGGGGCAGCGATGGCGCTCGTCGAGCGGCTCTATCCGGCGGCGCGCGGGCTGATGCCAGTGGGCGCCATCAAGACGTGGCGCGGGCTCGAGGTGGGCGCGGTGCGCTCCTCGGCGCTGTTCGAGGATGCGCTCGCCGGCCTCAATGTGTTTGGCGTTTCAAACCGACAGGTTGCCGGCGATCGATAGCAGCTTGTCATCGCCGTCGCCGTCCTTGAGCTCCGGGCCCACGGCGTGGCCGTTCCCGTCCATGGCGCGGATGGCGCCGTCTTCGGCGCCCGAGATCATGTTGTTGGCGAGTAGGCACGCGCCGGCCGCCTTGTCGGCGGAGACGAGGATGCCGACGCGCGAGGCGCGCACGAGGTTCGACGTCGCCACCACCTCGCGCATGTATGGCCCCCACCCGATGACGATGCCGGCGGTGGGTGCGCGCTCGATGACGTTGCCGGTGAGCGCCGTGTCGGCTTCCACCGTGATGCCGTGGCCGCGCTTGTCGACCGGCTCGTGCTCGCGGCGGAACAGGTTGCGCACAAGGTTGCCCTGCACGACGGCGAGGCGCCCGCCGTCGTTGAAGTTGGTGACGGTGATGCCGGTCGCCGCCGTGTCGACGAGGTTGTTGGCGATGAGCGCGCCCTCGAAGCTGAACTCGGCGTAGATAGCGACCTCGCCGAGACGCGCGCACGAATTGCCGATGATCTGCATGTCGGAGGCGGCGTTGCCGCGCACGGCACTGAAGGCGCAGTCGCTGATGCGGTTGCCGGAAACGAGCACGCTGCCGGCGCGGAATGCATTCACACCGTTGCCATTCTCGCCGCTGCCGCCACTGTCGGCCCTGATGCGCGCGATGCGGTTGCCGGCAACGATGCTGGCGTCCTCGCCCACTTCCGACCGCCACACCTGGATGCCGTTGTTGCCGCAATCGGCGATGTCGTTGTGGACGATCTCGAGTCGCGCGGCATCGAGGCTGCGGATGGCGGCCTGCATGACGTTGGAGATTGTGCAGTCGGCAATGCTGCCGGCGCAGGCGGTGAGTGAGACGCCGTTGGCGGGGCTGCGCGTTAGCGTCAGATGGCGCAGGCACACGCCGCGAGAATTGGTGATGGCGACGAGGCCGTCGACGCGGTCGAACGCCTGATAGGCGCCGTCGAGGACGAGGCCATCGAGCATGACGCCGTCGGCATGGTTGGCGGTGATGAAGGCGCCACCACCGGCGAACTCTAGCGTCGTGGCACCGACGGCGCCGATGAGGCGTGCGCCGGGGCGCAACTCCAAGGCGCCGATGCGATAGCGGCCGGCGGGAAGCTCCAGCGGCGCGCCGCGGCCCGTCGCGGCATCGAGCGCCGCCTGCAGCACCGCGGCCTGATCGGCGGCGCTGCCGGAGACGAGGCCGAAATCGCCGGCGGATACGCCGCCTGCACGTGCCTCGGTGGGGCGTGCTCCGGCGCCTGCTGCACCGGCCGCAAGACCCGCGGCAAGGCCGGCAGTAAGCACATTTCGGCGGTCGAGCGTCATGGCCTCGAGATTCCGGCTGGCTGCTGGCCGTAGCTAAGCAAGTCTGAGGCCAGCGCCGGTTAACGGAGCTTTAGGCCGGCGCGCCGTCGAGGCAGGCAGCGATGATTTCGAGGCTGCCGGCCACGGCCGCGGTCCAAGTGAGCCGGCAGGCGCGAGTTTCCTTGGCGGTGCAGGGGCTGGCGGAAAGGGCCGCCGGCACGTGGATGAAGCCCGACAGGAACGGCGTCGGCAGCTCGCGCGCGGCGGCGAGGGAGTGGTACATCAGCGCGTTGCACAGGTACGTGCCGGCGTTGTTCGAGGCGCAACACGGGAAGCCAGCGCGCGACAGCCGCGAAAGGATGCGCTCCGCCGGCAGCGTTGCGGCGAGAATGGGAGGGCCGGCGGGCATAACGTGCGCCCCATCGGGCAGCTTGCCTGTCGCGTCGCGGCGGCTCTCGCGCACGTTGCGGCCGATAAGCTCGACCTGAAAGCCGCTGACGTGATGCGAGACGCCGAAATGCAACGCCAGCCGCGGCGATACGCGCGCGAGCAAGGCCTCCAGCGTCGATGGTGCTCGGCTCCACTCGACAGGCAGTACCTCGCTGATGATCTCGTGACCGGGATACCTTCCGCGCGCCGCAGCGGCGAGCTGTGGGATCAGGTCTGCCGTGACGTTGCTGCCGACACCCGGGAAGGCGCCGAACCCGGTGAGTAGAATGGTCGGACGCGGTATGGCCACGGCACGCTCGTTCCGGCGATGGCTCAAGCCCGCACGCCGGCAAGCGCCATTATCTCGTCCACGGCCAGCGTCGGCAACAGTCGCCCCTCGCGCACCTCCGCTTCGAGGCTGGGCAGTCGTGCCGCCACGTGGGGGTTCGACTGAACGCTCGCCATGATGCGATCGTTCAACATATCGCGCATCCACGCCACGGCCTGGCGTTGCCGCCGCTGGGCGAACTCGCCCGATGCAGTCAACGCCTGCCGATGCGCCAGCACCTTCTCCCACAGTTTGTCGAGGCCCTTGTTCTCGCGCCCCGAGATGGTGATGACGGGCGGCGACCACGTCGGCGACGGCGGGTTCAAGATCTGCAGGGCGGCGCGGTATTCGGCGGCGGCGCGCTCGGCGCGCGTGACGTTGTCGCCGTCCGCCTTGTTGATGGCGATCATGTCGGCGATCTCGATGATGCCCTTCTTGATGCCCTGCAGGTCGTCGCCGCCCCCGGCCAGCAGGAGCACGAGGAAGAAGTCGGCCATGTCGGCGACGGCAATCTCGGATTGGCCGACGCCGACCGTCTCGACGATGATGACGTCGAATCCGGCAGCCTCGCACAGGGCCATGGTCTCGCGCGTCTTGCGGGTGACGCCGCCGAGCGTCCCGGAGGTGGGCGAGGGGCGAATGAAGGCCTTGGGTTCCTGCGCCAGCCGGCTCATGCGCGTCTTGTCGCCGAGGATCGATCCGCCGGTGCGCTTGGAGGTCGGATCGACGGCGAGCACGGCAACGCGGTGGCCGCTGCCGACGAGGTTCATTCCGAGCTCGTCGATGGTCGTTGACTTGCCGACGCCCGGAACGCCCGTGACGCCGAGGCGCAAGGCGCCCCCCGTGTCGGGCAGCAGGGCCTGCAGCAGTTTCTGCGCCAGGGCCGCATGCTCGGTCTTGGTGCTTTCGACGAGCGTGATGGCGCGCGCCAGCATCGCGCGGTCGCCGGAGCGGACGCCGTCGATGTAGGCGGCGAGCGACGGTCCCGTTGCGGCGGCGGTGGTGGTGCGCATTGGTGCTCCTCGAATCTGGCGACCCTGTTGATAATTGGATGAAATCGCTGTTCGCAAGCGCGGCATGCCGACGCTTATGCGCCAACCGAGACCTTGCCGTCGGCGCCGGCCATTCATAAGGTGCTCCGCGAGCGAGAAGAGGTGCACGACAGGGGGGCACCGATGCCCGCACTTTCCGGCTTGGTCGTCGCCATTCTCGGCGTTCTGCTGGCACTCATCGTTTACGGTTTCGCGTGGCGCGCCACATCGGGCAGCTCGCGGGGCACCATGATTCTGGTCCGCGTCGGGCTGCTCCTGCTGATTGCCGTGCCGACCGCCGTGATGCTGCTACTCACGCCGACGTTTGATCACGCCAAGGTTGGGCGAAAGCCGCAACTTTCATCGCCGCTCGAAGATGAGGTGCGGCGGGCGGAAGAGGACGCTAGGGCTACCGCGCGCGCGCCGTCCACGGCGGAAGTCAAGCGCGACGAGCGACTGGGCGAGGGCGAGCCTGCCGACGGCGCGGCGCCGCCGGTAGCGACAATGGCCGAGCAGACGGCGTGGGACGTGGTGCCGGTGTTCTTCGGCACCGACCGCGAGGAGCAGCCCGACGCGAAGCGGCTGCACTTCAACTCCGAGCGCGGCCGGCGGCTGCAGCTGGGGCGCGCCATGGTCACGGTGCCGAAGGCGCATGAGGTACCGAACATCGAGCGGCCATGGGTGGTGAAGATCCCGTATTTCGACGTGACGATCTACGAGGAGGCGGAGGACCCCGCCAAGCATTTCACCATGCAGGAGATCAAGAGGCTGCCACAAGACGAGTTCCTGACGCTGGCGCGCCAGCGCATCGCCGCCTCGAAGAGCTACAAGGATCACGCGCTCGTCTTCGTGCACGGCTACAACACCGCGTTCGATCACGCCGTCTATCGCACCGCGCAAATCGCCTATGACCTCAAGTTCGACGGCGCGGCGTTCCTCTACAGCTGGCCATCGGGTGGGGCGGTGGCGAGCTACACCTACGACCGCGAGAGCGCGACGGCCTCCGAGCCATACCTGCGGCAGTTCCTCGATCTCGTCGTCAAACAGACGGGGGCGAAGTCGGTGAGTATCATCGCCCACTCGATGGGCAACCAGCCGCTGCTCGATGTGTTGAAGGACATGCGCTCGGCGGCTCCGCAGGAGGTGGCGATCAACGAGGTGATCTTCGCCGCACCCGACGTCGATGCCGACAACTTCGCCAATCTTGCACAGCGCATCGAGGGAATCGCCAAAGGCGTGACCCTGTACGCCGCCTCCAACGACCGGGCACTGATCATTTCCCGCAATTTCTGGCGCAACCCGCGGGCCGGCGATGTGCCGGCGGCCGGCCCACTCATCGTGCCCGGCATCGAAACCATCGATGTCTCGGCGGCGTCGACCGACAGCTTCGCCCTCAACCATTCCGGTTACGCAGAGAACAACGATCTGTTGCAGGACATCGGTAAGCTCATACTGAGCGGCCTGCGCCCGCCCAATGAGCGGCTGCCGGCACTCGTGCGCACGTCGTCGCCGAAGGGCGATTACTGGCGCTACACGGCGCCCTAAGGGGGCCACAGCCGGGGAGTAATGCGGCGCGTCGATTGCCGCCTTTTTGAGGAATTATTGCCGTGCCTGCCCGTCAGACGATTGCATCATTGAGCAGCTTGCTGCTGCTCGCGCTGTTCTCGATCCTTGTGCACGATGTGGCCGGCGCCCAGGAGCGCTGGCCGCCGTGGCAGAGCTACGGCGAGGCGGAGGACGCGGCGCGCAAAAGAGCGCTGCGCCGCAGAGGTCCGGCAACGGATATCGCGGCGCTTAATCGGCAGATCGCGCAGATGAAGGCGGCCGGCAAGTACGCGCAGGCGGTGCCGCTGGCGCAGCGTGCCTTGGCACTGGCGGAGAAGAAGGGCGCCGACAGTCCGGAAGTCGCCAACGCGCTCGACACCTTGGCCTCCCTCTACGAGGCGCAGAACAAGTATGCCGAGGCGGAGCCGCTGCTGCAGCGCGCGCTCGCCATCCGCGAAAAGACCCCCGGACAGCCGGGCGTTGCCGCCTCGCGCGAGCGCCTGGCGGTGGCCTACGACAAGATGGGCCGGCCGGAGGACGCAAAGGCCGTGCGCGGCCGCGCACTTCTTGCCGAAAAGAGCGGCGGCGGGCGTGCCGACGACGCGGCCCAGGCGGCCCAGAAGAAGGATGCCGCGGCCAAAGCCGAAGCCGAACGCCAGGCGTCCGAGCAAGCGAAGAGGGCCGCCGAGGCCGAGCAGGCGCGCAAGGCGGCAGAGGAGGCGCGCGCCAAAGCCGAAGAGGAAAGCGCCAAAGCCGCCGCGCCCGCCAAGCCGGCGCAGCCACTGCCGAAATTCAGTGCGCGCCGCATGGCCCCGCCCCCCGCCGCCTCGCGCAATGGGGAATCGGCGCCAGCGCCGTCCGGTGACGACACCGTTTCCCGCACCTCCGAGCCAGACGCATCGCCCGACGAGATGTTCCCGGGCGCAGGCGCCCCGGTATCTCCGCCGGCGGCCGCGCCGCCCCACCGCCTCCGGAGGATGCGTTCGGAGGCGAAGGTTTCGCGGTAGCGA
>NZ_WBUE01000043.1 GCF_009026145.1 Hyphomicrobium sp.
CACGGGAGCATCGCGCGGCGACGGCGGCGGTGTCCACCGATCATAGGGGCCCGGCGGAGGTATCGGCGGCGGATACGGCGCCGAGGCCGGCATTGGCGGCGGTTCCGGCTCGTAGCCATGGTCTGGGCTGGGCGGCGGCTCGTATGCCGGCGCCTCGCCCTCGACGTAGTGATGGTGGTCAGGGGCTGCAGCCGGCTCGTACGCTGGCTCGGGCTGATAGCTCGGCTCCTCGCTTGGCGGCGGCAAAGGTTCGGGCGCCGGCGGTGCCGCGCCATGATCCTGAGCCGGCGGCGCGTATTCTTCCTCGGCGTAATTTGCCGCCGGCTCGGCCGCGGGCTCTGCGTGCGCCGACTCCCCCGGCGCCGGCAGCCGCCGCGCCGGCAAGCCGGTACGCGACTGCACGCGTTCGCGCGCACCAGCGAGGATGGCTTCGGCATCGGGCGCCGGCAAAGCGCGTGCCGGCTCCTGCGCCGGTTTGCTCTGCAGCGCCCGGATGGCGCCTTCGAACGTCAGCCCCAGTGCGCTCAGCACGTGCGCGGCAGCGCTCTTGCCGTCGCCGACGATTGCCGCCAGCACGATGGCACCATTGATCTCGCGCCGGCGCCCACCGCGTGCCGCGGCGGCGGCCGCCTCGAGGATGCGCCGCAAGTCGCTCGCCACGACGAGCTCGCCCTCTTGGCCAGGGGCACGCGTCGGCAATGCGGCGAGCTGGGTTTCGACCTCGCCGGTCAACTCGGCGACGTTGACGTTGCTCGCCGCCAGCACCAGCACCGCTTCGGGGTCATCGCACAGGGCCAGCAACATGTGCTCGAGCGTCACCTCGCCATGCCCGCGGGAACGCGCATAGTCGGTCGCCCGCGACAGCGATGCCGCGAGCCCGGATGACATGGCGATGCGGCTCAAGCCGTCGGCGATCATGGATGAGCTTCCCCGAGGTAAACAGTGGTAGTGCGCATGCCAGCGAGGGGTCGGGCACGCCGGAGTTGGATAGCGCACTCACCCCGCCTATCTAGCAGGCGAATGTGGGGGAAATCCGTTGCATTTTGGCGGCTCCGCGTCACGGCTCTTAACCGCTTGAGCTTAAGGGCATGGGGCTTGGCGGCATGGCTTCCGGCGGTATAAGAGCTGGCCTTCAGTTGTGCAGACGTACATTGTCGGAGCCCGGCCCGTAGCCGGCAAGAGCAAGCCTAGGCCAGGAATATGAAGCCGATCACGCCGCCGCAAGGTGTTACCGCGGCTCCCGAGCTCGAGCCCTCCCCGCACGTGCAGGCGCGCATCCTGGCCGAAGCGCTGCCGCATCTCATCCGCTACGACGAGCAGACGGTGGTCATCAAGTTCGGCGGCCACGCGATGGGCGACGCCGCCCTCGCCGACGCCTTTGCGCAGGACGTCGTCTACCTCAAGCAGTCGGGCGTCAATCCTATCGTCGTGCACGGCGGCGGTCCGCAGATCGCAGCCATGCTCAAGAAATTGCAGATCTCTTCCGACTTTGTGCATGGGCTGCGTGTCACCGACAAACCCACCGTCGAGGTGGTCGAGATGGTGCTGTCCGGCCTCATCAACAAGGACATCGTCTCGGCCATCAACCGGCAGGGCGGCAAGGCCGTCGGCATCAGCGGCAAAGACGCCAACCTGATGATCGCCAAGAAGATCACCGAGATGGCCGACCCCGAGTCGAACCTCATGAAGGCGGTCGACATCGGCTATGTCGGCGACCCCGTCGAGGTCAACCCGCACATCGTCGACGTCATCTCGAACTCCGATCTCATCCCCGTCATCGCGCCGGTCGGCATCAGCCGCGAGGGCGAGACGCTCAACATAAATGCCGACACGTTCGCCTCGGCGCTCGCCGCGCGCATGAAGGCCAAGCGCCTCCTGTTGCTCACCGACGTCGAGGGCGTGCTCGACAAGAGCAAGAACCTCATCACCCAGCTCACCCTCGAGGAGGCACGCCAGCTCATCAAAGACGGCGTCATCTCGGGCGGCATGATTCCCAAGATCGAGGGCTGCATCGAGGTGGTAGAGGCCGGCGTCGAGGCCGTCGTCATCATCGACGGGCGCGTACCGCACTGCGTCCTGCTCGAGCTGTTCACCGCCCATGGCGTCGGCACGCTGCTCGGTCGCGCACGCCGCAGATCGAAGGCGCACAGCGAATGAGCGCAGCCCGCCAGATCGCCTTGCTTCGCCGACCCGGCGCGGCGCCGGCTCTGCGCGGCTTCGCAAATACACGCGTATGGATCTTCGACCTCGACAACACGCTCTACCCGTCGACGTGCAACCTGTTCGCCGAGGTCGACCGCCGCATGGGTGCCTTCATCGCCCAGCACCTCGACGTGCCGCTGGAGCACGCACGCTACCTGCAGAAGCGCTACTACCACGATTACGGGACGACGCTTTCGGGGCTCATTCAGCTGCACAGGATCGACCCGCACGCTTTTCTCGAGTTCGTGCACGATATCGATCTGACGCCGCTGCACGCGGCTCCGGAGCTGGCTGGCGTGCTCGCCGCGCTGCCCGGGCGCCGCATCATCTTCACCAACGGCTCGCGCCGCCATGCCGAGCGCGTCGCCGAAAAGCTGGGCGTGCTGCATCTCATCGAGGACATCTGCGACATCGCTGCTTGCGAGTTTGTCGCCAAGCCCTCGCCCGACGCTTTCAAGCGCATGACCGATCGGCACGGCGTGGCGCCGGCCGAGGCGGCCATGTTCGAGGACATGCCTCATAATCTCGAGTCGCCGCACGCACTCGGCATGACGACGGTGCTCGTGCACTCCGACTATCAGGACCATCCGGCGCAGCAACAGATGCGCAAGTGGAAGGAGTTGCCCGCGTACATCCATCACGCCACCGACGATCTGACTGCCTTTCTCACCACCGTGGTTCCGCAGCCGAGGCTCTAGCATCATTCATGCAGAGACCGCTTCAGACCGCCGACCTCATCGCCCTGCTGGCGCGCGTCGCCAAGCAGGATCGCAGCGCATTTTCAGCGCTTTATGCGGCGACTTCGGCGAAACTGTTCGGTGTCGTCTGGCGTATCTTGCCAGCTAAGGACCGAGCCGAGGATGTGCTGCAGGACGTCTACGTCAGGATCTGGAACCGGGCCGCAAGCTACGACGCTTCGAAGGCCTCGCCGATCGCGTGGATGGCGACGATTGCACGCAACCGCGCCATCGACGAGGTCCGCCGTCGTGCCCCGCTGTCGATCGAGGATGCTCCTCAAGCGCTCGATGTACCTGCGGAGGGGCTCGATCCGCTCGACGCCGCGCAGCAGAGCGAGGAGCTGCAGCGGCTCAACGAATGTCTGCAAGCATTGGACGGTGAGCGCCGCCAGATCGTGCTGCTCGCCTACTACACGGGCCTCAGCCGCGATGAGATCGCCCAGCGCTTCGGACACCCGGTGGGAACGATCAAGGTGTGGCTGCACCGCAGCCTGGCGCAACTCAGAAAGTGTCTCGGTTCATGAGCGAAACTGAAGACATCGATATGCTTGCCGCCGAGTACGCGCTCGGCACGCTCCCGGCCGCCGAACGCGCCGCCGTGGCCATGCGCGCGCGCAGCGAAGCCTCGCTCGCCGCGGCCATCGAGGCGTGGGAGCGACGCCTGGGTCCGCTGGCCGAAACCGTCCCGCCGCGCGAAGCGCCAGCCGGCGTGTGGGAAAAGATCGAAGCGCGCATCGCCGAAGGCGGCGGCAACGTTATCGCCATCGAGCGCCGGCTGCGCCGCTGGCAGGCAGGAGCGATCGCGGCATCCGCCATCGCCGCCTCCCTGGCGCTGTTCGTCGGCGTGCGCGAATTCTCACCCGCGCCCGAGGACAAGATGCTTGTGGCGGTGCTGCAGAAGGATGCGCAATCGCCCGCCTTCCTCGTGTCGGTCGACCTCGACAAGCGGCAACTGACCATCCGCGCCGTCGCCGCCAAGCCCGAGCCCGGCAAGAGCTACGAGCTATGGCTCGTCCACGATGAGCTCAAGACACCGCGCTCGCTCGGCCTGATCGGGGCGCAGCCCGTCACCGTCGGGCCAACGCTCGCCTCCTACGCACCGAACGTCATCGAGGATGCAACGCTCGCCGTCAGCCTCGAGCCGCCCGGCGGCTCGCCCACCGGCGCACCGACCGGCCCCGTGCTGTGGAGCGGCAAGCTGCTGCAGGCCACGCAATAAAGCGAGCCGGCTGAAACCGGCGCGAAAGCACTCCGTATCTAGTCCGTCGCCCCGTTAGGAGGGGCTGAACTAGACCGGAGGAATACCCATGATTTCGCTCTTCAAGAAGTCCTCGACGCTCGTCATCGGCGCCGCTGCATTGGCATTCGCCTGCGGTGCTGCGCTGGCGGAAAAGACCGTGATGGTCGGCGGCGCCGAGATGTACCCGTCGAAGAACATCATCGAGAACGCCGTCAACTCGCAGGATCACACCACGCTCGTCGCCGCGGTGAAGGCTGCCGGCCTCGTCGACACGCTGTCGGGCCCGGGTCCGTTCACCGTGTTCGCGCCGACGAACGGCGCCTTCGAGAAGCTCCCGGAAGGCACCGTGCCGACGCTGTTGAAGCCCGAGAACAAGGGCAAGCTCACCGGCATCCTCACCTATCACGTCGTGCCCGGGAAGCTCACCGCGCAAGAGCTGTGGGCCATGGTCGACAAGATGGGCGGCAAAGCCGAGCTGAAGACCGTCAACGGTCAGTCGCTGTGGATCAAGAAGGTCAGCGACAAGCATCTCGCCGTCTATGACCCCGCGGGTCACGCCGGCCGCATCACCATCTCCAACGTGCTGCAGTCGAACGGTGTCATCCACGTCATCGACAACGTCGTGCAGCCGAACTGACCTCGAGCATAGTGGGCGCCGTTGCATCCCGGCGCCCATCATCCTGCGTCCCACCCGCGCAGCGCCGAGCGCAAGCTGACGCCGATCGGTTCTGCCAGGAAGAACGCGGGGAGTTGGGGCCGGCCGAGCGGGTTACCTGCCACCACCCGCTTTGGCCGGTCTCAGCTTTTGGAGCGCCATCAGCGCGTGGGGATCGGCTTGTCGCCGCGGTAATCGTAGAAGCCGCGCTGCGTCTTGCGGCCCAGCCAGCCGGCTTCGACGTACTTCACGAGCAGCGGGCACGGCCGGTACTTGGAATCCGAGAGCCCCTCGTACAGCACCTGCATCACCGACAGGCACGTATCGAGGCCGATGAAGTCGGCAAGCTCCAGCGGCCCCATCGGATGGTGCGCGCCCAGCCTCATCGCCTTGTCGATAGCCTCCACCGTGCCAACGCCCTCATAGAGGGTGTACACGGCCTCGTTGATCATCGGCAGCAGGATGCGGTTGACGATGAAGGCGGGGAAGTCCTCGCTCACCGCCACCGTCTTGTTGAGGCTCTCGACGAACTTGCGCGTCACCGCAAACATGTCGTCGTCGGTGGCGATGCCCCGGATGAGCTCGACCAGTTCCATCAACGGCACCGGGTTCATGAAGTGCATGCCGATGAAGTGCTCGGGCCGATCCGTCGTCGCGGCGAGACGCGTGATCGAGATCGAGGATGTGTTGGTCGCCAGCAGGGCGCGATCCTTCAGCTTCGGACAAATCTCGGTGAAGATCTTGCGCTTGATGCCCTCGTCCTCGGTCGCCGCCTCGATGACGAGGTCGCAGTCGGAGAACGCGTCGAAGGTCGGCGCGTAGCTGATGCGCTTCAAGGCCGGCTTCACCTCGTCCTCAGCGATGAGACCTTTCTCGGCCTGGCGCCGCATGAACCTCTCGATGGTGTGAACCGACTCGTCGACCTTCTCCTTCTTCAGGTCGTTGAGCGCCACCGAGTAACCGCCGAGCGCAATGACATGAGCAATACCGGTACCCATCTGGCCAGCGCCGATGACCCCGACCTTCTTGATGACTTGTGGAGTCTTGTGCTCGCCTTTCGGCTTGTCTGCCGATTTGACCGCCACGTTCATGTCCGCAGTCCTTCTGTCCCCGAACCTTGTTGTTCCGTCTATTGTCCGGCCTTCTTCAGCTCGGCTTCAAGCTCCGGCAACGCCTGAAACAGGTCGGCGACGAGGCCATAGTCGGCCACCTGGAAAATGGGTGCCTCGCCGTCCTTGTTGATCGCCACGATGATCTTGGAGTCCTTCATGCCGGCAAGGTGCTGGATGGCGCCGGAGATGCCGACCGCCAAGTAGAGGTCGGGGGCGACAACCTTGCCGGTCTGACCCACCTGCATGTCGTTGGGCACATAGCCCGCGTCGACGGCAGCGCGCGAGGCGCCGACCGCGGCGCCCATGGCGTCGGCCACCGGCTCGAGCAGCTTCTTGAAGTTTTCGCCGGACTGCAGACCGCGTCCGCCGGAAATGATGATGCGCGCCGAGGCGAGCTCGGGGCGATCCGACTTCGTCAATTCCGCCTTCTCGAAGGTGGAGAGACCGACGGCGGGCGGCGCCGCCACGCTTTCGATGGACGCCGCACCGTCCTCGGCCACCGACGGGAAGGCAGAAATGCGCACCGTGATGACCTTCTTGGCCTCCGGCGACTGCACCGTCTGGATGGCGTTGCCGGCATAGATCGGCCGCTCGAAAGTGTCGGCGGAGATGACTTTGGTGATGTCGGAGATCTGCATCACGTCGAGCGCCGCGGCGATGCGTGGCGCGATGTTCTTGCCCGTCGTCGTCGCCGGCGCAACGAAGACGTCGTAGCCGCCCATTAGCGACGCTACGAGCGCCGCCGTCTCCTCGGCGAGCCCGTGCTCCAGATGCGGCGCATCGGCGAGCAGCACCTTGCCGACGCCGGACAGCTTGGCCGCCGCTTCCGCCGCCGGCTTGCAGTCGTGGCCGGCAACGAGGAGGTGAATGTCGCCACCGAGCTGCTTGGCCGCCGCGACCGCCTTGCCGGTTGCAGCCTGCAGGGCGCCGTTGGTGTGCTCGGCCAGTAGAAGAATAGCCATCACAGCACCCCGGCTTCGGCTTTGAGTTTCTGTACGAGCTCGGCGACGCTACCGACGCGCACGCCAGCCTTGCGGCTGGCCGGCTCGGAGATC
Source organism: Hyphomicrobium sp. (assembly GCF_009026145.1). Classification (GTDB taxonomy): domain Bacteria; phylum Pseudomonadota; class Alphaproteobacteria; order Rhizobiales; family Hyphomicrobiaceae; genus Hyphomicrobium_A. The sequence goes on from NZ_WBUE01000043.1 coordinate 7,002, forward strand.
TTCAACACCTTGAGGCGCGGCGCGATATCGACGCGGAAGTCTTCCGGCTTCTTGGTGTCGAGCGGCTTCTTCTTCGCCTTCATGATGTTCGGCAGCGAAGGATAGCGCGGCTCGTTGAGACGCAAGTCGGTGGTCACCACCGCCGGCGTCTTGAGGCGCACCGTCTCGAGGCCGCCGTCGACCTCGCGCGTGACAATCGCGCTGCCGCTCTCGAGCGATAGCCTGGAAGCGAACGTGCCCTGCGGCCAGCCGAGCAGTGCGGCGAGCATCTGGCCCGTCTGGTTGCAGTCGTCGTCGATCGCCTGCTTGCCGAGGATGACAAGGTCGGGCTTTTCCGCCTCGACGACGCCTTTGAGGATCTTGGCCACTGCCAGCGGCTCGATGGGCGTGTCCGGTGTCTCGACGAGGATGCCGCGGTCGGCGCCGATGGCGAGCGCGGTGCGAATGATCTCCTGCGCCTTCGTCGGCCCGATCGAAACGGCAACGACCTCCGCGGCCCCACTCTTCTCCTTGATGCGCACCGCCTCTTCGACGGCGATCTCGTCGAAGGGGTTTATCGACATCTTGACGTTGGCGAGATCGATGCCAGAGCCGTCGGGCTTGACGCGGATTTTGACGTTGAAATCGACAACTCTTTTGACCGGCACCAGAATCTTCATGCCGTCGGCTCTCCAAGCGCTGTGTGGCGGTCTGCTGACATCGAGGTTCGGTTGTGCAGCGCGACGAAGACCCATTGCGCCGCGCGAGAAAGTCCCCGGTCGCAGGCCTTCTCTTGTTTATTCGCAAGTGCGAAATGAGAACCTACGGGCGCACGGAATGCAAGTCAATTGGGCGCCGATTAACCGATCACGGGCCGAACAGGCTGTCGCGGCAGGCAAAAAGCCGTTCCTACGACGCCAGGCGGACATCGCGGTCGAACAGCGGCACGCCGGGGCGCCGCATGAATAAAATGAGGACGGCGCCGGCAATTAGGCCGCCGATGTGCGCCCACCACGCCACCGGCCCGACGTCGGGCATGGCCACCATGACGACCTGCAGGGCAATCCACACCCCGAGCGCCAGCCCGGCCGTGATGCGCAGGGGAATGACCTTGAACGCCAAGACCCATACGCCAACCCGCGGGTGCAGCATCAAATAGGCGGCAATGACGCCGGCGACGGCGCCGCTGGCGCCGATCAGCGGCAAATCGCTGTCAGGCAGCATCCAGGCGTGGAAGAGGCCGGCGAACACGCCACACGCCAAATAGAATGCGAGGAAGCGCGTATGTCCCATGGCGTCCTCGACGTTATCGCCAAACACCCACAAAAACAGCATGTTACCGACCAGGTGAAAGACGTCGGCATGGAAGAACATGTAGGTGAGCAGCGTCGCCTGTTCGCCGATCGGCAGGCTGTCCTCGCCAAACGAGCTGGGGGCCAGGAGCACCGTATTGCCGAATAGCTCGCGCGGGGTCACGGCGAAGCTCGCGACCGCAGCATTGCTGAGACCGCTCACCTCGAGGATGAAGACGATCACGTTGGCGGCGATCAAGCCGACCGTAACGTACTGAAAAGGGATGGATTTCAGGTGGTTTTCGTCACGCAGCGGGATGAACAAGGTGCGCCTGCAGAGTTTGAGGAGCCAACTAGCGATTCTGGCCGGGGACCCAAAGGACATCGCTCTTGCCGCGATCATTAACGTAGCGGCTGGCGACAAAAAGGAAATCTGACAGGCGATTGATATATTGCAGCGCCGCAGCACCCACCGGCTCGTTCGGGTCGGCCGCCAGCTCGACCATCAGCCGCTCGGCGCGCCGCGAGATGGTGCGCGCCATGTGCAGCGCCGCGGCCGCAGGCGATCCGCCCGGCAACACGAACGATCGCAACGGGCGCAGCTCTGCGTTCATCTCGTCGATCTCGTCCTCGAGCCGCTTCACCTGGCCGTCGGTCATGCGCAAGGGCTCGTACTCGAGCTTCTGGCCGCGGTCGGGGACGCACAGGTCGGCGCCGAGGTCGAAGAGATCGTTCTGGATACGGGCGAGCTTGGCATCGAGCCCAGGATGGCCGGAACCGAGATGCACGCGCGCCATGCCGATGCTGGCGTTGGTTTCATCGACCGTGCCGTAGGCGGCAATGCGCAACGCGTGCTTGGCCACCCGCTCGCCGCTGCCGAGCGCGGTGGTGCCCTTGTCGCCCGTGCGCGTGTAGATCTTGCTGAGTACGACCATGCGCCGAAGTTCCAGTGAAAGCCCGATTCAACATAGCGCAAACCGGCAGACGCCGGCAGCCGCACGCCCCCCGTCACGAATAGTTATGGACGAGCACGAAGAGCAGGATGATGACGATGGCCAGAGCCTGCAGACCGACGCGCCAGCGCATCAGCTTCTGACTGGTGTTCGGGCTCTTGCCGCGCGACAAGTTCCACAGCCCCAAAAAGAGCACCACCACCACCGCGGCGACGGCCAGCGTGGTGAGATGGTAGAGAACCGTCTCCATAATCGTTCGATCTCCGTTCCCGGCCATCCTTAAGGCCTTGGACACCAGTCGGCAAACCGTATCTCCTGCAAGGGCGAGAGAGACATCCTCGACGTGTCCAGGCAACGCCTTGGCAATCGCCGGCGCGCCATAATTGCCGCAATTGCAGCCTCTGGTGGATCGCCAGCCGGCACCAAGGGGGACATGGCCGTTGGATCGGGCTCGACTGATAACGTTTTCAAGACCCTACCTGTTCGCCGGCGCTCTCGCCGGCGTTGCCATGCTTGTCCTCGCGCCGTCCGCCTGGGTGTTCGCCCAAACCCCCTCCAATGCCGACGACGCCAAGAAGAAGCTCGAGAGCAAGCGCAACGAGCTGCAAGACGTTGAGAAGAAGACGAAGTCGCTGCAAAGCGACGTGGAGGGCTTGGCGGCCGAGCGCGAGCGCCTGAATACGCGCCTGGTCGAGACCGCCGATCTCATCAAAAAGAGCGAGGCGCAGCTCACCAGCATCGAGACGCGCATCGGCGAGCTGGAGGAGCAGCAGCGCATCCTCAAGGGATCGCTCAATCAGCGCCATGACCAGATCGCCAAGCTCCTGTCCGCCCTGCAGCGCATGGGGCGCAACCCCCCGCCGGTGCTGATCACGCAGCGCGAGGACGCCCTGGAAATGGTGCGCAGCGCCATGCTGCTGTCCGCCGCCTTCCCCGAGCTCGGCAACCAGGCGAAGGCGCTGACGGCCCGCCTCAACGAGCTCATCCGCGTGATGACGGAGATCCGCACGCAGGGCGATCAGCTGCGTAACGAGATGACGCGGCTCAACGATGCCCGCACCCGCCTTTCCGGACTGATGGAGGAAAAGCGGGTTACGCTCGAGGAGCGCCAGTCGGAGCTGCAGCGTATGCGTGCGGCAGCGGCCGATATCTCGCGTAACGTCAATGACCTCAACGAGCTGATCACACAGCTCGACCAGGCCGTGAAGAACAACACTGGCCTCGGCGCCTACGAGGAGCAGCGCAAGCAGGCGGCGGCCGCGAACATTACACCGAATTCATCTGCGCCCATTCCGCCGAACTCCCCGGCGGCATTGCCGGCGAATCAGAAAGCGCCGCCACCCGACGCGCTCGTCCCGCCCGCAACCTCCAAGGGTATCGATGTCGTCGTGCTCAGTCCCGGCGCGATGCTGGGCAGTCCTGGCCGCATTAAGCCTGAGATCGCCTTTTCCGACGCCGCCGGCCGCCTCCCCATGCCGGCACAGGGCCGCCAGGTACTCGGCTTTGGCGAAAAGACGCAGTTCGGCGGCCAGTCGAAGGGCATTGTGCTCGAAACGCGTCAAGGCGCCCAAGTCACGTCACCTTGCGATGGTTGGATCGTTTACGCTGGGGAATTTCGTAGCTATGGCCAACTCTTGATAATCAATGCTGGCGGCGGTTATCATGTGTTGCTCGCGGGCCTCTCTCAGATCGATGTCCAACCTGGCCAATTTGTTCTCGCCGCCGAACCGGTCGGAACCATGAGTGGTTGGTCACAACAGTCCCAACCCGCTGCCGCAAACAGCGCCCCCGTCCTATATGTGGAGTTCCGTAAGGATGGACGGCCCGTAGACCCCGACCCATGGTGGGTGGCGGGGCATCGAAAGGTGCAAGGATAATGCGCAAGACAGAATTCGCATTCTGGACGTTCCTGTTGATGACCGGCCTCGCCGGCGCCACCACGCTGCTGAACGTCACGCGCACGTATTCGGCAACCTCGGAAAACTCGGAGCTCTACCGGCAGCTGGATCTGTTCGGCGACGTGCTGGAGCGCGTCCGCTCCGACTACGTCGAGAAGCCTGACGACACAATGCTGATCGAGTCGGCCATTAACGGCATGCTTTCGGCCCTCGACCCCCATTCCTCCTACCTCAGCCCCAAGAACTACCGCGATATGCAGGTGCAGACGCGCGGCGAATTCGGTGGCCTCGGCATCGAGGTCACGATGGAGAACGGGGTGGTGAAGGTGGTCGCCCCCATCGACGATACGCCTGCCTCCAAGGCCGGACTGCAGGCCAACGATCTCATCACGCATCTCGACGGCGAGCAGATCGTCGGCCTGACGCTCGAGCAGGCAGTCGAAAAGATGCGCGGCCCGGTCAACACGCCCATCAGCCTCACCATCGTCCGCAAGGGGGTCGAGGATCCATTCGACGTGAAGGTGACGCGCGACATCATCCGCATCAACGCGGTCAAGGCCCACGACGAGAAGGACGTCGCCTACATCAAGATCACCACCTTCAACGAGCAGACGCACGCCAACCTCGTGAAAGCGATCGAGAACGCGAAGAAGACGCTCGGCAAGGACCTCAAAGGCTACATCATCGACCTGCGCAATAACCCGGGCGGCCTGCTCGATCAGGCGATCGCCGTCTCCGATGACTTCCTGGAGCGCGGGGCCGTCGTGTTGACCAAGGGCCGGAACAACGAGGAAACGCAGCGCGCCCAGGCGCATCCGGGCGATCTCACGGACGGCAAGAAGGTCGTCGTGCTGATCAACGGCGGCTCCGCCTCGGCCTCCGAGATCGTCGCCGGCGCCCTGCAGGACCACAAGCGCGCCACCGTCATCGGCACGCGCTCGTTCGGCAAGGGATCGGTGCAGACGATCATTCCGCTCGGGGCCAACGGCGCCATCCGGTTGACGACGGCGCGCTACTACACGCCGTCGAACCGCTCGATCCAGGCCAAGGGCATCGATCCCGATATCATCGTCGAGCAGGAGCTGCCCGAGGAGCTGAAGAAGAAGGCGACTGCCGCCGAGGCGGCGCGCGGCGAGGCGAGCCTGCGCGGCCATTTGCGCAATCCGGAGAACGGTAACGGCGAGGACGGCAAGGAGGTCAAGGAGACCTCAGGGTCGTCGGCCTACGTTCCCAAGGAGCCGGAGAAGGATGCGCAGCTGCAGTACGCGCTGTCGTTCCTGCGCGGGACGGCCACCGACGCCAAGACGGCCGGCGCCGTTCCGGTCCCCGCCCAGCCGCAGCCCAGCGCCGAGAGCAAGGACAAGGCGAAGAACTAGCACTCATCGGCCTAGAACTTCCTTTTCGGCAAGAGCTATAGATGGGCGCCCCAAGCGGCGCCCATCTTCGTTTCCCGCGCCGCGCCGACCGGATCGCCCCATGAACAGCGCTTCCCCCCTCCCTGGTTACCGTCCCTGCGTCGGCATCACCGTGATCAATCCTGCCGGGCTCGTCTGGATCGGACGGCGCGCCGACAGCCCGGGCGAAGAGGAGGGGCGCGGCGCCTGGTGGCAGATGCCGCAAGGCGGCATCGACGAGGGTGAAAGTCCAGCCGATGCCGCGCTGCGCGAGCTCATCGAGGAAACCGGTATCCGCACGGTCAGGATCCTCGGTGAGACCAGCGACTGGCTGCGCTACGACCTGCCGCCCGACCTTCACGGCAAGGCGTGGGGCGGGCGCTACCGGGGGCAGGCGCAGAAGTGGTTCGCCGTGCGCTTCCTCGGCGCCGACAGCGAGATCGACATCACGCCGGCTGCCGGCCACAAGCCGGAGTTCACCGACTGGCGCTGGGTGCCGCTGCCCGAGGTGGCCGACCTCATCGTGCCGTTCAAGCATGACGTGTATCTGCAGGTCGTCGAGGCGTTTGCTCCCTACGCGCGGCCGGGGCGCTGATGCAACAGTCACCATGCGGCGTAATTTTAGACAAATAACGACATAGAATGGCTTGGTTTTCCGCCTTACACTTGGCTGTGATTCGATGTTGATAAACTGTTAATAACCTCCGACCTATGCCCACTCTCGCGCCGACGGAAAACCTCTCGATGTCGCTGCCGCTACGCCCGTGCGTGGGCGTGGTGCTGTTCAACGCGCAGGGACTGGTCTGGGTCGGTCGCCACCGGCCGAAGTGGGCCCGCCACGGAAGCTTCGCCAGCGACACCTTCTGGCAGATGCCGCAGGGCGGCATCGAGCCGCGCGAGCCATCGCGCGAAGCGGCGTTTCGCGAGCTGTGGGAGGAGACGGGCGTGCGCAGCGCCGTGTTGATCGGCGAGATCCCCGGCTGGCTGACGTACGAACTACCGCCTGAGCTGCTCGGCGTCGCCCTCAAGGGCAGATACGCCGGTCACCGGCTGCGCTGGTACGCGATGCGCTTCGAAGGCGACGACAGCGAGATCGACATCGGCCCCAAGGGCGCAACGAAGCCGGAGTTCGATGCCTGGCGCTGGGTCCCGCTTGCCGATGTGCCGAGCCTCGCCGTGGATTTCCGGCGTCTCGTATACGAGGAGGTGGCGCAGGAGTTCGCCCGTTTGGCGCGCCGCTCACTTTCGCAAATCGCCGCCGAATAGCACCCGTCCAACGGTGTCATCCTCGGGCTTGTCCCGAGGACCCAACTTTCAGCTTGCTCCGAAGGCAACGCGCGAGTTGCGCGGTGGATCCTCGGCATAAAGCCGAGGATGACAGTTTCTCGACTGCGGGCGCCGCGAATCAAGCCGCCTTGAGCTGCAGGCGCTTCAGCACGTCGAGCAGCGTGTCCGCCATCATCCGCGATTGATCGTCCTTGGCTTCGGCGACCTGCGCCTCGGCAAGCTGCAGCTCGCTTGCCAGCCTGGCGCCCTGCAGCTCCTCCAGCGGCACCGCCGTCTGCGCCAAGACCGTGAGGCGCGTCGGATCCGCTTCGGCGACGCCCTTCTTGACGAGCAGCTGCTGGCGCCCCTGCGGCAGCGTCACGTCGAGGATGCCGGGACGCAGCGTCGAGATGAACGGCGCGTGCCCGGCAAGCACGGCAAAGTCGCCCTCGGCGCCGGGAACGACGACCTGTTGTGCCTCGCCCGAGAGCACCAGCCGCTCGGGTGTCACCAGCTCGAAATTGAATGTCGCCATCGTCTTGTCTCGTCCTGTCAGTCGTCGGCGCCGTCGTCGCCGCCGGTCTTGGCGCGCACTTCCTCGACGCTCTGCAGCTTCGTCCCGCAGAAGGGACAGAAAAACAGCGGGTGATCGACCATGCCCGGCTCCTCGTCCTCGAGGTCGATGAGCCCGACCGACATGTAGAGCACGCCGTCCTCGCCGACGGTGAGCAGAGGCTCGAACTCCTCGCCGCTCATCGCGTCCCTGAGCTCAGCGCAGCAGGAGCCGAAGCCATGCGTCGCGCCCGGTACGTCCAAAGCCATGACGGTTTCCTCGTCGCGGGGCCGGAAGGCCCGGTTCAGTGTCAGGCGGCCTCGGCGAGCTTCTCGGCCTTGGCTTTGGCCTCCTCGATGGTGCCAACCATGTAGAACGCCTGTTCGGGCAGATGGTCGTACTCGCCGTTGCACAGGCCCTTGAAGCCCTTGATCGTGTCGGCGAGGGAAACGAGCTTGCCAGGCGAGCCGGTGAACACCTCGGCGACGTGGAATGGCTGCGACAGGAAGCGCTCGATCTTGCGCGCGCGGGCGACGATAAGCTTGTCGTCCTCAGAAAGCTCGTCCATGCCGAGAATGGCGATGATGTCCTGCAGGGCCTTGTAGCGCTGCAGGATCTGCTGCACCTGGCGGGCGACCTGGTAGTGCTCCTCGCCGACGATGCGCGGATCGAGCATGCGCGAGGTGGAATCGAGCGGGTCGACGGCCGGGTAGATGCCCTTCTCGGAGATGGCGCGCGACAGCACGGTCGTCGCATCCAAGTGCGCGAACGACGTTGCCGGCGCCGGGTCGGTCAAGTCGTCGGCCGGCACGTAGATGGCCTGCACCGAGGTGATCGACCCCTTCTGCGTCGTGGTGATGCGCTCCTGCAGGGCGCCCATGTCGGTGGCGAGAGTTGGCTGATAGCCGACCGCCGAGGGAATGCGCCCGAGCAGCGCCGACACCTCGGAGCCCGCCTGCGTGAAGCGGAAGATGTTGTCGATGAAGAACAGCACGTCCTGGCCCTGGTCGCGGAAGTATTCGGCGACGGTGAGGCCGGAGAGCGCGACGCGCATGCGGGCGCCCGGCGGCTCGTTCATCTGGCCGTACACCAGGGCGCACTTGGAGCCCTTGGTCGAGCCATTGTTCTCCTTCGGGTCGAGGTTGACGTTCGACTCGATCATCTCGTGATAGAGGTCGTTGCCCTCGCGCGTGCGCTCGCCGACGCCGGCGAACACCGAGTAGCCGCCGTGCGCCTTGGCGACGTTGTTGATCAATTCCATGATCAGCACGGTCTTGCCGACGCCGGCGCCGCCGAACAGGCCGATCTTGCCGCCCTTGGCGTAGGGCGCGAGAAGATCGACGACCTTGATGCCGGTGACGAGGATCTGCGCTTCGGATGACTGGTCGGCGAACGCCGGGGCCGGCGAGTGGATCGGCCGCCTCTCGCTCGTCTTGACGGGACCAGCCTCGTCGACCGGCTCGCCGATGACGTTGATGATGCGTCCGAGCGTCTCGTCGCCGACCGGCACGGTGATCGGACCGCCGGTGTCGCGAACTTCCTGGCCGCGCACGAGGCCTTCGGAGCTATCCATGGCGATGGTGCGCACGGTGTTTTCGCCGAGGTGCTGGGCAACCTCGAGCACCAGCCGGTTGCCCTGGTTCGTCGTCTCAAGAGCGTTGAGAATTGCCGGCAGGTGATCGTCGAACTGCACGTCGACGACGGCGCCCGTGACCTGGCGAATGCGACCAACTTTATTTGCCATCTTGCGTTCCTCGTGCCTGTCGGTGTGCGTGCTCACAGCGCCTCGGCGCCGGAGATGATTTCAATCAGTTCCTTGGTGATCATCGCCTGACGCGTGCGGTTGTACTTCAGCGTCAGCTTGTCGATCATCTCGCCGGCGTTGCGCGTCGCCGAATCCATGGCGCTCATCTGCGCGCCGTAGAAGGAAGCGACGTTCTCCAGGAGCCCGCGGAAGATCTGCGTCGAGATGTTGAGCGTGACGAGATCGCCGAGGACCTCTTCCTCGCTCGGCTCGTACTCGTGGATGGCCTCGGCGCCGCCGGCCGCCCGCTTGACCGCGGGCAGCTTGGCCGGAATCAGCTGCAGCGCGACCGGCTGCTGTTTGATTACGGACTTGAACTCGGCGAAGTAGAGCGTCGCCACGTCAAATCCGCCGCTCTCGTAGAGATTCAAGACCTTCTGGGCGATTTCATCGGCATTGGCGAAAGCGATCTGGCGTACGGCGCGCAGATCGATGCGGTCGATGTAGTATTTGCCGAATTCGCGCCTCAGCGCCTCGGCGCCCTTGCGCCCCACCATCAGCATCTTCACGGTCTTGCCCTGTGCGAGCAGCCGCTGTGCGTCCTGGCGAGCGAGCTTGGCGATGTTGGAGTTGAAGCCGCCGGCGAGGCCGCGCTCGCCGGTCATCACGATCAAGAGGTGCACGTCATCGCGCCCGGTGCCGGCAATCAGCGGCGCCGCGCTCTTGTCGGTGATGCGCGAGCCGAGGCTGGCGATCATCTGGTCCATGCGATCGGCGTAGGGACGGGCCGCAGTGGCCACCTCCTGCGCACGGCGCAGCTTCGCCGCGGCGACCATCTGCATCGCCTTGGTGATCTTGCGCGTCGCCTTCACCGAGGTGATGCGGTTTCTGAGGTCTTTCAAACTTGGCATCGCGCCGTCGTCCTACTTTCCGACCACTTCCCCCTCTCCCCACCGGTGGGGAGAGGGTTGGGGTGAGGGGCAGCCATAATCTGCAGCGCCAGCCTCTGCCCCCTATCCCGACCTTCTCCCCGCGCGCGGGGAGAAGGAGCTTAAGCTGTGAAGCCCTTGGCGAACTTGTCGATGAAGGCGACCAGCTTCTTCTCCGTCGCCTCCGACAGCGCCTTCTCGGTGCGGATGGCATCGAGGATGTCCTGGCCGTCGGTGCGCAGCAGGCGCAACAGGTCCTGCTCGAACTTGTTCACCGCGCCGACGGGAATGGCGTCGAGGTAGCCGCGCGTGCCGGCGAAGATCACGCAGACCTGCTCTTCCATCTTCAGCGGCGAGAACTGCGGCTGCTTCAAGAGCTCGGTGAGGCGCGCGCCGCGGGCGAGCATCCTCTGCGTCGCCGCGTCGAGGTCGGAGCCGAACTGGGCGAAGGCGGCCATTTCGCGGTACTGCGCCAGCTCGCCCTTGATCTTGCCGGCCACCTGCTTCATCGCCTTGGTCTGCGCCGAGGAGCCGACGCGCGACACGGACAGGCCGACGTTCACCGCCGGACGGATGCCCTGATAGAAGAGGTCGGTCTCGAGGAAGATCTGGCCGTCGGTGATGGAGATTACGTTGGTCGGGATGTAGGCCGACACGTCGTTGGCCTGCGTCTCGATGACGGGGAGCGCGGTGAGCGAGCCGGCGCCGTGCTCGTCGTTGAGCTTGGCGGCGCGCTCGAGCAGACGCGAGTGGAGGTAGAACACGTCGCCGGGATAGGCTTCGCGGCCGGGTGGGCGGCGCAGCAGCAGCGACATCTGGCGGTAGGCGACGGCCTGTTTGGAGAGGTCGTCATAGGCGATCACGGCGTGCATGCCGTTGTCGCGGAAGTATTCGCCCATGGTGCAGCCGGTGAACGGGGCGAGGTACTGCAGCGGCGCGGGCTCGGATGCCGTCGCGGCGACGACGATCGAATACTCCAGCGCACCCTGCTCCTCGAGAACCTTGACGAACTGGGCGACGGTGGAGCGCTTCTGGCCGACCGCGACGTAGACGCAGTACAGCTTGGTCTTCTCGTCGCCGCCGGCGTTGATCGACTTCTGGTTGAGGATGGTGTCGAGGATGATCGCCGTCTTGCCCGTCTGGCGGTCGCCGATGATCAGCTCGCGCTGGCCGCGGCCGATGGGGATGAGCGCGTCCACCGCCTTGAGGCCGGTGGCCATCGGCTCGTGCACCGACTTGCGCGGCAGGATGCCCGGCGCCTTCACGTCGACGCGCATCTTCTTGTCGCCCTTGATCGGGCCCTTGCCATCGATCGGATTGCCGAGCGCGTCGACGACGCGGCCGAGCAGGCCCTTGCCGACCGGGACCTCGACGATGGCGCCGGTGCGCTTGACGGTGTCGCCTTCCTTGATGCCGCGGTCATCGCCGAAGATGACGACGCCGACGTTGTCGGCTTCGAGGTTCAAGGCCATGCCGCGGATGCCGCCGGGGAACTCGACCATCTCGCCCGCCTGGACGTTGTCGAGCCCGTAGACGCGGGCGATGCCGTCACCCACCGACAGCACCTGGCCGATTTCTGAGACCTCGGCTTCCTTGCCGAAATTCTTGATCTGGTCCTTGAGGATCGAGGAGATCTCTGCGGCCCGGATGTCCATACTTGCCTCTTCCCTTACAGCGCTTCTTGCCTCGTGCTGGCGCCCGCGGCGCCGGCCAGCCCATCGCAAAAACGGCCGCAGGATTGCCCGCGGCCCGTCTTCCCGATCAGCCGGTTCCCTTCAGCACGACTTTCAGGTTCATCAGTTTCGTCCGCAGCGAGGAATCGAACATGCGGCTGCCGACCTTGACCACCAGGCCACCGAGCAGCGAGGGATCGACCTTGGCGTCGAGCCGCACGTCCTTGCCGTAGGACGCCTTGAGCTTGTCCTTGAGAGCGGCGAGCTGCGCATCGCTGAGCGGCATCGCCGACTGCACTTCCGCCGCCATCTCGCCGCGGTGAAGGGCGAGCTGCTGGCGGAAACTCTTGATCATGTCCTCGGCGGCGAACAGGCGCCGGTTGCGCGCCACTACGCCGAGGAAATTGCTGGTCGTGGCGCCGACCGATGCCCAGTCCATGACCGCCTTCAGCGCCCGCTGCTGATCCTCGGCGGCGAAGGCCGGGCTGTTCACCAGGCGCTTGAGGTCGGAGCTTTGATCCAGCATCGCCTGGAACTTGCCGAGATCGCGCTCGACGGCATCGAGCTCGTTCTGCTCGCGCGCCAACTCGAAAAGCGCCGAGGCGTAACGCCCAGAAACGCCCCCAGAAACGCCCCCGGAAACGCCCCCAGTCACACCCGACGTCATCTGATTGTCCGTTGCCACGTCAAACGCTCTCGCCGGCGGCCATGACGGGGGCCTCGGGCCAGTTTGGCCTGAGTTTGGCCTGCCCGCACCCTCCCCCGCTTTGAGGAAATTCGCTCGCACAACCGGCAGCCGGCAGCGTCGTGGCTGCGGCTCCCCTGAAAGTGCGCCGGTTCTCTAACATGCACCGGGCGCCCCTTCAACGGGGGATAGGCGCCCGAATGCCGCATGCAGCGGACCCGCAAACGGCATTTTTCAACATGAACGGAAGCTGCACGAAGCCTTCAGAACGGGTTCAGGCCGAGAAGTATTGAATGCCCCTCATCGCCGGCGAGGCAACCGGCAGCAGGACACGCCGAAACACCGGGCAAGGGGAAGACAGATGACCATTTCGCGTAAGCTGACCTCGATCACCACGGCCGTCGCGCTCGCCGCGGCGAGCCTCGGCACCGTGACCACCGCCGCCAGCGCCCACGAGCGCGACTACGGCTACCGCGGCGACCACTATTCGCGCGGCTACGACCGCCACGACGGCTACCGCGGCGGCCGCGACCGCTACTACGCCCGCCACCACAAGAAGAAGGACAAGACCGGCAAGTACATCGCCATCGGCGCCGCGGCGCTGATGCTCGGCATCATCGCTTCGCAGGCCTCTCGCCACTAGCCATTACCGGCGAGCGCCTGCGGCGCCGGAGGTCGCGGGGACCTCCGGCGAACCAACAAGGGAATACTTGACCTAGGCATACTGCACGACCCCCCGATATTGACTGAGCGCTCCCACCCTCGCGCCAGTCGGGCCGGACCTTTCCCCCCGAGGTCCGGCCCTTTTTTGTCTTCGAAGGAAGTCCAGATGGGCCAATCACGGTACGCCTTCAATTAACAGCAGAGACTTCGTTAGCAGCTGACAAAATCATCCTGACCAACGCCGTATTCGCTCTAATTGCGGACACCTCAGACGCTGGCTCGCGGACTGCATTATCTGGCAGGATTGATTCCAAACCTAGGCGAAGAGTTTTGCATTCAGGAGAAGGATCCACTTTAACTGCGCGCAGCGCGTCTGATACTTGATCGAATGCGCTTTCGTCTCCAAAGGCAACGCGTGCAATAATGCACATAGCCTCAAGTTTTGGGTACGAAACTGTGAGACGCTGCAATAGGATAACGTCCCTCTCAGATAAGGCGCGTTCAAAATAACTCGCAAATGACGGTAACGTCCGGCTCTCACGCGACCACAATTTATGTCGTTCGGCGAGAAGCTCTGCGTATGCAAACGTCGGATTCTCAGACAGAATTTGCCCTAAACGCTTTATCGCCAAATCCGGCTGTTGCCCGCCAGCGACAAGTGAGAACTCAAGCCTCTTTAACTCCCCACCCAGCCGAATTTCGCGTGGCAACTGCAGTTCCGCTGCCCCTCCTCTCTGCAGCCTCTTTCGGGTTCTACTCATCACGTTAAACCTCTCTCGTTCGGCGTCCCCGGCTGTTGAGCGTGGCGTAGGCGCCTTGGGCTTAGCTACTTCAGACCTCCAATCAATCGATGGGTCCTCTATTTTCGCGCGAAGCCGCTTTGAATGCTCGTCAACGCCAAATATCTGCTCCCGCTGCGCAAGCAAGCGCAGTGCATCGTCACGAGCATCAGCGCGCCCGGTCGCCATCACATATTCGATCATCTGCATTCTGGAGAAGACATTGTCCTCAATCTGTACAATTGCCTCGTTGCAGATGGCAATTGCCGCTTCAAGGGCCTCGTCGCCTCCTTCAGCTGCTACTATCTTTGCCTTCAAGTTTGCTAAGAATGCAGAGCGTCGCCCGCGGTAATTGAGCAGATCGAAAAAGGCTACCCCCTTACCTGATCCGCCTTTGTGCATAGATAACGCAACGCCGAGATAACCTAGCCATCGCTCATCCCGCACATTCGAATTAATCGACAACTTGGCGGCGCGCCGAAATTCTTCTTCTGTTTCCGCGCTAGCAAGCAGTTGCGAAAGGATAGTTGCAGATTGGGCGCTGGCCTGAATCTCTGCGCTCCGAATGGCCGCCGCAACCGCTGACGACCACTCCTCTTCCGCCAAAAACCGGGCAAGCTGCCCCCAGGGCGCCGGATTATGAGCGCTAAATGGAAGCGCGCTCTTCAGTATCTCAATAGCTGTTTCTGTGCGCCCGCCGATTGTGGCCATAAACTCGGCGAATATTGAGGCACCAGTGGTGACCTGAGACCCGCGATCTCCTCCAGCTTTGGGTAGAGTCCGCTACTCCAGAGGAGGCGGATGATGCGCAAGTCGAGGTTCACGGAAGAGCAGATCATCGCGGTGCTGCGTGAGCAGGAAGCCGG
>NZ_WBUE01000044.1 GCF_009026145.1 Hyphomicrobium sp.
CACGCTCTCGCACCAACCTCACCGCCTCGAGCTTGAACTCCCGGCTGAAACTCCGTCGTCCCATTCGCCACCTCCAGTTCCATCATGACACCTAAACCATGTGTCCGTGGAACCGGCAGCAGCTCAGTAGCGCTCAATGTAATGGCGGATGAAGTCGAGACGATTGTCCGCCGAGAGATACCAGAGCAGCTCGCCGAGGCAGCTGAATGGCTTGCCTCGTGTCTCCGTTCTGCTCAACCTTGCAAGCGGTCGGTCAAGCTCCAACAAGACGCCTGAGCGCTCTCGTGACACGCCACGGCTCGACGTAACGATGTCCCCGCCTTTTAGGAGCTTGGGATAGAGCTTGCGACATAGGTCATCCAGCGAGGATGCCGCGATCCGCATGATAGCTGCCCTTGACAATGGCGAGATTGAACTTCGTGCGGGGCTAATTGAAGTGAGCGGCAATACCCTGCGGAGCAAATCAATTCGTCAAGGTAATTGGGCGCCGGTATCACTTCGAGTGTTGGGTTCAATTTATGCTGTTGATAAACATGAGGACGTCGCTGAGTACCCAGCGACGGGGCGTCTCGACTGGCGCTTTTAGGAAAGTTATCCCCAGCGTGACGCTCGCGGGGTACGCCGCCGACTGGTCGGAGTACTTCGGGCATCAGCCGGCGGATGCATCGGGCGACGTCTACTTCCATCTTGATCCTTTATGGTCGTCATCGTCCATCGACGCCATCGGCATCGACGTCTACTGGCCGCTGGCCGACTGGCGCGACGGGCGCGAGCACCTCGACTATCAGGAGGGGGTGCGCGCGATCTATGAGCTGCCGTACCTCACCGGCAACCTGCGCGGCGGCGAGGGCTTCGACTGGTACTACGCTTCCGCCGAGGATCGCGCGGGCCAGGAGCGCACGCCGATCACCGACGGCGCCGGCAAGGCGTGGGTGTTCCGCTACAAGGATATAAAGTCGTGGTGGCTGAACGCGCACTACGATCGCCCCGGCGGGATCGAGTCCGGCACGCCCACCGCCTGGGTGCCGCAATCGAAGCCGTTCTGGCTGATGGAGGTCGGCTGCCCGGCCGTCGACAAGGGCGCCAACCAGCCGAACGTGTTCGTCGACCCGAAGAGCTCGGAGACGGCGCTGCCGTACTTCTCCAAGGGCACGCGCGACGACTTCATGCAGCGCCGCTTCCTGCGCGCCGTCATCGAGGGGCTCGACCCGGACGCGGACGGCTATCTCGCCGCCGCCAACCCGGTATCGGAGGTGTACGGCGGGCGCATGGTCGACCTCGATCATGTGCACGTCTACACCTGGGACGCGCGCCCCTATCCGGCCTTTCCGTTCGACACCGACGTGTGGGGCGACGGCGACAACTGGCGCCTCGGGCACTGGCTGACCGGGCGCTTCGCCAATGTGCCGCTGGCCGAGACGGTGGCGCGGCTGCTCGACGACTACGGATTTGCCGCGCATGACGCCGGTGCGCTCAACGGCACGGTGCCGGGCTACGTCGTCGACCGCGTGATGGCGGCGCGCGATGCGCTCGAGCCCTTGGAGCTGGCCTTCTTCTTCGATGCGGTGGAGAGCGGCGGGGAGATCGTCTTCCGCCATCGCGGCGTCGAGCCGGCAGCGGCCGACCTTGTCATGGGCGACCTGGTCGAGACGCGCGCCGACAGCGCGCTTCTGGCGCTAACGCGTGGGCAGGAGACCGAGCTGCCGGCCTCGGCCAAGGTGCGCTTCATCTCCGCGTCCGGCGACTACGCGCAGGCAGTTGCCGAAGCGCGGCGCATCACCGGCGCCAGCGGCCGCGTCAGCCAAGCCGACCTGCCGCTGGTGCTGGAAGGACAGCAGGCCGAGCCATCGCCGAGACGTGGCTGTTCGAAGCCTGGGCGGCGCGCGAGCGGGCAGCCTTCGCGCTGCCGCCGAGCCTGTTGGCGCTCGAGCCGGCGGATGTGGTGCGCATTGCGCACGACGGCGACGAGCGCCTGCTGCGCGTCGTCGAGATCGGCGAGCACGGGGCGCGCGAGGTCGAGGCGCGCAGCGTCGATCCGGAGATCTACGGCGCCGGCACCGGTGTCGAGCGTCCCGCACGGCCCGGCGCGCAGGTGATCACCGGGCAGCCGCTGGTCGAGTTCATCGACCTGCCGCTGTTGCGCGGCGACGAGCCGCCGGCATCGGGATACGTGGCGGCGACGCAAGTTCCGTGGCCGGGCAGCGTCGCCGTCTACGGCTCGCCCGAGATGACGGGCTACGTCTTGAAGGCCTTGGCTACGGCGCCGGCCACCCTCGGCGTAACGCTGAATGATCTGGCGGCAGGCCCCGAAGGGCGGCTCGACCACGGCACCCGCCTCAGCGTGAAGGTCGAAGGCGAGGCCCTTTCCTCCTGCACGCTGCTGCAGCTTTTGGCCGGGCGCAACGTTGCCGCGGTGCGCAACGGCGACGGCGAGTGGGAGGTCATCCAGTTTGCGACCGCGACGCTCACCGCGCCCGGCACCTACGAGCTGTCGGCATTGTTGCGCGGGCAGGGCGGCTCGGAGGTTGCCATGCGTCCCAGCGTGCCGGCGGGCGCGCGCTTCGTGCTGATCAACACTGCGGTGGCGCGCATCGATCTGGCCGCCTCCGAGATCCGGCTGCCGTACTCCTGGCGCTGCGGGCCGGCGACGCGCGACATCGGCGATGCCACGTACATCACCTCCGCGCATACCTTCCAGGGGCTGGGCTTGAAGCCGCTGGCGCCGGTGCACGTGCGCGCCAGCCGCGCCTCCGGCGACGTGACGATCGCCTGGACACGGCGCACACGCCTCGGCGGCGACAGTTGGGAGGGCCCGGAGGTGCCGCTGGGCGAGGACGCAGAAGGCTACGAGATCGACATTCTCGACGGCGCCAGCGTGAAGCGCACGCTCACCAGCGTGACGCCGGTCGCCATCTATACGAGCGCGCAGCAGACGGCCGACTTCGGATCGCCGCAGCCCGCCTACGACATCCGCGTCTATCAGCTCTCCGCCACCTACGGCCGCGGCACCCCGCGCTCCGCCACGGTGTGAGTCGCAGGGGCCACCTATCTCTGTCGTGGCAAATGGAGGGCTGGGTCCTCGGGACAAGCCCGAGGATGACACTTGGGGCGACTGGCGTGCCTATACCTTCCGCGTCGAAGGTGTCTCGTGGAGCTAACCCACCGTCATCCTCGGGCTTGTCCCGAGGACCCAGAGTGCAGCACACTCCGATGCATGGTGAGTACGCAACAGCGATACTGGGCCTACATTCTCGCGAGCCAGCCGCGCGGCACCCTCTATATCGGCGTCACCAACAACATTCTCGGACGCGTCGAGCTGCACCGCACCGGAAAAGGCTCTGGCTTCACGTCCAAGTACGGCGTGTCGATGCTGGTCTGGTTCGAGGAGTTTGATCGCATCGAAGAGGCGATTCAGCGTGAGAAATCGCTGAAGCGCTACCTGCGGCAATGGAAGATCAATCTCATCGAGCAGTCGAACCCGCAGTGGATCGATCTCTATCCGGGGCTTGCGGCGCGCAACGACTTCAGCAGTGGAGCTAGCTGAAGGTTGGGTCCTCGGGACAAGCCCGAGGATGACACTTGGGCCGGGCGTCGAAGTCAGCCCTTTCGCGTTGAGGTAAGACATGCAGCAGCCGGCATGGCTGGCCGCCGCGTGGGCCGAGCTCGGCCAGCGCGAGGTTGCGGGCAGCGCCGACAACGCGCGCATCCGCGCCTTCTTCCGCGACGTCGGCCAGCCGGCGAGCCTGCACGACGAGGTCGCCTGGTGCGCGGCCTTCGTCGGTGCCTGCCTCGAGCGCGCGGGGCTCGCCTCGACGCGCTCGCTGATGGCGCGCTCGTACCTGCGCTGGGGCGCGAATCTCGATCAGGGCCGCTTCGGCGCCATCGCCGTCTTGAGCCGCGGCAGCGACCCGGTGGCCGGGCACGTCGGATTCCTCCTCGGCGAGACCGACAAGCACGTCGTCCTGCTGGGCGGCAACCAGGGCGACGCGGTGAGCGTCGCCGCTTTCCCCAAAGCCCGGCTGCTCGGCTTGCGCTGGCCAAGCGAGGCGACGGCTGAGCCGGTGGAGAAGCCGGACACGCCGGGGTCCGAGGCGCTGTTTGCGCGCGCGCTGGCGCACGTCCTCGAAATGGAGGGCGGCTATAGCGATGATCCTTTTGACCCGGGTGGCCCGACCAACCTCGGCATCACGCTGAAGACGTACGCCGAGTGGAAGCGCGTCGCGCTCACCGACGCCAATCGCGCAACGCTGAAGGCGGAGCTCAAGCGCATATCGCCGGAAGCGGTGCGCGACATCTACCTCGCACGCTACTGGACGCCGGCAAATTGTGCCGAGCTTGCCGCGCCGCTCGCCTTCTTCCACTTCGACGCGGCGGTCAATCACGGCGTCGTCGGCGCCATGCGCCTTCTGCAGCGCGCCGTGGGCACGGACGTGGACGGCGAGATCGGCCCCAACACGCGTGCCGCCATCGCGCGCCTCGCCATCGAGGACGCGTTGCAACGCTATGCCGAGGTGCGACGCGCCCGCTATCGCGCCTTGCCGCACTTCTGGCGCTTCGGACGCGGGTGGCTCGCCCGCGTCGACAAGACGCTCGCGCGCGCACTGGTACTCGACGGCGGTGCACCGAGCGGTGCCGACACAACTCCAACAGCAGCCAAAGGAGCAGACGACATGACGGAATCCGCAGCGCAAACGCAGCCGACGGCCAAGTGGTGGGGCCAGTCGGTCACCATCTGGGGCGCCCTCATCACCGGATTGTCGACGGTGCTGCCGGCGCTCGGCCCGGCGTTCGGCATCGACATCACCAGCGATCTCGTGCGCGAGGCGGGCGAGGGGATCGTCGAGACGGTGCAAGCGGTTGGCGGTCTCGTCGGGACGCTTATGACGATCTACGGACGCGTGCGCGCCAGCCAGCCGCTCGCGCAGCGCAGCGTGCAATTGAAGTTGTGATGGCGCGTGCGGCACGCGCGCATTCATGACGGGTTCAGCCGGCGCAACGTAAGAAAGCGGCAATGACCATCATTTTTGCGCGCACGCGCCGAATCATTTTTCCGCTCATTGCCTCTGTCCTCGCGCTCGTTCCCGTCAGCGCGGTGGCTAGTGTGATGATCGAGAAATTCGCCAGAGTTGTCGGCAAGGTCGCGAGCGAATTTCTCGATCTGAATCACACTAGCAAGGCTATAGTTCTAGTGTCCCTTATGATTCCGAAGTTCGCTCTTGTCTCAGCAGCGAGCGCTGGCGAACTTCGGAATCGGGACACCACCTGCATCAACGACTGGTCGATCGCCGCGCCCATCGTGCACAAGGAGAAGCTGACGACGGTCGAAGCCTTGACGCGCATGGCCGCGGACGAGATTGCCGGCAGCATCGTCAAGACGACCCTGTGCGAGGAGAACGGCGCCTTCGTCTATCGCCTCGTGGTGCGCGACGCGCAGGGGCGCTTGATGAGCCGCACGGTCGACGCGCGCGCGCCCTTCGGTCGTTGACTAATTCACATTGGGTTCGCAAGTTACTCGGCATCGCCTAATGTTGGGCCAACGCCTAGCGCAAGGGCGGAGCGAACGGAGGAACCCATGCCATACGTCGATGGATTCGTGGTGCCGGTGCCGAAGAAGAACCTCGATGCCTATAAGAAGCTGGCGCAGAAGGCCGGCAAGGTCTGGATGGAGCACGGCGCGCTCGAGTTCAAGGAATGCATCGCCGACGACGTCAAGGTGGGCAAGCTGACGTCGTTCCCGCGCAGCGTGAAGCTGAAGCCGGACGAGGTCGTCGTGTTCTCCTACATCGTCTACAAGAATCGCGCTGCCCGCGACAAAATCAACAAGAAGGTCATGGAGGACCCGCGCCTCAAGAGCATGATGGCCGGCAAGGACATGCCCTTCGACGGCAAGCGCATGATATACGGCGGCTTCGAGACGCTGGTTGATCTCACCTGAGCCTGCGCGGACTAGGATTGCCCTGACCTGCCCGCTATAGTCCGGCGCGAATAGGCAATGGAGCGGGGGACCCGTGCGCGTCCTGGTGGTCGAGGATGATAAAGACCTGAACCGGCAGCTGGTCGCGGCGCTGGGCGATGCGGGCTACGCGGTCGATAGCGCGCTCGACGGCGAGGAAGGCTACTTCCTCGGCGACACCGAGCCCTACGACATCGTCATCCTCGACATTGGCCTGCCGAAGATGGACGGCATCTCCATCCTCGAGCAGTGGCGGCGCGCCGACCGCAAGATGCCGGTGATCATCCTCACCGCGCGCGACCGCTGGAGCGACAAGGTCGCCGGCATGGACGCCGGCGCCGACGACTACCTCGCCAAGCCGTTCCACATGGAAGAGCTGTTGGCGCGCGTGCGCGCGCAGGTGCGCCGCGCCTCCGGGCACGCCAAGAGCGAGATCGAGTGCGGGCCGTTGCGGCTCGACACCAAGACCGCGCGCGTGACCTGCAACGGCCAGCAGATCAAGCTCACCTCGCACGAGTACCGCCTGCTCGCCTACCTCATGCACCACAACGGCCGCGTGGTGTCGCGCACCGAGCTGGTCGAGCACCTCTACGAGCAGGACTTCGACCGCGATTCGAACACGATAGAGGTGTTCATCGGCCGGCTGCGCAAGAAAATCCCTGTGGACGTCATCGAGACCGTGCGCGGGCTCGGCTATCGGCTGAGCGAAACGCCCGTTAAGGGCTAATGCGATGATCGAGAAATTCGCCATCATCCGGGGCGAGGTGTCGAGCGAATTTCTCGATGTGAATCGCATTAGCAAGGCTACGATTCTAGTGTCCCTTATGATTCCGAAGTTCGCTCCCGGCGCCAGCCGCAGACTCTGGCGAACTTCGGAATAGGGACACTAGCGAATGCGCTTCAACTCGCTCGCGTTCCGCCTGTTCGCCACCGCCGCGGCGTGGACGCTCTTAGTGCTGCCGATCGCCGGCTTCATCATCTACCGCCTCTATCGCGACGACGTGCAGACGAGCTTCGACGGGCAACTGCTGAAGCTGGTCAACGCCATCACCGTCGACAGCATGGGGTCGTCGGGCGACGCGCAGCCGCTGCCGCCCAGCAACCTCTACGAGCCGCTATTCGAGGTGACGCATTCGGGCTGGTACTGGCAGATCCTGCCGCTCACCCCGCGCGGCGGGCGCAAGCTCGTCTCCCCCTCGCTCGCCACCTGGTCGCTGCCTTCGCCCGCCGCCAAGTCGATCGAGCCCGATCCATCCGGCGCCCGCTGGATGAACGCCAAGGGCCCCAAGGGCGAGCCGCTGCGTCTGGTCGAGGTCATCGATACCCTCGGGCACGAGCCGGGCAAGCCCAGCTATTCCATCGTCGTCGCCGGTCCGCAGGACTGGCTCGATCATCTCGTCGCCAATTTCCGCTACCGGCTGACGACCGCCTTGGCGCTGGCCGGCCTCGGGCTGGTCGCCGTGACGCTGTTCCAGGTGCGTTTCGGCCTCTTGCCGCTGCGCCAGATCGAGCGCGGTCTCGCCGGCATCCGCTCCGGCACGGCGACGACGCTCGAGGGCGACCTGCCGGCCGAGATCGAGCCGCTGCAGTCGGAGCTCAATGCGCTGATCCGCTCCAACCAGGCGATCGTCGACCGCGCGCGCACGCAGGTCGGCAACCTGGCGCACGCCTTGAAGACGCCGCTCGCCGTCATCGCCAACGAGGCCCGCACCGATAAGACCGGCATCGGCGACAAGATCGTCGAGCAGGCCGAGATCATGAAGCAGTCGGTGACGCGTTATCTCGACCGCGCGCGCATGGCGGCGCGGGTCGGCGTCATCGGGCGGGTGACGCCGACCGCTCCTGTCATCGAGCCGTTGGTGCGCACGCTGCAGCGCATCCACCAGGAGAAGGGCGTCGTCATCAAGGTCGACTGCCCGGCCGAGGCGCGCTTCTCCGGCGAGAAGCAGGACCTGGAGGAGATGCTCGGCAACCTGCTCGACAACGCCTGCAAGTGGGCCAAGCGCGAGGTCGAGCTGACGGTCGAGGTGCCGCCCTCGACCAGCCGCGCGAAGAACCGGCGGCTCGCCATCACCGTGGCCGACGACGGCCCGGGCTTGAGCGAGGAGGAGCGGGCGCGCATCGGCAAGCGCGGTTTGCGTCTCGATGAGACCAAGCCCGGTTCAGGGCTGGGCCTGTCGATCGTCCTGGAACTGGCGCATTCCTACGGCGGCACCTGCGAGTTGGAGCGGGCGCCGCAGGGCGGGCTCGCGGTGCATTTGAACCTCCCCGCGGGGTAAACTTGGCTCAGGCGCGATTCGCCGCAATGGAGCCCGGTTTCGGTCACGGCGGGTGCACATTCGTTGGCTAGTCGGCTACACTGTGATGCGGATGCACAACGGGGCGCGCGGCCGGCCGTCCATGCGGAGCATGGCTTCGCCATAACCGGCCGTGTTCGGGGAGACAATCATCATGCGCAAGGCACGCTTCTTTGCCGTCCTTCTCATTCCGGCATTGCTGCCCGCGTGCAGCAGCGACACCCCCAACCAAGACACCGGCCTCATCGTCGGCGGCATTGCCGGCGGCATCATCGGCAACCAGGTCGGCAAGGGCACCGGCAACGTGCTGGCGACCGTCGCCGGCGCGGTGGTCGGTGGCATCGTCGGCAGCGAGATCGGCCGCTCCATGGACGAGCAAGACCGCCGCCTCGCCGAGCAGGCGGAGTACGCGGCGCTGGAGGAAGGCCAATCGGACCGGCCGCGGCGCTGGCGCAACCCGGACAACGGCCGCTACGGCGACGTGGTGCCGGGACGGCCGTACAAGCGCGCCAACGTCGATTGCCGCGACTATACGCACACCGTCTATATCGACGGCAAGCCGCGCACCATGCGCGGCACCGCGTGCCGCAACCCGGATGGCACCTGGAAGAATGTCGCCTGACGGCGCCGCGTATCGTCCGTTTCCGAGAACCAGCGTAAGAGCCATTGAGAGATGGGCGCCAACGCTTGCCGAGGTGTCATCCTCGGCTCTATGCCGAGGACCCACCTCTCCGCTTGCTCCGACGTGGCCGGGCAGACGTCGACACTTCAGATTGCTGGACCCTGGGTCCTCGGGACAAGCCCGAGGATGACAGTAGGGGCGGCTGCCAATCTCGCTCTGGCCTTCGCCGTCGCTTCGCCCGGGATGACAAGGGGAGAGAGGCTTTGATCTGGCGCAGGGCGTTGCATCTTGCGTTGCGGCAGAAATCATGCCGCGGGCCCAAGGCTTGTCAGGCAAGGCCCCGAGCCCTATTCCAGCCCGAGTGCCCCCATTCCGAAGTTTGCCGGTGCTCGCCGCTGGAGGCGGGAGCGAACTTCGGAATGATAAGGGGCACTCGAATTGTCGTCTTGCTAGTGTGATTCAGATCGAGAAATTCGCCCGGATCCTCGCCGCCTATGATGGCGAATTTCTCGATCATCACACTAGTGGCGAGGCTTGGATGGCGGCATGATGCTGTGGGTGCTTTTTGCAGTGTTGGCGGCGGCCGTCGTGTGGGCGGTGACGCGGCCTCTGCTGGCGTCGACCCCCACGACTTTGCCGACGGACGATGGCGAACTCGCCGTCTACCGCGATCAGCTGGCAGAGATCGAAGCCGAGCGGGCACAAGGGCTGCTCGGCGGTGCCGAGGCGGAAGGCGCGCGCGTCGAGCTTGCGCGCCGCCTCATCCGCCGCTCCGAAGAGACGCAGCGCCTCGAGGCGGCGACGCACGCATCCTCGCGCATGCGTCAGGCGGCGCTCTATGCCGCCGCCGCGCTCCCCGTCATAGGTATCGCCCTCTATCTCGCTGTCGGCTCGCCGCAACTGCCGGGGCGACCATACGCCTCGCGTCTTAACGCGCCGGTGGAGCAGGCGACCGCCGCCGATCTCGTGGCGCGCGTCGAGGCGCATCTGCGCGCCAATCCCGAGGACGGCCGCGGCTGGGACGTGCTCGCCCCCGTTTACATGCGCATGGGCAACTTCACCCAGGCCGCCGAGGCCTTCCAGCGCGCCACGCGCCTGTTGGGTGAATCGCCGAAGCGATTGGCCGGATTTGCGCGCGCTTCCATCATGCTGCAGAACGGGCTCGTCGGCGAGCCGGCACGGCAGGCCTACGAGAAGCTGCGCGCGCTCGAGCCGGCGCAGCTCGAGCCGCAGGTGTGGCTCGCCATCGCGCGCGAGCAGGACGGCGACGTTACGGGCGCCGAGGCCGAGTATCGCCGGCTGCTCCCCGGCGCCGAGGAGCCGTGGAAGGGGCTGCTCGAGGCGCGTTTGAAGTCGGTGTCGGAGCGGCTCGGCAAAGCTGCGCCGAACACTCGCCCTGCGGACGCCATGGCCGCGGCGGCGGCGATGAGCCCGGCCGAGCGCGAGAGGTTCATCGGCGAGATGGTCGACGGCCTCGCCGCACGCTTGAAAGCGAACGGCAACGATCTGCAAGGCTGGATGCGGCTGGTGCGCTCGTACATGGTGCTCGGGCGGCGGGACGAGGCGACGACGGCGCTCAACAGCGCGCGCGGCCAGTTCGCCGGCGACGAGAAATCGTTGGCGGAGCTGAATGTGCTGGCGCAGAGCTTGGGACTCGGCTCGTGAGGAGCGAATAGGTGACGGCATGACGCGGAAGCAGAGGCGCGGGGTTCTCATCGGTGTCGGCGTGGCGGTGCTCACCCTCGCCGTCGCGCTGGTACTGTTCGCGCTGCGCGATTCGATCGTCTTCTTCCATACGCCGAGCGACCTGGCCGAGAAGCCGATCGCCAGCGGACAGCGCTTCCGCCTCGGCGGCCTCGTCGCGGCCGGATCGGTGAAGCGCGGTGACGGCACCAAAGTCCAGTTCGTCGTCACCGACACATTGAAGACTGTGCCGGTCGTCTACGAGGGCGTGCTGCCCGACCTGTTCAAGGAAGGGCAGGGCGTCGTCGCCGAAGGCAAGCTGTCGCCGGAAGGAACGTTCCTCGCCGACAGCGTGCTCGCTAAGCACGATGAGAACTACATGCCGCCCGAGGTGGCGAAGGCGCTGGAGTCCAAGGGCGTCAAGCTCGGCAAGGGCGCGACGCACCCCGCGGAGGCTACGCAGTGATGGCAGGACGAAAGCTTGGGGAAACTGGCGTGGATCCCGGACTAAGCCGGGATGCCGCCTTTGGGAAGGGCAGCCGGCCCCCCCTGCCGTCATGGCCGCGCAGGCGGCCATCCACGCAAGCTTCGGCAAGCGCTCTTGCTGAGATCGATCGCGACGTGACGTCTCGCTGCCGAGTGCGTGGACTCACAGAATTTCGCGGACCCGCCGTGAAAGCCTCTAACCGCACCAGTGTGGAGACTGGCGTGGATGGCCACCTGCGCGGCTATGACGGACGGAGTGGAGGCGCCCTACGTGATCGTTGAGCTGGGGCATTTCGCGCTGGTCTTAGCGCTGCTCGTCGCCGTCTTCCAGATGGTGGTGCCGGCGTACGGCGCGCACGTGCGCGACGAGCGCCTGATGGGGGTCGCCGATCCGGCGGCGCTGTGCCAGCTCGGGCTCCTCCTCGTCTCCTTCCTGGCGCTCATGCAGGCCTACGTGACGTCCGACTTCTCGGTGGCCAACGTCGCCTCCAACTCGCACTCGACCAAGCCGCTGCTCTATCGCATCTCGGGCGTGTGGGGGAACCACGAGGGCTCGATGGTGCTGTGGGTGCTGATCCTCGCCCTGTTCGGTGCCGCGGTCGCCGCCTTCGGCCGCAACCTGCCGCCGACGCTGAAGGCCAACGTGCTCGCCGTGCAGGCCTCGATCGCCGTGGCGTTCACGCTCTTTATTCTACTCACCTCCAACCCGTTCCTGCGCGTCGAGCCGCCGCCGGCCGACGGCAGCGGTTTGAACCCGATCCTGCAGGACCCGGCACTCGCCTTCCATCCGCCCTTCCTCTACACCGGCTACGTCGGCTTCTCGGTCGCCTACTCGTTTGCGCTTGCGGCGCTCATCGAGGGGCGCATCGACGCCGCCTGGGCGCGCTGGGTGCGTCCGTGGACGCTCGCCGCGTGGATGTGCCTGACGCTCGGCATCGCCATGGGCTCGTGGTGGGCCTACTACGAGCTCGGCTGGGGCGGCTGGTGGTTCTGGGACCCGGTGGAGAATGCCTCGTTCATGCCGTGGCTCGCCGGCACGGCGCTGCTGCACTCGGCCCTCGTCATGGAAAAGCGCGACGCCTTGAAGGTGTGGACGGTGCTGCTCGCCATCCTCACCTTCTCGCTGTCGCTGATGGGCACCTTCCTCGTCCGCTCGGGTGTGCTCACCTCGGTGCACGCCTTCGCCGTCGACCCGCAGCGCGGCGTGTTCATCCTCAGCATCATGGCGCTGTTCACGGGTGGCGGGCTCGCGCTGTTCGCCCTGCGCGCGCGCGACCTGCGCCAGGGCGGCATCTTCGCGCCCTTGAGCCGCGAGGGCGCGCTGGTCCTCAACAACATCCTGCTGACCACGGCCTGCGCCACCGTGTTCGTCGGCACGCTCTATCCGCTGCTGCTGGAAGCGCTCACCGGCGACAAGATCTCGGTGGGGCCGCCGTACTTCGACTGGACCTTCGGGCCGCTGATGGTGCCGCTTTTGCTGGCGCTCCCCTTCGGGCCGTTCCTCGCCTGGAAGCGCGGCGACGTCTTGGGCGCGGCCCAGCGGCTGATGTTCGCGGCCATGCTCGCCGTCGTGGTCATGGCGCTGGCGCTGGCGGCGATGCAGCGCGGGCCGTGGCTGGCGCCGTTCGGCCTCGCGCTCGGCGTCTTCGTCATGGCTGGGTCGGTGTCCGATCTCACCTGGCGGGTGCGTCTCGGGGAAGTGCCGCTTGGCGAAGCGTGGCGGCGGCTCTTGGGCCTGCCGCGCTCGGCCATCGGAACGGCGCTGGCGCACTTCGGCGTCGGCATGCTGGTGGTCGGAGTCGTGGCCACGAGCGCCTACCGCGAGGAGAAGATCCTCATTATGCAGCCGGGCCAGCAGGTCGCGGTGGCCGGCTACGACCTCGCCTTCCGCGGCGTGGCGCCGGCGACGGGGGCGAACTACCGCGAGGAGGTCGCCGTGTTCGACGTGACGCGCGCTGGCGCCGCGGTGGCACGGCTGGAGCCGTCGCGGCGCATCTACGACATGCCGCCGGAGCCGACCACAGAGGCCGGCATCCACGCCGGCTGGCGCGGTGATCTCTACGTCGTGCTCGGCGACAGGCAGTCCGCGGGCGGATATGCGGTGCGCGTCTACTTCAATCCGCTCGTGCGCTTCATCTGGCTCGGCGCCGTTGTGATGTTTCTTGCCGGTGCCGTGTCGCTTTCGGATCGGCGCCTGCGCGTCGGCGCACCGGGCCGCGCGCGCCGCGCACTTGCGGCCCCGGCGGAGTGAGGGCGATGGCGACGTGGCCCCCATTCACGTCATGGCGGCGCAGGCCACCATCTCGAGTTTTAGTCGGCTGCGTCGCAATACTGATGACCGTCGGGGCGGCGCTGGCGGTGGAGCCGGACGAGATTTTGTCCGATCCG
Organism: Hyphomicrobium sp.; assembly: GCF_009026145.1. GTDB lineage: Bacteria > Pseudomonadota > Alphaproteobacteria > Rhizobiales > Hyphomicrobiaceae > Hyphomicrobium_A. Next base: position 13,430 of record NZ_WBUE01000044.1, read on the forward strand.
GCGCTCGAGGCGCGCGCGCGCGCGATCTCCTCGGGGCTGCGCTGCCTCGTCTGCCAGAACCAGTCGATCGACGACAGCAACGCGCCCTTGGCGCGCGATCTGCGCTTGCTTGTGCGCGAGCGCCTGAAGGCGGGCGACAGCGACGCTGCTGTGATGCAGTTCGTCGAGGATCGCTACGGCGAGTTCGTGCTCCTGCGGCCGCCGCTGACCTGGCGCACCCTTTTGTTGTGGGTGGCGCCGCTGCTGGCGCTGCTCATCGCCGTGTGGACGACGGCGCGCGCGTGGCGGCGACGCCAGCCGCAAGCGTCCGCGCTGAGCGAGGCCACCGCGCCTCTGACGCCCGACGAGGAAAGCAAGCTGCGCTCGATTCTCGCCGAGAGCGAAGGCGAGCCGCCGCCGCGCGACTAGCGTCCGGTGGCGGCGGTCGTGCGGGCGCTGGGGATCTTGCCGGTCACGACCTGGCTTTCGCCCGTCAGCGCCTGCAAGAGCGCGTGTGTCGCCAGCCCGGAGAGCGGCATGTGCGAGGCGCGCTCGAAGCCTTCGATCGCCGTTTTCAGCACGGGACCGAAGCGGCCATCGCGCGGGCCAGCGTAGAGCCCGCGCGCGGCCAGCGCGTCCTGCAGCCGGACGATGTCGCGGCGGTCGGTAAGAGTGTCGGCGGCAAGGAAGGCGTCGAGCGCCGGAGCGAAGGCGAGGGCGTTGACGCCGGTGTTGGCGACGTCGTCCGACTTGAAGCGGTGCAGCACCTCGCCGTTGAGCATGATGACCTTCGACTGCACGTAGGTACCGACATTGATGCCGACGACTTCCGGTCCGTCGGGCCCGTCGACCAGCAGCGGCGAGCCGGAGGACGCCGCCCCGGTATCGCAGGTGTGCAGCAGCAATTGGTCCGGGTTGGAGAAGTCGCGGCGGATGGTGTGCCAGTCGGCGTCGTCGAAGTCGCGCTTGACGGTGCAGCCGGTATCGAGCATCGGCTGCCATTTCGGCAGGTCGCGATGATAGGCGATGTTGAAGACGCGGCCGTTGCCGGCCAGCTTCATCACCTCGGCGACCGGCTTGCGGCTCATCTTGAACGCTCCAGCCTTGCAGGCGGGTTGTGCGAGGCGCACCACCGCCCAGTCGCGCGTGGCATCGATCGGCGGGTGAACGTTGAGCCGCGTCGACCCGGAGTGGACGTTGGCCTCGGCGGCGCCGGTCTCCGTGCCGGCGATCTTCACCGCCTGCAGTGTGCCATGCAACTTGAAGTAGAGGTCGGAGAGGCGCAGGGGCTGCTCGCCGCTGGTGCGATAGAGGCAGTGGGCAGCGGTCACTACGGCGTCGGCGGCGACGCAAAAAGCTGTGCATACCGAGTGCGAACCGGCATCGGAGAAGACGCCCAACCTCGCGCCGGCGTGGCGCAGGGACTGGGGCAGCGGTACCCGCTGGTCGGGGCCAAAGACGGAAGCCTGCGCCGGGGCCGGGGCCACCGTCAGCGTGGCAAAAATCCCAAATAGCGACAATGCCGGCAGGGCTCGGCGGGCCTTGATGAGAGGGGCTGCGGGACGCTTCATACGCTCCTGCCTCGGTTCGCGGGCATGGTGAACAGTCCCTTTATTACCAACTGTTAAGGCAATCGAAAGGCTGCCGTAATCCCCATTTCGCTAGGCCTTTGAGCGAAGAGATTCCCTGCTTCGCAGAATGGAGGTTCGTGCGCATGCCAACCCAACCCAGCTCGCCCGAGGTCGTAGCAAAGAGCGGGCCAACGAAATCGATCGGTCGCGATTTGCGGCGGCTGGCCGCCGTGGCGGTGGTCGGCGCCGGCTTGGTGGGCATCGGGATTGCCGAGCACTCGGCCCCGGCCGTGGCGCAGTTCAAGCCGGGCACACCGGCCGAGACGCTGTCGTTCGCCGAGATCGTCGAGCGCGTGAAGCCGGCCGTGGTTTCCATCTCGACGACGAACGAGGTGAAGGTCGCCGACCGCAGCCGCGGTCCCGGCGGTCGCCCGTTCGAGGGCATCCCGGGTCTGCCCGAGGATCACCCGCTCAACGAGTTCTTCAAGAACATGCCGAACGGTCAGGGCAACCCGATGCAGCAGCGGCCGCGCCAGGCTGCGGGGTCGGGCTTCGTCGTCTCGCCCGACGGCTACATCGTCACCAACAACCACGTCGTCGATGGTGCCACCAAGGTGAAGGTGAGCTTCGACGACCAGGAAGAGATCGATGCCAGGATCGTCGGCACCGACTCGCGCACCGACCTCGCGCTGTTGAAGATCGAGCCGAAGAAGCCGCTCACGGCGTTGAAGTTCGCGGAGAAGAACCCGCGCGTCGGCGACTGGGTGCTGGCGGTGGGTAACCCGTTCGGTCTCGGCGGCACCGTCACCGCCGGCATCGTCTCGGCGCTCGCCCGTAACATCGGCGGCCCGTACGACTACATGCAGATCGACGCCGCGGTGAACCACGGCAACTCCGGCGGCCCGACCTTCAACCTCGAAGGCGACGTCGTCGGCGTCAACACGGCGATCTACAGCCCCACCGGCGGCAACGTCGGCATCGCCTTCGCGGTGCCCTCCGACACCGTCAAGCGCGTAGTCGAGCAGCTGCAGAAGGGCGGCACGGTGAGCCGCGGCTGGCTGGGCGTGAAGATCCAGAACATCGACAAGGATCTCGCCGGTAGCCTCGGCTTGAAGGAGCCGAAGGGCGCCATCATCAGCGAAGTCATGGCCGATGGCCCGGCGGCCGACGCGGGTCTCAAAGTCGAGGACGCCATCCTGCAGATCGATGCCAAGCCGATCGAGGACAGTCGCGATCTGGCCCGCACCATCGCCGATCTGCCGGCCAAGTCGACGGTCGACGTGAAGGTGTGGCGGAACAAGGCCGAGCAGACGGTCAAGGTGAAGCTCGGCACGTATCCGAACACCGCGGCCGCCGAGGAAGGCAATACCGAGCCGGAGGAGCCCAGTAAGGACCTCGGCGGTAACGTCGACCTGAAGCAGCTCGGCCTCAGCGTCAAGGCAGGCCCGGGCAAGGACGGTGTCGTCATCTCCGACGTCGACCCGAACTCGGACGCCGCGCTGAAGGGCATCAAGGAAGGCGACATCGTCCTCAAGGCCGGCAACGAGACCGTTACCTCGCCGCAGGATGTGGCCAAGGCGGTCAAGAAGGCGCAGGACGAGGGCCTGCCCGCCGTGATGTTCCACATCAAGAAGAGCGGCGACCAGACGGTGCTCGTGGCCATCCCGCTCGGCAAGGGCTGAGCCGGCCCACAAGTATGAAGTCGAGGCGGCTCGCACCCTCCGTTCGTGAGAGTGCGGGCCGCCTCGACGTTCGGGGTAGCGCGGGGCAGAATACGATTCGAGGCGGGGAGCCTCGCCAATGACGATGCGGTGAAGAAATGCACGTGCTGGTGGTCGAGGACGACCGGGAGACCGCCCACTTCCTGCAGAAGGCGCTGAAGGAGAGTGGTCACGCCGCCGACCTCGCCGAGGACGGCGAGACGGGTCAGTCGCTGGCCGAGCAGGGCGTCTACGACGTGCTGATCGTCGACCGCATGCTGCCGCGCCTCGACGGCCTCAGCATGATCCGCGAGTTGCGCGGCAAAGGGGTGCGCACGCCGGTTCTCATTCTCTCCGCCTTGGGCGAGGTCGATGACCGCGTCAAGGGGCTGCGCGCCGGCGGCGACGACTATCTCACCAAGCCCTATGCCTATTCGGAGCTGCTAGCGCGCGTCGAGGCGCTGGCGCGCCGCGCCGTGCCGGAGGAGCAGGAGACGCGCTATGTCGTCGACGGGCTGGTGCTCGACCGGCTTTCGCATCGCGTCACGCGCGACGGCGAGCCCATCCAGTTGCAGCCGCGCGAATACCGCCTGCTCGAATACCTGATGAAGCACGCCGGCCAGGTGGTGACGCGCACCATGCTGCTCGAGCACGTGTGGGACTATCACTTCGATCCGCAGACCAACGTCATCGACGTGCACGTCTCGCGGCTCAGAGCCAAGATCGACAAGAACTTCGACAAGCCTCTTCTGCATACAGTGCGCGGGGCAGGATACACGATCCGCGATGGCCCTGCCTGATCGCCTTGCCCGCGCAGTCTCGACGACCGCCTTCCGCGTTGCCGCCGTCACGGTCGCGGTCTATCTCGCATGCGCCGGTCTCGTCGTCGGCTTGCTGCTGTGGCAGACCAACCGCGTCCTGACCAGTCAGGTGCTGGCGACGCTCAACGCCGAGGCCGAGCTGTTGAAGGCGGAGGCGCAGGAAGGCGACAGGGCGGCGCTCATTCGCGCCGTCGAGGCACGCGGCCGGCCGGGCGGACTGGGGCTCTACTATCTCGCCGACAAGTCCGGCACCAAGCTGGCCGGCAACTTGAGCCGCCTGCCGCCGGAGATCGTCGGCAGCCCTGCCGGGGGCGTGTTCCGCTACGCGCCCGATGCGCGGAGCCAGAGCGAGCATCTCGCCGTCGCCATTCCCGTCGACCTCGGCGGTGGCGAGCAGTTGATCGTCGGCCGCGACGTGGAGGAGCAGCGCCGCTTTGCCAGCGAGATGGGAACCGTCTATTTCCTCGCCCTCGGTTTCTTGACGCTCGGCGGGCTCGTCGCCGGCTTCGCCGTCAGCCGCGTCGCCTTGAAGCGCATCGAGACGATCAACGTCGCCGCCCGCTCGATCATGGCCGGCGACATGTCGCGGCGCATTGCCGTGACCGGCGCCGGCGACGAGTTCGATGTCCTCGCCACCAACCTCAACGCCATGCTGGAGCGCATCGAGGCGCTGATGAGCGGGTTGCGCGAGGTGTCCGACAACATTGCCCACGACCTCAAGACGCCGCTGACGCGGCTGCGCAATTCGGCTGAGGCGGCGCTGCGCGAGACGGGAGAGAACGCCTACCGCGAGGGCCTCGAGCACACCATCGAGAAGGCGGACGAGCTGATCAAGACCTTCAACAGCCTGTTGCTTGTGGCGCGCCTGGAGGCCGGGGCGCTGGAGGAGAACGCGGAGCGCTTCGATATCGGGCGCGCGGTGCGCGACGTCGCCGAACTCTATGAACCGGTCGCCGAGGAGCGCGGCATGGGCCTGATCGTCAAAGTCGAGTCCGGTCCCCAGTTCATGGGCAATCGCCAGCTCGTCGTGCAGGCCGTGGCCAACCTGATCGAGAACGCGATCAAGTATTCGGGCAAGCCCGGCGTCAATGCCGGCACGGCCATCTCTATCGACCTCCACAATCTCGCCGACAGCGTCGAGATTTGCGTCGCCGACAATGGCCCCGGCATCGCGCCGCAGGACCGCGAGCGCGTGCTGAAGCGCTTCGTGCGCCTGGAAAAGAGCCGCACCGAGCCGGGCACCGGCTTGGGGCTCAGCCTGGTGCAGGCGGTGGCGCGACTGCATGGCGGCGCCGTGCGCCTTGAGGACAACCACCCCGGCTTGCGCGTGGTGCTGACGCTTCCGAAGCGCGACTAGTGTGATGATCGAGAAATTCGCCATCATCAGCGGCGGGGTACCGAGCGAATTTCTCGATCTGAATCACACTAGCAAACTATGTTTTCTGGTGTCCCTTATGATTCCGAAGTTCGCTCCCGGCCCCAGCAGTGAGCTCTGCGAACTTCGGAATCGGGACGCTAGGACCATTATGAGAATGGCTCCTTGAGAGCCGGCGCGGCGAGGCGGCAACAATGGCGGCGCACGAAGTAGCAAACCTGAGGCCGTTCATCGAGCGCATCAGCGAGGCGCCGCGGGCGCGCAGCGATGCACCGGCGCTCGGCGCCATGAACGCGCTGCAGGAACGCGTGCGGGGTGATGCGTCGCTAGCGCGGCTGGATGCCGCATTGGCGCAGCCGCCCGCCGCCGCGCTGCTCAGCGGCATCTTCACCGGCTCCCCCTATCTCACCGCCCTCATCGAGCGCGACCCTCTTCGCCTCGAGCGCATTCTGACCACGGCGCCGGAAGTGTTGATGGAGCAGCTGAAGGCCGAGCTGGCGACGAGCCTGGCCGCGGCACCGGGCCGCGCCGAGGCGATGCACGCCTTGCGCATCTTCAAGTCGGAGGTGGCGCTGCTGACGGCACTCGCCGACCTCGGCGGCGTGTGGCCTGTGCTGGCGGTGACGGGGGCGCTGACGGAGTGCGGCGACGCGGCGCTGATGGGGGCGGTCGACTTCCTGTTCCGGGAAGCGGCGGCGCGCGGCCAGTGGATGGCGGAAGCGGACGGGCGCATCACGGCCGGCGGCTACATCGTGCTGGCGATGGGCAAATACGGCGCCGGCGAGCTCAACTACTCGAGCGACATCGATCTCATCGTCTTCTACGACCGCGACCGCGTCCGCACCGCGCCCGGCGTGGAGGCGCAGGAATTCTTCGTGCGCCTGACGCGCGACCTCGTGCAGATGATGGCGGAGCGCACCGGCGACGGCTACGTGTTTCGCACCGACCTGAGGCTGCGGCCCGACGCCGGAGCGACACAGCTCGCCCTGTCAACGGAAGCGGCGCTCATCTACTACGAGAGCTTCGGGCAGAACTGGGAACGCGCGGCGCTGATCAAGGCGCGCGCCTGTGCCGGCGACCTCGAAGCAGGGCGCGAGCTCATCGACGAGCTGTCGCCGTTCATCTGGCGCAAGTACCTCGATTACGCGGCAATCGCCGACGTGCACGCCATGAAGCGGCAGATCTTCGCCCATCGCGGCTTCGGCAAGATTGCCGTCGCAGGACACAACATCAAGCTCGGGCGCGGCGGCATCCGCGAGATCGAGTTCTTCGTGCAGACGCAGCAGCTCATCGCCGGCGGCCGGCAGCCGGGTCTGCGCACGCGGCGCACGCTCGATGCGATGGAAAGGCTCGTCGAGCGCGGCTGGATCAAGGCGCGTGTCGCCGAGGAGCTGAGCGAGGCATATCTGTTCCTGCGCCGCATCGAGCACCGGCTACAGATGGTCGCCGACGAGCAGACCCACCAGGTGCCGGACGATCCTGCGCGGCTGGAGAGCTTCGCGCACTTCTGCGGCTATGCGGACACCGCGACGTTCGCGCGCGAGCTCGTTGCGCGCCTGGAGACGGTGCAGAAGCATTACGCGGCCCTGTTCGAGGACGCACCGGTGCTCACTTCAGGCGGCGTCAACATGGTGTTCGCCGGCGAGAAGGACGACCCCGACACCGTCGCGGCGCTTAAGGAGTTAGGCTTCTCGCGCCCATCGGAGGTGCTGGCGATCATCCGCGGCTGGCATCATGGGCGCTATCCCTCGGTGCGCAGCGCGCGGGCGCGAGAGCGGCTCACCGAGGTGCAGCCGCTGCTGGTGGCGGCGCTGGCCGATACCGCCGACCCCGACCGGGCGTTCGCCACGTTCGACCGCTTCATCGCCGAGCTGCCGGCCGGCGTGCAGCTGTTCTCGCTGCTGCGCGCCAACCCGGGGTTGCTGCGTCTACTCGCCGACATCATGGGCACCGCGCCGAGGCTTTCGCGCATCCTGTCGCGGCGGCGGCGCCTGCTCGACGCGGTGCTCGACCCCGGCACGCTCGGCACGCTGCCGACGTCCGAGGAACTCGACCGTCTGATCGCCGCCGAGATCGGCTCCGGTGAGCACGACATGCAGTAC
>NZ_WBUE01000045.1 GCF_009026145.1 Hyphomicrobium sp.
ACGACCCTTCATCGCTCATGGGTCGGTTCTACCTGATTCCAAGCAGCTAGCACCTGTGTCGCGATGCGGTCTGTCCTAAGCTCCCAAGTAGAATGTCCTAATTCTACTTGGATTAGGACAGCACCAGCCGCCTGACTGCTCACGAGCGAGGATCACCCCAATGAACGTCGCCTATCCGCGCGTTGCCTCGCGCCTGTTCGGTCACGCCCATGCGATAGAGCCTACGGCGCTCCGAGCGATCCTCGACGGTCCGGCAGCTGCCAGGATCCTGGCTGCAGAGCGGCCTCGCCGTATTGTGAAGGTGGCGGTATCCGATCGCCTGGAGGTGCTGGCGAACGACCTGCATGCAGAGCCGGTTGCCGTGAACGGGGAGCTGGGCGAATACCTGCTGACCGCAGACGGCGTCGCCATCATCCCTGTCTACGGCATCCTTTCGCGCCGCTTCGACTGGCTCACTGCCATGTGCGGCTGGACCACGTATCAAGGCCTTTCCGCCACCTTCAAGGCTGTGCTGGCCGACACGCGCGTGAACGCCATCCTGATGGATGTCGACAGTCCGGGGGGCGAGTGCGGTGGCCTGATCGATATCGCCAACGAGATCATGGCCGCGCGCGCCACGAAGCACATCTGGGCTGTCGCCAACGACCTGGCGGCCTCAGCCGCCTACGCTATCGCGGGCTGCGCCGAGAAGCTGATCCTGCCCGCTCTTGGCCAGGTCGGCTCGATCGGGGCCATGATGGTGCACATCGACGAAACGAAGGCCGATGTCGCCGCCGGTCTGAAGTACACCGCCATCCATTCCGGCGCCCGCAAGATGGATGGCTGGTCTCACGCCGAGCTCGAGCCGGCCGCGCTCAAGGCACTGAAGGCGCGAGTCGACCACTGCCGCGATGAGTTTGCGGCGCTGGTCGGCCGCCAAGGCCGCATGTCGGCGAAGGAGGCCACGGCCACCGAAGCGGCGATGTATTCCGACAACGACGCAGTCGAGGCCAGGCTTGCAGACGTCGTGATGCCATTCGAGCAGGCGCTCGCAGAGATCACCGAACTTGCGGCCGGGGAACCGCAAACCAAGACCACCGCGAAAGGCGCGGAGGCGGTCAACCATGGAGACAGGACGATGAGCAAGGTGCAAGCGAAGGCCAAGAAGGCCGAGATCGTCGACAACGACGAGGAAGAGGATGAAGAGGACGACCCTCCGGCTGGCAAGAAGTCCAAGGGCAAGAAGGCGGAGACTGCCGAACCCGATGACGATGAGGACGACGCCCCGGCCGGCAAGAAGTCGAAGGGCAAGAAGGCCGAGGGTGCCGAGCCCGATGACAACGAGGATAGGGATGCTCCCTCCGGCATGAAGGCCAAGGGCAAGAAGTCCAAGGCTGCCGAACCGGATGAGGACGATCCAGCCGAGGGCGCAAAGACGCCAGCCTACACCGCCGACATGGCGGCAGAGACCATGGAGCTCTGCACGCTGGCCGGCGCGTCCCTGGCTGACGCGAGAGCGTTTGTTCAGGCGAAGACGCCCATCGCGCAGGTGCGGTCGAAACTGGTGGCCATGAAGGCGAAGGCTGGTGACGACGTCGCTATCGATACCACGCCGGCGGCGCGGCCGGCATCGGCCACAGCTGGCTGGGACGAGGCGATCGCCAAGGTCAACGCGCTCAACGGGTTCACCAAGAGGGCGTAGCCGACACACGGTTCGCGTCACGCCGATCACCAACTCCCCTAGGAGACACCTCCCATGACCACGCTTACCGAAACCCTGCATGCCGGTGGCTACATCGTCAGCGAAGCCAACGGCGCCCTGTCTCGCGAGGAGGTGGTGATTGCTGCCTCCCAGACCCTCGTCCCCGGCCGCGTCCTCGGCAAGGTTGCCGACGGCGGCCCGGGCGGCGGCGCTGTCACCGTCGGAGCGGCCGTTGCCGCTGCTGGCAATATTGGCAACGGTGTCTTCGGTACGCCGACCGCCGCCGCCGGTGCGCCTGCCGGCGATTACTCGGTCGTGATCATCGAACCGGCCAGCAACGCCGGGACATTCGCCGTGTTCAAGCCGGACGGAAGCCTGGACGGCACCGGCGTTGTCGCAGTGGCCTACAACGGCACGATCAACTTCACCCTCGCTGATGGAGGCACCGATTTCGTCGCCGGCGACCGGTGGACCGTGCCAGTGAGCTACGCCGATGCAGCCGCTGCCGGCCAGTACAAGGCGTTCAACCAGGACGGCACCGACGGCAGCCAGGTGGCCGCCGGCATCTCTTTCGACGACGTCGTAACCGGTGTCGGCGAGACCAAGAAGGCGACCGTGCACGTGCGCCACTGCGAGGTGCGCGGGTCCGATCTGACCTGGCCGAGCGACATCGAGTCTGGCGAGAAGGCCCTGGCGATCGAGCAGCTCCTGGCTCTCGGGATCATCGTCCGTTAGCCCACCAAGCCTGAACTCTGACGGCTCGGCCGGGCCGTCATCGAGGCCGCCAGCACCCCTGGCGGCCTTTCGATTCCTGAACAGCCGCACGGCCCGGCACCCCGCATCACTCACAAAGGAGTTCGATCCCATGTTGACCATGGACGTCTTCAAGCAGGATGCCTTCAGCGCCATCTCGCTGACGGCCTCTGTCGACAAGATCGGCTACGTGCCGGGCTTGCTCGGCACGATTCCCGGTCTGTTCGTGCCCGTCCCGGTACGCACCGAGATGGTCATGATCGAGGAGCGTGAGAACGCGCCGGCTCTGATCCAGACCACGCCTCGCGGCGCTCCGGTCAAGCAGAAGGGCGGCGATCGCTCGAAGGTTCGTGCTTTCCGCACGGTTCGTCTCGCGGAAGGCAGCCGGATCACCGCCTCGGAACTGCAGAACATCCGTGCCTTTGGTTCCGAGACGGAGCTCAAGCAGCTTCAGGTTGAGGTTGCCCGTCGGCAAGCCATGATCCGTGCGAACATCGAGCTGACCTGGGAGAACATGCGGATGGGCGCCGTTACCGGCGTCGTGAAGGATGCCGACAACACGGTCATCTACAATTGGGCGACCGAGTTCAACCAATCCATCCCGGTGGAGATCGACTTCGATCTCGACGCTGCATCGCCGGCGGCTGGTGCCATCCGCAAGAAGTGCAATCTGGTCAAGCGCTCTATCCTCAAGGCTCTGAAGGGCCTCGGCGGCAACGCGGTGCGCATTGGCGCGATTGCCGGCGACGCCTTCTGGGACGACCTGGTTGGTCACTCCGAAGTGGAGAAGACCTTCCTCGCTACCGCACAGGCCGCAGATCTGCGCAACGGTTTCGGTGCGGCATGGGAGACCTTCAACTACGGCGGCATCCAGTGGATCAACTATCGCGGCTCGGATGACGACACCGTGGGTGTCGCTACCGACAAAGCGAAGTTCTTCCCGATCGGCGCTGGCATCTTCCAGATCGCCATGTCACCTGGCGAGAGCTTCGATTTCGTCAACACGCTGGGTCAGCCGATCTACTCCCACATCGTTCCCGATCGGGATCGGAACATGTACGCGGACGTCGAGCAGTATTCGTATCCGCTCCCCGTCTGCACCATGCCGTCCGCCCTGCATCAGGCGCGGCGCACCTAGCGCGCCTGGTGCACGGTCATGACAACGCCAGCCGAGATCGCTGCCGAGGCGGTGGATGCGAGCTATGCCGTCTGGGGCGTCGCTGCGACCTACACACCGCCCGGTGGCGGCTCGGCTGTGTCCTGTCTCGTGATCAAGGACGCGCGCGATCGGCATGCCAGCGCACCCAGGGGGCAGCCCGTCATGAAAGGGACGACTCTGGCGGTCCGCAGGTCAGAGATCGCCTTGCCCAGGAAGGGCGGAACGTTTGATCTGACGGCTACGGCAGAGAGCCTGACAGTCCAGGGGGACCCGGTCACTCGGGAGGCGGACCCGGAACGCCTCGAGTGGGTCTGCACCGTCACATGAGCCTGCAGATCCGGCTCGCCCTGCAGGGCGACCTCGGCAAATTCGCGCATCAGACGCATCTGCGCATCGCCAAGGGCGCGCGCACGGCGGCCGAGAAGCAGCTCGCCCGCGGCAAGCTGGCGCTGCGCGGCGATGTCGTAGCTGCAGGCCTCGGGCAGCGCCTGGCCAATACCTGGCGGGCCGAGATCTATCCGAGGTCGGCGTCGGTGCGCACGCATTCGCCGGCCGTCGTGTTCAGATCGGCAGCGCCAGAGATCGTCACCGCGCACGCGGCCACTACGGTCATCCTGCCGAAGCGTGGCGCCTACCTCGCCATTCCGACCGAGAACGTGCCGCGGCGGGGCGCGCGCGGCGGCCGCGGTCAGGCGTCCCGTTGGACGCCTGCTGAGGTCGAGGCGCGCTATGGGCAGAAGCTGATCATCTTCGCCCCTGGTAAGGCTGGTGGGTTCGTGGGGCCCGGGAGTCAGTTCGCGGGCCGTGTTCTGCTTGGCGCGATCGACAAGTCGCTCAATCGCCGGCGGGCGCGCTTCGCCAAGCGGAAGCGGAAGGTCGGGGAGCCCCCGGAGGCGCGAACCGAGCCGGCGTTCCTAAGCATCATGTTCATCTTCGTGCGGCAGGTCACGCTGCGTAAGCGGCTCAATTGGCCCCGCATCTTCCGGGACCTCGAGGAGGGCTGGGCCCAGCTCTTCCCCGCCGAGATCGCGGCCGCACTGGCTCAGGATTGACGATGTCCAAAACCGGTGATGCGCTCGAGGCGCTGTACGCTGCGCTCGTGGCCAAGGCCGGCGAGCCCAGCCCCAAGATCCCCGAGCCGCTGCAGAATGAAGACCTGCCGGCGCGGCTTGCTGAAATGGGCAGCGATCTCGAGATGCTGCTCAACGTCTGGGACGACTCGGAAGGCGACCCGGAGGAGCTGCTGGGCGCCGACGTGATCGCGGACAGCTACGAGATCACGCGCGAGGTGCCGGTCGAGTTCATCGTGGCCGGCGGCACGCGGGAGGCGCGGCGGGCAGCCTTCGAAGCGGGCCTCGAGGCGATCGACGACGCGATCACCGCGGACCGGACGCTCGGCGGCACGGTCGACGACGCCCGCATGCTGGCGCCGAGGCGCAACGGCTCCGGCCTCGCGACAGACGGCATGCCGAACGTCCTGGAGGCGGGCATCCGGATCCGCCTCACCTTCACGTCGTCCCGCACCTTCTGAGGACACCATGGCCCGCAAGGACGCTTCGGCGGCTGCGCCGACCTATATCCTGCTGCTCGAGGATTGCGCGGAGTGGCGCGCCGGCAAGGTCCTGCTCGGCACGGCCGAGGTCGAGCAGAAGCTGCAGGCCGCCAAGGCGAAGTATCGGCCGGCGACCAAGCGCGAGTGTGAACTGCACGGCATCGCCGACTAACCAGGAGCCCAACCCATGCCGACCGCCGCAGCCCCCAAGGGCCAGCTCGTCGAGCTGCTGCTCAAGGACGAGAGCACCTACGGCACCGCCCCGTCAGGCGACTACCAGAAGACGCTGATCTACGACGACAGCCTCGTCGACCTCTCGCCCCAGGAGGACGATCCCATCATGGGGGACGCGGATCACAACTCCCGCGACATGACCACGCCCCAGCCGGGCCTCAAGCAGGGCATCACCGGCAGCCTGACGGTGCCGCTCGACCTCAATCACGCCTGGTTCTGGCTCAAGGGCGCCTTTGGCACGCCGGCATCCTCTGGTGCCGGGGACTACACTCATACCTTCACGTCGGGCGGCGAGGTCCTGCCCCACCGCACGCTCGAGGCCAAGCGGGCCAGCGCCATCTTCCTGCAGCGGACGGGCTGCCTCGTGAACAGCATCGGCGGCAGCATGGCACGCGCCGGCGGCTATGCCCGCATGACGGTCGGCGTCCTCGGCAAGAAGGAGAGCAAGATCACCGCGACCGGAGGCGGCACGCCGCCGGCGATCCTGGCGCGCGACCCCCTGCTGGCGGTGCTGGGCGTGCTCAAGATCGACGCCGTCGCCGCGGCCGACATCATTTCGATCGATTGGGAGTACAACAACCGCGCCACGCCGCAGGACTACCTGGGCGACGCCGAGGGCTATCCGACGGGCCATGACCTCGACGACATGGCCACCTTCAGCGGCACCATCCGCGCCCGCTTCCGCACAGCTGCGCTCTATGACCAGGCCAAGGCCGGAACGCCGTTCGCCATGGAGCTGCTGTGGCAGCGGACCTCGGTGCGGTCGTTCTCGCTGCAGGCGCCAGTTGTGCGCTTCGACCCGATCGGCCTCCCGGTCACGGGCCCGGGGCGCATCGAGCAGAGCTTCAACTTCCGCGCCGAGCAGAGCTCCTCCGCAGCCATGCTCTCCGCCGTGCTGAAGAACGGAACGGCCGCAGCAGCGTACGCATAAGGGGTGCTGAGGGACATAGAGGCAGGTATTCGAAATCTTCGAATAACTCAACGAAGGAGCCATCAAGATCATGAGCAAGACCACACTGACAGATGGCTCGCCAGTCACGCCGGACCATCGCGAAATCAACCCCGCCACCGGTCAACAGAAAGGCTATGTGGTTCTGAGCGCGGAGGAGCGCGCCAAGGGCTTCGTGCGGCCGGTGCGCCGGACCTACGTGCACTCCAAGTGCGGGGTGGCCACTACGATGGGGCAGGCGATCGCCGAGACGTACGCCCGGCAGCCGGACTTCTACAGCGGGACATTCTGCGTCGGCTGCCGCCCTCACTTTCCGGTCGGTGAGGATGGCGAGTTCGTGTGGGACGATGGCTCAAAGGTCGGCACATGAGCACGGCACGATCTCCGCTCCGCAAGCTCAAGGCAGAGGCCGACAACATCGCAGCCCGGTTGAAGGCGTTGGCGCGCGGAGAGGTTGACGTCTCCGATCCGGCCGGAAAGGTCGCCGCTGCTCGCGCAAAAGAGTCGATCACGTTCGGTGTGGTCATGGATGACAAGATACTCAAGATCGAGATGCCATGGGCGACCATCCGAGAGCTGAGCGAGGCTGGCATCTCAGCTTGGATACTGAAGCACATGCGCGAGCAGCGCGACGTGGTGCACTGACAACGGAGGAAGGACACATCATGCTGAAACTGCGAAAGGGCAAACCGCCCTTCGTGCCAGTCGCCTTGGGTGAGAGCGCCTGGATCCGGGTCCGGCCGGCGACACAGACGGACGTCGAGTTCGCCACCGCGCAGGCGCACCCGCGCCTGGCGGAGCTCGTGGCCGGGAGCGAGTCGGCCCAGGCGCTCGCCAGCGTCCTGGGCGACGACTTCGAGCTGGGAGTCCGGCTCGACGCCGCCAGGCTGGCGACGGCGGCCGCGCGCCTGACGGAGGTCTACCTGGTGCTGGCCTGCCAGGATGGCTGGTGCGGCATCGGCAACGAGGACGGCACGCCGATCGAGAAGCCGGATACCAGCTCCATCGCCCTGCTGCTCGCCGATCCGATGTACCGCGACAAGATCATGCGCGTCATCAACAGCGCGGTGCATGAGGAGACCAAGGAAAAAAACGGATCATCCGCCTCGCCGAGTGGCGGGGCGGGCATCCTGGCTGGTGCGCCAGCTGCCGGCAGCGGGGAGACCCCTGCGCCCTCGGGTTCACCGCCGACGGAGACGTCGGCGAGCGCACCCGATGCCCCGAAATCGAGCACGCTCCACTGACGCCTGAGGGCCGCGCGGTCTTCGCCATCCTCGAGCGCCCGGGCCTCTGGCAGCGGGCCGGCATGGACGGCGGGATCAGTGGCCTCAACTGGCCGGCCGCGCTGGCGGGCCTGCCGCGCGGCCTCGACCGGGACTTCGCCAAGCGGCTCTTGGCCGCCGCTGAGACCGCCTACGTCGCGGCCTGGTGGGCGTACGCCGAGGCGCAACAGCAGAAACCGAAGAGGGACTGACATGGCAGCCGACGTCAAAATCCGGTTCTCCGTCGAGAACCAGGAGGTGGTTCGCAAAGCGCTTGAAGCGCTGGGCCCGGCCGGGGATAAGGCGCTGAAGCAACTGGACGCGGCCTCGCGGCAGCCGAACAGCGGCCTCAAGGGCCTGTCAGCGATCATCGAGGAGCTGAAGGGCCGCGCCACGGGCCTGGCGTTCTCGCTGGGTCCGGCGGGCTCGGGTCTTGTTGCGTTGGGTCCCAGCGGCCTTGCCGTCGCCGCCGTGCTCGGCGGTGTCGTGACCGCGTTCACCGCCTTGTCGGAGAAGGCCACCGAGTTCGCTGAGAAGGCCCATCGCGTGAAAGAGGCGGCCGAGACCGCCGGCGTCTCGATCACCCAATTCAAGCTTCTCAGCGCAGCGGGCACCAAGGTCGGCTTGGATGCCCAGCAGACATCCGCTTTCATCGATCGCCTGACGATCAGCGTGGAAGAGCTTCGGCGCGGCACGGGCCCTCTCTTCGATGCGCTGTTGCGTATCGATGCGGGCCTGCTGCGCGAGGTGGCTGCTGCGCGCAATACCGTCGACGCCATCGACATTTTGTCGCGTGCTTATCAGCGTCTGACCGACCAAGGCGAGAGGAATGCCCTGGCGAAGGCGATCGGCGGCCGCGGCGGCATTCAGGGCGGCCAGCTGCTCGACTATGTCGCCCAGAAAGGCGGCATGGACGCCTACGAGCGCAGCGTCGCGGGCGTCAACCGTGAGACCGAGGTTCTTATCAAGAGGGCGGCCGAACTCAAGGTTGAGATCGAAGCCCTTCAGCGCGCGCAGGACAAAATCTTCGCCGGCGCCAAGGTCGCCTGGCTGGAGTACCAGAAGGAAGCCTACGAGCGGCAGCTCGCGATTACCAGAGCCATCGAAGGCACCATCGAGGCCATTAAGAAATGGTGGAACTCGACCCCTCCGGCGGGTGGGATCAACGGTCCGGACGACTGGATGCTGCCGCCAGGCATGCAGGGCACCGTCCAGGCCACCAAGTCACCGCGCGCCGATATGCCGAAGTCGTGGCCGGCCGAGGTTTCCGTCGGGCAGTGGAACACGGCGACGACGGCCGAGCCGACGACCGCCGTGCAGCTCGAGCTGATGCGGCGTTGGACGTCGGTTCTCGGCGAGGCCATCACGCCGGCCGAGCAGCTGAGCCAGAAGATCCTCGAGCTCAAGGCGGCACAGGATGCCGGCGGGGTCTCCGACAGCGTTCGTGCCCGGGCGCTGTCTGCCTTCACGCTGGCGCAGAACCGGGCCGCGGTCGCAGCCCGCACGCAACTCGGCATCGCCTCCGAGGAGGAGATCCTCCTGCAGCGGCTCAAGGACCTGCAGGATCAACGCGCCAAGGGCTTCATCAAGAGCGATGAGGAGATGGCGGCCGCCGAGCGCCTCGTTCGCAAAGAGGTGCGGGAGAGCGCCGAGGCCCTGGCCGTGCGGCAGTCCGAGTTTCCGCAGCTCACGCGCCTGGCGATCGACGCCGGCAAGCTCACCACCAGCCTCGATGAGGGCCTGTCGAGCGCGCTGCGGGGCTCCGCCTCGAGCCTGATCGAGATGGCCAAGGGGACGAAGACAGCGAGCGAGGCTCTGGGCGATATGGCGCTGCGCATGGCCGAGGCCGTTGCGCAGGCGATCCTTATGCAGCAGGTCGTCGGGCCGATCGCGAAGGGGCTCGGTACGGGGCTCGGCAACTTGTTTGGCGACGGCGGCTGGGCTGCCGGCACGACTGTCGCGCAGTCGGCCGCCGGCAACATCTTCGCCCATGGTGGCCTCGTGCCCTTCGCCCGCGGCGGCGTCGTCAGCTTCCCAACGCTCTTCCCCATGGCGCGCGGCTACGGCCTGATGGGCGAGGCCGGTCCCGAGGCCGTCATGCCTCTGCGCCGACTCAGCGGCGGCAGGTTGGGCGTCAGTACCGACGGCGCCGGGCCCCAGGTGACGGTGCAGATCGTCAACAACCATTCTGCGGCCAGGGTCTCGACGCGTGAGGAATCCGACGGCCGTGGCGGGCGGAAGACGGTCGCCGTGGTCGAGGAGGTGGTGGCCACGGCCTTCGGCCGGCAGCAGTCGCCGGCCTTCAAGCAACTGCGAATGGCCGGAATGCTGGTGCGGCGATGACCGTCCCGATCTGGCCCGACGAGCTCAATCAGTGGATGATGGCGCCGGACTTCAGCGCCGCCCCCTCCGATGCGCGCCTCAAGTCGCCCATGGATGTCGGGCCCGGAAAGTCACGCCGTCGCGTCTCCGCCGCGAGCGCGCCCGTCAGCGGCTCGCTGCACTGCGACCAGAACCAGGTCGCGCGTCTTCTGCGGTTCTGGCACGAGGACACCGCCGGCGGCACCCTGGCCTTCATGTTCCCGGATCAGCTCTTCGACGGCGCCATGCTGCTCACCGAGGCGGGCGAGCCCCTGCTCACCGAGGCGGATGAGCAGATCCTGCTCGAGGGCTGGTGGCTCGTGCAGTTCGCAAGCGAGGGGCCGCCGGCCATACGACCGATCCGCCGGTCCACCGCGCATGTCGCCAACATTCAACTCAATGTGCTGCCCTGATGGCCCGCGAGCTGTCCCTCAGCTTCCGTAACGCCCTCAATGCGGAGGCGACGGAGGACGCCGTCATCACCCTCGTGACCATCACCCATCCCGAGCTCGACAGCGCCATCCGGCTGTCGAGCGATCCCACGCGCAGGATCTCGGTCGATCCCTTGCGCTACGGGACGGTCGCGGAGGGGGTCATCTATGACTTCGTCCTCATGTCCGTGATCTTCCCCGATGATCGGATGGGGGCGCCGGCGGCCGTGACCCTCGCCTTCGCCAACGTCGCCGACGACATGGCCGCGGTCATCCGGGCCGCCCTCTCGCCGGCACGCGTCGATATCAGGTGCGTCCTGGCCACGGCCCCGGACGTCGTCGAGGAGGAGTGGCTGGATCTGCGCGGCGTGCAAGGCAGCTACGATGACTCACGTATCACCTATGACGTGTCGCGCGAGGCGATCTCGAACGAGCCGTGGCCGGCGCACCGCATGACCCAAGCCCGCTTCCCGCGGCTCTATGTCGGCTGATGCATTGGAGCGCGGACTTCGTCGGTCTGCCCTGGAAGGAGAAGGGGCGGGACCGCACCGGAATCGATTGCTGGGGCCTCTGCACGCTGGTCTATGGGGAGAGGCTTGGGATCGTGCTGCCCCACTACACGGAGGCCTACGTCTCGGCGCAGGAGCGCGCCGAGATCGATGCGCTGTTCGGGGCCAACGCGTGCCGGCAACCATGGGGACAGGTGCCGGCTGGGGAAGAGCGCGAGTTCCATATCGCGCTGATGCGCTGCGCTGGCCTGCTCGCGCACGTCGGCCTGGTCATCGGCGGCGGGCGGATGCTGCATGTGGAGCGGGGAGGCGCGTCGCAAATTGAAAGCTATGCTTCCGGTCGGTGGCGGCACCGCCTCGTCGGCTTCTATGCCCATGAGGCGCGCCATGCAGACTGACGTCACCGTCCTCGCCCTGCCGCATCTCGACCCCGGCCGGCGCGCGCAGTGCGTCGTGCCGCACGGGGCGACGATCGCGGACATGGTGGCCGTGGCGCTGCCCGGGCTGCCCGAGGAGCGCTGGGGCCAGCTCCGCGTGACGATCGGGGACTTTGTCGTGCTTGAGGCCCTGTGGCGCCACGCGCGCCCGAAGCCTGGCACAACCGTCATTATCCGCCTGCTCCCATCGGGCACCACGGCGCGGCAGATCATTGGCGTCGCCGTGACTGTCGCAGCCGCTGCCGTTGGGGCCTATTACCTCGGTCCGTTACTTGGCGGCCTACCGCTGTTCAGCGCGTTGCCGGCGGGCTTCGCTACCGGTGCTGCTGCTGCCGCTTCTTCGATCGCCGCGTCGGCCCTCTTCAACGCGCTGGTGCCTCTGCGGCAGGCGGGCGCCTCATCGCTCGGTGGCAGCGACGAGGCGCGGAGCCAGGCCTATTCCATCAATGGCTTGCAGAACATTGCCAACCCGGGTGGCGCCGTGCCGAACGTGCTGGGGTTCCACCGGTTCGCCCCGCCGTATGCCGCTCTGCCCTATACGGAGGTCGCGGGCGACGACCTCTACGTCAACGCGCTCTTGAATTTCGGCTACGGGCCGCTCGAGATCGACAACATCAGGATTGGCGACAACCTCATCACGAACTACCAGGATGTCAGCACTCAGCTGATCTACGGCTACCCCGGCGATGTCCTGCCGTCGCAATTCCGGAATTGCTACCAGGAGTCCGTCGAGACGGTGCTGATGCACGGCACCGAGGTGATCCGCACCACCGCGCCCGGTGCCACGGCGGCCATCGTCGACCTGGTCTTTCCGCAAGGCCTCTCCCAATTCGACTCCGCCACCGGCAACCCGCTCCCCCTCAACCTGCAGGTCCACGTTCGCCTGAGACCGGCCGGAGGCGATGACACCGATTGGATATCTTGGCTCAATCCGTGGTCGTTCACGGAGGCGACCCGCAATCCCCTCCGCCGCAGCACCGAATTTGCGCTGCCATACGCCGGGCAATGGGAGATCGGCGTCTCTCGCATCACGGCGGACTTCGACAATCTGCGCCAGGTCGGCGTCGTGCAATGGACCGGCCTGACCAGCACAAACTTTCCCGGGGCATATCTCAGCTTCGATCGCCCGCTCGCCCTGCTGGCCGTCCGCATCAAGGCCACGGCGCAGCTCAGCGGCATGATCAGCAATCTCAATGCTGATGTGCGGCGGATCTGCAAGGACTGGGATGCGCCGACGCAGACCTGGGTGACGCGCGCCACCAACAACCCGGCGTCGCTCTTCCGCTACGTGCTTCAGGGTCCCGCGACCGCCTATCCCAAGGCTGACGGCGAGATCAACCTCGCCAAGCTGCAGGAGTGGCACGAATACTGCGCGGCGAATGGGCTCACCTACAACCGCGTCCACGACTACGTCGCCTCCCTGTGGGACGTGCTGCAGGACATCGCCGCGGCCGGCCGGGCGACGCCGCGCGACAGTGGCCAGGCCTGGGATATCGTCATCGACAAGCCGCAGAGCGTCGTCGTCGGCCATCTCTCGCCGCGCAACTCGTGGGGCTTCTCGGGGCAGCGGCGCTACGTGCGCGTCCCCGATGCCTTCCGCATCAGCTTCCTCGACGAGACGCAAGACTTCAAGCAGGTCGAGCAGCTCGTACCGTGGCCCGGGTTCACCGGCGAGCCCGACGTCACCGAGGAGGTGCAGTTCGTCGGCATCACGAACCCGGCGCAGATCTTCCGGGAGGCGCGGCGGCGGCAGTACGAGCTAATCCATCGGCCCGATCGCTATACGGTCAACCAGGACATCGAGGCCCTGGTGCTCACGCGCGGGGATCTCGCGGTGCTCAGCCACGACGTGCTCGATCGCACGCAAGAGCCGGCGCGCGTGGCTGCCGTTGACGTAGCGGCCCAAGTGGTCGTGCTCGACACCTATGTCACCATCGAGGCGGGCGTCGCCTATGCCTGCCGGTTCCGCAAGGCGGATGGCAGCAGCCTCCTCGCCCTGGTCGGCAACAGCCAGCCCGGCGCGGTGCGCGCGCTTCGCATCCTGGGGACGGCGTTGCCGGCGCCCGGCGATCTTGCGCTGTTCGGCGTCGCCACCCGCGAAACCTTCGAAGTCATCGTGCAGGACATCGAGACCTCGGATGGTCCGACGTTCCGCCTGACCCTCATGGATCACGCGCCCCAAATCGAGGCGCTGGTCAACGCAGACCCCTTGCCCGCCTGGGCGGCGTAGCACCACGCGGAGCCGCGCGCCGCCGGCGGCATCACCAACACGACGAGCTACCCATGGGCGTTCGCACCCCGAACCTGCCGCTGGCCTCCTCATTGCTCGAGCTCATCGGCAACGAAGAGATATCCCCGGGCGGGCCGCGCCGGGCGGCGCGCTACCCGCTGCCGGCGGCCTCCTCACTGCTGGAGCTCATCGGCACTGAGGAGCTGTCCCCGGGCGGCCCGACCCGGATAGCACGGTTCCCGGTCGGGGATTTCTGGGAGGCTGACGCATTCCGGTTCGCCGAATGGGAGAGCGCGCCGCCCGAAGGGCCGCCGACGCCTGCGGCGGGGTATCTCGCACTCTTCGCGCGCGACGATCATGGGGTGTACTTCAAAGACTCCAATGGTGATGTCGGGCGGCTTGTACCGAAGGATTTCATCTCTGATAGTTTGGCAGCGTTCGCGTTGCACGCCGATGCCGGCGCCAATCCATACCTTGAGATCGGCACCTCAACCGAAGGCGGCTACGTAGGTAGCACGTACGGTGCCCGCATCAGGCTAAACGATCATGGGGCGGTCGCAGGCGGGCAGAACAAGGAGCTGGCTCTTGAAGTCGTGCGGGGTCGCCTGACCCTGAAGTCGTCCAATCCGACGTCGCTCAATTCGATGAGCCCGACGCTCATCATCGCCGATCCTGTCGCAGGCTTTGGCGTGCCTGTCCTGAATGGCCAGAACCAGGCCGGCGCCGGCTTTGTTTCCTTTGCGCAACGCGGGGTGGGAAGCCCATTCTTCGTCAACATGGTGAACCTCGGCAGGGAGGACTCTGTCTGGGGCGTTGCGGACGGTGGCGCCGGCTCGGAGGGCTCCTGCAATCTGAACATCTACGGGCTTGCCGATCCGGTGAATGGTGGGGTCCAAAACAACATCAACTTCTATCAGGCGGCCGGGTCTTATGCCTGGAACGGGACGCTGCGTGGATTGCCTGCCGGCGCGCGGTTGGGACAGATCACGGGGTTTGGCTACTGCGACAACCTCGCTGGCTCCGCAGGCCTGGGTTTCGTTCAGACGGAGACGGTTTCGATCGACTTCTATGCCGATCAGCCTTTGCGCTCGAGCACCAGTCCTCCGCTTGAGGCCACCACACAAGGTGGCTCGAATATCGTGTTCAAGGTGGCGAGAACGAACGAGGGCTCGCAAACCATCGTCGGCGGTTTCTTTGCCAACGGCGTGCTCGCCCTGGGCAGCTGGTCGCACTTCGGCAACGCGTTTCCAGGCTCGCAGGGCAATCTCATCATGAAGAATACCGGCGCGCCGGGCGCCAGCGTGGCGGGCGGCGGCATCCTGTTCGTTGAGAGCGGCGCGTTGAGATATCGGGGGTCGAGCGGGACGGTCACAACCATCGCAAACGCATAGGCAACATGCAAAGGAGCCCGCACCATGGCGGAGATCGAAACAACCAACGCCATCCTGAACAAGATGCGCCTCGAGTTCTTGGATCAGAGCGTACAAGCCGAACTCGGGCGACTGGCGTATCTCGGTGTGCAGAATGCAGCGACCATCAACCATCAACGGCATCTGTTGGCTCAGAACGCACGGGAAATCGCTGAGTTGCGTGGCGCGCTGCAGGAAGCCAATGACACAATAGGCAAGTTGCGCGCCCATGGCCAGGTTGGCGCCGGGGCGCAAGAAGTCGGTTGACTGGAACGGCTACTGGCAAGCGACACATGAGGTAGACGGAGCAGCAGCAGAACTATCATACCTTTGGCCGCGGTATGATAGTTGTTGACGGAAAAGAAGGTGACAAGGAAAACGCCGAAGCGAAAGATGCTCAAGAAGGTCCGTTGACCTTCCATTGCGCTTTCCGGCCAACGCCAATCTTGTCCACCTTCCCGCGCCTCTCCAGATAGGCCAGGCTGCCGCACCCGAGTCCGTCGGCAACGTCGCCTCCGGCGGCTAAGTGCCCTGACCGCCGGCAGAGTGTCAGTCCCACTCACCACCCTTCCGCAAAGGATTGCTCGCCATGGCCCAAGGCGTTCGCGCCCCTAATTTGCCGACGTCCAGCGTCGTGCTCGAGCTCGTCGGCATCAAGGATCTCGGCGGCGGCCTGCGTCAGGTCGTTCGAATCGCGCTGGTCGATCTGCTCGCGTGGCTGGAGACCGCCTTCGGCGTCGTGGCCGCCCGGTCGGCTTCGGACGCCGCGCGGGCCATTGGTCTCGCCAATAGCGCGATCATCCGCGTCAGGCTTCTGGATGCGGCGATAGCGAAGGCGGCCGCGGACGCCAGGCGAGCCCTCGGCCTCGCAAACAACACGAGCATGCGTCTCAACCACCTCGACGATGTGCAGATCGTATTGAGGGCGCAGGTCTTCAACTGAGGAAACCACAATGGCGACGATCACGAAGGAATTCCTGAGCGCAAGCACGAATGGCCGCGGCATCAAAATAGCGGCAACCGCGACGCCGGGCACGCAGATCCATGCGGCGCATGCCACCGCCAAGGATGAAGTCTACCTCTGGGTGACGAACACCGACACGGTCGAGCGCAAGGTGACGTTCGAACTCGGCGGCGTCACTGCGCCCGACGACAACCTGACCATGAACATCCCGGCAGGCGAGACGATTCTCGTGGTGCCGGGCCTCGTGCTGTCAGGCAGCGTGAACGTCAAAGCGTTCGGGGCGGCGGCCAACGTCCTGGCGGCGTTCGGCTTCGTCAACAGGATCTCCTGATGCACGCGAACAGGCTGCCGGGACCGCGGAGGCCCCGCACCCAACTGGTGTCGGAGCATCCGCGTCCCGCCTACAGGACGGTGCAGACGCGGGATCTGGCGGACACGTTCATCGGGCCGCCGCAGGGGCGGCTCACCCTGACGTCGGGCGCGCCGATCATGACGAGCGACGTGTCCGCCGGCACCGCGATCTACTACGCGCTCTACAAGGGCGCCTACTATCCGCGGTTCAACGGCGACCGCTGGTCGATGCGTCGGTTCTCGGAACTGCCGCTCAATCTGGACGGCGACAGCGGGCACACCGGATATCATCAATCCGGCAAGCTCTTTGACCTTCTTCTCGACGACACCACTGGTTCGCCGCGGCTTGTCAGCGGTCCCGCCTGGGCCAGCGATACGACCCGGTCGGCCGCGCTGACGCAGACGGCGGCGGGCTTCAAGGTCAACAATGCCTCGATGCTCGTGCGCTATGGCGCCAATAGCGGCGACACCGCAATCGTCGGCGCCGGTCTTCTTACGTGGGTCGGCACCTTCCGGGCGAGCGCGGATGGGCAGACGGCGATGGTCTTTCTGCCCAACGCCGCAGCGGGCGGAACGAGTAACAAGCTTTATCTGGCGAACGCCTACAACGAGGAATGGCTCACCGCGGTCTGCCGAGACAGCGCCGACTCCTGGAATGAGAATGACGATACCTGGAAGGACGCCAATCAGAGCGCGTCGAACCGGGTGTCCTTCGTGGCCTGCCGCGAAGGCGTACAGGTGCGCGCCTCGCATATGCGCATGAACGGGAATAGCGGCACCGCAAGCTCGCTCTGGAGCGTCGGTCTCAATTCCAGCTCGCCGGCGAGCGGCGCTCTGCATGCCTTCAACTCGACGGCCCTCGCCCTGGCGATGGCTTCGCGCTACGAGGCAACGCTCTCCGGCGAGGGCCACAACTACATCCAAGCGATCAACAGGGCGAACAACGCGGGCGGCGGGCAAGGCACCTTCTACGGTGATGCGGGCGATGCCGCCAGATACCAGGCGGGCCTGATCGTCTCGGTGAAGATGTGAGCGTGCGTCGCAACGGCGGTCGGGGCCTGTAATGCGGCGACCTCGGAAATAGTGATTCGGAAACAACAACTTGCGGAATCCCCACATGATTTCCGCAAGTTGTTTTGACCTCAGCCAATGGTTGGCATACAGCTTAGTCGCTAGCGGGAACGCTGGAACCACTCTGGTTGCGGGCTAGTACCGTGACGTTGACTCGGATGCCTGCCCATTGGGTGGTGGGCTATCAACCGACCAATCAAAGGAGCCAGGTCTCCCGCTAGCGATGCTTCGGCATCCACCATTGCGGTAGCGGGTATCCATAGAACCTGAAGACCTGCTGCTGTTCCCTTGTGAGATTGGCGATCCCCCACTTCGGCATAAGCTTTACGCTGAAGCCATGCACCATGCCAGCGCTGGGATCGCCGGTCATCACCGGCTTCAGCAGCTTTGCTGCCTGCACGTCGCGCTGGCCGATCTGGTTGACATCGCATGCCCGGAGAAATGCACCTGCCACCGCGTCTGCAAGTTGCAGCCCTGGCCGGCGCTCGTTGGGATGAACCTCAAAGTGGTCGTGGCTCATTACGTCCCAAGAGATATCCCCGAGCGGTAGTTTGTTCTGCCCAGCCATACTCTTGAGCTTCAGCCAGTCGTAGTAGGCTCTCAATTGGCCGTAGGAGAAGCGTCCTCGCTCGCTCAGTTCAATTTGAAGCGGCGCTGGCTGACCGTATGCCACTATCGATTGCTTCAGCGCGAAGTACGTCACGCGCTCCAGCAGCAGGCGGGTGAGCCAACAGTAGAACCAATTCTTTGACGGGATCGTTGCGGCGAACGGGTTCAGATAGACCATCATGTCCGCTTGTTTGACGCCACCACGAAGCAGTGGATCGGCAGATCCGCCATGATCTCACAGACGTGGCGACCGTTTGTCGTGTTGCAGTGCCGGAAATGAAGGTGCGGCAGATTATACTTTGTCAGGCTGCCGACAATACCGCTGATCCACTGCTCCGAGGCAGCCTCATGGGTAGCGTCGATCACCGTCGCGCCCATGATCAACCATTCGTTCGATCCATCGGGGTCTATCGGTCGAACCGCGTCGAGCCCGTCGTCTCCGGCCTCATCGATGTATGCTATGAAGCGCGGAGCGATTTGCGGAGAGGGCATGGCTATAGCACCTGAGAAGCGAGCGCCAACGCTGGCTGGCGCGGAGGACAATGAGGGTGGCTTCGCGCAACGGCCGGGGACCGTTGCGGGTGCTAACTCGAGCCAAGGAGCGGAGTTGTTTGTTGGGCAGCATGGAGCGTCTTTCGCACAATGCGGCCCGGCGCGCGTTTGACAACGCGAAGCTCATACGCAAACTGCAATGCGTCACTACCATTCCCGCACCGGGCCTCGGTTGTCGGGAATAGGGCTGCAGAGGGTGGCTCCTCTGCAGCCCACAATTCAGTCGAATCGCATCGTACTGAATGTTGGGATTACGGTCGAGTCCACGCCGGGCCAGAGGACCGCGCCCTTGAAGTCAAGACCAACGTCTGAACAGCACCGCGAATTCGTCAAGGCAGCCCGCGAGCTTGGCGCTGACGAGAACGAGGAAGCCTTTGACAAGGTGCTGAAGCGGATCGCCAAGGCGCCGCCACCCAAATCGGTGCAGAAGCGGAAGTCTACAAAGGCGAAGTCACGCTAGTTCCGAATCGTCGTCGACGCAGTCGGCAGCAACACAGCGTGCTTCGTGCCAGAAGCGCGCAGGGACTTCCCTCGGAGACAATTTGTGCTCGCCGTCTCAGTCGCGTTCGCGATCGGCATGGCGGCTGGCGCCTTCCTTGTCGTCTACGCGCTCTACCGCACACTGACCGCGGACCGGCAGTTCGCCGTGCTCGCGCCATCGTCCCTACCGGAGACCACCATGCACACATCAACCGCGGATCGTTTCGCGATCTGCCTTGCCGATATGCTGCGCGAGGAGGAGGGCACCGATCAGCCCATCGGGGGCCCCTACCATCGCGGGCGCTGGGCCTACTCCGACGATCCGGACGACAGCGGCGGCAAGACCATGATGGGCATCCTGCAGCGCGAGTATGACGCCTGGCGGCGCCGGCAGGGCTTGCCTGCCCAGTGGGTCAAGCACATCAGCGACGAAGAGCTGACGATCATCTATCGCGATCAGTACTGGCTGCCGGTGCAGGCCGATGCGCTGCCCGCCGGCGTCGACCTCGCCGTGTTCGACATGGGCGTCAATTGCGGCGTCGGCAACGCCATCCGCAAGCTGCAGATGGCGCTGGGCATCGAGGTCGACGGCCATCTGGGCCAGGTGACCCTCGATGCCGCCAACGCTGCGGACGCCGCGGAGCTGATCGCGCGCTTCAGCGATCTGCGCCGCGCGTATCACCGCGCCTGCCGGACGTTCTGGAAGCACGGCAGGAACTGGCTGGAGCGCACCGCGCGCATCGAGGGCAAGGCCAGGCACTATGCCGAGATCGATGCCCGGCAGCCAGCGCCCGTTCCCGACGGCGTGGCGTGCACGGAGTTCACGACCTGCATGGCCAAGGCCGAGATCGCGGCGCCGGAGCATATGGGCCAGTCCAACACCGGCAACACCGCCGTCCTGGTCGGCGGCGCGGGCACATCGACCATCGGCGTGGTCGCCGGCAAGGCAGCCGCCAAGGTCGTGGCAACCTGCAAGGCCGCCCTCTTCACCGCCGCCTGGTTCGGCCACGTGCTGCTCGAGCTGGTGCAGACCTACGAGTTCTGGGGCGGCGTCATCACCCTTGCCGGCGCAACCTATGTCTGGCTCGAGCGCCGCCGCAAGCTGAAGGAGTACGGCATATGATCAGCAGTCTCACCCTGGCGGCTGCGTGGGCCTGGGCCCGCGGCTGGCTTGTCGGCAACGCCTCCATCGCCGTCATTGGCGCAGTGGCGCTGGGCATTCTCGCGAGCCTTGGCGGCGTCACCTGGCTACGGCGAGATGCGGCCGCCGACGCCATCTCGGCTTACCAGCGGGAGATCGCCAACGCGCGCCTGCAGCAGGTCGCCATCCGCCAGGCGCGACAGCGCCAGTCGGAAGCCGTCTCGGCGGCCCGGGCGGCGGAGCTGGCCGAGGAGCTCGACCGCGCGGCCGCTCGCATCGCCGACCTGGAGCGGCAGCTGCGCGAGCGGCCCCGCACCGTCTGCTACCCCAAGGAAGTCGCCAGGAGGCTGAACCAATGAAGACGCGCATGGCCTGCGGGCTGGTGTCGATCATCGCCGCGCTTGGTTTGGGCGGATGCGGCAATGGCAAGGAGCCGCCGGCGACGGCGGTCACGGCCGAGGATGAGCGCGAGGTGCTGCCGGCCGAATGCTTCGCCAAGGCGGCAAAGGAGCCGAAGCTGGCGGAGGACAAGGATACCGAGGACGATGGGGCCGCACGCGACCGCGAGGCGCTCAAGAAGGCCTTCCGGTACGAGCGCGCCAAGCGGCGCGCCTGCGCCG
>NZ_WBUE01000046.1 GCF_009026145.1 Hyphomicrobium sp.
GGGGTGGGGGGATCTGACTTGGACCGAGCTTCGAGCATCTCGTGGTTCAGCACCTTGCAGCGATTATCTGTGTCGTCAGTCTTCTTCACCCCACCCCTGTCCCCTCCCCATCGAGGGGAGGGGAAGAGGGTGAGATCGCGGCCAAGATCACTTGTCCGCCGTGACGGTGAGCCTTCCTGCCGCCGTGCGCGCGTGGCGCTCGGGGCGATACATATCCTCCACCGTCGCTGCGGGATGCACGAACGCTCCCGGCGTGACGGCGCGGACCATGTAAGCCACCGTCGCCGAGGTAGCCGGGCCCTTGGTGTTGGCCTGACCGTCTGGCGTACTTTCGCCTTCCGCGCTCGGCTGCTCGACACTGGCGCCCGAGAAGTTGAAGGCGGCGACGAAGCGGTCGTCGCGGAACTCGGAGTGCTCCGGCTGCACGGTGGTCTTCAGCCAGTCGAGTGCCTTGACATCGCCGCTGTCGACGAGGTGCGGGTTATCGATCTCGAAGCCGGCGGGCAGCCGGTCGACGAGGAGCACGCGCCCGCCCGGGACCTTGGCTTCGACCTTGACGACCGCGACGAGGCGCTCGTTCTGGGCGATCTGCGCGGCCCCACCCGTGGCGCTTTTGAGGTCCACCGGGGTGCCGTCGAGCTTGTAGTAGCTGCGCTCGACGGTGAAGCCCTTGGAAACTGCCGGCTCCGCCGTGAGCGAGGAGCCGATGACGCTGACCACGGCGTCGACCGGTGCTGCGCCGTCATTGGCGACGGTGAGCGGCGATTTCAGCAGCTCCTCCGCCGACATCGCGCGCGTGACGGCACCGACGACCGGGGCGCCGTTGACGATCAATTTGAGGTCGCGGCCCTCCTCGGCCAGCGCGTTGGCGGCCAAAAGCAACCATGCCTGCTCCTGCGTCGACGTATAGCTGCGGCCGACGTAGGCCTTGGCGATCACGTTGACGAGCTTGGGCGCTTCGACGTTCGATACGCGCGTCTCCGAGGCCAGAGTGACGAGGGCGGCGCTGTCACGCAGATCCGAACCGTAGTCCGCGCGATAGCCGCCGAGGCCCGTCGCCTCCGGCAGGTCGAGCGCGTCGAGCGCCGAGGCGAACGCCGTCTCGGCTCGCGTCCTGTCGCCCATCATGGCGAGGGCGGCGCCGAGCTGGGCCCTGGCGAGCGGGGTAGAGAAGCGGTCGAGACGCGTGTCGGCGTAGTAGCGCAGATCCCCGATCGGTGCGCGGCCGTTGCGGGCGAGCACGTAGAGTGCGTATGCCCGGTCCTCGCCGCCCGTCTGGAAGTCCTCCGCATAGGCGATGAAGTTCTGCAGCCGATCGAGCGCCTGGTTGAAGCCCTGCGGGTTGACCGCAAAGCCCTGCTCCTTGGCGCGAGTGAGGAAGTCGGTGACGTAGCCCGTCAGCCACAAGTCGGTGGTCGACGGCCCCCACACGCCGAAGGCGCCGCTGCTGTCCTGCATCTCGAACACGCGATCGACGGCCTTCTGCACGCGCTCCTTCAGCTCCTTGTCGGGCGCGATGCCGAGCTGGGCGGCAACCGCGTTGGCGTACACGAGGGGCAGCGCACGGCTCACCGTCTGCTCGGCGCAGCCGTAGGGGTAGCGGTCAAGCGCGGTGAGCAACGCCGGGATGTCGAGCGTGGCGATGGGGCCGACGCTGATCGACACGCGCGTGCGCGGGGCAATCATGTCGCGCACGAGGTCCGGGTTGAGCGAGATGCTGCCGCCCGGCTTCAGTGAGGCGATGGTCGTGCGCTTGATGTCGCCGGCCGGAGGCTTCACGTCGAACGTCAGGTGACGCTTGACGTCGATGCCGTTGGGGCCGGTAACGCGAATATCGTACTCGACGAGGCCGACGCTGGTAGGCTTGACGGCTACCTGCTCGGAGCGGCGCTCTCCTTCCTTGAGGTCGAGGCTCGCGGTGTGCACGGCCTTGTCGCCGCTCGTCAGCTCGAGCTTGTAGGCAGCCTCAGGTCCTTCGACGTTGTGCGCGGCGATGTCGAGGTGCGCCTCATCACCGAGCGTCAGGAAGCGCGGGCCGGAGGCGGTGAGCGCCACCGCGTCGCGCACAATGACGTCGCCCTGGCCATGACCGAGCTTGTCGGCGCTCCAGGCAACCGCCATGACGCGCACGGTGCCGTTGAAGTCAGGCACGTCGAAATCGACCTTCGCCGTGCCGTCAGCACCGACGGAAACGATGCCGGAGAACAGCGCCACCGTCTCTTCCACCGGCGGGCTGCCCTGCAAGCCCATGTCGGCGCCGCCGTCGCCGCCCGAGCGCAGCGTGCCGCGCTCGGCGCGCATGCCGTCGATCAGCCGGCCATAGAAGTCGCGGATCTCCAGCCCCATGCGCCGCTGCGCGTAGAACCAATTCTCCGGCGCCGGCGTCTGGAAGCGCGTCAGGTTGAGGATGCCGAGGTCGACGGCGGCCAGCGTGACGTAAGCCTCCTCGCCGGCTTTGAGGCCGTCGATCTTGACGGGCACCGTGAGCGTCGTGCCGGACTTGATTTTCTCCGGCGTCTGGATCGAAACGCTCAGCGTGTTGGGCGCCTGGTCCAGACCTAGCCATTGCACACCTATGGCGCGGCTCGGCATGCGCTTCAGCGATTCATCCAGCGGGCGATACAGCATGGCGGTGACGTAGGCGCCGGCGCCCCAGTTCTCACCCACCTCAACGTCGGCTTCGCCGCCGCCGTTGGGGACGTCGATCTCCTGCTGCGAGAGCAGGCCGCTCGACAGCACCGAGATGAGTGCCTTGCCGCCCTGCTTGGTGACGATGCGCAGCTTGGCGGTCTCGCCAGGCTTGTAGCTGGCGCGGTCGAGGGCGACGTCGAGAACCTCCGGGCTCTCGGCCTCGCTCGATGCCGTATACCAGCCGGCGTTGAAGGCGACGCTGGCAGCAGGGCCGCTCGGATCGGCCGAGGTTATTTCGAGCTTGTACCGGCCCCAGTCGACGTTGGCGTCGATCTTGGCGAAAGCACCGTCGGCGGTCGCATTGAACGTGCCGTCGGCGACCTTGCGCGTGAGGGTGACGGCTTCGTAGTTCCACTGGCCGTCGCGGCGGTACCACTGCCAGTTGGTGTCGAGGCGGTTCAAGACCCAGTTGAGCCCCTCGGCGGCAACGCGCTTGCCATCGCCGTCGAGCACGACGACCTCGAAGGACGCGGTCTGCTTCTCGTCGAGCTCGGTGCCCTTGAACAGCGGCTTGATGCCGATGCGCGCCTGATGCAGGTCGACGGGGATGGTGACGCTGCGCTCGATGGTGCGCCCGCCCGATTCGCGCAGGCGCAGGATGACGCTGGCTTCGAGCGGCTTTGATGTCTGCGGCACGGGCGGTAGCGTGACGGCAACCTCGGCGATGCCGTTGGCGTCCGTCGTCGTCGCCGCGTCGAGCGGCTTGCGCACCGGCTCGATGGTCTCGTCGGCCTGGCCGAACTGGAAGCCGGGATAGCCGGGAACGTCCTTGCTCGATGCCTTGACGATGATATCGCCTTCGATGGCGAGGTCGGCGGCGGGAGGACCGTAGAGGTAGCGGCCCGTCGCCTTGATCGTCTGCGCCTCCTGCGGCGAGAGGGCGGCCGCCGGCGGCTCGAGCTTGAGGTCGAGGCGCTCAGGCACGAAGTCCTCGACCAGGAACGCCACTTGCGTGATCGGATCCTTGTCGGGATCGGTGTGCAGCTTGGCGCGCCACGTGCCGGTCATCGACGATGGGGCAAGCGGCAGCGTGATGTCACGACCGCCGAGGCCGCGGTCCTTCAGCGTGTAGCGCGAGTGCTCGACCCCGTCGGGGCGTGAGACGATAAGGGTAACAGGGAGAGTGGCAGCCTTGCCGGCGGCGTCGCGTACGAGGGCGGCGATATGTACGTCCTCACCCGGGCGGTAGACGCCGCGCTCGGTGTAGACGAAGCCGTCGAGCGGGCCCGGCGGCTCGCGGCCCTTGACGCCGCGGTCGGTGAGGTCGAAGGCGCCGGTCGTGAGGTCGAGGAAGGCGTACTCGCCCAACGCGCTTTCGGCCACGAGCAGGGCCGGCTGCAGGCCACCTTCGCCGCGGCTGAGGCCGGCCTCGAACCTGGCGTAGCCGCGCGTGTCGGTCTTCGCCGTGCCCAGCACCTCGTTGTTGCGGGCGATCAGCTTGACGTTGACGTCGGCCGAGGGGTTGGCGTCGGCCAGCGAGCGCACGAAGGCGTGTACGCCGTCATCGCCGGAGAAGGCGGTGAGCCCGAGGTCGGAGACGATGAACCACTGCGTCGCCTCGGTGTTGTAGTCGTCGCGCGATTTCTGCGAGGGCTTGGCGATCATCACGTAAAC
This sequence comes from Hyphomicrobium sp., assembly GCF_009026145.1. Lineage (GTDB taxonomy): Bacteria > Pseudomonadota > Alphaproteobacteria > Rhizobiales > Hyphomicrobiaceae > Hyphomicrobium_A. The sequence continues at coordinate 4,306 of NZ_WBUE01000046.1, forward strand.
GCCGGGCTTCAGCGTGCCGACCGCGTCGGTGACGGGGAGCGCCGTCGTCATCTCCTCGTTGAGCTTCTGCGGCACATCCATCGAGCCGGTGAAGATCTTCTCACCGGTGCGCGAGCGGATCTGCTCCAGCTCGTAGCCCTGCAGCTGGCGCTGGAAATCGCCGCTCTCCAAGGCGCCGACGAGGTTGCGGTCGCCGATGCGGTAGACCTCGACCTCCACCCTGGCGGTATTCACTGAGACGAGCGGGATGCCCTGCTGGCCACGGCTCGGCAGCACGTACGACTTGCCGGAGAAGCGCACGAACGGCTTGCGGTCGGGCACGTAGACGGCGATGTCGATGTTCTTCTGTAGGTCCTCCTCGACAGCAGAGGGTAGCCCGGCGCGCACTTGTACGTGATAGCGCTGGCCGTGGGAGAGACCGTCGATGCACAGCTGCTCGTTCTCGGCCGAGACGCTCTGCGGGTCGCGGCCGTCGACGGAGACGAACTTGGCGAAATCAACCTGGCCGCGGGCGAGGCTCTCGGAGAACTGCAGGCACAGGCGCGGCGCGGCGGTTTCGGCCTCGGCCCTGTAGTCGGTCATGCGGAAGCCGTGCTCGGCGCGCAACTTGTCGTAAGTCTCGCGCACGGCGCCGTTGTCGGCGAGCGCGAGGCTGGTCTTCAAGGCATCGATAGCCGGGCGCCAATAGGAGCGCCGCTGCAAGGCATCGCCGAGTACGGCGAGCGCACGTGCCCTCTGTGGATCGTCTTTGGCACGCTCATAGCCGATGTAGGCGGCGCCGGAGGCGTTCACCGGCAGGTCGTAGCGCTCGCTGTCCTTGTTGGGGTCGGCGGGGATGGCGAGCAGGGCGCGGGCAAGACCGATCCAGGCGTCGGCGTCGCGATTATCGGCGACGACCGCGCCGGCGAAGTTGCGCGAGGCGGAGCGCGGGTCGCTGCGCAGCGCGCGCTCGCCGTCGCGGCGCAAGTCGGCCGCGCTCTTACCGGAGAGCTTCCAGTTCGATTTTAGGTAGGCCTCGTAGCGCTGCGCATCCTCCTTGACGCCCTGATGCGCGAAGGGATGCACTTGCTGCGATGGTGGCTGCTGCGCCATCGCGGGCGCCAGCGGCAGAACGAAGGTGAGGGCGAGGATAAGGCGCGCGAGAAAATGCATGGTGGCCACCCTGAAGGTCTGAGCCGGAACGATCCAAGTGCATTATCAGAAAGACAGATGTCTTGGTGAAGGCGATCAGGGGCCAATGTCCACGCGGCGGCGATAATGGTTGACTTATCGCCAATTCACTCCCGTTGCGTCCCCTTGCACCCATGGTGCAAATGCGAGCGAGGCCGGAGCTGGGGCACCGGCCTCGCCGAGGGTCGCTGATAGGAAACGGACGGCTGCTTACTGGCGGAGCAGCCCTTCCGGGAGGGTCTCGCCGGAGGCTGTGATTTCCGGCATCTGCGCCAGGGCGGCGGCAATGGGCGGCAACGCATAGAGCGGCACGGTGGCACGCCACAGGCTCTCGAACGAGCGGGCGGCATGGGCGCCGGTCTGGGCGCAGTTGGGGGCGTAGCGTTCCAGCGCGTCGCGCTTGCCCGGCTCGCGCCGCATGCAGTCGCCCACCCACGTGCAGGTTGGGGTAAGCGAAAGCTGTTCATGAGCAGCGAGCAGGCGCGGGTCGCGGGCCAGCCGGCACTCGCTCGGCATCGCGAACGGGGGCATCAGATGTGCGGGGTTGCTCTGATCGACCTCGCTAAAGATGGCGCGGATGCGGATCCCCGTGTCCGACAGGCGCCCGGCGTGAACGCGCAGTGCCTGGGCGACGGGGCTCTCGGGCGAGCGGGCGATCAGCAGGTAGCAGCCGCCGGCGACGTGCAATGCGTGGGCGGAGCGGGCGTCGAGATCCTCACCAATGAAGGTGCTCAGCTTGGAAACTTTCTCGGCGATGGACAGGCCATGGAGCTGCGAAGGTGTTTCAATTGACATGACCGTGGTCCCCCTTGTTGCCCGGGTTCGAAGCGCGCGACACATGCCACCTGGGTTTGTTGCTGTTGCCGGCCATTAAGCTGTCATTTGGGTTAAGCAAGTGTTGCGAGAGCACCGCTGCGTGCGCATTCCCGCATGCTCCGACAACGGCTTAGTCCAACATCTTGCGTAAGACTCGTGGCGGCTCGAAGTCGGCAGCATCCAATTCCTGTGGAGCAGAATCGTCGGGCAGCGCGATCACTGCGGCTGGCGCCGGGAGCTCTGCTGCGGATGCCACCTCGAGCTGGGGAGCGGCGGTTGCCTCGACCGGCTGCGTGTTGCCCGTGAGTTCCTTTAATGCTTCGGGCAGCGAAGCCTCGCTGACCGGAACGCGGAACGTTGCCGTATCGCGCCGCAGCTCGACGTCGATGGTCGGCCGGGCGTCCTGCGCCTCGGGGGTGGGCTCGATCGCCAGAGCGGTGGCGATGCGCTCGGCGAACGAAGACGTCGGGCGCGGGGTGGCCGGAGTTGCCTGCGCTGGCGCCGGGAAGGGAACCACAACAGCCGCTTCCTCGGCTGGCTCGGTATTGCTGTTGGCGGGGTCGGGCGCCTCGTCGAGAGCGCGGTAGGTGGTCAGCTCGGCTTCCGCCAGTCCGGCATAGCTGCCGAAACGCTGGCGATACGCCTTGTCGATAGCGGCATCGGTGCGTGCCGGGAACGGATCGCGGCCGCGTTCATCGAGGGTCGGAGCTGCAGACGGCGTGTGGCGAGCGCGTGGCGTGGGCTCGTGAGCCGCCCCGGGCCGGTGCTTGAACACGCTCGGCCGCGTGCGCCGGCGCACCATGAGCGCTGGATCAAGGCCGGGCAGCTCGACGCCGGAGCCCCGGGAGGGGGGCGGTGTCGCTATCTCGCGCTCGAACTCGGCGCGCACCTCGGCAACCTCCTCGACGGCGGGCATCATGCGCTGCTGGCGGCGGCGCTCGGCCTCGATGCGCCCGGCGGCGCCCATGACAGCGCCGAGGATCATCTCCGGCCATGCACCATTCTTGAAGGCGTAGATGCGAAACGCGGGGCGCTCCTCTCCGGCGCGGTCGGAAACGAACATCGCCCGCAGTGCGCGCATCGCGCGTGGCACCGGCGCGATATGGCTGTCGCGGTAGCACTCGATGAATTTTGAGCCCTGGCGGCGCAGCTTGCGGCTGGCAACGAGCCCCGGTGCGATCTTCCACGGGCGCGCCAACACGCCCTGGCCTTCGAGCGCATAGCACAGGTTGGCGAGCGCCTGGGCGTCGCGGCGCAGCTGTTCGCGCTGCGGGTGGGTGCGCGGGGCATTGAGCGGCACGGCGACATAGTATGTGCCACCGGATTCGAAGATCACCTCGCGGAAGACATCGAACGTGCGCCGCATCTCCTCGTGGTTATGGATCTCGGAGAAGCGCGACAAGATTGGAAATACGGGCCCGCGCTCGGCCTCGATCATGCTCTGGCGGGTAGCGACGAAGCGGTTCATCGGCCGGCCGATGGAGACCAGCAACAGGCAGAGGTCGACGAACACGGCAACGCCGAGCGGGATGTAGTCGCGCCTCGACAGCCCGACCGCCTCGTGGTTCAGCGCCTGTAGCGCGGCCGGGTTCTCGATCGATTGCACGGCCTTCTGCTGCAGGATGCGCAACTCGTCGGCCGAGGGTGGCAGCTCGAACGAGAGCAGGCCGAAGAACGTCGCGGTCAGGCGGCGGAAGGCCTCGATGGTGGCTTCCGAGCCTTCGACGGCCGCGATCTCCGGCTTTTCCAGCGTCGGCAGCTGGTCGATGGCGCGCACGACGCCGCGCAGGGCCACCTGCAACTGGGCGTCGGGACAGGCGATCGACTTGCCGTTGCCGTTATCGATTGTGGTGCGCTCGGCGCGGTCGGCGAGATCGGTGCGGATCTGGCGCAGCTGCGGATCGGTGCGGAAGGCGTTGAAGCCGGTCACCGTCATGTCGAGGCGGCGTCCGAGCGCGCGCATGAACTCGTTGCGCGTGCCGGTCGCGGCGTCGATCGTCGAGGCATCGTTGCTGACAATCTTGGCGAGATCGGCGTCGAGCGCAGCCATGTCGCCCTTGATGGCGCCGACGCGACCCTTGACGAACTCGGAGGCGAAGTTGAAGCGCGCGGCGTCCTCATCGCGCATTTTTCGGCGCGGACCGTCGCCCGGCGATGAATTTGGGCAAGAGGTGCCTTTGGCGCGCTCCAGTTCCGCCTTCTCGGTTGATACGGTGGAGAGCTGTACCAGCGTGCCCTGCAGCTGCTCGAGGCGCGTTGCGGCGCCGTGCAGTGACGATTGCACCTGACCGACGGCGCTTTCTGCCGAGCGCGCGGCCTCGGAGCGGCTTTCCAGCACCTTCCAATAGAAGCCGAAGCCGAACCCGACCGAGATGATGGTCAGGAATACGTAGCCGGCGATGTAGCTGAGGCGCGTGAACCAGTCTATGGGCGAGAACAACTGGTCGAGCAGCCAGACGATCATGGTCATCAGCATGGCGACCGAGAAGCCGATGATCAGCTTATGGACCAGCGGCAGCTGGCCCATGTTGCTTTCGATCAGCTCCAGCATGCCGACGTAGGTCGCCACCCACGACAGGCCGGCGAGGCCGACGATCAGGACGAGCTTCTTCCAGTCGCGTTTCGGAGGGTCCGGCTCGGCCCAATCGGCGGGCGCCTCGAGGCTAAGGCCAAAGCCGCCGGTGGTAGTCCTCGTGCGCGACCAAGGCGCGCCCGTCCGCAACGACATGGGTGACCTGCTCAACCGATCGGCGCATGAGTGGTCGTCGACCCGCAACGCCACGCGTGCAAGGCCGCCCACCACCGAATGCGCGAAACGCCTCTTTCGCCGTTCAGTGTCTTCCGTCGTGCCGGTAAGTGATCCAGCGCTTAGGTAGGCGCGGTTTTTGTCGCCAGTACGGCGCCGTCATGGCGGAACGCCGTCATGCACACGACCCACAGCTCAATCGGCAGCGAGCTTTGCCTGCTTCTTGGAGGTTGATGCGGAGGCCGGGGGTTTCGCTTTCGTTGGCGGCGACGGAGCGCGCTTGCGACCCATGGCCTCCGCCTCGAGGTCGGTGAGCAGCGCATCGACCAGCGGCACAGCGACCTGCGCGGCGTGCAGATTGCGCGCCCACGGCGCGCCCGCCGACCCGGTGCCTACGACCACCACATAGGAATAGGCGGCACCATTGGCGAACTGCAGTCCGCCCGCGATCCAGGCATCGACTGTGGCGTCGACGTCCTCCGTCACCTGCGTGCCGGTCTTGGCGAAGTGCAGCTTGAGGCCCGGGCGACGCGCGGCGCACCAAGCGGAAAGGTCTTTAAGCGTGCCGGTCGGCTTGCCGGCCACCTCGTAGCACAGCGGTGCCTGGAGCAGCGCGCGCACGAGTGTCCGTCCGCCGGTGCGGATGATCTTGTCGGGGGTGATCTTCCCCGACGTCTCGGGGCCGTGATCCTCGAGGTTGGTGAAATCGTAACGCTTGATCAGCGTCGGTTCCGGCAACGGCGTTGCCCCGCGGCCGATGAGGCTCGCCAGCACGACGCCTGCAAGCTGGTGCACACGCCGCGGTGCCGCTGCAACCTGGCCGAGGACCACAGCGGTCGATGGCGGTGTGCCGCTGCCGTCGGCGTTGACCGGCGGCATGTTGAAGCCGAGCTCGTCGATCAACCGCTTCACCCGCGCTTGTCCGACCTGTGCCGTGCGCGTCATCAGTGGGCCGTTGAGCGAGCAGGCGAAGGCGACGAGGGCGCGCCGACCGTGCCGCTCTCCGCCGCGGGCGCAGGTCTCGAGGCCCCGCGCCGGCGCCTGGGTGTCGAGGTAGAGCGACTGCGGCGTGTCGCGCAGCGTGTTTGCTATCGCGATGGCGGCGATGATCTTGCCGGTCGAGGCGACCATGCGGCTCTCGCGGCCGGAATCGTAATAGCCGGTCGCGGTCTCGCGCGCGAAGGGCGAACCGAAATAGGCCGCGTTCTCGCCCTGCTCGAAGTAGCGCACGATCTCGCCGCTGGCGTTGGCGGCGGCGATGATGACGCCGGTGCTGGGGCGCTCGTCGGAGGCTTTGGCCGGGTCGAGCGTGTAGGCGGCGTCGATCTTGTCACCGTACCTGGCGTCGATCTCGGAGAGCCTGGTGCGCATCCTTTCGCCGAAGGCGAGGTTTTTCACGGCATCGATAGTGGTCGTGATGCCGCGCACGTGCTCACGCCAGCCAAAGCCGTAACGCTGCTTCATCTCCTCGCGGATGCCGTAGCGCGCGGCCGGCATAAGCGCGTTGGCGCGCACGATGGGGTTGGCCTGTGCGGGTAGCGCGAGGCTGGGCGCGTACTTGTCGAGCGCATCCTGCAGCCGCGGCTTGATCTTCGGATCGGGGGGACCGGCGGCCATGGCGACGAGCTCGAAGACCACTTCTTTCTGCAGCGCCTCGTCGGAGATCAGCTTCTCGGCGCAGGTGCGGGCGCGCACTTCGATGAGGTAGCGCCAGCGATCGAGCCGCACGGCGTTGAGCCGCTCGCTACCTTCCAGCAGGATGATGGGACGGTTGACGGCGGATGCGAGCACGAATTGCTCGGCGATCGAGAGGTCGGCCGCCTCCTTGCCGAACACGATGCGGCTGGTCAGCTCGATGCCGTGCAGCGGCGCGCCGCCCGTGCGCTGGGCGAGCCACAGATGGTTGGCGGCCCATTGCTTCAGGGCCTCGTTGCGGCCGCCGTCAGTGAGCTCCCGGTAGACCACCGGAGCCAGCCACCATTCGCCCAGCTTGCGCTTCAGCTTCAGGAGCGCGCCCTCTCCGGCGTGCGGCGGCGTTTTGTAGATGACGCGCACGAACTGCATGGCGAGCGTCGAGCCCCCGACGCCGAGCACCAGACGTTTGGCGGCGATCGAGCGGCGGACCGTCGACAGGGGGATCTTCAAGACGCCGGGCAGGTCGATGCCGAAGGGGTTGAGCAGGCCGCCGAGGTTGCGATCCTCGTGATAGACGAGGCACTGCCAGTAGTGTTCCGGGACCTCGCGCACGGGGATCGACTTGTGATCTGGGTTGGCGACGTAGTCGCCGAGATCTATGGCCTCGCTCGAATAGTTGACGTCGCGCAGGCTATCGAGGCGCGGGTCGAACGTGCCGACGAAGCTGCCGCGTGCGTCGTAGATGGCGGTCGCGAGCCAGCGCTCGGCATCATAGTGCAGCTTCGGCCCGAGGGTGTAGTGGCCGACGGCGCCGCGAATGGGCGCCAGCACGTAGACCAATAGAACGGCGAGACAGACGTAGAAGATACCGGCGCCGGCGACGTAGCGCAGCGGGCCGAGACGCGGGTTGAAGGCGACCCGGTCAAGCAGCAGATGCAGGATGCGGAACGGCAGCAGCGCCAAGAGCTCGAGCGCTCGCAGCAGCACGCGAAATACGACGAGCATAGCCTGCCGCTCGCACGAGGGATGAGCGCGCACGCGCCCGAAGCTCGGCAGAGCTAGCCGGTGTTTATGGCGATATTAGCCCCGTAGGATGGCGCAATGCCGAAGTGCGCCCCCGCCCGTCAGAAGGTATGCAACAGCACGAACAAGCCGACGCCTACGGCTGGTCCCAGTACTGTCGCAACGACAAGCATCATGAATGACTTCGCAACCATAACACTACCCCGCACCACACGCCGTCAGGTACGCGACGACGTTCTCAATCACATCAGCCGCACTGTCGCCGGAGACCCCCTAAAATTTCCGGTGACTTGTCGAATTTACATCAGAAGAAAGAAGTTGACACGCCCTGTTTACGGGCCAAGGAGCGTTCAGTTTCGCAAATGCGAACCGGCATACATTTGTGCGTCTAGCTCATCGGGCCAGGCAGGCGCGGAAACGCGAATTCGATAAGTATCTTAGCAAGAACTATAGTGGAGTTCGGTTGAACTCGGGCGCGCGTCGGCACGCGTTTTCCCTTGTTGAGGCAACCTGTGGATGCGTGGCGCTAGAGCATCACCCACGCTTGACATTGTGGCTTGCCAGCGCTCGCACCGGCGGGTCGAACAGACGCAGTTGCCGCTCGTCCTGACCCTTCGTTTCGCGCGCCAATTGCTCGATGCGATCGAAGGGAACCTGCTCGGCCATGATCAGCGAGCGCTGCGCCTTCATCGGCCGCACCAGGCCCTCCTGCACAAGGTGGAATTCGCCGACCGTTTGGCCCGGAAGGACTGCCGCCGGCTCGAGGCCGGATTCGCTCTGGAATGCCGCCTTGAGCTTGCGCAGCGCCGTATCCTCGCGCACGCGGCCGATGAACCAGCTCGTGATCTGGTCGCGGCTCTTGTAGTCGAGGTCGCCCGGCGATTGCGTCGCCAGCATCATGCCGAGGCCGGCCGAGCGGGCGCGCTTCAAGAGGCTTTGCAGCGGCTCGGCGGTGGCCGGCTTGGCGTTGGCGGGAATGTAGAGGTCGGCCTCGTCGAACATGACGACGGCCTGCAGCTCGTCGTTCGGATTGCGCTGGCAGAAGCGCAGCGCCTCGGAGAGGAACTGCGACACCCAGAAGAGGATGTTTTCGTTGTCGCCGAGGAAGCCGGTGTAGATGATCGACAGCCGCGTGCGGCCCTCGCGGGCGTGCGGGCCGAGGCCGAGCAGGGATTCCATGCTGAGCGATTCACCACCCGCCTCGAACAGGGCGGAGTTGCGGTGGCGCAGGCTGTCGAGCTGGGCGACGAGGTCGCGGCGGATCTTGCCCGAGGGGTCCATGCGCTGCGTCAGGTCGGAAAGTTCCGGATCCTCGTCCTCCAGCAGATGGATGAGGTCGGTCAGCGTCACCTCGCGGCTGTGGCGCGAGCCGAGGATGCGCAGGGCGACCGACAGCGTGCCGGACTGCTTCTGGTGCGTCGCCGAGTTCTTGAGGTGCAGCATCTCGCCGAGCGCGGCGGCGGAGAGGTTGGCGAGCAACTGCTGCTCGTGCTCGGGCAGCTCGTTGATGCCGTTGGGCAGGAGCGTGATGGAGATCGGGCGCCCCGAGGAGCGCCCCGGCGTGAACACGGCGACGTCGATCGCGTCGGCGAGCTTCTCGCGCTCGCCGCGGCGCTCGGAGAACTCCTCGTCGTTCTCGCGCCAGACATCCGGGTTGGCGTAGCTGCACAGGTCGCCCTTGCGGTCGATGAGCACCGCCGGGATGCCGCGCAGCAGGAGCTGCTCGATGAGGCTCAACGCCAAGGTCGTCTTGCCCGAGCCGGAGCCGCCGAGCACGGCGGCGTGGCGCTTCAAGACGTCCTTGTTGAGCGTCACCGGGCGCGCACCGGGGCGCAGCTCGCGCCCGCCGAGAATACTCGAGACGGAAGCGTTCTCATCGAGGATGACCGACAACGGTAGCTGCTCGTCCTCGACAATTAGCTCCTCGGCGCCTTCGGTCGGCGTCACCGCGTTGAGGGCGCTGATCAGGCTGCGGCCGCTGTTCGCCTTCGTGCCGTTGGCCGCCGCCTCGGCTTCGGCAGCGGCCGACTTCGGCAACGCGCGGCCGAGCAGGTCGAGGCGCAAGAGCTGGATGATGGCGGGCAGGTTGGAGAGCAGCTTGGCGCTGGCGAGCCAGCCGGCAAAGCCCGGGTCCTGACGGTGGTGGGTATGGAACTCGCGCACCATCATCATGCGCTCCCATTCGGGGATGGGCACGAGTATCTGGCGGCCGCCGGCGTCGCGGAACTTGCGGAACGCCTGCGCCGTCTGGTTCTTGCGGTTGGGCGGGAAGTCGGAGGCGCGCAGCATGAAGCACTGCTTGGTGCCCATGTTCGGCAGCACGCGGTCGAGCTGCCGCTTCAAGCCGCCGCCCTGCGTCGGCTTGTTGCAGATGAAGACGCGGCCGTCGGTCGTCAGGCCGCCCTTGTGCTTGAGGGTGAAGTCGATGGCAGAGAGATCCTCGCCGAGCTCGAGGCGCTCGACGTTGAGCTGAATGGTGCCGGCCCACTCCTCCTTGGCGAGGCCGAGCGCGCCGGCAAGGATGTCGAGCAGCTCGCGCTCGTCGGAGGGAATTTCGGCCTCCGAGGCGTTCTGGAAGCGCTCCCACGTGTCGCGGTAGTCGACGAAAGCCTCCGGGGTGCGCTCGTCGTCGCCGGCGAAGCCGAGCCCGAGCGCCGCGGCGAGGCGGGAAATGAAGCCGCCGCCGGTGTCGGCCGCCGAACCTTCATCTGGCTCCTCGGCCTCGGGCGAAGTCTTGCTGCGCAGCCGATTGTGCGCATGCTCGAGCAAGCGCCGCGTCGATAGGCCGGCGAACTCCTCGTAGAACTGTGGGCCGAAATAGGCCGACGGGTCCGAGTAGCCGGCCTCGCTTTCGCCGCCTGCCGCGAGGTGGGCGAGGCGCTTGGCAATGATCAGCCTGGCCTCCTCCGGCGTGCGGCTTTCCAACAGCGCGACGGGGCCGGCCTTCTCGATACGGTCGATGTACGACTGCGCGAGCACGCCGCGCACCTGGCCGTAGAAATCCTCCAGGCAGGAGATGATGAGAATGGCGTTGGGGACGCGGTTGGCGATCTGGATGAGATCGCGCACCGCGCGCTGAAAGCGCTCCTCGGCGTCGGAGAAGAAGCGCAGGTCCTCGACCTGGTCGACGCAGAAGACCAGCGCCGCGCGGTCGACGGTCCACATCAGCGCGCCGAGCGCAGCGATGATCTCGAAGGCGCGGTCCTCGCCGTCGTTGGGGTCGAGTGCGGCGACCGCCTGATGCGCCAGCTCGGTCAGCGGACGGCCGTGCAGGTACTGGCGGATGCGCTGGTCGATGCGCGGGTCGCGGCGCTCGAGGTAGAGCAGCGCGCGCACGACATTGATGTCGAGCTCCTGCGCCGCGTACTTGGGAGACGAAACGATATCGTCGGCGATCTTGAGCACGAGCTTGGCGAGCTTGCCCTCATCGAGGCTCGCCTCGCGCAGGTTTTCGAGGTCCTTGGCGCCGATGGCGGCATCGGCGACGAGCCGGCTGGTCAGGCGGGCCAGCGCGCTTTCCCCTGAGGCGTCGGGGTCGTACGTCTTCTCCAAGGAATGCACGAGGCGGCGCAGGTAGTAGTCGGCGTAGTTGGCCACGTCCGGCGTCATCTGCGCGTAGCCGAAGTACGCCGTGCCATCGCGATGGGCGGCCGTGCGCAGCGCGCGCAGCAGGTGCGTCTTGCCGGCGCCCGACTGGCCGTGAAACAGCAGAATGCGGTCCTGCGTGCCGGGCCCTTTGCCGGCGATGATGCCCGACAGCAGATCGGAAAACTTGCGCCGCGCCTTGGCGTGCACTTCCGCGACGTCGACGGGATCGGCCCGCCAGATGTCGTCCTCCCAGGTGATCGACTGCTCGAATGCCGAGAACAGCCGATCAGGGGCGGGCTGCGGGGAAGCTTCTTTAAGCTGCATCAGTCGACGGCCCTCGACGTCCTAGTGTCCCCATTCCGAAGTTCGCCTGAGCTCGACGCTTGGCAGTGAGCGAACTTCGGAATCAGAAGGGACACTAGAATCATAGCTTTGCTAGTGTGATTCAGATCGAGAAATTCGCTCGGTACCCTGCTGCGGTTGGTGGCGAATTTCTCGATCATCACACTAGTCTTCGACGCGCACGTAGTGCCAAACGGTATTCTTGTAGAGGATCGCGGAATCCTCGAACTCCTTGATGTTTTGTTTGTTCTTGAGGTCGGCGCCGGTCAGCACCAGCTGCCCCGCCCGATGGGCGCCGGCCAGCATGTCCTTGAACTCGATCTCGGAGAGACCCCACTCGGGGTGCGAGGTGCGAATCGCGTCCCACACTCTTGAGATAAACGCCTTGCGCGCCCCTGGCCAGCCCTCGGCGCGGGTGCGTGCCGCGTTGAGCACACCGGCGGAAAATTGCGCCAGTCCAGGGCGCTGCGGCGTTTCTTCGGCTTGTGGTGTGAGGTCATTCGCCGCCGGTCGAGGCGATTCGCGCATGGCCCGCAAGGCGGCCTTGGCAACCGGCGGTGGAGCAGCCGGGACATCGGCACTCGCGAGCTTGCGCAACACGACGAGGCGCAGCGCGTCGATGTCGAAGCGCGCGATGCCAGCATGGTCGGCGCACAGCGCCGCGATGAGCCGAGTATCAGTCGGCAGCTCGCGCGGCTTGCGCAACAATTGTCCCGCCAGTACGCGCCCGGCCTTGGCGGACAGTGCCGTCCCTTTGCCGAGGCCTTCTTTGACGTTGCCACCGAACGCCCGCTCGAGCGCCACGAGCGCCAAGGCAGCGCGCAGCTTGGACGGGGAGAGCGCTTGGCGCACGGCGAGGCCGAAGGCATGCTGCACGAGGAGTGCACTCAGCCCGTCGGGGCGTGACAGAGCCATGCGCAGCGCCGGTTTGCCGGCGTCGACGCCGAGCGCCTTGGCGATCAGCCAGATGTCGCGTTGATCGCTCCAAGTGCGTGCGTGCGCTTCCTTTTCCCCGAAATAGCCGGCGACGGCGGCCTCCCCCGCATCGGTCAGGCGCAAGCGTCCGCGCGCGTCGCCTATGAGACCGCCAACCATCAGGCGCGCGAGCGTCGTGTCGGCCGCCGTCCGCCACTGCGCTGTCGCGAGCTTCGGCGCCATTAGCGGTCCGAGGTCGCGCACGATCTGCGCCCGCGTTGCCCCGCCCGAGCAAGCGATACGGGCGAGGACGAGATCGTCGATGCCGCTTGCGGTGGCGCCGCTCACCGGCAGTTCCTGCGCGCTTCTGCTCAGGGCCGACATGCAACGCGTCTCCTCATGCCGTTGGCATGGCCGTACGCGCGAATCAGCGGCCGCTCGCGGCGAATTGTGTGAGAGTTGACCGTGGCTTCAAGAGGGCGCTGCGCAATGTCGGGGGAGGGTCGTGGCAGTGCCGGCGCTTTTCGCCAACACGCCCGGCTTTCGCCTCAGAGGGGTCAAATTGACGACACCATAATAAAGCGTGATCGCTCAGGTACTTCGCAGTGCCGTCAACGCAACCGGGGGAAAGACCACGCGAAATATGGAAATGAGCCTCGCCAGGCCCGCTTCCGGACGTGCGGTTACAACTCCTTAGCATTAACGGCGAGTTAACGGGTTTACGCGATGATCAATCGTTGTACCGCAATCGTCCACGCGGGAGTGGCTCGTATGTATCGCGTCGCGCTATGCGCAACTGCTGCAGTTGCATTGGCAGCCTGCAGCCTGGGTTCCGGAACCATCTCATCCGGCTACAACGAACCCGACACCACAGCATCGATCACCTCCTCGCCGCGCGCCGAGAGCGTCGCGCTGGGCGGAGAGCCTTCAGCCGAGCGTAAGGCTCCTGCCGTGGCGGGGCAGCAGTACGCCAAGCTCGACGATCAGGCGCCGCGCGGCTCATACGAGAAAGCGCCGACCGGCGCACTTTCTGATCGCGATTATTCACACACCGCGCTCGATCCCGAGAAGGCGCGCGACATCATCAATCAGTACCGCAAGGACAAGGGCCTAAAGGCTTTGAAGCTCAATGCCGAGCTGACCGAGGCGGCGAAGGCGCACTCGCGCGACCTCGCCAAGTGGGACCGCATCTCGCACTACGGGTCCGACGGCTCCAACCCTTGGGACCGCGTGAAGCGCACCGGCTTCAAGGCGCGCCTCGCGGCCGAGAACGTCGGCACCGGGCAGATCGATTTCAACGAAGTGATGCGCGGCTGGAAGGAAAGCCCCGGCCACAACAAGAACCTGCTGCTCGGCGATGCGACCCACATGGGCATCGCGCTGGTGCAGGATCCGCGCACCGAGTTCAAATCGTTCTGGACGTTGGTGATCGGCTCGCCGATGTGAGCGGCGGGGGGCGTTTCAGCCGCCCGCCTTGCGCTTGAGGAGGTTGCGCCAGACGGCAACCTCGATGCCGAGTGTGCGGCTCACCACCAGATTGTTCAACAGCGCTCCCGTCATCAAGGCCACCGACGTTGCCGTCGCTGCGCCGATGAGCCCGTAGTGCGGCACCAGTAGAAGATTCAGCACCACGGTCATCACCGCCATCGTGACCTGCACGGTGGCGCTGATGCCCTGCTTGCCCAGCATGTTGAGCAAGAACTCCGTCGGCCCCATCGCGGCGCGGAAAAGGAAGCCGACGACGAGGATCAGCATCACCGGATAGCCGGCGACGAACTGCGGCCCGAACAGCCACAGCAGCGGTATGCCGAGCACCAGGATGCCGCAGCCGGCGGCCAGCGAGGGCCAGAAGGTCCAGTGCGCGGCCTCGCGCGCGAACTGATCGAGGCCCTGCTTGTCGCCGCGCGCCGCGAGCGCCGCGAAGCGGTTGGCCACCGAGCTGCCCACCGCGTAATGCACGAACAGGATGAGCGACATCGTCTTCGCGGCGGCGAAGTAGATGGCGACGTCGGTCGGCGTCATGTAGTGCGAAACGATGAGCACGTCGGCGCTCTGCAGGGCAAACTCGCTGGCGTTGATGACGAGCAGCGGCCAGCTGGCTTTCAGCCACAGTGGAAAGTCATACTTGTATGCCCCGCTCCCGATCGCTTGCCTGACGCGCGCATCCATCAGCACGGTCTGCACGACGCCTGTGATCCATGTGGCGACGATGGCGGCGGCTACTGCCGTCTCGGCTTCCATGGGCAGTCCCGCGACGTAGGCGGCGATCATGGCGACGAGCAGCAGCGCCGGCCTCAGCACATAGGGCGGCAGCATCGACAGCCCCATCCACGCGAAGGCCTTGCCGATGCCGTCCTGTACCCAGGTCAGCGCATAGACGGGGATGCACACGAGCGCGAGATAGGCGGGCAGCATGAAGGGGGCGTCGAGCGGGTCGAAAGCGTACAGCACCGCTACCCCGGCGAGGGCGATGAGGGTGCCGATGCCGAGCGACAGCCAGCGCGAGCCGCGCACCATGCCGCGCACGAGGGCCGGCTCGCCGGTTTCGCGATAGTGCGGCACGAAGCGGATGGTGGCGACGCCGAGCCCGAGGTCGGCGAGGCCTCCGAGGATCATGACCCAGGTCCAGACAAAGACGTAGATGCCGTACTCGTAGCTGCCCATCCAGCGGGCGAGCGCGATCTGCGATAGGTAGAGCAGTGCCGCGCTGGCGCAGCGCACGGCAAAGGCGGTAAAGGCATCGCGCTGCGCGCGATGGCGCTCGCTCTTGCCCTCGATGACGGCCATCGCCTGCGACGGCAGCTCCCTCACCGCGAGCCAGAGCATCGCGGCGGACGAGATCCCGAGGGCGGTGGGCTGGCTCATCGTGGGGTCAGGCGAGCAGGCGGTCGCGCTGGCGCTCGCGCACGCGCTCGGCAACGTCGGCCCAGGCGCTGGAGCGCTCCTCGTCGCCGTTGCGGTAGTGCACCGCCGAAAAGAAGTCGGCCACCTCCGCCGCGTGTAGGCCATGCTTTGCCTCGAGAACGCTCGCCATTGCGTCGAACTCAGGCTCGTCTATGGACGGCTTTTGTTGCCAGACATTTGCCATCGCCGTTGAACCCCGTGTGGTATCGAGTTCCACACGCGGAGCAAGAAGCGCGCCACCGACGCCTGATCCAAAATGAAACTTGCGTTGGTGGCTCGGCATTCGTGCTAGTCTCGGGCATTGTTGCGCAGGAGGATGCGAAATGCCCTCACGATTGCGGTTAACGCTTCTTTGCGCGGCATCGCTAGCGATGCTCGGAATGGCTGCTTCGGCCTTTGCGCAGGCCGGTCCGACGGCAGGTGCTGCCGGCGCTCCGGCGGCGCCGGCGGCGGGAGCCGCCG
>NZ_WBUE01000002.1 GCF_009026145.1 Hyphomicrobium sp.
CTTTAGGTCCTGAGCGATGATAGCCCGGCCCGTGAAGCGCCGGGTGGGACCCTAAGGCCCGTTGCCGTCGTGAAGAGCACCCTCGGCTTTGCGAGCCACCGCACGCGGGCGCCGAAAGGCTGCCGGAATTTGACTATGGATGGCGGTCGTTTGGCGCCCGCGTTCCCTCACTGCCGCATGCCTCGGAGCGCCCGCTCGCGAGCGGCGATGCGGCGCGCCCCGCAAGCAAAGGAGAAGAGCACGCATGCAATCCACCGCGCCGGGGAAGCGAGACAACCGCAGCGGCGGCGCCGCGCAGACGGCGCAGGAGCTGTTCGGCGAGGAGGGCTATTTCGAGAAGCGCCTGCTCGCCTCGGCCATGGGTCTGCCGCGCGTATGCCGGGTGAAGAAATGCCGGCGGCGCAAGCGCTGCTTCGGCTTAGGCGTCGTCTGCCTCGACGATCACGCCAGCCTCGCCAAGAAGCGCTTTCGCAGCGCGATGGCCATCCTCGGCTTGTCGCTATCCGACGCGGACGGCACGCCGATCAAGGGCAACGGGCAATAGGCCATGGGCGGGACTCGACTGTCATCCCGGGCAAGTGAGCGGCAGCGAACGCAGACCCGGGATCCAGCACAAGGTGCGCGCAGCTATTTAGCAATGCGGTGTCTTCGACTGGATATGCGCTGGATTCCGGATCGCCGCTGCGCAGCGTCCGGGATGACAGACGGAAAGGCGGGATCAGCGTTTGCCGAGGGCGAGGCTCTGCACGCCGGTGGGCGCCAGCTTGGGGCGCACGCTCGAGATCTGCCCCGAGTTGACGCCCGCCCAGCCGATCTCGCCCGACAGACGCCCATACTCGATCTTCGGGCAGCGGTTCATGACCACCTTCAGCCCCGCCGCCTCGGCCTCGCGCGCCGCCTCCTCGTTGCGCACGCCGAGCTGCATCCACACGACCTTGAGGCCGAGCTTGTCTTTCAGCGCGATCGCCTCGCGCGTCACCTCGAGCGCGGCCTCCGAGTTGCGGAAGATGTCGATGACGTCGACGGGGCCCGGCACGTCGGCGAGGCACGCGTATACGGTCTGCCCGAGAATCTTCTGCCCCGCATTGCCCGGGTTGACGGGGTGGATGGTGTAGCCCTTGCCCGTCAAATACTTCATGGCGAAGTAGCTCGGCCGCGAGGTGTTGGCCGAGGCGCCAACGAAGGCGAACACCCGCGCTTCGCGCAAAATGTCGGCGATGTAGTCGTCGCTGTAGCGGTCGTGGCTGGTAAGCGGTTTGCTCATGCGCGGGGTCTATCACATGTCGAGGACGACGCGGCCACCATCGTCGAGCGTGAAATAGGGGTTGTGTGCCACCTCCCACAAGTGGCCGTCGGGGTCGGCGAAGTAGCCGGCATAGCCGCCCCAGAAGGTCTTGCCCGCCGGCTTGATCAGCTTGCCGCCGGCGGCGACCGCCTCGGCGAGCGCCGCGTCGACGTCGGCCTCGCTGCGGGCGTTGTGGGCCAGCGCGATGCCGGCAAAGCCTCTAGCCGTGCCGGCGGAGCCGGTCGGCGTGTCGGCGACGGTGGCGTCCTCGGCCAGCGCGCCGCGGCCGAACAGGGCGAGCACGACGCCGCCGGCGGGAAAGAAGGTGACGTTGTCATTGGAGGCGCGCCCGGCTTTGAAGCCCAGCGCCTCGTAGAAGGCGCGCGCACGGGCGAGGTCGGCGACGCCGAGGGTGATGAGCGACAGGCGCGGCTGCATCGGCGGCTCCTCAGCAGCCCTTCCACTCCGGCTTCCGCTTGCCGAGGAAGGCGCTTATCCCCTCCTCCGCGTCGCGTGCCATCATGTTGTCGACCATCACCTGCGCCGCGTGGGCGTAGGCCTCTTTCAGCGGCATCTCGGCTTGGGCGTAGAAGGCGGCCTTGCCCATGGCGACGGTGAGCGGCGACTTGGCGGCTATCCTTTCGGCGAGGCCGATGGCTTCGGGCAGCACCTGGCTCGCCGGGACGGCCCGGTTGACGAGGCCGAGGTCGGCGGCCTCGGAAGCCGACAGCATGTCGCCGAGCAGCAGCATCTCCATCGCCCGCTTGCGCGGCACGTTGCGCGACAGGGCGACCATGGGCGTCGAGCAGAAGAGGCCGATGTTGACGCCGGGGGTGCAGAACTGGGCTTCCTCCGCGGCGACGGCGAGGTCGCACGTGGCGACGAGCTGGCAGCCGGCGGCGGTGGCGGTGCCCTGCACGGCGGCGATGATGGGCTTGGGGCAGGCGACGATGGCCTGCATCATGGCCGAGCAGCGGGTCATCGCCTCGCTGTAGAAGGCGAGGCCCTTGTCGGCGTCGGCGCGGTGGGCGATGAGCTCTTTCAGGTCGTGGCCGGAGGAGAACACGGGGCCGCTCGCGGCGAGCACGATGGCGGCGACTGATTTGTCGGCGCCGAGCTTGTCGATGGCGGCGTGCACCTCGCCGATCATGGCCAGCGACAGCGCGTTGCGCGTCGCCGGCCGGTTCAAGGTGAGGAGGGCAACGCCGGGCCGCGGCCGCTCGAGGGTGAGCAGCGGCGCCTCGGTGGTCGACGGTGTAGCGGCGGTGTGCGTGCGCTCCTGCATCATCAAGTTATCCTCGCCGGCTAAGGCCGGCCTACAATGCTACTGCAGGGCGCGCTCGATCTCGGCCCGGTGCGCCTTGACCAGCTCGACGTTTTCCAGGTGCTCGAGCCGCGGCGTGGTGTTGATCGCATCGTTTAATTCCTCAATGAGCTGCTTCTTGTCGGCGTCGGGGATCGAGGCATCGGCGGTGACGTCGGCGAGCTCCTTTTTCAACGCCTCGACCGGCTCGGTGAACTCGCCGGATTTGGAATCGAGGCCGGCCATGACGATCGAGATGTTGGCGGCGACGTCGTCGAGTTCGGAAAAGCTGCCGAGCCCGTGCTTCTTGGCAATGGCGTCGAGCTCGGCTTGCAGGCCCGCGTCGATGTTGTCGCCGGCCTCCTGCAGCTTCGTCGCCACGCTGGCGAGGTCGGGCTGCGCCGAGATGAAGCTTTTCACCTGCGCCTCGGTCAGCTTGATCTGCTTGATCGGCTCTTCCTTCGGCTCCTGCGCCGCCGCCGGAAGGCCGAGCGCTAGGCACATCACCGCCAGCAAGGGGATAAAACGTATCAGAGCCTGCCGCATTCGGTCTTCTCCCTGGGAGTTATGTTCCGCCTGCGCGGATTTGAACGGCGATTGCCATCAATATTTTGCGACGATTTCACGCCCTGAGGACAAAGCGGCGCTGATGCTTTCACTCATCTTTGCCAATTGCCTCAAACCGGCCGGCGCCGCAAGCACGCCCCCCACAGCTTTTGCGTCGTCGCCCGCTCGCCAGGCGGTATTACGTTACCACATTGCATAATACATTGATATGCTTTGTGTTTTCAGTTTTTAGCGGCAACTCAATTGACAGGCGGCGGCGGATCTGGTTTCAAGGCGCCTCTCGCGCCGGAGCGTGCAGCGCATTGGGCGCGCGCCATTCTGGCGATCCAGCATTGGAGCCCCGACTATGACGACCTACGTCGCCAAGCCCGGCGAGGTGGAGAAGAAGTGGATCCTCATCGACGCCGATGGCCTCGTCGTCGGTCGGCTCGCCGCTCTCATCGCCACGCGCCTCAAGGGCAAGCACAAGCCAATCTACACCCCGCACGTCGACTGCGGCGACAACATCGTCGTCATCAACGCCGAGAAGGTGATCTTCTCCGGCGATAAGCACAACGACAAGGTCTACTACCGCCACACCGGTCATCCGGGCGGCGTCAAGGAGACCACGCCGCGCCGGATCCTCGAGGGCAAGCACCCCGAGCGCGTGGTCGAGTTGGCGGTCGAGCGCATGCTGAAGCGCGGGCCGCTGCAGCGCAAGCTGATGCGTAATCTGAAGATCTACAAGGGCACCGAGCACCCGCACGCGGCACAGAGCCCGGAGAAGCTCGACGTGGCGAAGCTCAACCGCAAGAACGCGAGGGTCTGAGGCGATGGCGCAGGAAACCAAGTCTTTGGAAGACCTCGGCGAGATCAAGGGCGCGGCCATGGCCGCCGCCGCTCCCCAGCACGTGCAGAAGCTCGACAGCCTCGGGCGCGCCTACGCCACGGGCAAGCGCAAGAACGCGGTCGCCCGCGTGTGGATCAAGCCCGGCCGCGGCGCCATCACCGTCAACGATAAGGACTACACCAAGTATTTTGCGCGCCCGGTGCTGCAGATGCTGCTGCAGCAGCCGCTGTCGGCCGTGAACCGCGCGACGCAGTACGACATCATGGTGACTGTGGTCGGCGGCGGATTGTCCGGTCAGGCCGGCGCCGTCCGCCACGGCATCTCCAAGGCGCTGACCTACTTCGAGCCCGACCTGCGCAGCGTCCTCAAGAAGGGCGGCTTCCTGACGCGCGACAGCCGCGTCGTCGAGCGCAAGAAGTACGGCCGCATGAAGGCTCGCCGCAGCTTCCAGTTCTCCAAGCGTTAAGGAACAAGGCCGGCTTCGGCACGGTTTTCAGACGGGCCACTCCTCGGAGTGGCCCGTCGCATTTTGGCGACCTGAGACTTGCCCACCGTTCGCGGGAATGCCACATACGCGGCCGGTGGGAGACACGGCGTTGCGGCCTTTGCCGCCAACGCCATGACAGGGCAGGTGAAATGGATTGGCTGCTGCAAGACCTCGGCACGATGCTGAGCGTAGTCATTGAGGAAGCCGGTCATCTGCTCTCTCCCGAATGGTACCG
Organism: Hyphomicrobium sp.; assembly: GCF_009026145.1. Taxonomy (GTDB): domain Bacteria; phylum Pseudomonadota; class Alphaproteobacteria; order Rhizobiales; family Hyphomicrobiaceae; genus Hyphomicrobium_A. The sequence continues at coordinate 4,707 of NZ_WBUE01000002.1, forward strand.
GCAGAACTTCTTCGCCCTCATCAACATCACCATGATCGACCTGGTGCTGGCGGGCGACAACGCCATCATCGTCGGTCTCGCCGCCTCACGCGTGCCGAAAGAAATTCGCGCCAAGGTGATCTTCTGGGGCATCGCCGCCGCGGTGGTGCTGCGCGTCTTCTTTGCCGCCGTCACGGTACAGCTCCTGGCCATCATCGGCTTGACGCTCGCCGGCGGCCTGCTGCTTTTGTGGGTCTGCTGGAAGATGTACCTGCAGATCACCACCGGCAGTCAGCATACGGATATCGAGCCCGGCGAACCGGTGCAAAACGGCGAGCTCGGCTTTTGGACGGCCGTCGGTCTCATCACCATCGCCGACGTTTCCATGTCGCTCGACAACGTGCTGGCTGTGGCCGGCGCTGCCAAGGGCTCGACGCTGGTTCTGGTCATCGGCCTTGCCGTGGCCATCGTGCTGATGGCCGTTGCCTCGCACTACATTGCCGAGCTGCTGGTGAAGTACCCCTGGATCACGTGGATCGGCCTGCTCATCATCCTGTGGGTGGCGCTCGGCATGATTTACGAGGGCTCGCACGAGGTGACCTGCAAAGCATTCAACTTCGGCTGCTCGGAGACCTTGTGGGAGGGTATCCTGCACCGCTTGGGGCTGGCCTCGCCTCCAACCCCGGTTCCGGCCCCAGCGCCCTAGTTGCCTATCCGCAGCGCTACCTCGCGCTCTATATTATCGGCACGCAATTGACAGGCCGGTGCGCGGCGCCTTAAGCCGCGCGTGCGACAGGCCGCTTACTGCCGCGGAACCCAGCCAATGAGCACGTCACAGCACCCGAAAATCTTCATCGACGGCGAGGCCGGCACGACCGGGCTCGAGATCCGCGAGCGGCTGGCGCGCGTCGCGGGCATCGAGGTGAAGAGCATCGATCCAGCGCTGCGCAAGGATGCAGCCGCGCGCAAGGCGATGCTGCGCGAGGTCGATCTCGTGGTGCTGTGTCTGCCCGACCATGCGGCGCGCGAGGCCGTCGCCCTCGCCGACGAGTTGGGCGCCGAGGCGCCGCGCATCCTCGACGCCTCGACCGCGCACCGCGTGGCGCCCGGCTGGGTCTACGGCTTTGCCGAGCTGAATGCTGCACAGGAAGAGGCTGTCCGGAAAGCCAGCCGGGTGGCTAACCCCGGCTGCTATCCGACGGGCGCCATCGCGCTCATCCGGCCGCTCGTCGATGCCGGGATCATCCCCGCCGACTACCCGCTTACCGTCAACGCGGTGAGCGGCTATTCGGGCGGCGGCCGCAGCATGATCCAAGACTATGAGACCGGCACCGCGCCTTCGTTCGAGCTCTACGCGCTCGGCCTTGAGCACAAGCACGTGCCGGAGCTGATGCGCTATGCCGGCCTCAGCCGGCGCCCGATATTCGTGCCCTCGGTCGGCAATTTCCGCCAGGGCATGCTGGTGTCGGTTCCCTTGCACCTCGATGCCCTGCCGGGCAATCCGTGCCTGCGCGACCTCGAGTTGACACTCGATGCACATTATCGCGGCCAGGAGCTGATCAGCGTCGCCCGCGAGCCTATGGCCAAAGCCGTGCGCCTTGCCGCCGAGGAGCTCAACGGCACCGACCGCATGGAGCTGTTCGTATTCGGCAAGGCCGACCTGAAGCAGGCCGTCCTCGTTGCTCGCCTCGACAATCTCGGCAAGGGCGCCGCCGGCGCAGCGGTGCAAAACATCGGTCTGATGCTGGGGCTGGACTCGGCCGTCGCACCGGCATCTTCGGCTAAGGCGCGGCAGCCCGCGCAATTGCGCTGAGATGCAGCGTGGCGGCGGCGATCACGATGGCCGCGCCGGCCTGGTGCGCCAAGCCTAGAGCCAGCGGCACGCCCGACAGAAGCGTCCAGATGCCGATCAGCATCTGTGCAAGAAGGCAAACGGCAAGCAGAGCCGCGGACCCTACGACGCGCTCGTCGTCGGCGGAGCGTATCAGCGATACGAGGTGCACGAGCGCGAGGACGACGACGACGTACGCGACGACGCGATGATCGAACTGCGTCGTCGTCACGTTCTCGAAGAAGTTGAGATACCAGGGCGTGTGCGAGGCGAGCCCGTCGGGTACGAGCTTGCCGTCCATAAGTGGCCAGGTGTTGTGGGTGAGGCCGGCCTTCAACCCGGCGACCAGCGCGCCGAGGCCGGACTGCACGAAAATGAGGGCAAACAGCGCAATTGCCGTGCGCCGCTGGCCGCGCGTCACCGTGTGAAGACGGATGCGCCCGCTCTCAGGCCCGGCTTCGAGCGCCAGCCAGACGAGCAGCGCCAGGATCGAGAAGGCCGTAAGAAGGTGCAGCGCGAGACGGTATTGGCTGACGTCGATGCGCTCGCTGAGCCCCGACTTCACCATGTACCAGCCGATAGCCCCTTGCAGGCCACCCAGCGCGAAGATTCCAAGACACTTGAGCGCGAAGCTGCCGCGCAGCTTGCCCGTGAGCCAGAAGAAGAGGAATGGCAGGGCGAAGGCGATGCCGATGAAGCGGCCGAGAAACCTGTGTGTCCACTCCCACCAGTAGATGGCCTTGAAGGCCTCTAGCGACATACCCGCGTTGACGATCGAGTACTCGGGGATCGCCTTGTACTTGTCGAACGCCGCCTGCCAGTCGGCCTCGCTAAGCGGCGGGATGGCGCCGAGCAGCGGCTGCCACTCGGTGATCGATAGGCCGCTGTCGGTAAGACGCGTGGCGCCGCCGACGACGATCATGGCGAACACGAGCGCCGCGACGATGAGCAGCCAGACGCGTACGGCGCCATCGGCGCTGGCGCCGGCAGCGCCGCTCATGCGGTGTGGAACGGGTATGGCCAAGGCGTGCTCTGCCCCTACTCAACCTGAGGCCGGGTGATAATGGCCGGGCCATGCGCGATCAAGGCGCCGAACGCCGCGGGCGATGCTGCAGTGCGAGCAGGCTTCAGGCGGAAAGCCGCGCGCCGGCGTAGCGCTTCAGCGTGTTCATCAGCGCGAACGGAACGCCCGACAGCAGTGCCTTGACGTAGCGCAGATCCTGAAAGTCGCCGTTGAGGGAAAGACGGGGCAGCGCGGTCAGCTCGTGCGCGTGCTCGGGGTAGAGCAGCCCCTTTTGCGTGGTCACAGCCGTCTCGATGCCGAGCTCCTCGGCGAGCCGGAACTCGCGCCCACCGGCGCTTTTCGCACAGCCGTAGGGGTAGCTGAAATGGCGGCAGGGGCGCCCCAGCTCCGCCTCGATGCGGATGATGCTCTCCGCCATCTCGGCGCGCGCTTCGGCCTCGCTCAACTTGGCGAGCGCGAAATGCCGCTTCGTGTGGGCACCGATCGTGACCAGTGGATCGTCGGCAAGATCGCGCAGCTCGTCCCACGACATGACCAGATTGGCGTGCGCGGCCTTGGGGTCGATGTTGTGCGTGGCGGCGAGCTCGGCCACCACGGCGCGCGCTTGCGTCTCGGGCAGCGCGCGCAGCCACCAGTAGATCTCGTGATGCGCGGCCTCCTTCTCGGCGGCCGTCGCTAGACGGAAGTGACGCGTTTCGCCGCGCATGGCAAGGGTGATCTGCGGCGCGGCGCGCAGCACCTTCTCGAACGTCAGCCACCAGAAGTCGCCGCGGCCGTCGGCGAGGTCGGTGGTGACGTAAACGGTGAAGGGGGTGCCGTAGCGGCGGAAGACCGGATAGGCGTATTCGCGGTTGTCGCGATAGCCATCGTCGAGCGTAAAACAGGCAAACGGCCGCGCTTCATCCGCGTACTCGAGCCGCTCGCGTACCGCATCGAGCGGGATGATATCGAAACCGGCGTCGATGACCTCGCGCACGACGGAATCGAGGAAGCTCGGCGTCACCTTGAGGATGCGGCTCGGCTCGAACTCCTGTGGCGGGCTGGGATCCACATGGTGCAGCATGAAGATGACGCCAGCGCCGCGTGTGTAGGGGGCAAGCAGACTGCCGGCGCCGGAATAGTGCACGGCGGCCAGCGCCGTCTTGATGAGCGTTGTCGATCGCCTGCTCATGCTGTCCTCTTGCGCGGGGTGTCGCGCGCCGCAGCGCGTACTGCCGACACTCCAGCAATATTCGTGCAGGCGCCTTCGCTGGGTGATTAACCCACTCGGGCGAGCAGGCCGTTTGGCTAATGCCCCATTAAATGGGGCAGTCCGTCACTCTCGGTCAGCCAGTGCGCGCTTCGAGGTTGCCCCTGGCGGCGAAGCGAGCAAGCCGCTCGCGCGCCAACTGGTTCGATTTGGCACGCTCGAGGCGGAACAGCTCGATATCGGTGACCTCGAAGCCGAGGAAGCTTCCCGGCACATCCGGCATGGCACCCCGACGCTTAGGCTCGCTGACGACGATGCCGGCATCAAAGCGTCCGAGGATCGCCTCAAACAGCGCGCGCGCGACGTCGTTGCGGGCCGCCACCACGATGTGATCGTAGGCAGTGTCGAGCGCGTCGAGCGTGAGGTTGAGCTGGTCGGGGTCGAGCACGGTGTCCCGGTCGAGCACGGCGGTTCCGGCCGGGATGAAGTGTGCGCCGCTGGCCGGGATGCGGGTAACGACGTCCTCGAAGGTTGCCTTGCCCTGCAACAGCTCGTTGAGGCCGGCGCGCGGCTCGAAGCCCATTCGCTCCGCGATCCCGTGGCCCTCCGGGCTCCAATCGATGAGGATCACATCGGCGCCTGCGTCGGACATGGCCTTGACCAGCTCGACGGCCTCGGTGCCAACGTCGATCTGGTCGGAGGCGCCGGTCATCAGCGCGCGGTAGCCGCCGATGTCCTGTGGATGCGCCACCAGCTGGAGGGCAAGGTCGCCGATCGACTGCACGACGTGGACGCGGCTGGCGTCGCGCGCGAAGACGGGTAGCCCGCCGGCGCCAACGGCGGCGCCGCTTTCCCTGCCGGCAGGCTGACGCTGGGCAGGAGCGGCTCGCGCGGCGGTGAACAGCGCCCTGGTGACGACGACGGCGATGCCGAACAGCAGCGTCGCCAGAGCGACGAGGATCGCGTAGGGCAACGGCTTGGGGAAGCTCGGCACGCTGGTCGGGCGCGCCACCGACACGATCTGTGCCTCGACCGGCACCGCGCGCCGGTCGGCGGTCACGCGGTTGGCTTCGAAACGCGCCTGCAGGCGCTCGAGCTCGGCGCGCTTCGACTTGGCGACGGCCTCCAGCTGGCGCAGCTGCACTTCGTCGTCGCCGGTGCCGACGACCTGCTTCTTCATCGCTTCGAGGCTCTGGCGCACGGCGGCTTCACGCGAGGCGGCGATGGAGGCGCTCTTCTCGATGCCCTCGACGATCTTGCCCACCTCGCTCTTGATCTGGCGCTGCAGTCCTTCGAGGTCGGCGCGCAACTGGCGCATGCGCGGATGGGCGGGAAGCAACGTCGCCGACAGCTCCGACAGCTGGCGCTCGACGCGCACGCGTTGCTGCACGAGGTTCTGGATGAGCGGCGAGCGCTGCACGTCGGGAAGCGCCTCGGCATTGCCGGCGCGCACCATCTCGCGCACCGACTGGGCGCGCGCATCGGCTTCACTGCGCGCCGCCTGCGCCTTGGTCAGCTCGGCATTGAGGTCGGCGAGCTGCTGCTGGTTGAGGCCGGTGTTGTTCGGGCCGCCCTTGAAGATGTTGGCTTGAGCGCGGAAGCGTTCGACCGCCGCCTCCGCCTCGGCGACCTCCTTGACGAGCTTGTCGATCTTCGGCTGCAGCGCTTTCTGCACCTCGTCGGTTTCCGACAGGGTGCGGGTGGCGAGCAGCGTGCGATACGTCTCGGCAATGCGGTTCGCCACCTCGGCGGCGAGCTTCGGGTCGCTGGAGGTGAATTGGATGCCGATGACGCGGCTCTCTTTGGGCGAGTAGACCTCGAGGCGGCTGAAGAAGGCCTTGAGCACGCGGTCCTGCTCGCTCTCCTCGTTGCGAGTGCCGATATCGAGCGCCCGCAGGATCCGATCGAGCTTACTCGGCGGCTGCAGCGCGTCGTTGAACTCGGGGTTCTTGTCGAGCTTCTCCTCGGAGATGATCTGCAGGGCGAGGTCCGGAGACAAGAGACTACGCAGGTGCGTGTTGATCGCCTCCTTGTCGAGGCGTGCCGCCACCGAATCGAAGGTGCGGTCGTTGCCATCCTTGGGCGCGACCACCTGGATCTGTGCCTCGGACGTATAGCGCGGCGGGAATTGCGACAGGACCGCGTAGGTGATGCCGCCGGTAATGAGGCTCAGCACGATGAGCTTCGGCAGGGCGCGCCGCAGCGAGCGCCACACGGCACTGATGTCGATGTCGTCGGGGGACGCGGTGGTCATTGGGGGCCGCTTCAAATGAAGACCTAATGGTTGCTTCAAATTAGAGCGCTGTCGGGTTGCGATTTGATTAAGCGTCCAAAGATCGGACGCCCGCTCAGAATTTGTTAACCGATCGGCCCGCACAGTGAGTGTGCGACGAACCTATCCGCTCCGGCTCTCGGTCCATGTCCTTGCGCATCGCATCATTGCTGGCTGCTGCGGCCGTCCTCATGGGCGGCTGCGCGCAATCGCACCTGGCCCAGATGAGCGAGGACCTGAGCGGGCTGGGCAAGCTCGACGCCGTCAGCGTGCTGCCGGTCGATGTCATCTACGACAAGCCGGACGCCGCCACCACCGACCCGGCGCAGCCGGTCAAGGCTGCGGCTTGGGGCGAGGCCGTCGTCCAGCAGGGCGCCTCCGACAAGGTCACCGGCTGGGGCGACACTACCGTCGACCAGGTGCTGCCGCTCAAGGGCAGCGACACCGGCATCGACACCGGCACCAACACCGCGGCGCCCGCGCCCGTGAAGGTCGCCGACGGCTGGCATACCGACGCCTCTCGCATAGTCTCGCCGGTTCCCGTGGGGCCGCCGCCTGCTCCCGTCGCCTGGGGCCCCGCCGTCGTCGTCACCGCCATGCCCTCAGGCGGGCCGACTGGCTTTGAGCCCTACATCCTCGATACCGGCGACAGGCTGCGCGTGTTCGTCTACGGCCAGCCGAACCTGTCGCGGCTATACACGGTCGATCAGGTCGGCAACATCGCCATTCCGCTGATCGGCTCGGTGCGCGCCCGCGGCCGCACCACGGTCGACCTGGAACGTACCATCGCCGCCAGGCTGGGGCGCGAGTTCGTCAAGGATCCGCAAGTGACCGTGGATGTGGCGCAGAACCGTCCGTTCTTCATTCTGGGCGAGGTACGCCTCCCCGGCCAGTACCCGTTCATCTCCGGCATGACGGTCGAGCAGGCCGTCGCCGTGGGCGGCGGTTACACCGAGCGCGCCAGCAAGCGCTCGTACCGCATCACCCGCAAGCTGGGCGCCCTCATTGACCAAATCGAAGCACCTGCCGACTACCCATTGTGCCCTGGCGACACCGTTTACGTCTTCGAACGGTGGTTCTAGTTGCAGGTGAACATCGGGAGCCGGCGTGGCCGAGCGCTTGCGCATCATCCATTGTTTTCGCGCGCCCGTCGGCGGCCTGTTCCGGCACGTGCTCGACCTGAGCGGCGAGCAGGCCGCGCGCGGGCACGAGGTCGGCTACATCCTCGATTCCACCGTCTCCGACCCGCTCACCGAAGCACGCCTCGCCAAGGCTGAAGGCCACCTGACGCTCGGTATCGCGCGCATTCCCATGGGACGGTTACCGGGGCCGCGGGACCTCGCGACGAGCCGCGCCGTCCGCGACATCGCGCGCCGACTGCACGTCGACGTGTTGCATGGGCACGGCGCCAAGGGGGGCGCCTACGCGCGCCTGGCGGCACGCGAGTTGCGCCTCGACGGCCGCAACATGGCGACGTTCTACACGCCGCACGGCGGCAGCCTGCACTACAAGCTCAGCTCGCCCCAGGGTATCTTGTACGCGGCGATCGAGAAGTTCCTCGTCCGCTACACCGACGGCCTCATCTTCGAGAGCGATTTCATCCGCCGGGTCTACAATCGGAAGGTCGGCGCCCGCGGCGTGCCGGAACGGGTGATCCCCAACGCGCTGCAGCCGGGCGACTTTGCCCCACATCAGCCGAACACGGACGCAGCCGACTTCCTGTTCATCGGCGAGTTGCGGCAGCTGAAAGGCGTCGATGTCCTGTTGCAGGCCATCGCGCGCCTCGCGGCCCTGCGGCCCGTGCGCGCCGTCATCGTCGGCGCGGGGCCTGACGCCACCGCATTCAAAGCTCTGGCCCATCAGCTTGGTCTCGATGCCGTCGTCGATTTTCGCGACGCGATGCCGGCTCGCGCCGCCTTCGCGCTCGGTCGCAGCCTCGTTGTCCCGTCTCGAGCCGAGAGCATGCCGTACATCGTCCTGGAAGCAGCCGCCGCCGGCATACCGCTGCTGGCCACCAACGTCGGCGGCATTCCCGAGATCGTTAACGGCACCGGCACGCCTCTCATGCCGCCGGGCGACGCCGAGGCCCTGGCGCGCGCCATGCAGGGCTTCCTCGATGACCCCGAGGGCGCCAAAGCGCGCGCCGAGCGCCTGAAAACGGCAGTCGCCGAGCGCTTCACAGTCGCGCGGGCGGCCGACGAGGTGCTGGCCTTCTACGCCGAGCGTCTCGGCCGCTAACCTTACCTGCAAAGCTTACCGACCGAGCTGCCCCGCATCCGCGCCGTGGCACGAAGTCTGCTTACGAGTTGGGCAGTCTCGCGTCACAGGTCACGGATCCCACCGAATGCTCAACATTGGCCACGCCTCCGTTCCGCAGACGGTACCCATTGCGCGCCAAGCCCCGCGCCTCGCCGATTTCCGCTTCGACGACAAGACCAGCCTCATGTCGATGGTCGTCATCCGCGGGGCCGTGCGCGCACTCGACATCGTCCTCGTCTGCATGCTCGGCCTGGTGGTCGCAGAGTTCTACGTCGACGAGCCGGTGATCATCGGCAACCCCTACTACATGGCAGCGATCGGCATGACGGCGGTGGTAACCGCTGCCGGCTTCGACATGCTCGGCCTTTACTCGCATGCCTCGTTCAACTCCTTCATCCGGCAGATGCCGCGCGTCCTGATTGCGTGGACGGCTGCCTTTGCACTGCTGCTCGCTGGCGCCTTCTTCCTCAAGGCTGGCCACGAATTCTCCCGCGTCTGGTTCGCCGCCTGGTACGTCACCGGCATCGTCGTATTGCTCGGCGAGCGCCTCGTCGTCGCCGGAATCGTTCGTCGCTGGACGCAGCAGGGGCGGCTCTACCGCCGCGCCGCGATCTATGGCGGCGGCGTCATTTCGGAGAAGCTGATCTCCGACCTCGAGGTCGACGTCGACAGCGACATCCGCATCACCGGCATCTTCGACGACCGCAGCGATGACCGCGTCGATCGCGTCATTGCCGGCTACCCGCGCCTCGGCGGGCTGAAGCAGCTCGTCTCCTTCGCCCGCAACTCGCGCCTCGACCTCGTCATCGTCGCACTGCCGATCACCGCCGAGAAACGCGTGGTCGAAGTGACGCGCTCGCTGGCCGTGCTGCCGGCCGATATCAAGCTGCCGGCGCGCGCCACCGAGCTGCGCTTCACCCCCGGCACCTACTCGCGCATCGGCAACGTCGCCATGATCGACTTGCTGGAGAAGCCCATCGCCGACTGGGGCTCGGTGTCGAAGTGGGTGTTCGACAAAGTGGTCGGCACCTTGGCGCTCATCTTTCTGGCGCCGCTCATGCTCGCCGTCGCAGCAGCGATCAAGCTCGACAGCCGCGGCCCCGTGCTGTTCCGCCAGAAGCGCTACGGCTTCAACAACGAGCTGATCGAGGTGTTCAAGTTCCGCTCGATGCACACCGACCGCTGCGACGCCAACGCCGCCAAGCTCGTCACCAAGGACGATCCGCGCGTGACTCGCGTCGGGCGCTTCATCCGCAAGACCAGCCTCGACGAGCTGCCGCAGCTGTTCAACGTCATCCTCGGCAACCTGTCGCTGGTCGGGCCGCGTCCGCATGCGCTCGAGGCGAAGGCCGCCGGCGACCTCTACGACGAGGTCGTCGATGGATACTTCGCACGTCACAAAGTGAAACCCGGAATTACCGGTTGGGCACAAATCAACGGCTGGCGGGGAGAGACCGACACTCCCGAAAAAATTCAGAAGCGCGTTGAATGCGACATTTACTATATCGAGAACTGGTCGCTGCTGCTCGATACCTACATCCTGCTAAAGACGCCCTTCGCGCTGCTCAAGTCTGAGAACGCCTACTGAGCGGTGAGCGCGGGAGCGCAAGGATGACGGTCATCGCCGCAGACATTGACAGTGGCGGCGCCGCGCCCGGCACAGTTGCAGCGCGGCGCGGCCTCGTCACTCGGCTGGCGCTTGCCGCCGTAGCGCTGACGATTGCGGCGAGCGGCATCGTATTCACTGAGCCGGCGCCGGTCGACGCGCTCACCGTCGGCCTCATCGTGCTGCTGCCGACCATCGGACTAGTTGCCTTCAATCCTGGGATTTTGGCCTTCGGCGCGCTGTGGCTCGTCGCCGGTGCCGGCGCCATCCTCGCCGCCTCGTTCTCGCTCGACCTCAGGGCGACGGCGACCCATGTCGCCGTGACGCTCTATCTCTACGCCGCGTGCTTGATATTTGCCGCGTTCGTCGCCCGCTCACCCCGCGCTCACACCCAGCTGATCCTCAAGGCGTGGACCTTTGCCGCGTTCCTAGCGTGTGGCGCCGCCGTGCTCGGCTATTTCGGACTGATCCCCGGCGGCTATGAGGTCTTTACGCACAACGACCGCGCCAGCGGCACGTTCAAGGACCCCAACGTGTTCGGGCCGTTCCTCGTCGTGCCGCTGCTCTACGTGCTCAATTCGGCCCTGGAGCGCTCGCTCGGCAAGATGCTGCTGCCGCTCGCCGGCGCCGCGTTCCTCGCGCTCGGCGTCTTCTTGAGCTTTTCGCGCGGCGCCTGGATCAATCTCGTCGTGGCTCTCGCAATCTACGGCTACCTGCTCCTGGTGACGACGCGGCAAGCGCGTGTACGCCTGAAGTTCATCGGACTGCTCGCGGCGGGAGGCATCCTTGCCGCCGGCGGTGTCATCGCCGCGCTCAGCTCCGATCAGGTCGCCGACCTGCTCAGTCAACGTGCCAGCTTCGAGCAGTCGTACGACACCGGCACCGAGGGGCGCTTCGGCGGCCAGGAGAAAGCCGTCGGGCTTATCGTCGAGCACCCGCTCGGCATCGGCGCCAAGGAATTTTCCGCCCGTCACCATCCAGAAGAGGTGCACAACGTCTACCTGACGCTGCTCTTGAGCGCCGGCTGGCTGGGGGGCGGCATCTACTTGATCCTCGTAGCGCTGACGCTCATGCTCGGCTTCCGCTTCACCCTGAAGGCGACCGACACGCGTATGCTGTTCCTCGTCGTCTTTGCCGGATTCGCCGCGACGGCGTTCGAGGGCGTCATCATCGATAGCGATCACTGGCGCCACTTCTACCTCATGATGGCCATCATCTGGGGAGTGATGACGGCATCGCCGGCGCCGCAGCGTGCGCCCGTGATCGAGCGCCGGGTGCCGCGTCTATTGCGTCCGTTGCCGCGCGCGCATCTGCCAGCCCTCGACGCCCGCACCTCATCGGATCGGCGCCACGCGCGGCTTGATCTCAGCCGATGAGGCGCAGGTGATTGTCGAACGCGCGGCCGGGAAAGGTCGTCGTTACCAGATGAGTGTGGTCCGGCCGATCGGTCTGCAACACGCCCATGCCGGAGCTCATCGCGAACCCTGAGCGCGAAGCCCCCGTCACACCGCAGCCATCCATCAGCAGCGTCTCGCCGATGATCGCTGCGCGCTCGGTGTCGACATAGATGATGCGGCCGGCGCGCGGAGCCGAAGCCGCAATGATGCGCCCATCGCCACTGACGGCAACGGCGCCGATGTACCCGGCCAGCTCCGCACCCATCGGCCTTGCCGGCTCGACGATCCGCAGCGGCTGATCGAGGCCGGCGCATCCGACGAGTTCCGGCGTCTCCGCGTCCGCCCCCTCCCACTGGCAGCCGAACCACACGAGCCCGCGCGCATCCTGCGCCAGGTGGCGGATCGACAGCTTGTGTAGGCTGGCGCGCTGCATGTGTTGGGAAAGGAGCCTGCCGCTCGCGCTGTCGATGAAGGCCAGCGAGGGCTGCATGGATGAGAGATTGAGCTTCTCGCGCCCCGTCTCGATGTGAGTCTCGATGCCGCCGTTGGCGACGGCGAGCGTCTTGCCGTCGGCCAGGAGGATCACCTCGTGCGGACCGATGCCGTAGGTGGGAAACTCGCCGATGCGGCGATAGTTGCCCATAGCGTCGTAGACGCCGATGCGCCCGTCGCGCGTGTCGTTATCGTGCTCGGTGGCATACAGAAGCCGCCCGTCGCGCGCGAACACGCCATGGCCGTAGAAGTGGCGGTTGGCGGGGGTGGTGAACAGCACCGGCTCCCGTCGATCGTGCAGGTCGAAGGCGAGCGCGAACGAGCCGGGGCGACGGGCGAACACCACCGCCTGTCCGCTGGCGCGGTCGAGCGCGATGTCGTGGCCACGCCCTTCGAGCGGCAGCTCGCGCAGGACGGTGCCGTCGAGCGACAGCACCACGACCGAATAGCTGCCGTCGGGCCGGCGGCAGGCTGCGATGAGATCGCCTGCCGCGACGCCGCTGCCGAGGTCGCCGTCAAGCATGCCGGCGAATGCGCGCGTGGCACCCGCCGACGCCATGGTGAGCGCCGTGCCAATCAGGAAGTGCCGCCGGTCAATCGCCATCGAGCTCGTTGAACCCTACCGTCAGTCCCGCCAGCGGGGCGATCTCGCGCCCCACCAGCTTGCGAATGCCCTCGACGTGAAAGCGCACCATGCGCAGCTCGCGCTCGCGGTCCTTGTGGTCCTTGGCGCGCGGGATATTTTCTACCGCGGCGGGTGCGTCGCGAGCCAGCCTCTCGAATGCCGCGGAGATCCAGCGCGGCATCCAACCCTTGTCGCTGGGGACGCTGCGAGCAAGGCCCATCGTCTCGTAGAGAGCCTTGGCGGAGGCGATGCCAGAGACGATATAGCGCGCGCTGAGCCCGGAGCGCTGAAAGGGCAAGCGAGGCGGCTTGTCGGGGGTAGCGATAGCCGCGATCATCGGTGCGACCTCGCGGTCCTGGATCATCTGCAGCCCGGTGACGAGCGCGCGCGCAAAATCTGCCGCGGCCTCCTCCGCCGTCTTGTATGGGGTCCCCTGCGGGTCGGGCTCGAGCATGCGGCGGCGCCAACCTCCTTCGCCATCCCATTCGGCGACGACCTCGGAAGCGAGACCGTTCATCGCTCGCGCTATGGCCAGAGCCAGCCGGCAGCGGTAGCGGGCGTCGTCGTCAGCGCCGGTGATCGGGTGTTCGTCGTCGTGGAGCAGGACCTCGAGGGCCGATAAACCCTGTACGGCGGCGCTCTTCTTGGCGAGTGTGACGGGATCGAGCGCGGTCGCGTCGCGCTTGGCGATGAGCGCATTGATCTGGCGCTGCGCAACGCCGCGCGGATCGGGCCAGAAATAGAACCGCTCGGGGCGCCCGATCTCGGACATCGGGCCGAAACGGAGGAACTCCGCCTCCGCCCAAGCGAGCGCCGTCTCCGCAAAATCGCGCTTGGCGTTGGCGAGCCCGCCCTTGGCGCCATCGCAGATGCGCGCGATGTCCGCGGCGAGGCCTCCGCTCGCCTGTTCCAGACGCTTGAAGCGCGGCAGAACGTAAGAATCGATGACGCGCGCGCTGAGCTTGGAAAAGGACGGCGCAGCCGGGGCAGCCGGCACCGTGCCGGCAGGCGCGATGATGCTGAAGATGCAGACGGCGGCGAGGCCCCGCGCGGCAGCTCGTGTCATCTTCATCCGATCCAGCACCGCCGGCACCTTTTGCCGCCTGGCCTGCGTTCTCTTACCGCAAGCGAAGGGCTTTATCGTCGCCCGGCCCAATGGCGTTCATTGGACCGATTTCATAAAGTGCCGCGAGACAAAAATATTCTTGACTTCGGCAGTCTGAAATCATTGAGATCACCCGCAAAAGTGCGCGCACACATGCGACTACTGGCCGAGATTAGATCGGCAGCTTGCCGGTGGCGCTGCCGACAGAGCCGAGGCAGATTTGGTCCAAATTCTAGAGGTGCAATGGACATGCTGAGAGCGCTAGCTGCCCCCACAGTATGCCTCCTCTGTGCCGCTGCCTTACCGCCAGTTGCCGCCGCCGATGCGCCCGATGTTGCGGCGGTAGCGAAGACCTATGCCGACATCGCCGAGGCCGGCTATACCGACTCGCTGATCGAGGCGCGCAAGCTCGAGGCGGCGATCGACACACTGATCAAGACGCCGACGGAAGACAACCTTGCTACCGCACGCAAAGCGTGGATCGCCGCGCGCGTGCCTTATATGCAGACGGAGGCGTTCCGCTTCGGCAACAAGATCGTCGACGACTGGGAGGGCCGCGTGAATGCCTGGCCGCTCGACGAGGGGCTGATCGACTACGTGTCGCAGGACTACGTCGATCAGGCACCCGCCAACGACCTCTACGTCGCCAACATCATCGCCAACACCTCGATCAAGATCGCCGGCGAGCCTGTCGACACCTCGAACATCACCAAGGAGCTGCTGTCGGGCAAGCTGCAGGAGGCCGGCGGCGTCGAGAGCAATGTGGCGACCGGCTATCACGCCATCGAGTTCCTGCTCTGGGGACAGGACCTCAACGGCACCGGCCCCGGCGCCGGCAACCGCCCGGCGACGGACTACGATACCAAGAGCTGCACGGGGGGCCATTGCGATCGCCGCGCCCAATATCTGGAGGTGGTCACCGATCTGCTGCTCGATGACCTTGCATTCATGGCCGCCCAGTGGGGCCCGGATGGCGCCGCTCGCCAGGCGGTGATGGCCGATGGCGGCCGCGCCGCGCTCATTGCCATCTTCAAGGGGCTCGGCAGCCTGTCGTACGGCGAGATGGCCGGCGAGCGCATGAAGCTCGCCCTCCTCATCCACGACCCGGAGGAGGAGCACGACTGCTTCTCCGACAATACGCACGACGCGCACTATTACGACGCGCTCGGCATCCGCAACGTCTACCTCGGCAGCTACAAGCGCCTCGACGGCTCGGTCGTCGCCGGCCCCAGCCCCTCCGACATCGTGCGCGCCAAGTCGGCCGAGGCCGACGCGCGCACGCAGTCTGCACTCGATGAAACGATGAAGCTCATGGACGCGATCGGGCAGCGGGCCAAGGGCGGCGAGGCCTACGATCAGATGATCGGCGAAGGCAACGAGGCGGGAAACGCCCTCGTCGACGAGGCGATCCAGGCGCTCATCGCCCAGGCGAAGGAATTCGAGCGCGATATCACCGCTCTCGACCTGAAAGCGATCGAGTTCGAGGGTTCCGACAGCCTCGACAGTCCCGGCAACGTCAGGTGAAGCCAACGTGCCTCAGCGCGGCCAACGATCCCGTAGCTCGTGCGGCGCAAGCAAGCATTCGGCTGCGCTGCCGCACGCCGGTAACCGATAAGCGCGCATGCCCCAGAGCCCCAACAATCGGCCATTGAGACTGCGGCTCCCGCTGCTCCTCGTTCCCGGACTGACGGCCGTCTGCCTGGCTGCTGCAGCGCTAGGCGGCGCGCCGGCTCCCGTCCGCATCAGCGAGGCTGCAATCCCCAACGAGCCTGGCGAGGAAAGTCCCGGCGGCAGCGCGACGACCCGGGATAGCATCGACACGCGCGAGGCCTTCTCACACTTCTCGCACGGCATCGGCCTCGAGGGGGAAGCCAAGTTCAAGGTCGGCAATGCCATCTTCCGCAAGCTGTGGGTCTCGGCCCCCTCCTCGACGACGAGCTCCGACGGCCTGGGCCCGCTCTATAACTCCCGCTCCTGCCAGAGCTGTCACCTGAAGGACGGGCGCGGGCGCCCGCCAGCGGCGAATTTCCCTGCCGATACGGCGGAATCGATGTTCCTGCGCCTCTCCATCCCGCCGCAGAACGACGAGCACCGCCGCCTGCTCGCCGAGCGCCACGTCAACACCATCAACGAGCCGACCTACGGCGAGCAATTGCAGAACATCGCCATCCAGGGCCTCGACAACGAAGGCCACATGCACATCGACTACAAGGAGGAGCCGCTGGCGCTCGGCGACGGCACCGTCGTCAGCTTGCGGCGTCCGACCTACAGTATCGAAGGGCTCAAGTACGGCCCGCTGCACCCCGACACCATGCTGTCGCCGCGCGTCGCGCCACCGATGATCGGAGTCGGCTTGCTCGAGGCTATTCCCGAGGCCGATATCCGCACCAGGGCAGACGCCGGCGACAAGGACAAGGACGGCATCTCTGGCCGCACCAACGAGGTGTGGTCGGCGGAGCATAACAAGGTCGCGCTCGGACGCTTCGGCTGGAAGGCCGGCAAGCCTTCCGTGCGCGAGCAGGCGGCCGGCGCCTTTGCCGGCGACATGGGGCTGTCCACCCCGCTCGTCCCCAATCCGTCGGGCGACTGCACCGCGGCTCAGCCAGCCTGCCTCAACGCGCCCAACGGCAACACCGAGCGGGACGGCGGCCTCGAGGTCGGCGCCAAGCTGTTCGACCACGTGGTGTTCTACTCGCAGAACCTCGCTGTGCCGCCGCGCCGCAACTTCAACGATCCAGCGGTCAATCGCGGCAAGACATTGTTCTATGCGCTTCGCTGCCAGAGCTGCCATACGCCCTCGTTCACGACCGGGAAGGTCGAAGGCCAGCCGCACTTGAGCAAGCAGAAGATCTGGCCGTACACCGACCTTCTGCTGCACGACATGGGCGAGGGGCTTGCCGATAACCGCCCCGAGGGGATGGCCGACGGACGCGAGTGGCGCACGGCGCCGCTGTGGGGGCTCGGTCTGACCAGGCTCGTGAGCGGCCACACGCAGTTCCTGCACGACGGACGCGCGCGCAGCATCGAGGAAGCAATCCTGTGGCACGCCGGGGAGGCGAAATCCGCCCGCGACGGGTACGCGGCGCTCTCCAAGGCTGATCGCGAGGCGCTGATCAAATTCGTGGAGTCGCTTTGAGGAAGGGATGCCGGCGCGGCGCACGGGGGTGCGTGCTTTGGGCGGCGATGCTCCTGGCTGCAGCGCAGAGTCCGACCGCCGCGTTCGACGACGCGGCGCTTGCGCGGCGGAGCTACGACAACATCATACTGCCGGGCTACGCGCGTTTCGCTGAAGCCGCGCGCGCATTCGCCGCCGAGGCCGACCAGCTTTGCCAAGCCCCATCGCCAGCGGCGCTCGATGCCACGCGCGCCGTGGCGCGCGACGCGCTACTCGCCTTCGGCCGCATCGAGCCCTTCCGCTTCGGCCCGATTACCGCCAAGCAGCGCCTCGAGCGGCTGCTGTTCTATCCCGATCCGCACGGCATCGTCGGCAAGCAAACGAGCCGGCTGCTCGCCAAGGGCGACGCGGCCGACCTCGATCCAGAGAAGCTCGCCAGAGCTAGCGTCGCGGTGCAGGGCTTCGGAGCCGTCGACGCCGTGCTTTACGGCAACGGCTCGGAAGTGCTGGCCGCGGGCCGGCCCGACGCCGGATTCCGCTGCCGCTACCTGCGCGCGCTCGCCCTCGGCATCGCGCAGATTGCCGGCGATGCGCATGCCGAATGGGCCGCAGACTATGGGCGCACGTGGCTGCAGCCAGGGTTCGGAAACATGGAGTATCTCACGGCCGAGGAGACGACACAGGCGCTGTACCGCGCCTACGTGGCGGAGCTGGAGGTGACCCGCCTGCAGCGCCTGGCACCGCTGCTGGGCGGCGAGGCGAAGGCATCCGCTGCAGCAACGCCGCTACTGCCGCACAGCGACCTCGGCCTGGCGTTCAGCCTCGCCGGCATCGAAGGCGCGCGCACCATCCTCGGGCCGAGCGGGTTCCTCGCCGGCGCGCTTGCAGCCAGCGACAAGGAGCGCTCGGCCATCTCCATCCTCGGCAGCGTCGCCACCGATCTCGGCTTCGCCCTGCGCGCCGGGGAGGCCGCAGAGGAAGCGGTGCCAAACGCCCTCGCCGACCGCCCAGCGCTGCAGCGACTAGCGCCGATGCTGCTGTCGCTCAAGAACGCTGAGGACACAGGGCGCGCCGCGCTCGGAGAGCTCACCGGACGCACGCTTGGCTTCAACTCGCTCGACGGCGACTGAGCGCGCGACTATTCCGCCGCCTCGGCTGTTTTCCGCGGCTGGAACTGGCCCGACATGTCGACCACGGACTGCGCGGCCGTCGGAGACGGCAGACGCATCACGTCCTTGGCATTGAGATCGAAATGATTGAGATCGACCATGCGGATCGTCTGGTCATCGTAGCTCTTATAGTAGACACGCAGGCTCTGCGGGTCGCGCATGGTGGTGAAGATCGTCTGATCGGCGTGCGTGACGCCTTGCGCCTCGACGCGCGCGATGCCGTAGGGAATGTCGAAGTTGTTGAGGATGTGGAAGCCGCTCAAGATTCCCGACTGCGCATCGGGTACGGCGAACGCAGTGGCACTGAACACGGCGGCGCGCACGAAGCGCGAAGGCGGCGTGAAGTCGCCCGGCAGCCCGAGCATTCCCGCCCCCATGCCGAAGCTCTGGAACGTCGTCCCGTCGAGCTTCACCGGTGGCACGTCGCGCGGGCTGAGCGCGATGTAGTTGCGCAGGTTCGTCATGTGCCAGTCGAAGCTCGGCGAGTTGGTGAGCACGCCCAGCGGATTGTCACTCACGACCAGCTTGCCGCCGAGCGGCTCGATGACGATGCTCTTGCCGCTCTTATCGTAGACGACCCAGTGGAAGGGCTGCACCGTCGGCGGCCAACCCGGCAGCAGCGTCGGCGCGACGATAGCCTCGCCGGCTTCGACTGCCGCACGGACCTCATCGACGGTGGCGAACTGGGTGAGGATCCACGTCGAGAAGTCGATGGACGACATCGACTTCGACTGATTTTCGGGCGTCGTCGGCGTGTACTCGGCCGCGGTGGGGAAATAGAAGGCGCCGATGGCGAGCCCCTTCTCGTTGACGCCATCCATGACGCCGAGGTTGCCGAATACGATGGCGCCGAGCACGCCGTAGCGTGTCGTCCACTTTTTGCCGTCGCCCAGCGGCGTCTGGCCCGTGAAGTTGTAGTTGCGCGGCAGGACGGCGTACGTGATATCGAGCGGGATACCGAACTCCACCGTGCGTCCGTGCACGATCGTGCCGTCGGCATTGCGCAACATGATGCCGGTGCAGGCGCTGGCGCCCTGCGCGGCGGCGAAGGTGAGGATCGCGGCGAGCGCAAGGGCGCGGAAAAGCACTGAATGGCGGTTCATGGGTCGGGCTCCCTGGTCCGGTCGCAAGGGCGCCGGCTGGGGACCAAGACATACAGAAGCTTGCTTGAGATCCGGTGCGATCGATCGTTCGAATTGTCTGCGATGGCGGGCGGCCCTGCTGCACTGCAGCAGGGCCTGCTCGTGAAGCACAAGAGACTGTCTGTGTTGCGCTTCTGCCACGCCATTGCGGGCTAACATTCCCCTTGTGTCGAGAGACCAGAGCAACAAGGGCTCCGGCACAGAAAACCTAGGGGAGAAGACAAATGGATCTCGTTACGGCACTGGCTCTCAGCATCGGCCTTTTAGGAGGCGTTGCGACCTATCTTTATCTTTCCGATCCGCTCATGCTCGGCCTGCAGATCTGGGCAGCGTTCATCGCCTGGGCGAGCTTCTTTCACTGCGGCGGCAAGATCCAAGGTTTCTTTTCGAGCATCCTCGCCAACTTGTGGGGCGTGGTGTGGGGCGCGCTCACGCTCATCGCTTTCTCCAATCTCGACCTCGGCTTGGCTGCTCCGATCTGGGCGGGCATCTGCGTGGCGGTCGGTGTCGCCCTGATGATTTTGGGCAGCAAGATCCCGATCTTCTCGGCAATCCCGGCGACGGTCTATGGCTACGCTGCCACGGTCGCACTCGCGCTGCTGACGAACACGGTGCCCGGCCTCGTCGAGCCGACGCTCACCAATCCGGCGGCGATCGTCGCGATGTCGATGATCGGCGGCGCCATCTTCGGCCTCATCTCCGAGGCGCTGGCTGGCGCGTTGGCAAGGTCGTAAGCGCGGGCGAGCAACGGACGTAGCGCCATTGGGTGGTTTGCCCAATGGCGTTGCGTTGCTTAGTGGCCGCGGGCGCGATGCTCGCGGTAGCGGTGGATCAGTGCGTTGGTGGAGCTATCGTGCTCGAGCTTCGGCTCGTCCGCAGCGCGCAACTCGCCGATGATCTTCTCTGCCAGCACCTTGCCGAGCTCGACCCCCCACTGATCGAACGAGCCGATGCCCCAGACAGCGCCCTGCACGAACACGCTGTGCTCATAGAGCGCGATGAGCGCCCCGAGCGTGCGCGGATCGAGCCGCTCGGCAAGGAGCATGTTGCTCGGCCGGTTGCCTTCCATGACGCGGTACGGCACGTCTGCAGCTTCCACGCCCTCGGCAGCGACCTCCTCAGCCGTCTTGCCGAAGGCCAGTCCTTCCGCCTGGGCGAAGAGGTTCGCCGTCAGCAAATCGTGCGGCGCCGCGAGCGGGCTCATAGGCTCGAGGAAGCCGATGAAGTCGGCTGGCACGAGGTGCGTTCCCTGGTGCAGCAGCTGGTAGAAGGAGTGCTGGCCGTCCGTGCCCGGCTCGCCCCACAGGATCGGACCGGTCCCATAGTCGACACGGCGGCGCGTCAGGTCCACGCACTTGCCGCTGCTTTCCATCTGCAGCTGCTGCAGGTAGGCGGGGAAGCGCGCGAGATTTTGCGCGTAGGGAAGCACCGCCAGCGTCTCGGCGCCGAAGAAGTCCGCATACCACACGGTCAAGAGCCCCAACAGAACGGGCAAGTTCCTGTCGAGCGGCGTGGTGCGGAAGTGCACGTCCATGTCATAGTAGCCGGCCAGCATGGCGCGGAAATTCTCCGGCCCGACGGCGAGCATCGTCGACAGGCCGATGGCCGAATCGAGCGAGTAGCGTCCTCCCACCCAGTCCCAGAATTCGAACATGTTGGAAGTGTCGATGCCGAAGGCGCGCACGCCGGCGGCGTTGGTCGACACGGCGGCGAAGTGCTTAGCGACGGCGGATTCATCGCCGAGCTTGTTGATGAGCCAGGCGCGCGCCACGTCGGCATTGCTCATCGTCTCCAGCGTCGTGAAGGTCTTGGAGGAGACGATGAACAGGGTCTCGGCGGCGTCGAGATCCTGCGTTGCTTCGGTGAAGGCGGCGCCGTCGACATTGGCGATAAAGCGAAAGCGCAAGTTTCGGTCGCTGTAGCGGCGCAGGGCCAGGTAGGCCATCTCGGGGCCGACGTGCGAGCCGCCGATGCCGATGTTGACGACGTTGCGGATGCGCTTGCCGGTGTGCCCCTTCCAAGCGCCGGAGCGCACGCGAGTGGAAAAGTCCGCCATGCGGTCGAGCACGGCGTGCACGGCGGGGACGACGTTGCGGCCATCGACCTCGATCACGGCATCGCGCGGGGCCCGCAGTGCGGTGTGCAGCACGGCGCGGCGTTCGGTGACGTTGATCTTGTCGCCGCGGAACATTGCCGCGCGCTTCTCCGTCAACCCGCGCTCCTCGGCGAGCTTGACGAGGAGCGCAACGGTCTCGCCAGTGATGCGGTTCTTGGAATAGTCGAGGAAGATGCCGGCGCCTTCGGCGGTGAAGCGCACGGCCCGTTTCCGGTCGTCGACAAATAGCTTGCGCAGGTGCACGTCTTTGATCGCCGCATGGTGCTCGGCGAGCGCCTGCCAGGTGGCGCTCGAGGTGAGCGGCGCCTCGGCCGAGTCGCGGATCATTGGCGTCCCCTATGCCAGCGCCTTGCTCTTGGCTCCGATCGACTTGAGCAAGTCCTGCCACGAGGCGATGAACGCCTTGGCGCCGTCCGACTGCAGCTTGCGCGCTAGAGCCGCCACGTCGATACCGGCCTTGGCGTAGGCGGCGAGCACGGCATCGCAATCGCCGCCATCGGGGTTGAGGACACCCTTGATGGCGCCATGATCGGCAAAGGCGCGCAGCGTATCCTCGGGCATGGTGTTGACGGTATTCGGCGCCGCCAGGGCTTCGATGTAGAGCGTGTCGGTGGCGCGCTTGTCCTTGCTCGAGGTGCTGGCGAATAGCAGGCGCTGCGGGCGCGCGCCGATCCCTTCCAGCCGCTGCCAGCGGTCCGAGGCTGTCAGCCCGCGGTAGGCGCGATAGGCATGCTGGCCGACGGCGATCCCCAAGCGGTTCTTCAGCTCGTCCGGCACCTCCTCGACGACGGCGCGGTCCCAGCGGCTGATGAACACCGAGGCGACCGAGCGCACGTCGGCATCGAGCCCGGCCGCGACGCGCCGCTCCAGGCCGCGCATGTAGGCTTCGGCGGCCGCGAGATAGTCTGCCGACGAGAACAGCAGCGTCACATTGACGGACACCCCCGCGAACGTCGCCGCCTCGATGGCGGGCAGCCCTTCGCGCGTGCCGGGGATCTTGATGAATAGGTTCGGCCTGCCGGCCTTGGCATAAAGGCGCTTGGCCTCGGCGATGGTCGCCTCGGTGTCGTAGGCGAGCAGCGGCGACACCTCGAGCGACACGAAGCCGTCGACACCGGACGTCCGCTTGTGCACCGGCAGGAAGAGGTCGGCGGCACGCCTTAGATCATCCAGTGCCAGCTCGAAGAACAGCGCCTCGTCGCTGAGACCCTTGCGCATCAGCGCCTCGACGGCAGCGTCGTATTCGGAGCCCTTGCCGATCGCCTTCTCGAAGATGGTCGGGTTGGAGGTGAGGCCGGTGACCGACAGCTCGGCGATCATCTTTTGCAGTCGCCCGCTGTCGAGCATGTCGCGTGTGATGTCGTCGATCCACAAGCTCTGGCCGGCGTCGTGCAGTTGTTGTGTCGCCCTCACGGCGTTGCCTCCAATTTCGTCTTTGAGACCTCAGGCTGGCGCGAGCAGTCCCAACGTTTGTTCTAGCGGCCTTTTGGCCGATCGGACTGTATTTCTTGGCTGAATTTTGCACCGTGGCGTAGCACTACAGGCCGGGCCGCGCCACGACTTTCGCGCCCTTCTCGGCGGTAAGGTTGAACCTGCCAGGATCGGCCGACCGCCGTCGCCGTTACATCATCCGGAGCCCCGCAGCACTACATCAGCTGGGCAGCACTCCACCGAGCGCTTTGAACCGCTTCGTCCCTTCTCCGGCCATACTCTGCAACAGCGTCGCCTCGCTCGCGCGGTGCTCGGGCTTGCCTGAACCGGGAAACACGATTGTTATCACATTCGGCCCCATACCCGCGTTGATGACGGTGCCGTTACTGCGCAGACGTTCCTCGCCCAGCTTACGCATAAGCTCGATCGAGCCTTCGCCGATCTTCGTCTTCGGCCCGCGATCAGCAAACACCGCGAACGACAATTCGTCCTTGTAAACTACGGCCGCATAGTCTCCCAGACTGATGCCGAATTGAGTCGGCCAAGACTCGGGAAGCGGCAGCACGAAGTAAGGGACGCGATTGGAATCGATCGAGGTCTTCTTGGCGTCTCTATAACGGAGCGTGGTATCGGGCTGCCAGTAGATGTCCCCCTTACCGCGCCCGTTCGCCCAGCCGTCGGTGTCGAGCTGAAGCTCGGAGTCGAGGTACAGCTCCTTTCCGGGCAGCGTCGCCAGCATGCGAGGCGGCAGCTTGAATGCCTGGTTGATGACCTTGGCTTGGGCCACCAGCTGGCTGATGCCACCGAGAACCTTCCGACTCGCGGCGGGCGGCACATAGGAAGCGGCGAATGCCGGACTGGCAGCAAACGCCGAAACGACATTGCTCAACATCGTGCTCGCCAGCAGATGCGTTGGGATATCTGTCTCGAGCGTGCTCGGGCTGTGCGTAAAGTACTCCTTTGGAAACTGCTTCTGCAGCAGCCGCTCAATTTCGACGACGATCGCATCGAGGGGCAGCGCCGGGTCTATATTGAAGCCTGCCAGGGCATGGCGCGATTTGGGGCCGATGGCACCGTCCATATTTCCGATCTTCTGGCCCAGACGAATTAGTCCCGATTGGATGTAGCCCGTGCGCGGATCGGGGCCCAAGTCATCGACTTTCTGACCGGTCGACACGATGGCACTCGCCGCCATCGCTCTATAGGCGCTTTCGAAATTCGTTCCGTTGCCAGCATTGTA
This sequence comes from Hyphomicrobium sp., assembly GCF_009026145.1. GTDB lineage: Bacteria > Pseudomonadota > Alphaproteobacteria > Rhizobiales > Hyphomicrobiaceae > Hyphomicrobium_A. The sequence goes on from NZ_WBUE01000002.1 coordinate 28,699, forward strand.
GTAGTCGTAGACGAGATCGTGGCTGCCCCGGCAATCGAAGTGCCAAGCCTCGCTCAAACTCATATCCGGTGATTTGATGATTGGGACCAGATTGAACGAGCGCGCGATCGGCCAGAATGCCGGCAGGCCCAGCTTCTTGATCTGGTCGAGCTCAAGATCGAAGGCACGCCCCGCCTCGTGCATGCTGCCGCCGGGCGGGGGGCTGTAGGCCTTCTTCTTGCCGGTGACATAGTCGAGATGTGCCTGGCGCTGCATGTCGTAAGATCGATAGAGATCCGACAGCACGAGACTTGCCTTGTAGGCAGGAAGGCTCGCTCGCAAGCCGACGATCGACGCGTACATGTCGGGCGTGCATCTCGCGAGATGAGAGGGGAGATCGCCTTTGTAGATGGAAGGTGTCTTAATGGAGACAAGTGGAGCAAACATGGCTCACCTATAAGAATTATCTGCAATTTCGAAATTATATCCCGGCGGCCCAGGCGTCGCTAGCTGGGCTGCGCAGTGGGCACGGACACCTCTGTCACTGGCCCTCAGAGGGGCGGCTCCGCGTCACTTCTGCGCCTCCACAGCCCTCCCGATTCCGCTCAGGATCGCAGCTGACACTCCCCAACCTCCGGCAGGAACTCGACCATGGAATACCGGCGTCTTGGCGCATCTGGATTCAGTGTCCCCGCGTTGAGCTTCGGCACCGGCACCTTCGGCGGCAAGGGCGAGCTGTTCGGCTCCTGGGGCAACACCGACGTCGCCGAGGCGCGGCGCCTGATCGACATCTGCCTCGACGCTGGCGTTTCGATGTTCGATACCGCGGACGTCTACTCAACAGGCGAGTCCGAGCGCATCGCGCGGCGTCCGAGTACGAGGTTTCTCCATTGCAAAAGGATCGTTGCGTGTTCATACTCGTAGCGAGCATTTTTGTGGTCATTGCGTCCGCGGCTTATCGCGGACATTGAAGCGCCGGCCAAGTCGGCGGATTCCATTGCGACACAAGGGTCTTAGTCGGGCTCTCCCCGACAAGCACATAGTGTGAGGCGATTGGTGAGCCGTATGCCGATTTCGAAAACTGATTGGGAACTACTGATTGAGCGCAAGCGCGTCGATACGCGAGGCACGCGCAAACGGACCGTTGGTCGATATCAAGTCTACCACGATGGACGCGCCGTCTCCGGTCTGTCCGGTGTCGTTGCTGAGACGCGCGGACCGGGAGACAACTCTCGACCTGGGAACAATCGTCGGATCGAGGCCGGGCGCTATCCACTGTTGACGCAAGACGGCACCAATTATGTGACCATCGGCTACACGCCCAACCGCAACCCGGCGGCAATCCCGCGTCCCGGATTGGAGCTCGGCAAGACGGGGAAGCGGTCGGAGATCCTCTTCCATCCTGGACGCGGTTTCCTTTCCAGCGTCGGCTGCATCAATCCGGCGCGTACGCTTGCCAACGCCAACTCGGACATCGACTTCGAGGATAGCCGCAAGCGCGTGATCGCCGTCATCGATGACCTGAAATCCTATCTCGGCTCCTCTTTTCCAGGTCGCAACGGCAAGCCGATCCCCAAGGCAACCGTCGTAATCGATGGAGAACCCTAGCGCGCCGCGGGCGCTTGGGCGGCGCGAGACGTCCGGCGATGCACGAATTGCGCGGCGGCGCGCGGTGCCCACGAAGGGCCCGTGCATCGAGGCGCGCAGCTGGCCGTCCCCATCACCTGCCGACCTCACCGAGCCGGAAACGGGTGAAGCGATCGACGACGAGATGGCAATCCAAGTGATGGTCGGAGCGGGGAGATTTGAACTCCCGACCCCCAGTCCCCCAGGGATAGGAGGTGCGTTTTCGCGGCTCCATCAGGTTCATCCTGGTTCAGACGAGGGGCGCCCAAGTGATCAATCCCACGCGAAAAAATGCGAACACCGGCGAACCTGCCGGAACGCTCAATAACTGTCACGCTGAGACACCAGTGAGACACGGACTTGCCTTGAAAAAGTCATGTCTCAATTTCCAGCATTATGCTTGTAACTCCATGACATAGGCCGCGCGTTCGTGGTCTGGGGGTCAAGCAGTCTCTTGGAACTGGGGTCTCAAGTTCATGCCAAGCCTGGATCCGCGCGGCCGCGCGATCGCTCGGGCGATCAACGGTCCGCGCGCCACGTATGCGATCGAGCGTCACGATCGTCTCTACCTCGACGTCCGCGGAGGGGGACGCGCCGCTTGGCGGATTCGCTACCGTCCCAAGCCAAACGCCAATCAGCGCTGGTTCACGCTCTCCGAAGACGCCCGCAACGCGGACTTCAACAAGATCGCGCAGAAGGCGAGCGAACTGCTCACCGCGCTGCAGCTACACGGCGTCGATCCTCAGCTCGAACAGAAGAAGGCATCAGCACCGCAACGCGGCCTGACCGATTGCTACAAGCTGTGGCTCGATCACACTGGCAAGCGTCGTGGCAGGCCCCTCAGCCCGAGAACACGCGCTGCATACGAGTCTCTGTTCGAGATGTATATCGAGCCGCATCTGGGCAAATGCTCGTTATCCGAGATCGATCGGCCGACAGTCGAGCAGGCATTGGCAAAGGTGAAAGCGGCCTCGACCAATGCCGAGAAGGGCTATCGCGGTCTTCAGGCGACCAAGGTCCTGAAGGTCCTGTCCAGCGTCTATGAGTGGTGCATGGACCAGGAATGGATTGCTCGCAATCCGTGTCGCGGGATCGACAAGCCGGTGCCCATCGCTCATCCCAACGGCAAGCAGTCGCGTCCGCCATCCAATTCCGAGCTGCGCCAGCTGTGGAACGAAGGCCCCAACGTGATGTCGCCAGCGCAGACTCGGGTGATGCGACTGGCCATTCTTATCGGCCGCCGCATCAGCGAAATCACCGGAGCAGATCGTGAGGACGCCAAGCTTGATGGCGTGATGCCGTGTCTGTTCATCCCGGCCCAGCGCGAAGGCAACAAGCCAAAAGTCGATGATGCCGTGCCTCTGCCGCCGCTCGCGCTATCAATCATGAAGGAGGCGCTTGCCGCATCGAAGCCGGGCGAGCCCCTCTTCGTAGGGGCCGCCACGCGGTGGACGACGTCAAAGGTGCTGACCACAACACGGCGTGCCTGGAATTGGCCGGATCCGCCGGTGCGCTTCCATGACTTTCGCAGGCTCATCAATGATCAGATGGCCGCTCTCGGCGTCCCCACCGAGCTGCGCAGCCGCACGCTGCATCATACCGGCGACCTGCAGCAGCTCGCGAATACAGTCTACTCGGCATACGATTTTCTGCCGGAGCGCCTGCGCGCGCTGCAGCTGTGGGAGGATCGGCTCCTGGAAATCGTAACAAACCGGCCACCTGCAGGCCTGCGGTGGTGACCAACCTATGTAACGCGTGCATACGGAGCTATCCCAGCACTTATTGGGGGCTGGAGGCGCGATTTCCTCCTTCCACGCGTCAACGCGCTCTGCTGGTCCTTCCAATCGAGCCTGAGTAAATATGCCCTTGACAGCATATGTTGTGAAAGGAATACTCATGAGCTGGGAAGTTCTGTTCCATGATGCGTTCGAGCCAGAGTTCGATCAGTTCTCTCAAGCCGTGCAGGATGAACTTCTCGCCCATGCCCGGCTGCTTGAGGAATTCGGACCGTCACTTGCGCGACCGAACGTGGATACCCTCAAAGGGTCGGGCCACGAGAATATGAAGGAGCTGCGCTTTAAGGCCGACGATGGTGTGTGGCGCGTGGCCTTCGCCTTCGATCCGAGGCGCCGGGCGATCCTGCTGGTAGCCGGGGACAAGTCAGGCGGCAGCGAACAGAGATATTACAAGAGGCTGATCAAGAAGGCGGATGAGCGCTTCGACAGCCACCTTGAGCTGCTCAAGAAGGAGCAGCAGAAGGAAAAGGGACAGTAACATGGCAAAATCACTGAAGGATAAGATGCAGTCGCTGGATGCGAAGCGTCGAAAGAAGATTGAGGCGCGTGCGACTGAGCTTGTTGCTGAAGAGATGTCCCTGCGGGATCTACGCAAGGCGCTCGACAAGACGCAGGTCAAGATAGCGAAGACGCTGGGCATCAAGCAGGATGGCGTCTCGCGCATCGAAAAGCGAAGCGATCTCCTGCTCTCAACGCTGCGCAGCTATGTGGAAGCGATGGGCGGAGAGCTGCGGCTGATCGCGGAGTTTCCCGATCGTCCGCCGGTCGCGCTCTCCGGCGTTGCGGAGCCCGAGGCTCAGGTTATTCCAGCAAAGCCCGCGAGACACTCGGGCAAGGACAAGCATTCTGCCTAGCGAGAGGATAGCCGCCAGCGATCTCTGCGCGCTGTGCGGTCTCCCAGGCGCCAGCTTAGGATCCGGTTCCCGTCAGGTTCGAGTTGCTCTTTATCGTCATCGCCACCGCGAAGGCGCTTGATCTGGATCAGGCGGCTCCGGCTAAGTGCGGGCCTGCACGCGCGAATGCCTGGCACTCGTCGCCGATACTTCGCTCTCAGGCGCCCGCAGGTCACCTTGATTGAGAGACAGAGCAGCGTGCTCCCACGTCTACTCAAAACTACTGATGTCACGACGCCTTTCTGGCCAATTCTTCCGTCAAGTGGTTACCACCTGCCGATTTTGACCCTTCTCTGCCCTCTGCTTCGCCGGCAGGCATCGTCTGGAGCTGAGGAAGAAGCGGACCAGCCGCCGACATCCATCCGACGGAAGAGGCTGGCAGAACAGCGGAAGAATGGTCTCAGACAAGCTCCGCTCTGAGGCGCTGCGCCACCTCGTCGACGGCGGTGCCAACGGCGGGGCTGAGCGACGCCCCCGGCTCGAAGCGGGCGCCTTCGATCGCATAGACGATGCAGCGGGTTGGAAGCTGTCCCAGAGCACGGGCCAGCTCGATAGCTTCGGCGAGGCCGAGCCCGTGTGTCGAAGCGGCAGATGCATGCTGGGGTAGGCGCGCTTCGGCTACATCGAAACGCGATACTGAACCAGGAGGCGCGCCCGACGCACACGCGTCGATGAGGTAGGCCGCCTCGGCACCTTCGATCCGTGCCAGGATCCTCACAACCTCTCCCGTCTCTTCGGCTAGGAGGACGTCTTGCGGCAGTGCGCCCCGCAGCCGCTGCACAACCTCACGCCCCGCCGCATCGTCCCCGCGATCGGGATTGCCGATGCCGAGCACCACCCGGCGGCCAGCCACGCGCGGCATGTCAGCCCCGATCCATGTCGAGACGCAAGAAGTGCGTGGCGCACGAGATGCACGGATCGTAGTTGCGCACGGTCTGCTCGCAGCGGCGCCGCAGGGCGTCGTCCGGCAGGTCGAGGAAGCCGCCGATGTAGCTCGCCAGGTCCTCCTCGATGCTCATCTGGTTCTGCGAGGTCGGCGGCACGATTTTCGCCTCAGCAATCGTGCCGTCCTGCTCCAGGCGGTAGCGGTGATAGAGCAGGCCGCGCGGCGCCTCCGTTGCGCCAAAGCCGACGGCAGCGCGCGGTTCGGCGGCGATGAACGGTTTTTCTGGCGGCTCGTAGGCTTCAATGATGCGGAGAGCCTCGTCGCAAGCATAGAGCACCTCGACGGCGCGCACGATGATGCTGCGGTAGGGATTGGTGCATGTCTCTTGAAGGCCTGCCGAGCGTGCGGCCTCCTGCGCCAGCGGGGACAGCTTGTCGAAGTTGAGGCTGTAGCGGGCCATCGGTCCGCACAGATAGGAGCCGGCGCCGATGATATGGGAGCGCAGAGCGGTAGAGTGTTCGGCGTGCCTCTCCTCGAAATGCGCTTCGTACGCGTGCGGCGTGATCGAAAGCCCGCGGTTCGAGGTGATCTTGCCTTGGTTGAAGGGATACTCGTCGGGGTGAGAGAGCGCTACGAAGGTGTAGTCGCGTGTCCGGTCGGGGAAGTCGAAGCCGGCAGTCCATTTCACGGTCTCAAGCGCCAGCTCGCGCGCCTGCGTTAATTGCTCGGCAAGGGGGCCAAGCTCGCGCTTGCGCGGGGCGCGGTAATAGCCGCCGACGCGCGCATTAATGGGGTGGATCTCGCGCCCGCCGAGCAACGTCAGGATCTCGTTGCCGGCCTTTTTGAGCGCCAGCCCGCGGCGCACCGCGTCGCGGTGGTCCTGCGCCATGGCAATCGCGCTGTCGTAGCCGAGGAAATCGGGTGCATGCAGCATGTAGATGTGCAGCACGTGGCTCTCGATCCACTCGCCGCAGTAAAGGAGACGCCGCAGATCGCGTAAGGGTCCGGTCACGGCGATGCCGAGGGCGTCCTCCATCGCATGGATCGCGCTCATCTGGTAGGCGACCGGGCAGATGCCGCAGATGCGCGCGGTGATGTCCGGCGCCTCCATGAAGCTGCGTCCGCGCAGGAACGCCTCGAAGAAACGCGGCGGCTCGAAAATGGAAAGCTCCGCCGACTGCACCGCGCCGTCGCGCACCACTACCTTGAGCGCGCCCTCGCCCTCGACGCGGGCCAAATAGTCGACCTTGATGGTCCTAGGAGCCATTCTTTGCCTCGTGGCGCGCGCTCTCCTTGCGGAACGCCGGCGCGTTGGCATTGAAAGTGCGGTAGACGCGCTGCAGCGCCCGCTCGTCCATGCCGAGATCGCGCAAGGCGCGACTGAGCGAAACGGTGTCGGGCGACTCCATCGGGCCATAGCAGCCGTAGCATCCGCGGTCGTAGGAGGGACAGATGGCGCCGCAGCCCGAATGCGTGACCGGCCCCAGACATGGAGTTCCGTGGGCCACCATCATGCACACGTTGCCTTTGAGCTTGCACTCGATGCAGACGCTGTGTGGTGGCGTCACCGGGCGGCGCCCCGCGAGATAGGCGGAGATCACTTCCAAGAGCTGGCGCTTGGAGATGGGGCAGCCGCGCAATTCGAAGTCGACGGGCACGTGATCGGCAATGGCCGTGGAATGCGCCAGCGTCTTGATGTACTCGGGGTGGGCATAGACGACCGAGACGTACTGCGAGACGTCGGCGAAGTTGCGCAGCGCCTGGATGCCGCCGGCGGTGGCGCAGGCGCCGATTGTGATCAGCGTCTTTGAGCGCTCGCGCACCTCGCGGATGCGCTTAGCGTCGTGTGGCGTGGTGACCGAGCCCTCGACCAGGGACACATCGTACGTGCCCTCGATCTCGCCCTCGGTCGCCTCCTTGAAGTAGGCGATGTCGATGGCGCCGGCCACGGCCAGGAACTCGTCCTCGCAGTCGAGCAGGCTCAACTGACACCCGTCGCAGGAGGCAAACTTCCATACCGCCAGTCGGGGTTTGCGCTTGCCTTCGGCCACCTCAGATCTCCTTCAGGGCCAGGTACCTGCTGATGCGGTCGTGGCGGAACACCGGACCATCGCGGCAAACGAACACCGGCGCAAACTGGCAATGACCGCACAGCCCGATGGCGCACTTCATGTTGCGCTCCATGGAAAGATGTATGGAGCTATCCTGCATCGCCGCATCACGCAGGGCCGTGATGGCGAAGCGCATCATGATCTCGGGCCCGCACACTAGCGCGACGGTGCGTGCAGGGTCGAAGCCGGCGCGCGGAATAAGCGTGGTGACGACGCCGACGTGACCGTGCCATGTCGCCGGCGCATGATCGACGGTTACCTCGACATCCATGTCGAAGCGGGCTCGCCAGGCGTGCAGCTCCTGGCCAAACAGGATGTCGTCAGGGCTACGTGTACCGTAGTAGAGCCAGATCTTTCCGTATTGCGCGCGCTCGGCGAGGAGCCGGTAGAGCGCGGGCCGCAGCGGCGCCAGTCCGAGTCCGCCGGCGATGACGATCACGTCGCGGTCGGCAGCATCCGCCATCGGCCAGCCGACGCCGAATGGCCCGCGCAGCCCAATCGCGTCACCGGCGCGCAAAGCAGTGAGCGCCCGCGACACGGGACCGACCGCGCGAACCGTGTGGACAAGGCGGCTCTGGTCGGCCGGGTCCCCGCTCATGCTGATCGGCACCTCGCCGACACCCGGCACCGACAGCATGTTGAACTGGCCGGGTACGAACGCCGGCAGCGACGCGCCGCCGAGATCAAGGTCGAGGGTCCAGATATCGCCGACCTCATGGTGGTTATGGCGCACGCGCGCTGCGAGCGGCAGCATCGGATCAGCGTGCATGTCGGACATCGCGGTCTCGGTCTCAGGTTTTCGTCCCATAGACATCGAGGATCTGCAAACGCGTTCCGTGCAGACGCTGGATGAGAACCGGAACGAAGCGCTTCATCATTTCGTAGCCCAGATCGTGATCGGCGTCGCACTTCTCTCTGAGGCAGGTGGCGTCCATGGCGATCGCGCGCACGAAGTCGACTGCCCTGGCGTCGTAGCTCCAGCGATAGGGCGGAATGAGCCACGACACGCCCACGATCTCACCCTCGCCGATGGTCTGGAAGACAATGGGCGCGCGGCCCGGCGCGGCGATCTCGAATGCCACCCGGCCCTGCCGCAACAGGTAGAGATGGTCGGCCGGGTCGCCCTCGTGGCCGATATACTGGTCCGCCTCGAAATGCACATTCTTGGCGCAGCCGCACACGAGCTTGCAGAACGCATCGCTAACACCCGCAAAGAAGGGATGCGCTTTGATGGTGTCCTCGAGGGATTTCACCTCCATGACATCCTCCGTCAGTTGCCTTCGCTTTCCCGGATAGCATGCACCTCCTCGGTGATGTCGATGCCGACGGGGCACCAGGTGATGCACCGCCCGCATCCGACGCAGCCGGAGGTCCCGAACTGGTCAACCCAGGTGGCGAGCTTGTGGGTCATCCACTGGCGATAGCGTGAGTGTGGGCTGGCGCGCACGCTGCCGCCGTGGATGTAGGAAAAATCCATGGTGAAGCACGAATCCCAACGTTGAGTGCGTTCCGCGCGCGAACCATCGAGCGCACTGTGATCCTCAACGGAAGTGCAAAAGCACGTGGGGCACACCATCGTGCAGTTCGCGCACGTCAGGCACCGCTCCGCCACGTTATCCCAGCGGGGATGGTCGAGATTTTCCATAAGAAGCTCGTGCACGTCGTCGGAGCGCATCTGCCGCCCCATCGCAGCGGCGGTCGCCTTGACGATCTGCTCGGCCGCGGCCACCTCCTCCTGCGTTGCTGCGCGCTGCGGCAGCTCGCCCAGCACCCGGCGGCCAGCATCGCTTCCCGCCTCGATCAGAAAGCGGTGCTCGTCGCCCTCGAAGAGTTCGGTGAGGGCGAGGTCGAACCCGGAAGAAACACCGGGCCCGGTGTTCATGGAGGCGCAAAAGCAGGTTCCGCCAGCCGTTGCGCAATTGATGGCGACGATGAACGCGCTCTCGCGCCGCGCCTTGTAGTGCGGGTCAACGTAAGAGCCGCCGAGGAACACCCGGTCCTGGATGGCGATGGCGGCGAGGTCGCAGGCGCGCACGCCGATGAATGCGAAGCGGTCGGGCACGTCGGGGTCGCGCGTAAAGCGCAGATCCTTCCCCTCGCGCTCGGCCATCCACAGCCGCAGCATCGGCGGATGCAGAAATCTCTTCCAGGAATGTGCGCCGACCGCAAAGCCGAACAGCGCCTCGTCGTTGCTCCGGATCAGGCGGTAATATCCGCCATCCTGCTCGTCCGTCCATCCCTTGGGCAGATCGGTGATCGAGCTAATGTCATCAATGACGATAGCCTGATCGCGCACCGTCGGGCCAATGACCCGGAACCCGCGCGCTGCAAGCGCACGAAGCAGCTTATCGAGGCCATCCAGCGTCAGGATTGCCGGCTCGCCCGTTGGCATTGCGGCTCCTTTCCATCCCACACCGCGCGGGATGCGTCACCCAATATTACGAGGATAACCGGGTAGTCGCCCCGTTTCGAGCGCCAGGGTGATTTTATCGCCCTCAGGTCTGCCTGTCATGGTCGGGCGATCCGCGAGAGGATACATCTCAAATCCAGCGCCGAGCGAAGGCGCACGGCATCTGCACCGTTTGGTCCTTCTAGGGGGAGAGGATATTCGCGTCGCCGCGACGCGCTTTAGCGGTTGGGACAGCCAATCACCCGAGATAAAGAGCGCCTGCCCGGAGTGAAGACGGGAGGAATGAGCGTACATCTGTGTCGGCGGCGTCGAAGTCCGGTCCTGGCCCTGGCTGTGGGAAAAGACCTCCCCTTCTATGATTCCCCTGATGATTCTCAGGGCGTGATCATGAAGCGGTTCGTCGAGGGAGCAGATCGTGCGCAATCGACACTGCTGCCGGAGTACCTTGACGACTGGATCGACGAGGAGAACCCGGTAATCGACGCTTTCGTTGATGCGCTCGATCTCGGCGATCTCGGGTTCGACGGCATCGAGCCCGCCGCGACGGGAAAGCCAGGCTTCCACCCATCGGTTCTCTTGAAGCTCTACGTCTACGGCTATCTCAACCGCGTGCAGTCGAGCCGGCGGCTCGAGCGCGAAGCGGGACGCAATCTGGAGCTTCTCTGGCTATTGCGTCGCCAAGCGCCCGATCACAAGACCATCGCCGACTTCCGCAAGGACAATGGCCCCGAGATTGCGCCAGGTCTGCGCACGCTTCGTGGAGCTGTGTCGCGAGCCCGGACTGCTCGCGACGGCGAGTGTCGCCATCGACGGCAGCAAGTTCGTCTTGGCGAAGCCAAGCTCCGCTTGGACGCCCGTCAACAACCGCGACAAGAACTTCACCAAGGGCAAGGTAGAGCGTCGTAGGGCGCAGCTGGAAGAGAGCGTTGCGCGCTGTCTCACCCAGCTCGATACGGCCGACCGACAGGAGCCGACGGAGGCACTTGCCGCGAAGGCTAAGCATCTCGATGAGAAGCTTACCAGGCTGAAGAGCGAGATGGATAGGCTCGCCGCCTACGAGCGACAGATGCTTGCCTCGCCCGATCAGCAGATCTCGTTGACCGACAGCCGCTCAATGGCAACGAGCGGACGCGGCTCCGGCGTTGTCGGCTACAACGTGCAAGTGGCCGTCGAGACCGAGAACCATCTGATCATCACGCACGAGGTGACGACCTCAGGATCGGACCGCCTTTGCGGCCTTGCCAACGCGCGGCAGCTGTGAGCGGTCCGAGCCTAGGTCATCGTGCTCGAGCTTGCCGAACCGTGACCTCGCGTCTGGGCGAGATCATGCAATTTGCCGGTGGCGTCATGCTCTCTCCATCGCTGTTGATCCTGGCGATGACAGTCCTCACAACCCGAGATTCTGAAGGGGACCCAATGCAGATCCTGAAAGGATCAATGCTCGGCCCACTAACAGCGACGGCCCTCCTATCCAATCTTGTGCCTCAATCCCCTGCTGTCAATGGAGGCCGAGCAGGTCGCCACTGCGGCAGCGAACCTTGATGCTGGGCATCTTCCAACCCCTTCAGGACACATGATGCGGAAGCGCGGCACGACTTCCTCGTGCGCCAGCACGATGGCGACTGACAGTCGAAGTTCCTCGAGAACATTATCCTTCATCCGGACTTTCGCAGATGGCGTTCGATCATCAGCTCACCCGCATCGCCGGCATTTCTCCATGCCTGCCAAACACCCGCTCGAGCTCCGCGATTACACGCGATGTCATCGCCGTCTCACGGCGCGGCAACAGGGCGATTAGCCCTTGTTCTATGTCGCTTTCCGTGAGCGCCGTCGTTTCGCCGAAGGAGATTGCAGGTCGGCGTTCGATACGGCGCATCATGCCTTGGCGCACGTCGCGCGCAACGGCACACGATGAGATGGAATCGGCCGCGTGCAGATGACCAGAGATCGCGAAGCCCGTCGCCAGCTTCCAGGCCATGAAGTTCCCGAGCAGTCGGATGCGCCTTCGACGATCGGCGACGTCGTCGGGCAGCTGCATGAGGATGACGAAGTGCCCATCAGGCGTGCAGATTCGGAAGCGCGGGATCACGGCATGACCGTCGCGCACGATCGCTTCGGACATGCCGAGCTCCTCGAGCAACAGGTCCTGCAAGCGGCTTGCCGTGTACCGTGCGCATGTTGCTGACGGTCGCTGTTCCGGGCAGCTGGCATCATCTACCGCCCTCGGCCTTTGACCTATCTTCTTCTGTGCCGGCTTCGGCAGGAGCGACCAAATAATCTCCATCAGCATATCGCCAGAGATTTCGTCGCCCGTCTTCAGGCTCTCAACCACGAACCTGTGGACCTCTTCGTATTGCTCACGGCTGCCGGCGCGCAAACGTCCGCCGACCTGCTGACCGAGCCGCTTATCGTCGCTGTCCGATCGCATGACCAACCCCGCTGACAAGACGCCACCTGCGATTTTATCAACGCGCCGCAGCAGGGCTATCGGGCGCCGCCCTCGGAGACGAGATGTCCCCTAAAAAACATCTCGGAGCGCCGAATACGACGACGAAGGCTGCAACCCGCCAAAACACGGCCGCTGCAATCGTCGCAGCAGCCGCCCTTGGAACTTCCGGCAGCGGTTGCAGGCGTTGTTTCGCGTGCAGCGCAGCGTCGAAATGGCTCGACTCCATCAGTCCTTACGTCAAACGATCATCTGATCACGTTAACTGGAGAGGATACTTCGAGGGCGGGAGGTTTGCCATGCTGCACGGCGATCGGCGAATGGTCTTCGAGAGCGGCAGTACCGATGCTCTCCAGCGCGCGTACGACGGCGCGTGCTGGACAGCGGGCATCCACACGCGTCCTCACGCGAGCGATACAAGCGCGATCGCTGCGCCCCGCGATGCCCTCACCCAGGCCGTCGTCAAGTTCGCGTCCACCGGCGTGGGCGATGTCCAGGAACTCAAAGCGCGCGCCCTGAAAAGCGTATTTGATAAGTCCTTGGTTTTTCTGCGCTGTCGAGCAGACGGCCAACACTAGCGCACTTGGACGATAGGTTGGCACCTTTGGCTTGGCCCTAGCGTGCCGTCTTTCCCGCCGCAACTTCATTTGGCCTGCGGCGGCTCTATCATGCGCGCCCTGGAGATGCGCGGGTCTGTCATCGGCGCGAGACGAGCGGCTGCGCGGTGCCCATTGGAACGCTGGCGTGATCCAGCGCGGAGACGATCCATGAACGCAATGCAACCGAATAGTCGACCCGAGGCACCCATGAGTGCCATCAGGAGAGCGGGAATCGTCGTCATTTGGCTATTCCCCTACCTACTGGCGACCGGCACCTACTTCGCCGGCGCGGTCTACGAGCCCGCCCTCGCTTTGCGGACGCCCGTCCTCCAATGGCCGGTGCCGCAGCCTGTGTACGGCGGATTGCTGGTCTTGCTGCTGATCGCCATCACCTGGCTCATCGGCGAGTTTTTCTCGGTAACAAGCCGCGAGACCGTCGTGACGGCGCTGCAGTTCGATGCCGTATTCAGCACGACGGCCGCGATACTCTTCACGGGCGCCGCTGGGTGGCTGATCGGCACCGGCCGGCTCGAGTGGTGGTTCGTCGTGCCGTGGATCGCCACCATTATCGATGCACTGACTGCTGGCTGGCTCAGCGTCAATAATGCGGCGCAAAAGCCGTTCATGAGCCAGAAGGGCACCGTCTGAGGAAGTAAGGCGATCATTGTCTTTGCATGGGCGACTGCTAGGCTCTCCGTTCTTGCAAGCGGCCGGGCCTGACGATGAGCAGCTTCCTCAGATCTCTCTTTGTAACAGGTAGTGTTGTCGCGCTTCTCCTCATTCTTGTGATCGTCGAGGTTGTCGTCGCGATGTTCGCGTACATGTACTTGGCGCTCAATCACGTCGAGACATTCGGATACCTCGTCGGCCTGTCGCGCGACGTGCTCAAACTCTTCGCCGATCAATTGAAGCAGCTCTCTCCAGAGCTTGCCCTCCGTGCCGACACGACACTGCTCGGCGAGCTTGGCCCAAAGTCGATCCTGCTGTTGTTGATCGGTCTGACGGTGAGCGGCTTGGGGCGGCTTGCAGGATGGATCGCCCGACGCTGGTATGCGCGGGCAAGTTCGGCTTGATCTCTTGCGTTCCGACGCGGCGCTTCTTGTTAATCGACAATCCCCACCCGTCTCCAAAGACCGCAAGCGCTCATAGTTGCCCGCGTCACAGTAGGCCTCGCGCCACGTCGCCCTGCCGATGAAGGGACAATGAACGTCAGCTTCACAACGAATTCATTGCCCTCGGCACTAGATCGCCACAAGGCGCGAGATCCCGGCAATGGAAGAATAGACGCCGGGCCTTGCAGTCGAATGCGACAACGAGGAGACGGAGATGAAATACAAGCTGCCGTTTGCGTCGCTGGGTGCCCCTGGCATTTGGTGTTGTGACTACCGCTGCTCTGGCCGCACCTGCAAGCGGTCTTAATGGCATGCGCTCTGACCAGGGCTCGAAATTACTCAACACTGTTCGTGACGATCACCATCATCACGACCGCGGCCCTTGGTGGCGACGGTATCGTTGGAATGATGATGACCGCGGACATGGCCAGTGGTGGTGGCAGCGCCGTCATCACCGCGATCGGGGCCACGACCGTGGTCACCACGATCATGATGGTCGCGATGGTCACCGCAACCGCTAGCTCCACCCGAGCTGGTTGAGCTTTCCACGTGAATTCACCCCTGGAGCCCTGGCCCTACTGCCGGGGCTCTTTGCCTCTGCCTTCGGCGCAACCCGCATCACGGATCCCAGTTCATCCCGGTTCGGCCAGCCCTTCGCCAGCACCCTAGAATCCGTTGAACATGGTAGGGATACATCGCGCGTCTGATCAAACGATCGAGTGTGACGAGCGGTGGGAGGCTAGTAGGGCGTGCACAACGATATCGAGCACCTCAATGCGGACTGCACCTGCGTTACGCTTGATCGTGATGCGCTGTGCCGGGCGATCGAAAAGGTGGTCGCGGATCCGGATTTCTGCCGCGACTTGGCCGTGACGCGTCCACAATTGCTCTCAGCCCAGCCGTTGTTCCTCGCCGCCGCGCACGCCGAGCGTATGCAGCAGACCATCCGCGCCATCGAGGCCATTGCGTGCCTGCCAGCCTACCAATCGGCGGTGCTCGCGTATGCTCCGGAGATCGCTCTGTATCGGCCCGGCCCCATTGGCGTCTTCATGGGCTATGATTTTCATTTAGGTGCCGCAGGTCCCAAGCTTATCGAGATCAATACCAATGCGGGCGGGGCACTGATCAACGCCTACGTGCTGCAAGCGCAGCGGGCTTGTTGCAGTGATATGGTCCGGGCCGCTTCCTTGCCCATAGATCTCGATGTCCTCTGCGCTGACTTCGCGGCAAGTTTTGAAGCCGAGTGGCAGCGGCAGGGTCGCGTGGGGCCTATTCAGACCGTGGCGATTGTCGATCACGCACCGCGGGAGCAATTCCTCTATCCCGAGTTCGTCCTGTTCCAGCGACTATTCGAGAACCACGGCATCGCTGCGATCATCGCGGCGCCCGCAGAGCTATCACATCGCGGGGGCAACTTGTGGCATGGTGAGCAGCGTATCGACGTCGTTTATAATCGGCTGACCGACTTCTATCTGGAGCAGCCTGAGAGCCGTGCGCTTCGCAGTGCCTACTTGGCCGGCGAGGTTGTCGTGACCCCCAATCCCTGGGTGCATGCGCTCTACGCAAATAAGCGTAACCTGGTGCAGCTGAGCGACGGCGACCTGTTGCGGACGTGGGGCGTCGCTGAAGATCAGGTTCGCCTACTGCATGAAGTCATCCCGCACACTGTCGCAGTGACGCCAGGCCGTGCCGCCGAATTGTGGAGCCGGCGCGACAAGCTCTTCTTCAAGCCGAGCTCGGGTTACGGAGGCAAGGCGGCCTATCGGGGCGACAAGATCACACGCGGGGTGTGGGCCGATATTGTGGACGCCGGGTATGTGGCCCAAGAGCTCGTGCCCCCCAGCACCCGGACGATCGCCATCGATGGAAAGCTGGAGCGGCTGAAAGTCGACGTGCGAAACTATACCTATGACGGCAAAGTTCAGCTGATCGCGGCGCGCTTGTATCAGGGCCAGACAACGAATTTCCGAACGCCCGGTGGCGGATTTGCTCCGGTCTTCGTCGGAACATCTGCAGCGGCGGCCACCGATGGAGGCATCAGCTGCGGCTCTTTTCCGCGCTCCCAATGAGAGACAGCCCTTTCGTAGTCCTGGTCACTCGCCGCAAATGCGATTGCTCCCAGCACGAACCAAGCGCCGGTTCAAAGCTCAATTCTCATGGTCGTCATCATGCACCTTGCGTGCTTCTTGTCCCCGCAACACGTCAATCTCGGCAGCTGGGGCTTCGTCAAGGCAACCTTCTTCGACCTGCAATGTCGAGAAATACATTCCGAAATTTGAGCGCAAAAGGTCGTGCACTTCCTTCAGCACACGCTGACCATCACGCGCTAGATCGTCCACGCGGATATGCGCCGAGAAGACGTTGCGTCCTTGCGTCAGGCTCCACGCGTGAACGTGATGCACATCGACGACACCGACCACGCTACGGATGCTGCCCAACGCTGCATCCAGATCAAGTCCTGGAGGCGTGCTCTCCAACAGAATGACCAAGGAATCCTTGAGAATCTGCCAGGAGGCCCAGAACAGCACGAGGCCAAATGCCATGCCGAGCACCGCATCGATGGCCAGAAATCCGGTAAGCCACACGACTGTCGCGGAAACGATGATGATGATGCTGCCGACGAAGGTTTGCACGACATGCCAAAAGGCACCACGCATATTGAGGTTCTCTCGCTGGCGGCCATACAGCAACCGCAGCGCAATCACCTCCGTCGCGATGCCGCCTGCGGCGGCGAGCAACATCGCTCCCGTGCGTAATTCGACAGGTTCCATCAGACGCATGCCGCCCATCCACAGCACATAACCGGCCATGAGGAGAAGGAACACGCCATTGAAGAGCGCTCCGATGATTTCGGCGCGCGCCCAGCCATAAGTCTGCGCCAGGCTCGCTCTGCGCTCGCTGAGGCGCTGTGCAACGAGCGCGATCAAGACGCCGCCGACGGCGGAAAAGGTGTGGAAGGCATCTGAGAGAACGGCGACCGAACTGGCCTGCCCCTCGGAACGATACCAAGCCCTAAGTTAGAACCCGGCCGTGTTCAGCCAGCGTCTGGGCTGGCCGGAGCGGAGCGTAGGGCAGACCGGATGCTGGGGGCAAGATCGCTTCTGGAGCTGGCGGGCGATAGCCGAGGGATGAGTGCGGGCGGATGGCATTGTAGTGGCGCCTCCAGTTCTCGATCAGAACTTGCGCCTCCCGCATCGTGGTGAAGATCTCTCCGTTTAGCAGCTCGTCTCTGAGCTTTGAGTTCAGGCTCTCGCAGTAGCCGTTCTCCCACGGACTTCCCGGTTCGATGTAGAGCGTCTTCACTCCCATCCGGTCAAGCCATTCGCGCACGTTGATGGCGATGAACTCGGGGCCGTTGTCTGACCTGATGTGCTGGGGTGGGCCGTGGGTAACGAAGAGATCCGTCAGGCACTGGAGCACGTCGTCGGATCTGAGCCGTCGCGCAACAACGATCGTCAGGCAGCGGCGCGTGAACTCGTCGAGCACGACGAGCATGCGGAAGGCGCGACCGTCCTCAGTCCGATCCTGGACGAAGTCGTAGGACCAGACGTGGTTCGGACGCTGCGGTCGGAGACGGACGCACGATCCATCGTTGAGCCACAGACGGCCCCGTTTGGGTTGCTTCATTGGCACTTTCAGCCCTTCCCGGCGCCAGATGCGATAGACGCGTTTGACGTTGACCCGCCAGCCTTCGGCGACAAGCATCTCGCGAATGCGCCGGTAGCCGTAGCGGCCGTACCGCGTCGTCAGGCGTCTTGAGATGTCGCCTCTGCGTCGCACGTGGCTGTCCGACGACAGAACACGCGCGACGCTCCGAGACATCCGGCTGCGAACGCACGTGTTCGACGCACGCGCGCTTCCGGGAAGGGCTATTTTCCCTCGAGAGCTTCCTTCAGGATCAGCTTGTCGAGCGTCAGCTCGGACACCGCCTTTTCAGACGGTCGTTCTCACGTTCGAGATCCTTTAGGCGTTTGGCCTGATCGAGCTTCAACCCACCGTAGTCACGCCGCCAACGATTGTAGCTCTGCTCCGAGATGCCGATGCCCCGGCAGATCGTGCCAATCGCCTGCCCTTGTCCGAGGCGGACCTCTGCTTCCCGCAGAAGCCCGATGATCTGCTCTGTCGTGTACCGCTTCCGTGCCATTCCCTGCTCTCCTCAATCGAGGTGGAAATAGCCGGATTCGCTCACTCAGCTTGGCATCGGTTTAGGGGAGCAGACCACGCGTCATTGACGCCATCTCCGACCATGCCGACCCTCTTGCCCTGGGCCTGCAGCTCTTTAACTTTCGACGCTTTCTGACCCGAAAGCACGTCGGCAAGGACGATGTCGAGGCCAAGATCGCGAGCGATGCACTGGGCGGTGCCGGCGTTGTCGCCGGTCAACATGGCGACCCGAACGCCGCGCTCGCGCAACTTGGCAACGGGGGTGGCTGCGGTCTGTCGTGGCGCATCGGCGATCGCGATCAGTCCGATCACCGTGGCAGCCCGCGCCACATGCACCACGGTCCTCCCGGCGCCCTGCAACCGCCGCGCTTCTGCGGCAAGCTCGCCGAGAGCAAGCTTCTGCGAATCCATGAGCCGGCGATTGCCAAGAAACACGGTCTCTCCGTCGATCTCGGCGCGCGCGCCCATACCCTCCAGGTTCTCGAAACCGGATTGGGTAGGAACAGCGAGGCCTTGTGCGCGCCGAACAATGGCCTGCGCCAGGGGATGATCCGAGCCCTGCTCGACGGAGGCTGCACTCTTCAGAACGTCTTCGATCCTGGCGTCCTTCGCTACGACCACGTCGATGACCTCCGGCTGGCCGACGGTGAGCGTCCCGGTCTTGTCGAAAATGATGACATCGAGCTTGGTCGCGTCCTCCAAGGCGCCGGCGTTCTTGAATAAAATTCCGTTCATGGCGCCAAGGCCGGTGCCCACCATGACCGCCATTGGCGTCGCCAACGCCAGGGCGTCTGGGCAGGCGATGACAAAGACGGTGATCGTCAGAGTCATGGCGAACAGTAACGGCTGGCCGACAGCAGCCCGATCACAATGGCGGCGAGCACCAGCCACTGCGACGCGCGGTCAGCCAGAAGCTGAGCCGGCGCCTTGGAGTTCTGGGCCTCCTGCACCAATTTCACGATCTGCGCGAGTGCCGTATCCGCGCCCACCTTGGTGGCGGTGTAGCGGAACGCGCCGCTCTTGTTGATCGTAGCGCCGATCACTGTGTCGCCGGGTTTCTTCTCGGTCGGCATCGATTCGCCGGTCAACATCGACTCGTCCACCGGCGAACGCCCCTCAGTAACCTTGCCGTCAACCGGAATCTTGTTGCCTGGCCGGATCATCACGATGTCGCCCACCAAAACCTCGGCGGTCGGAATCTCCTGCTCCTGTCCATTGCGAAGTACTGTTGCCATCGGCGGCGCCAGGTCAAGGAGAGCGCGCATCGCTTCCGAACTCGAAGGGCATCTCACCTTCGCCTTCAAGCATGAAGGGCTCGATCTCACTGTCCTCTGCCGGCTTTTCGATGCACTCGATCCGGCCGAGATCGAAGCCATTGTTCGCGCGAAGCCCACCGGCACGTACGGCCGCCGCGCCTGGTTTCTTTATGAGTGGCTGACGGGAAGGAAGCTCGATCTGCCCGCTATGACCATGGGCAACTACGTCAACGTGGTCGATCCCAAGCTCCAGTATGAGGGGAGCCCCAGCGCCTCACCCCGCCACCGGGTGAAGAACAATTTGCCTGGCACCCGTGAATTCTGCCCCCTAGTCTTTCGCACCAAGGCGCTTGACGAGTTCCTCGCCACGGATCTTGCGGCAAGGGCACGAGAGATTGTGGCCGACGTGCCGGCTGATGTGCTCGCGCGCACGGCCGCGTTTCTTCTGCTCAAGGATTCAAGGCAAGCTACACCATCGAGGGCGAATCGCCGCCGCACGACCGCATACAGCGGTGGGGGCGCGCCATCGGCGAGGCCGGACGCCAGCCGCTCGATCTCGATGAGCTGCTTCGCCTCCAGCGCATCGTGATTGGCGATGACCGTTTTGTTCGTCTCGGCTTGCGCGACGAGGGCGGCTTTGTCGGCGAGCACGAACGCGAAAGCCGCATGCCCGTACCCGACCACATCAGCGCGCGGCCGCAGGACCTCGCTTCTCTCATCGACGGCATGATCGCCTTCGACCGGGACGCCGCCCCGCACCTTGATCCCGTGATCGCCGCGGCCGTGCTCGCCTTCGGCTTCGTCTACGCACATCCCTTCGAGGATGGAAACGGCCGCATCCACCGCTACCTCATCCATCATGTCCTTGCCATGCGAGGATTCAATCCGCCCGGCGTCGTGTTTCCCGTGTCTGCCGCCATCCTCGACAGGATCGACGACTATCGCCGCGTTCTCGAATCCTACTCGCAACGGCTCCTGCCCGTCGTGAAGTGGAAAGCCACCGAGCGCGGCAATATCGAGGTCCTCAACAACACCGCGGACTTCTACCGCTTCTTCGATGCGACGCCCCACGCCGAATTCCTCTATGCCTGCGTGCGCAAGACAATCGAGGAGGATCTTCCAAACGAAACCACCTACTTGCGCCGCTACGATGCGTTTCGGTCAGGCGTCGGGGCAATGATCGACATGCCCGACAGCACAGTCGAACAGCACAGTCGATCTGCTCTTCCGCATGCTCCGGCAGAATAGCGGGCGCTTGTCGAAGCGCGCCCGTGAACGTGAGTTTGCTCAGCTCACAGATGAAGAAGCGGTCAGCATCGAGCAACTTTACGGCACCATTTTCAGCGCCGACGAGTTGGGTCGAGGCAGGAACGAGATACTGATCGAAGCGCGCCGCGCAGGCGCGAGAACGCCTGGCCGGGGTCCCTGAGGAGGAGAAGGAGCTGCTTTGGGTCGTGCTCGCCAACGGCGAGGCAAGCCCGCGTCGCGGACAACGAAGCGGCCTTCCTGCGGCGTTACGATAGTTTCCGCGCAGGCATTGAGGCGTTCCTCGACATGCCTGATCATACGATGGACTTGTGTTCCGCATGCTCCGCCAAAACAGCGGCAAGCTCTCCGAACGCGCCCGCAAGCGCGAGTTCGCGAAGCTAACTGATGACGAAGCCAAACAGATCGAAGATCGCTACGAGGAAATATTCGCGCAGTAGGGCATCCATGCCGCATCCAAAAGCTCCGCGCCTTTGGACCGTCGCTATCGCGACAAAATCTGGATAACTAAGAAGATAAAGACCAAGGTCGTAAGCGCGATGTGGAAGTCGAGAACCAGCCGTTGGGCATGGCCTGCTGTCATCCATCGCGATAAGAAAAGTGCCATTCGGAACTTCCTTCCTGAGCGAAGGGTTACTCTCTTTGCTGGCCCACGCGGACTCGCACGCGGGCCTCATTATTTTCTCCCCAATATCCAAGTCGGGCTGAATTCGTTTCCGTTTTAGATTGCTTTCAGAGACGGTGCCGTTGACCTTCGCGAACTCCTCACAATTCCTTCGGTAGTCGCAGCCCCGATGTGTTAAGGAGGAGCATGCGCTATCACAAAGCGGTTCAGATCACGAAGGTGGAAGCCGACTCCATCATCGCGACGACGCGTGCTTCGCCCACCGGCGTCGTTGTGCTCTCACATCACGAGAAATGGTACGACGTTCGCACCATGACGCGTGCCGAGATCGAGGCGTTCACCGCCGACCTGGCCCGCATCGACATCGCCGCCGACGCAGCCAAAACGGCCCTGCCCAACTGATTGTCGCGGAACTGAAACGAGCTACCGCTTGCTCGGTTTCGCGAGCGTCTTCGAGGGCCGCGCGAATGAAGACGTCACGGACGATATCGCCAAGTCTGCGCGCTTTTGCACGGGCTCTTTCTTGGGTTTGCGGATTTCACGGTTCGATCTGGTATGACCTTTGGCCATCTTGAGCGCCTCCAATGCCTTTTCTGTTGCCTTGCCTCATACCGATCTCATCCGACCGACCGGAACGCACCGGCACACGAGGTTGCTTTCCTCGACGATCCGCTCGCACGGCTCCATGATCGTCTTGAT
Source organism: Hyphomicrobium sp. (assembly GCF_009026145.1). GTDB lineage: Bacteria > Pseudomonadota > Alphaproteobacteria > Rhizobiales > Hyphomicrobiaceae > Hyphomicrobium_A. Next base: position 50,567 of record NZ_WBUE01000002.1, read on the forward strand.
CCGATAAAGCCGTTCCGCGCCCACTTGCGGCAAAAGCCGAAGGATCTTGTAGGTCCTGACCGAACCCGACCCACCTGAGCGAGAGGGGATGAGATCGACCATCTGGCCGACCTTGAACTTGTGCACTAGCCGCCCTCCCCATCGCTTGCGAGGGCTGCCTCCAGATCCGCGGGCACGACCTCGACGAGCTGCCGCGAAAGCGACGCGGAGTTCGTCGACGGGAGCTCAATCGTCGTTCTCACGCGGCGATAAGCAACGAAGGAAAGCCCGTCGAGCTGCTCCTCTGTCACCACCACCGAGTAGACACCCGGAGGAAAGGTGCCCTGCACGCCTCGCAACGAGAAGGGGTGCGCAAAGGTCACCGTCGCGTTGGTCAGCCGTTCCGTCATTCGAGGCCTCCGCCGTAGCTCGGCCATCAGCCGGCCTATAACACCAACGGCCCCTCGCAATGAGCGAGCGTGAGCCGTTGGTTGGCCAAGGGGCCAGCCTCTAGAGCTGGCGACCCTTTGCGAAGGCATCAACGTCCTTCTGGGCCTGAGCGCGGTCGAGCTGATACTTGGACTGCACCTGGGACACGAGGTCATCCTTGCTCTTCAGAGCGATGACGTCCGCCTCGGTGAACTTCGACCACTTCTGCGCGATCTCGCTTCGCATGCCCGCGCTGCTTGCCGGGGCGGGGCTCGCCTGTGTGTTCTCTGTCATGAGTATCTCCATAAAATATGAAAGTATAATTTGAATGCGAACCACCAAAACTATTGTTGTGATTTATACGCGGAGATGATGTTCAAAATGTGTCCGCGCAAAATATTTTTCTAATCAAGGGCCCATATATACCTACAGTATGCAGGTAGTGACTTGGAGCGCAATTGGCACTTGGGACAGTAATACTTCTTTGGCGATCACGGTGTCTAAGAAACTCCGTGAACTTCTACAGTACATAACGCTCACTGTCGTGCCCCCCGCGTGTCACCGCCGCTCCGCTCGTCCCCGCTGCCACGCGCGTCAAAGCTGTCCGAAACGTTGACCATGGCGCGGTCAGCGCACCATTCACCCGAGAGCAGGAGAAGGACGACGACGCTCCCTCGAGCGGGAATATACTCGTCATCGAAGATGACCCGGCTGTGCGCGAGACGATCAAGCTGCTTCTCGATGGAGAGGGGCACCGCACGTCCGTCGCAGTCGATGGAGCGAGCGCTCTCGAGCTGGCGGCGCAAGAGGCGACACGGCCCGACCTGGTGATCGCCGACTACAACCTGCCGCGTGACGTCAACGGCCTCGATATCATCGCGAGCCTGCAGAGCCAGCTACCGCACCAGATCCCGGCCATCGTCCTCACGGGCGATATCTCGACCGACACCTTGCGCGAGATTGCGCGCCACGGATTCATCCATCTGAACAAGCCGGTCAAGGCCCAGCAGCTGACCCGCCTCATCCAGCGCCTCCTCATCAAAGCGGTGCCATCAGCTCTCGAAAACGTGCCGCAGCTGGCGCTACCCTTGGACGGCCGGAAAATGCCCACGGTGTTCGTGGTCGATGATGATGCGGCCGTCCGCGAAGCGACGCGCGACTTGCTCCGGGAGAACGGCTACGCCGTCGAGGTATTTGCCGACGGCGAAGCTTTTTTGCGAGCGGATCGGTTTGAAGGTTGCCTGTTGGTCGACGCGCGAATGCCCGGCATGACCGGTCTGGAGCTGATCGAACGCCTCAAGGCAGATGGCCGTGCCCTACCGACCATCATGATCACGGGAAGTGGCGACGTCCCTTTGGCGGTTGAGGCCATGAAGGCCGGCGCGATTGATTTCATCGAGAAACCGATCGGGCACATTGACCTGCTCGCCAGCATCGAACGCGCGCTCGATCACAGCGGGGATGCGCTGAAGCTGTCGCAATCGCAAGACACGGCCCGAACGCGTGTCGCAAGCCTGACGGCGCGTCAGCGTCAGATCATGGATCTCGTGCTGGCGGGTCGTCCGAGCAAGAACATTGCCGCCGACCTCGGCATCAGCCAGCGCACCGTGGACAACCATCGCGCTGCCATCATGAAGAAGACGGGGTCGAAGTCTCTTCCTGCTCTGATCCGATTGGCAATTGCGGCTGCCTGAAACCACGCCTCGCCGGTGGGTCCGACGGTAAAGCGGCCCGACTGTGCGGGGAGCAAGCCGGGCCGCCTTGCGGAATGAGGGTCCACTTGATCGAGTACGCGGAACATCTCTCTCTTTCGCGTGTTCCCTCAAGTCCGGATTAAAGCGCTCGATGGGTCCGTACGCCAAGCTACGGAATGTACCTAGCCGCGCTTTACTAACCCGGCTGGTCGGACCGTAGACCGGTAACCGATCATCAGAAGCTCCATCGACACGCCGGCGATAACACCCGACAAGAAGCCGATTCAAGCTGCGGGGGGCGGACCGAGCACGCTCAAGCTCAGGCCATACCCCGCCAAGCCACCCACGACAGACGCGATGACCGAGTTGATCAAGACGATCCCGGGAATGAGCAACCTCCCTGGGCCCGGACCGGCCGCGCGAATTGATGCGAAGATGGTGAAGTGGCGAACGACCGTGGCCACGAGCACCGCCAGAAATGCGGCCGCCACTGCCAGAAGGGCTCTGTTCGCGACGATGTCATCAAGCGCAAGGCCAGCCACCGCTCCGGCGACTCCACTTGTGACAACCGCAAGGACGATGCCCGTCGATATGAGCTTTTGATATTGTGACGTTCTTGGCCTCCTAGTCTCGTTTGGTCCTGGCAGTGTGCGACGTCGCGAGCGCCCAGCGCGCCCACGCTCTGTGTTCAATCCGCGCTCAAATAAAGCACTGATCCGGCAATTAAGATGATCAGCGCGACGCAAATCGCCGGCGGCGGCGCGATCCATGCGTTAAGCGGCCGCCAGCGAAACCCATCGGCGGCTATCTTCTGGGCCGTATAACGCACGGGACACATATCCTCTTTGCCAGGTTATGCGGCGACGATGCAGTCGCCGGCCAACAGCAAACACGCGCGCATGCATGCTCAAATCCGGACGCGCGTGTCAGCGGACATTACCGAAAGAGGTGGGCCGCACGTAGAGTCGGAATGTACTCAGGCTGCAAGCGGTCGTTGCCGACAAAGCTCTAACCCTCGACGGGCTAGTCGCTGATACGCGCTATCAACCTACGGATATCGCTCAGACCTCGCTCGATCGCTTGGTGCGACGATCGTGTGGCTAGAGTGCAAGGCTTGGAAGTAGTTCGACCAAGCAGTGTCTGGTGACATTGGCGGAGCGTCAACTGGCAAAGGTCGGTTCCTCCAGGACGCTGAACCGGCGAACTGACCGCCGGCGTCTGGAATTGGCTCTTGGACGAAAGCCATGTCAACCGTCGGACGAGCGTTCGCGAAGTACCGGAGACGTCTTATGTCCAGGTCCTTGACGACCATCGCGCTGGACCATTTCGGTCCAGTGCGGTCAGCGATTATTGGCTAAAGAACTCGTGCGACATGACCATAACGGCCGCGCCTTCGATCGGTGGCGCATGCGCCCGAAATCAACGTAGAGCCGCAATCGATCACGGTCTGGGGAATTCGCATCGATCCTGACGGCACAATTCGTGGAACAACCGGTACCCACGCGGAAGCGACTTTTGCTGGTTGCCCCGCATTAAAACTGGCAGCGCCGCGAGTGATCTTCTGCTACCTTTTCACAGGTACAGATAAAGCGCGTACCCAACGATCCCAGCAATAAAGAGGGCCGGGATGACGATCGGCGGGACGAACCACTCCTGCCAGAACCCATACTGTGGCGTTTGCTTAAGCATGGTCGCAGGCTATCACGCCCGCCAACAGTCGCGCAATCAAGCTCTGAACCGAGTCGCGCAGCGGTGGTGGGGGGTTGAGTACGGCTATCGAACCTGGACTGCGATCGGTAGCGGCGCCCGCTAGCATACGGGCGCCGAAACGTTCGACCTCTTAGTTGACGGGTCAGTGGGCAAGATGGGCGCGGGCCTGACCTTCAGTGAAGTGGCTTTTGCGACCAGCTGGCGCCACGTCAGTCGTCGTGGCTTGGTTTCTGGGAGTGCGATCAGAAGTGCCTTCCGAAGTCCGGGCAGCTTCCGTTCCGGTCGCGCCAGACCACGTCGCGCCCCGGGTACGATCAGGCGTCGCATCGCCAGGTGTGCGATCCGACGTCTTATCCGCCGCATCGCTCGCCCCGTCGACAGCTGAGGTCGAACTCTGAGCCCGCGGAGCGGGCGCCTCGGCGTCGGCCGATGACAGCCCGGCCGCGCCGAAAGCAAGCGTCGCCGCGCCCACAATGATGGCTTTGAACATTTTTCTATCCTTTATTCTCGGGAACTCGACAAATCGGATTCCTGGGGAGCAGGTGCGCACAAAGCGCCCGCTCGGCCAAGATTCGGAAAGTGCTCATTCGCCAACTTCAACGGACGAGAGGGCACTGAGCGTCCGCGATCATTAGACTGAAATCGCGGCCGACCCTCGGAACGGACGTGGATTTCGGCAGCGTCGATCTCCAGCTCCTTGTTTTTCGCCTGCCGCGCATATGCCCTCAGCGCTTCCAATTTGTCGCAAATGGCCCTGGCCTCATCCACCTTTTAGCATCGAGGCTAATTGCTTCTTTCTGAGCGCAGTGGCTTCAATGGGCACTTGCTCAGAAGCCCCATAGCCGGGAGGGTAACCGGCCCTGATGCTCGGCATCCGTCAGTTCGCGGACGTCACGCGGGCATGAGTGCTGGAACTCCCGTTTCTTGGTGATCAGCCCGTCATGTCCCTTCTCACCCGTTCGCTTCACGACAGACGTCGGCTGCATTCGAAGGGTAAGCGGACCGGATGCAGGCGTCCGCTGAACGGAAGAGGCTCGCCCGTCGGCGACATGACACTGACGCCGCTCGATGTCCGCCATCAGGGGATGAGAAGTTCATCTGGCACCCAGTCCGAGACCGGTTGCGGTGGCCAGCAAATAAAGATCAATTCCAGCTCGCGCCACCGTTATTGGCGCGAGCGAATTGCGGCCCGCGATTCCGGGTGCGTCGCGCGCCAAATGCCGGATGTCTGCCGCAAAGGCGGCCACAACATTGGGAATCCTCTGACACACCGCCGTTAGAGCCGCTCAGGGGCTTGAGCGAGGTTGAGATAGCGGCGAGGGACGACGTTGTTGGCCAAGGCCTAACATGAGCAGGGTGCGACGACGCGCAAAACGGCCCGCAAGCGGGAACGGCTCCCCCAGACGCAGCCAACGACAACGCACCGGACGGCACTGCCCCTTCGCCAGTGGAAACCTATTGACGTGCCTCCGTCAGTACCCGCCAACGCCACCCGACGCGCTCACCGGCACCTAAGCGTTGCAGCACGTGTTTTCCGCCTTTTTTCAGGCCGAACGTGACAGCCCTCTGAAATTCTGACAAAAATCGGACGGGGGTTGAACGGCATCCATTGACCGGGTGACGTCATGACCAACAAGGGGTTTGGCGAACCTGTCCTTGAGGCTTCCCTGCATCAGCTTGCAGCGATCCTGCAATCCGCTATTGACGCCATCATCTCGATCGATGCGCTTGGCACCATCGAGAGCGTCAATCCAGCGACCGAGAAGATGTTCGGATACACAGCTGCCGAGCTGATCGGGCAGAATGTGAAGCTGCTCATGCCTGAGCCGTATCGGCGCGATCATGATAGCTATATCCGTCAGTACCGCCACACGGGGCAGCGTAGGATCATCGGCCTCGGCCGGGAGGTGACCGGGCAACGCAAGGACGGCTCAACATTTCCTATGCACCTCTCGGTCAGCGAGTATGAGATTGGCGGCAAGCGTCATTTTGCTGGCGTCGTGCGGGATCTGACGCACCAGGCGCAGCAAGAAGAGGTGCTGCGCCGGTCACAGCGCATGGATGTGCTCGGCCAGCTCACCGGCGGCATCGCCCACGACTTCAACAACCTTTTGACCATTATCATCGGCAGCCATGAGCTGGCCGAGGAAACGTCGGATCCAGAGAAGGTGCGCGAGCTTATGCGACGCGCCAATGAAGCGGCGCACATGGGAGCGAGGCTGACCAGCCGACTCCTCAGCTTCTCCCGCCAGCGGAAGTTGGAGCCGGCCGTCATCAACCTCAACGAGCACGTCCTCGGCATGCTGGAGCTGCTGCGCCGGTCGCTTGGTGAGACCATCAGCCTCACGACGTCATTGGTCGGCGATTTGTGGAGCGTTTGCGTCGATCCGAGCGAGATCGAGAATGCCGTACTCAACCTTTCTCTCAATAGCCGCGATGCCATGCCCCAAGGCGGCAACCTCAGCCTCGAAACGCGCAATCACAAAATCGTCAGCGATGACGCGGAGCAATACGGTCTTGCGCCAGGCGAATACGTGCGGCTGACAGTCTCTGACACTGGCTCGGGCATGACTCCCGAGGTCGCCGCGCGCGTCTTCGAACCATTCTTCACGACAAAGCCGGTCGGTCGTGGCACAGGGCTCGGGCTTGCCAGCACCTACGGCTTCGTGAAGCAGTCGGGCGGTAGTGCTACGATCTATAGCGAAGTCGGCCGTGGCACGACAGTCAACCTCTATCTGCCGAGACACGGCGCGCAGCAAAGTCGCCTGGGCGGGGATACGCCTGTTAGGGCGCCGTGCGCCGACGATGAACTCGTGCTGGTCGTTGAGGATAACCCGGAGCTGCGTGCTTTGACACTCGATCGCCTGAAGTGCCTCGGCTATCGCGTCATCGAGGCCGACGGCGGTCCTGCGGCACTGGCGATACTCGAAGCGGGAGAGCCGATTGATCTGATCTTCAGCGATGTCATCATGCCGGGGGGCATCACGGGTAATGAGCTTGCCGCCGCCGCTCGGGAGCGCAATCCGGCAATCAAGATCCTCCTCACTTCGGGGTATGATGCCGAACTCGCCGTCGAAGCCGACACGATGGCAGACGATTTGAAAGTGCTGCGCAAACCTTACAAGCAAGCCGATCTTGCCCGCGCGCTGCGGGACATCCTTGACTCTTGAGGTCGCGACCAGCGAGCAGGAGAACGTTCCTGTCCCCGAAGGCACAGCTGCCGTGGCTCGTCACCGTTATCGCGCTTGCGGCAGTGTTAGCCGCTCCTGCACCAGCACTCTCACAGTCCATCGAATCCGGTAAATCAGACTACCTACGCCTTTGCGCACTCTGCCACGGCTTGGAGAGCACGGGTCTCGGGCCCCTTCGCGAAGCCATGAAGATCGCCCCGGCCAATCTCACCCTCATCACACGTCGACATGGCGGCAAATTTCCCGCCGACTACGTCAAGCGGGTTATCACCGAGGGCGGCGGCATAAGGGGTCACGGTTCCTCGGCCATGCTGGCCTGGGGTCCTGTCTTCAACGCCGAGCAAGACGGCGCCTCACCAGACGCGCGCATCGAGGAGTTGACCCGCTACATCGAAAGCATCCAGCAGCGCTGACGGGCATCCCCATCGGCCCACTTGGAAGGGCCCACGCAGAAATCCCTCCGAACCAACTCCGATCGCAGATCGCGGCTCTCGTCGACTGCTACACGTGTCCCTCGCTACAACGGCGTTCCCGGACAAGTCATCCGCCAACACCCGAGACGGCCGAGCGAACCCTTAACCGGCCGTGGCGGTCCTCATTCCGCATTGGTGCAAGGAAGGGGATGGGAGGCGACATCGCCCGCGTGCAGGAGCAAGTGAACTCTATCGAAGCGGAGCTCAGGCACGGCTGCTACGAGAGACCCGCCTCGGCAACCTCGAGCACAAAGTCTTCGGTGTCCCTCGCCGCTAGTCAGTCTTGATCCAAAGCGGTGATATGGTGTTCCTATATGAAGGCGGTCCCGACTGCGGCCGAGCCGTGTCTCACCCGTCGTGAGTCCAGACTGGAGCCCGCGCTCAAAGCAGAAATACTACCCGGATGACCAGGCGACGGGCTCCAAGCCGGGCGAGCTGCGCGGCGCTTTCACCGTCACTCAAAAACTGAAGTGAGCCTCATCGCCAGAGCGATTTGCGCGTTGCACTGAGGACAGAAATTCAGCCGGCATATTCTCCGTCGGATCACAACGGCAAAGAAAATGCAAAACCGTCTCTTCAAGCTTGCTGCCGTTGCCGAGCTTACCGTCCTGGCCACGGCCGCCCTGGCGGTGCCGGCCGACATCGTCGTTCGCGTGCTGAGCAAGGATGCCAAGTTCATCGGCACGAGTATGGGCGGGATGCGGGTGACGCTGCGCGATGGCCACACCGGCAAAGTGCTAGCCACCGGGCTCACGCGTGGTGGCACCGGCGATACCGAGCGCCGCATGCACGAGAGCGCGGGGCGCCGCGCACAGCTGTCAGATCCCTCCGCCGCCAGGTTCTCGGTAACCGTCGATCAGCCGATGGGGGGCGCATACTGCTCTGTGTCTCAACCAAGGAGACAGGCCATGGAAAACGATCGCCTACCTGACAAACTGGTAGGCAGATCCGCGTTTCGATGAGCAAATACAATGATCGAATGTTATCGGACACGGTGTGGGTTCTTCCAAGCCAGCCGAATTGGATTTTTTTAACAGCCCAACTTTTTGCGTTCTGCGGCACGCGCCGCGATCCATGCCTCGACCTCCGACAAGAGCCATGCCACGCGGTTCGCGCCAACCTGGATCCGGCGCGGAAACAACCCGCGCTTCTCGAGCCGCAGGATATGCTGCGGTGTGTAGGGCACGATGCTGCGCAGCTCCGCTCTCGTGATCAGCCGCGTGGGCGGCAGAGCCATAGTTCCTGCCTCGTCCCCGACCGGCGCATCGCGGATGCGCATAGTAGAGGTGGTCCCCGCTTGCGCCGCGTCAACATCCTCGCCTTTCACTCCTTTGGGCTTTGCAGCCTGCGACGGCAAGCGATGCGACATCGGCTCGCGCTCCTTCGACCAGGAAACCATCGAGCCCATCAGCTCTCCTCCTTCTGCTCGCGTCGCCAGACAAGCCGCACGACGCCGTCCTCAGTGGCTTCGAACAGCGCGCCCCAAATCGGCTGCGGCAATGCGGGATCATCGAGCTTGACCCGCAAATAGCTCTCCTCGCTCCCCTGCTTGGTGCGTCGCCAGGCAACCCCGATCTCCGTCGAGCCGGCCATGACACGGAAGTCGGGTCCCGCCTGCCCCTCCTTGCGGTCGTTGGCGATCAAGCGGACTTTGGCCGTTACGGTCAGCGTGCGGATCGTGCCGGCGTAGCCGTCTTTGACCGCCGAGAAAATACCAATGACGGGCATCTGCAGGTCTCCTCGCTTCTCTGTTGGATGCGTGTGTCGGGTAGGGACGCAGGACGATGTCCTTGTGCACGATGACGCGCAGCGGCCAGCCGGGCCGCACGGTGATCGTCGGCTGCACATTGAGATTGCGCTCGATGAGGCGCTGGCCGGCGCGGTTGGTGGTCGATTGCGTGGAGAGCTGCAGCGCCCGAACCAGATCGCTGTCGCTCGCGCCGAAAGCGAGCTCGCTGCCGACGCCGAGCACGGTGGCGAGTGCGACGCCCTTCAAGAGCTTCCAGGTATGCAGATCGACCTCGTCGGCAAGGCCGGCATAGCCGCCGGTATCCGTCGCCGGGAGATTGTCGATCACCACCGAGCTGCCGTCGGGCCGGATGATGCGCTGCCAGACGACGAGGGCGCGTTCCTGCCCGAAGGCGACGACGTTGTCATACTTGCCGATCAGGCGCGATCCCTGTGGGATGAGGAGGAAGCCGCCGGACACCGTGTCGAAAACGTTCTCCGTCACGTGCGCGATGACAACCCCGGGAAGATCGGAGTTGAGGCCGCTGACCAGGCTCGCGGCGATGACGGTGCCGGCCATCAACTGGTAGGGTGAGGCCGGCGTCTGAAGGCCATGCGGGTTGTAGATCTCCTTCTCCGGTGCGGCCGTGAGGAACGACAGCTTGCGCGTTGCCTCGGTCGCATCGGTTCCGACCGGATCGACGTCGCCAATGGCCAGGCTACGCGCGCGCTCGGCCGCCCGCAGCACAGCGTGCGCCGCCGTGTTGCCCTCGGCTGCGGCCGATCGCGGTCCGGCATCGGCATGCGTCGCCGGCGCAGCGACCTCGCGTGCCGGCGGCGCCTTGAGCTGCAGCCGAAAGAAAACCTGGGACTCGCGGGCCTGGACGGCCATGCGGACGAGGTGCTCCTTCTCGATGCGCTCGGTGTCGCCGCGCGGATCGGCAAGGTTTGGCGGCGTCAGCTTCGGAACACCAATCGGCACCTTCGCTGCCTCCGTCTTCTCCTCTCCCGGCTTCTCCTCTCCCGGCACGCTGTCGTAGGTGGCCGGGAGTCTGGCCAGCCGGTCGGTGATCGGTTTGTGCTCGACGTTGATGAGCTCCTCAGGCGTGAGGGCGCGCAGGGTCGGTGGCTTGAACGCCACGAGGACAAGGCCCGAGATGAGGATCAAGATCAGAGCCGCGCCGCCGATCAGCACCTTGCGGTTGATGCGGGTGACCGGCTGCGGCCTTGCCCGCAGCGCGAACGCTTCCGGCGCCGCTTTGGCATCAGGCGCATCGGCCTTGTCGGCACCAGTGTCGGTCATTACCGCGTCTCCCGCCAGACGGCGTCGGTGCGGACGATGCGCACCACGCGCTGCGGCTCCCGGCCAAGCCGGAGCTCGGCGGCAGCAAACAGGCGGTCGACGATGTAGGTCGTGCCCCGCACCCGGTAGTTGACGAGCGCCGGTTTGCCGTCGGGTCCGATGACGAACAGCGGCGGCGCCTCGCTCTGCGCCAGACCTGCGGGGAACTGGATGTAGACCTTGTGGCCATCGTCGAACACCTGCCGCGGCTTCCAGGGCGCATCGCCTTCCAGGCGATAGCGGAACCGCAGCTGATCGATGTTGACGCCGACGTCGGCGACCGCCGTCGCCGCGGCGTCTCGCTCGGCCTGTTGCTTCCGGAGCGCGATGAGCTCGCCAGCCGGATAGGTCCACGACACGGACGCCATGTACGTGGCATCGCTCGAGCGCATCTCGAGGTGATAGGTGCGCCGGTCGGTGGTGATGACTAGGTTGGTCTGAAGGTCGGCGGCGATGGGCTTGACCAGGATATGCACCTGCGCGTCCTCCTCCTCGCCGCTCGATGTGTCGCCGACCACCCAGCGCACCGTATCGCCGGCGGAAACGGAGACCAGTCTCTCGCCGCTCTCGAGCGCGATGTCGGTCACCTGGTTGACGGCCGCATAGAGCTGATAGAGCGCACCCTTGGTGTAGGGATAGACCTGGATGGCGTTGATGTAGCCGTCCTTGACCGGCTCCAGGCGCGCCGCGGCGTTGGCGCCGGCCACGCGGTCCTTGGGCGCGCGCGGGTCCTTATCTTTCTCGCCGGGCTTCGGGACCGGCTTCAATTGCCCAGGCAGCGGCAGAGGCTTCGGCACCTCGACGTATTGCACGAGCGGCTGCGGCTCCGGCTCGCGTTGCGCCGGCTTGAACACGGCGTTGTCGAGCAAGGGAACCTCCGGCACCATGGCGGTGGCGGCGCAGCCGCAAAGGAGGCCCGTCAGGGCGACGGCCGCATAGATCCGTGGCGATGTCATCTGGGCTCTCCTGCGCTGACGTCCTGCGACCAGTTGAAGGTGTGCACGTAGATGCCGAGCGGGTTCTTGCGCACGGCTTCGGCGGTCCTGGGTGGCATGATGAGGATGGAGAACAGGCCGGTGAACCGACGGGTCCCTTTCAGCGCACCGCCCTCGAAGGTTCGCTCCAGCCAGCGCGCTTGGAATGAGGAGTCCGAGGCGCGCACGACGCTGGTGACCTCGACCGCGACAGTCTCGCGACCGACCTTGGCGAAGGGGTCGTTGGCGCGCGCATATTCGTTGAGCGTGACCGCGGCCCGCTCGGTGACGAAGTCGTAGGCCTTGAGCCAGTTCTGCTTGACGACCACGGCATCGCTCGACAGCGCGCGGACGTTGTCGACGAAGCGCGCCAGGTGATAGGCGATCTGCGCATCGTTCGGCTTATAGGCCTCGGCCGCGGGGCCGACGGCGCGGGCCCCGCCGCGCGGGTCGACCTCGACAACGTAAGGTGTCGTCGTTGGGGACCGGCCGATCCACAGCAGGGTTGCGGCGAGGATCAGCGAGACGCCCAAGCTGCCGAGCGCCATCAGGCGCCAATTGCGCGCCTGCACGCGGGCGCTGCCGATGCGCTCGTCCCAGACTTGCGCCGCCTTCTGATAGGGCGTGACCGGCTCCGGGGTCTCGCCATAGCGCAACGTCGAACGTTTGAACGACATGCGTCCTGTCTCCTTTATTTGCTGGTCTTGAGATCCGGGCCACCGCCACTCGCCGGCCGATCGCCCTCGCGCAGGGCTTGCGCGGCCACCATGCCGGCCTGCGTCAGCTGCTGCCGACGTGCGAGGCTTTGCGCCCACGCGGGCGGACTTTGCTGTATGGTGCCAGGCGCAATGGTGCCGGCGCCGGGATCGCTGGCGCCGGACGATGGACGCGTATCGCGATAGCCCTGGGCCGCACCTTGCCGGTAGGCGTCACGCACCGGTGCCGTCGCCGATGCCATCATGCGCGAGGGCGGAGCCGAGATCGTCGTGCGCGCGACGCCGGACATGCCACTCGTTTCATAGGCGGCGCCGACCCGACCCGCGAGAGAGGCGGCGGCCTTAATGCTGCCGCCCGCAGCGCCGCCAGCCAATCGCGCGCCGCCCGCCAACGCCAATCCGCCGGCAACCGCCGTACCACCCAGCGCCGCCGTGGTGGCGACGGCCGCGCCGGCGCCGAGCTGCGGGGCGCCCGAGATCAGGCCGGCGGCGATCGCCGGCACGAAGACGGCCAATCCGAACACGGCGATCGCCGCCAGGATGCACGATGCCGCCTGCGTCAGGGTGATTTCGCCTGCCGGCCCGCTCAACGTGCCGAACAGCGTGGCGCCGATGCCGATCACGATCGCCAGCACCATGAGCTTGATGCCGGAGGAGATAACGTTGCCGAGCACGCGCTCGGCAAGGAACGCGGTCTGGCCGAACAAGGCGAACGGGACCAGCACGAAGCCTGCCAGCACCGTCAGCTTGAACTCGATGATGGCGATGAACAGCTGGACGGAGAGGACGAAGAAGGCGAGGAGCACGATCGCCCACGCCAGCATCAGCACGGCGATGGTGGCAAAGTTGGAGAAGAAGGTCGTGAAGCCCATGAGCTCGCCGGCCTTCTCCAAGAGCGGCTTGGAGGCCGTATAGCCGGTCGACGCCACGAACCCCGGCCGCATCAAGTCGGCGGCGGTGAGCGACGTGCCCGACGCCTTCAGCCCCAGTCCGGCAAACGACTGGAAGACGATGTCGGCGAGCTGTCGGAAGTTGGAGAGCAGGAGCGCGAAAAAGCCGACGTACAGCACCTTCTTGATCAGCTGTGCCGGAAGGTTGTCCTCGCCCATCAGCGCCCAGAACAGGCCCGCCAGCGTGATGTCGATTGCCACCAGGATGCTGGTGAGGAAGGCGACGTCGCCGGCGAGCAATCCGAACCCGCTGTCGATGTAGCGGCTGAAGGTCTCGGTGAAGAGATCGATGATGGCGAGATCGTCCATGGGGTCCTCGGGGCGTGTCGGCAAAGCTTCGCCGTCGGCGGAAAATCGGTTCGCCGTTGGCCATGTCAGAGGGCGGCTAGTGTCGTCGGAGGCTGCGATCGTGACCGGGCATGCGTTTCTCCATGTGCTATCGGCTCGCCGAATATCCGGAGCCGGTCCCGACAAAGGACTTGAAGCGCTGACGCGCCTCATACTCGGTGGCGAGGTCACGGGCCCGCGTCAGCGTCTCGGCACGCGCCTGCGCCGCAACGAGGCCCTGCAGCGCCAGCGACTGCTTGACGCTGAGGCCGGCGAGCTCGTTGCCGGCTTGCGCGGCTTCGAGCGCTCCGACGGCGTGGCGCGAACGCGCGAGGGCATCACCGAGCAGGCGGGCGCCGATCTCGATGCTGTCGGCAATCTGACCCTGCACCAGGGCAGAGCGCCGGAAGGCGGCGTATTCCTCCTCCCAGCGGGTCGTGGCATTGCGCAGCACATCGTCAGAGGTGAGCGCGGCCGACGCTTGCCCGGGAAACATTTTGTCGTAGTTGGTTTGCGTCTCCCGCAGATCCAAGGCAATGCCCTCCCCGGCCTTCATCTGGCTCTCGATGTCGGCGAGCGTGCGTTGCAGATCCGGGGAGATCGTTTCGCCCAGCGGTGAAAGGTTCTGGTCCATGCGCACAAGAATCTGCGCCTGGTTTTGGAGCGCGCGAATCTGATTGTTGATCTGCTCGAGCGCCCGCGCGGCGGAGAGCAGGTTCTGCTGGTAGTTCGACGGATCGAACACCGTCATCTGCGCGCGCGCCTGCGACACGCCGCTGATGAGAACGCCGGCGGCGAGCGGCAGCATCGTGAGCACTGTGCGGCGGGGTGTCATTGGCCTGCTCCTTTGGCTTGGCTCGGGGTGACGCGGAACGGTGAGAGGCGTTGCGGCAGCGGTGGGCCGCCCGGCAATCCGGGCAGTGGCGTTTGCTCCGCAAGCGAGGTGTTTGCAGACGGCGCCTTGGGCGCCAACGCCGTGCGATCCTTGGGCTCTGCCGGGGCCTCGGGTTGCACCGCCTCCTTCCGCACTGCCGGAGGCAAGGGCGGCGGGATCGCCGTCGGGGCCTGCCAGCCGTCGAGCAGCTCGGCGGCCCAGGCCAGATTCTTGGCGGCGAGGAAGCGCGCGGCGAAGCTTTTGGGTTCGCTCGTCGCCAGACAGTGCTCGATGAGCCGCTGGTCGTCGGGCGAGGACGCCCCGCACAGCGCGAGCGCCACCGGCCCGAGGCCCAACGCGAAGAGACGATTGCCGCGGGCCGTCTGGGCGTAGTAGTCGCGCTTCGGCGTGGCGACGCTCAGGATCTCGATCTGGCGAGCGTTGAGGCCGAAGCGTTCATAGACGGTCTTCGCCTGCGGCTCGAGCGCGCGATCGTTGGGCAGGAAGATGCGGGTCGGGCAGCTTTCGATGAGGGCCGGGGCAATGCTCGAGCGCTCGATGTCGGCCAGCGACTGGCTGGCGAAGACGACGGCAACATTGCGCTTGCGCAAGGTCTTCAGCCATTCGCGGATGCGCGCGGCGAACAGCGCGTCATCGAGGAAGGTCCAGGCCTCGTCGAGCACCAGCAAGGTCGGCTGCCCGTCGAAGCGCGCCTCGAGGCGATGGAACAGATACGTCAGCACCGGCGGAATCAGCGCCTTGTGCGCCATCAGCTGCTCCAGCTCGATGTGCAGCACGTCCGTCTCGGCAATCTCCTCCGATGAGCCATCGAGAAGCCGGCCATAGGCCCCTTCCAGCGTATAGGGCGACAGGGCGGCGACCAGCGCCGCTGACTGGATGAGCACGGCAAGCCCAGTCAGGGTGCGCTCGGCGCGCGGCGCCGAAGCCAGACTCTTGAGGGCGGTCCAGACCGCATCCTTGACTTCCGGCGTCACGCGCACGCCTTCGGCCGTGAGGAGCGCCGTTACCCATTGCAAGGCGAAGGCGATCTCGCCGGGCTCGTCGATGCGCGCCAAGGGCTGCAGCGAGAGCGTGCCTTCGAGGCCGAGATCGATGCTGGCGCCGCCCATGGCGAGGGTGGCGGCGCGGGCCGAGCGGCCGCGGTCGAAGAGCACGACCTGCGCGCCGATGAAGCGGCGGAACTGCAGCGCCAGCAGGGCGAGGAGCACCGACTTGCCGGCGCCGGTCGGACCAACGATGAGCGTGTGGCCGACGTCGCCGACGTGCAGATCGAGGCGGAACGGCGTTGCCCCGCGCGTCTCCGCCATCATCAGCGTGGGAGCATTGAGGTGGCGGTTCATTTCCGGCCCGGCCCACACCGCCGAGACCGGCATCATGTGGGCAAGGTTCAAGGTGTGCATGATCGGCTGACGCACGTTGGCGTAAGGGTTGCCGGGCAGTGAGCCGAGCCAGGTTTCCACGGCATTCAAGGTCTCGCGGATGGTGACGAAGCCGCGGGTGTTGATGATCCGCTCGACGGCGAGCAGCTTCTCGTTCGCCTGGCGCACGTCGACATCGGCGACCACGATGGCGGTGGTCAGGTAGCCGAACGCCACGTCGTCCTGTCCGAGCTCCTGCAGCGCCTCATCCGCGTCCATCGCCTTGTTGTCGGCGTCGGGATCGACGAGCGCCGTCTCGCGGTTGAACATGACCTCGCGCAGGATGGCGCTGACCGACTTGCGCTTGGCAAACCATTGGCGCCTGAGCCGCGTCAGGTGACGCGTGGCTTCGGTCTTGTCGAGGGCGATCCACCGTGTCGTCCAGCGGTAGGCAAAGCCGAGGTCATTGAGGGCATCGAGCACGCCCGGCACGGTGGCATTGGGGAAGCCGAGCACGGTCAGCACGCGCAGATGCTGATCACCGAGCTTCGGCTCGAGGCCGCCGAGAAACGGGCGGTCGCAGAGGATGGCGTCGATGTGGGCCGGGACCGCCGGCACGGCGACCGGATGGCGCTTATCCGAGATCGTGCCATGCAGGTAGGTGAGCGTCGCCGCATCATCGAGCGCCTCCGCCTCAGGCAGGATGGAAGCGAGCATCTGCAGCGCCCGGTCGGTCTCGGTGATGAACCATTCGAGCTGCGCCCGCGGCTCGACACCGATGGCCGTCTCGTCGCTGCGCTCGTAGAGCAGGCGATCGGCCCGCGCCTCGTTCTCGGGCGGCGGCAGATAGAGGAAGGTCAGGTAGTAGCGGCTCTCGTGATGGACGCCGTCGGCGCTGAAGGCGGCATAGCGTTCCTGATCGACGAGCCACGAGGCCGGATCGGCGAACCGTGCACCGGGATACGCGTTCGCGGGAATGCGCTCGGCTTCGAAGAAGAGCGCCCAGCCGGCACCGAACCGCTTCAGGACGTTGTTGAGGCGCGCGGTCACCGAGACCAGCTCGGCCTCGGTGGCGCTGTCGAGATCGGGACCGCGATAGCGCAGCGTGCGCTGGAACGAGCCGTCCTTGTTGAGCACGACACCCGGCGCCACCAGGCACGCCCACGGCAGATAATCGGCCAAGCCAGTCGATGCCTTGCGGTACTCGGCGAGGTTCAGCATGACAGCGCTCCCTTGTGGCGGGCATGACGGGAGAGCACAGTGAGGAAGGCCGGATCCTTGCGCGTGACCCAGACGGCGACGGCGTGACCAGTGAGCCAGATCAGCAAGCCGGCCAGCCACAGACGCAGGCCGAGGCCGATCGCGGCGGCGAGCGTTCCGTTGAGGATGGCGAAGTTGCGCGGGCTGCCGGCCAAGAGGATCGGCTCGGTGAGCGCGCGGTGCAGGATGACCTCGTAGCCTGGGGTGGTGGACGGTTGACCGATCATGGGGTGCTGATGCTCCGCGCTTCAGTTGATGAGGGCGCCGCCGGCAAAGGAGAAGAACGACAGGAAGAAGGAGGTGGCGGCGAAGGCGATCGAGAGGCCGAACACGATCTGCAGGAGACGGCGCAGGCCGCCGCCCATATCGCCGAAGGCGAGGCTGAGCCCGGTGACGATGATGACGATGACGGCGATGACCTTGGCGACGGGGCCTTCGATCGATTCCAGGATGCGATGCAGCGGCGCCTCCCAGGGCATGCCGGAGCCGGCGGCGTGCGCCGTGGCGGCCATGAGTATGAAGCAACCGCTCACGCAGGCTGCGGTGCGCATGAGACGTTGGACCAGGCGTGACATCTGCTGCTCCCTCTCAAACTGTGTGCAAGGTTGGCCGCCCGGGCGGTTGCAGCTCGTAGTCGCCGTCCTCATCGAGGCGCACCAGCTCGAGCACGCTCTCGACGCGGCGGCCGATGCCGCGCCCGGCGAGGAACACGACGACGTCGATAGCTTCGGCGATGAGCTCGCGCGGCACCGTGACGACCGCTTCCTGCACGAGCTGCTCGAGCCGGTAGAGCCCCGCCTCGGCGGAGTTGGCGTGGACGGTGGCGATGCCGCCGGGATGCCCGGTGTTCCAAGCCTTCAGCATGTCGAGGGCTTCCGGGCCGCGGACCTCGCCGACAATGATGCGGTCGGGACGCAGCCGCAGCGTCGAGCGCACGAGATCGGCGAGCGAGGCGATACCTGGCTTGGTGCACAGCGCCACGCAATCGGCCGCGGCGCACCGCAATTCGCGCGTGTCCTCCAGGATCAGCACGCGCTCGCCAAGCTCGGCGACCTCGGCCAGCAGCGCGTTGACCAGCGTGGTCTTCCCCGAGGAGGTGCCGCCGACGACGAGTATGTTCTTGCGCTGGCGCACGGCCAGCGTCAGGGCTGCGGCCTGGGGCGCCGACATGATGCGCGCGGTGACGTAGTCGGCCAGGCGATAGAGCAGATCTGCCGGCTTGCGCACGGCAAAACACGGCGCCGGCGCCACCGGCGGCAGGATGCCCTCGAAGCGCTCGCCCGTGTCGGGCAGCTCGGCGGACACGATCGGCGCCTTGTCGTGCACCTCGCGGCGCACGTGCGCGGCGACGAGGCGGATAATCCGCTCGGCCTCCGCGCTGCCGATGCGCTCGCCAGTATCCTGGCGGCCGACGGTGGCGCGGTCGATCCACAGCCTGCCGTCGGGATTGACCATGACCTCGATCACGGTCGGGTCGGCGAGCGCGGCGGCGATGGTCGGGCCGAAGGCCGTGCGCAGCATCTGCCGGCGGCGCCCTTGCGCGACCTCGGCGACCGGCAGGGACACGGGATCAGTCATGGGATCAGTCATGGGCCTTCCCTCCTTCGGATCTTTCATTCGGTGCCTGGCCGTTGCGATGGGCGGCCCGATTCTTCAGCGGCGCGTCGTCGGACGCCGTCACGAAGAGATCGGGGTCGTTGACGGCGATCGTCTCCAGCACCTCGGAGACGAGGCGCTGGTCGCCGGCGAGGCGCCGGCCGATCTGGGCGACGAAGACCTGGAAGCGCTCCTTGCCGAGGAGGCGTGCCGGCTCCTGCTCGCTCTGCGCCAGCGGGGGCGTGATGGTCAGGTAGTAGCGCACGAACAGCGCCAGGGTCTCCGTGGCGATGGCGACATCGCGCTTGATGGTCGCCACGGATTTGCTCAGCTCGTTGAGGCGCCGGGCGAGACCCTCGTCGACGCCCGGATGCTGGTGCGGCTCAAGGCTGGCCCGCAGCGCTTCCTCGACCAGGGCCGACTTGGCGCCGTTGCGTTGCCGGGCGACGAGATCGAGCTGCCGGGCGAGCGGTCGCGAGAGATAGAGTGTGTAGCGCTTCTTGCTCATCTAGAGACGCAGCCCCGGAAACTGGATCACCGTGTCGAGATCATCGCTTGTGGCCGGCGCTTCCTCCTCGAGGGCTTGATCCTCAAGGCTCGCCGCGAACAGCGGCAGATCGCGCAAGGGACGCTCCGGCTTGTCCTTCTTCTGGCGCGAGACCTCGCGCCGAGGGCGTCGGCTGTCGTCATCGGCGGTGTCGGAGGTCACGAGCTCCGACCAGGCCCTGTCGAGACGAGGATCCGTGCCGCGGATCTGATCGGACCAGTCGTCACCGCGGGCGCGGGGCATGTGCGCTGCGTGATCCCCGGAGAGCTCGGGTGCCGGCAGGCATCGCGTCAGGAAATTGCGATCGGCGTAGTACCTGAGCTTGCGAGCGCGGATCGGCGGCACGCCCGACACGAGCACCAGTGCCTCGTCCTGCGGCAACTGCAGGACCTCGCCGGGCGTCAGCAACGGCCGTGGCGTCTCCTGCTGCGAGATCGTGGTGTGCGACAGCCAGGCCGACAGGCGCTTGCCGGAGAGGTTCGTTTGCCGCTTGAGCTCGGTGGCGGTGCCCAGCGCATCGGACAGGCGCTTGGCCGTGCGCTCGTCGTTGGGGGCGAAAGCAACGCGGAAGTGGCAATTATCGAGGATGGCGTGATGGGTGCCGTAGGCCTTGTCGATCTGGTTCAGCGACTGGGCGATAAGGAAGGCCCGCACGCCGTAGCCGGCCATGAACGCCAGCGAGGTCTCGAAGAATTCGAGGCGCCCGAGCGCCGGGAACTCATCGAGCATCAGCAGGAGCGGGCGCTGCGGGGTCTCGGCCGTGGCGGCCGGTAGCGTCTCCGTGAGGCGGCGTGCGATCTGATTGAGGATCAGGCGCACGAGCGGCTTCGTGCGTGAGATGTCGGAGGGCGGCACGATGAGGTAGAGCGAGACCGGGCGCTCGGCCGCGATCAGATCCGCGATGCGCCAGTCGGAGTGGGCCGTGTTGGCGGCGATCAGCGGATCGCGATAGAGACCGAGGAAGCTCATGGCGGTCGAGACGACGCCGGAGCGCTCGTTCTCCGACTTGTTCAAGAGCTCGCGGGCAACCGAGGCCACGACCGGATGCACCATCGGCGCCTCTGACGTGCCAAGATGGTTGGTCGTCAGCATGATCTTGAGGGTGCGCAGGATCGAGCGCGAGGGATCGGCGAGAAAGGTCGCGACGCGCTCCAGCGTCTTGTCCTTTTCTGCGTAAAGGACGTGGAGGATGGCGCCGGTCAAGAGAGCGTGCGCCGTCTTCTCCCAATGATCGCGCCGCTCGCGCGCCCCTTCCGGATCGACAAGGATATCGGCGATGTTTTGCACGTCGCGCACCTCGTGCGCACCCTTGCGCACCTCGATGAGGGGGTTGAAGCGGGCCGAGCCCGGATCGGTCGGATCGAAGCGCAGGCAACGGGAGAACTGCGCGCGCCAGCCCGCGGTCAGCTCCCAGTTCTCGCCTTTGATGTCGTGGACGACGGCGGAGCCGGTCCAGGTGAGCAGCGTCGGCAGCACGAGGCCGACGCCCTTGCCGGAGCGCGTGGGCGCCACGGCGAGCACGTGCTCCGGGCCGTCATGGCGCAAGTAGCGGTCGTCATAGAGACCAAGGATAACGCCGCCATCGCCCAGGAGCCCCGCGCGCGCGATGTCAGAGGCGTCCGCCCAGCGGGCCGAGCCGTAGGTCGTCGCGATAAACCTGTGGCTTGCCCGCCGGGCGGCCCCCCCGAGCGCGATGGCGCCGCTCAGCAGCCCCCCGGCTGCGGCGAGGACGCCGGCGCGCGCGAACACATGCGGCGCCTGGTTGTCGAAGGCCAGCCACCAGGAGAAAAGCTGCCAGGGCGCGTAGATCTTGACCCCGGCCAGCTCGATCCAGGATGCCCCAAGCGCGGCCTGATAGCCGAGCATGGCAGCGGCCCACTGCGTGGCAGCCCACAGGCTGAGGAGGGTCAGGATGAAGGCTGCGGCGACTTGCAGTGCATAGCTGCGATCCGGCATGACTTCCAATCGTCCCGACCACGCTTTCGACTGCCGCTCAGCATGGGCGCGCGGCATCGCAGCGTGAATTAGGAAACGCCGTGAAAGGCGTGACGATGCGGGAAGTCGCGGGAAGTATGCCGTTCGAAGCGTCCTCTTAGAAAGTACTGGGACCTCGTCGTGTGTCTGCCTCACGGAGCCGCCCTTGCCTGCGGCCCCCTTTGGGGGGCGGCTCCGGGAGGCGGACCACGGCCATGCCTCATGGTGGGCCCGGCGTCGTCGCCCAATCGCCGCGAACGCATAGCGAGGTGGAAATTGTGGTCCGCGCCACGGGACCGTCACCCGCATGGGCCGAGACCCGCCGCGGCTGGCGGGGCTCGGGCACGCGGCCCTACGCCCGCGGGGTAGGGCCCGGCCGCGGCTTTTGATGCCGCGGGGCGCGCAACCGAAGGGACGTAGCACATTCAGCAACGATCAAGCGAAGCTTGCTTGGTCCATCCGGCAAGGTGCCGGCAGCGTGGACACTCACGGCTCTGCTGTCGCCGCGCGAAGAGGGTGCGCCCTTGATGGGCACATCGACTCGACTTCATGGAGCTCATCACCGCGGCGGACCGGCGAACCCAAACGAGCGGTCAGAGTCAGTCGCCGGGTAAAAGCTGTAGCGAGGGTTCAGATCACTGGATGGCCGATCATGATCTGAGGACGTCGGTTCTTGAACAGCCACCTCTTGGCGACTTCCGCACGGCCGAGATAGCTGTCATTCAGTTGCATTCGGCACGGCACCTGGACGCGACTTTGTTGTCGTCCGTAGTCCACCCGAACGTGTTGCAGAACTCCCATTGAGGCCGCTGGCGAACCATGATTCCGTTGCTCACGAAGCGGCAGCGGCTGGGGCGAGCCATGATGGGGCGAAGCAAGTCCGGGCAAGGGCAGTTCTTCTACAAGTTCAATCTCGACGACGTTGTGCCGCCCGACCACCTCGTGCGCAAGATTGACACCGTGCTCGATCTCGGCTGGGTGCACGAGGAACTGGCGCCCTACTACTCGCACACGGGTCGACCATCGATCGATCCCGAGCTGATGATCCGAATGCTCATCGTCGGCTACGTGTTCGCCATTCGCTCTGAGCGCATGATCTGTCGCGAGGTCCAGGTGAACCTCGCCTACCGCTGGTATTGCAGGCTCGGCATCGAGGACCAGGTCCCCGATCATTCTGCGTTCTCACGCGCCAGGCACGAGCGTTTCCGTGAGAGCGATGTCCTGCGCCGCGTGTTCGAGCGGGTGGCGACGATCTGCATCGTGGCGGGCCTCGTCGGCGGCGAGGCGTTCTCGGTCGACGCGAGCCTGATCAAGGCAGACGTCGACAAGCACAAGCGAGTACCCGGCGATCAG
Organism: Hyphomicrobium sp.; assembly: GCF_009026145.1. GTDB lineage: Bacteria > Pseudomonadota > Alphaproteobacteria > Rhizobiales > Hyphomicrobiaceae > Hyphomicrobium_A. The sequence continues at coordinate 73,063 of NZ_WBUE01000002.1, forward strand.
CCGATCGACTGGCCGACGCCGGAGCAAGCTTCGCACGCGGTCCGTGAGTATCTGGCGACCCTCGATGCTGCACCCGATGATGAGGGCGAGAGTGGAGATGGTGGCTCAAGCGGTGGCGGTGGCGGCAAACCGCCGAAGGAGATGTCGCTGACCGATCCGCAGGCGGCTTGGGTCGCGCGCAAGAGCATGGATCCGTTCTTCGCCTACGACGCGAACTATCTCATCGACAACAAGCTCGGCATCATCGTCGACGCCGAGGGAACGCGCGCCAACCGCACTGACGAGATCGCCGTCACCGAGACCATGCTCGAGCGGGTCGAGCGCCGGTTCGGCTTGGCGCCAGAGCGGCTCGCCGGCGATACCGCCTATGGCGCGGCAAGGCTCCTGGCTCTGGGATAGAGGCATCGTTCCGCACGTGCCTGTCTGGGACAAGTCGAAACAAACCGGCGGCCGCTTCACGAAGGAGGACTTCGTCTTCGATCGCGACAGGAACGTCTACATCTGTCCGGCCGGCGCTGAGCTCGCGCATTCCGGGATCGTCGACCAGGGACGCATCCTTCCCTACCGGGCGAGCAAGAACGATTGCTCCACCTGCGCGCTCAGGCCTCAGTGCACAACGGCTCCGGCCCGCAAGGTCTCGCGCGACATCGACGAGGACGTACGCGATCAGGTCCGTGCGCTCGCCAACACCGAAGCCTTCCAGGTCTCGCGCCGCGAGCGCAAGAAAGTCGAGATGAGGTTCGCGCACATGAAGCGCATCCACAAGCTCGACCGGCTGCGCCCGCGCGGTCTATCGGGAGCGAAGGACGAGGTGCTGCTCACTGCGACGGCGCAGAACCTGAGGCGGCTCGCAAAGCTCCTCTGCCGGGCCCGCCCCGTGTCACCACCTTATGTGCAGCATAGGCGTGCAGTGGCGTGAGGTGTTGGTGCCAATGCGTCCACGCCGCCGCCCTGTAGACGAGCGGAATAACGAGGCCGGCGAAAAATCGCCGCCGAGCCCCGCGACTGAGCTTCTATGGGGTTTTGCAACACGTTCCACCCCTGAGCGGACGAAACTTCCACTTCTCGTCATCAGCTTCGAGCGGAAGTCCGAACACAACGTCCGCGGAGTGCGTGTGATCGCCGGGCCTCGTCCTGCGTCCAGCCTTTATGTTGCAGGAGCCGGAGCGCGGAGCTGTGGGATATCGTCCTGGAGGCGCGACCAGACGTTTGTCGCTATTCCCGGCGACCTGACGTGCACCCCGATGTCGCCGAGTGGGAAATCGGGATCGCTCGCGGCCGAGCCCCAGTTGAGGCTTGAGGTGACAACGTTGTCGCCGTCCCACAGCAGGAGCTTGCCGTGCATCGGCGGCTTCTCGAGCTGTATCAGCTCGACGCCGTGCTCGGCGGCTTCCTGCTTGAGCTCCCGGATATGGCGGTTTTTGAGGGGACCGCTCGGCTGCGTATACAGCACCTTGACGATACGGGTCGTGCGTGCCGCGGCCTCGGCCGGCAGCAGCGCGCCGGGCCGCGCGGTCGACCCCAGCCGGTGCGTGCCGATGACGAGAAGATCGCGGGCCTCGCCGCCGGCGCGGCGCAGCAGGCGGTGATGATCCTCGCCGGTGATGACGTCGACCAGCGCGTCGCCGTCACTGCCGCGCAGCCATGTGAGCTCGCTCCTCAGTAGCGCCATCTCGTTGGCGAGCGTGTCCGACAGTCCGCGGTCGCCGGCCATCTTGCCGATCGCGGCAGCGATGCGGGACACGAGCTGCGGGTGACGTAGTAGCGTCGTGATCTCGACGGAGCGGAACGGCGACTTCAGCCAATTGCAGGAGCTGACGGCGGCGATCCAGCCGCCCTCTGGCGTGTCGAACAGCAGCAGCTTGGCATGCGATCCCGTCGACTGCAGGGCCACCCTGACCCTTCGATGCAGGACCTCGTCGCGGCGCACGATGTCGATGAGACGTTCCGCCGTTACGGCGTGGCGCGTCTTGTCCTCCTCGTCGCCGGCGGCGCCCCAGAGGATGTCGATGGTGACGCCGCGCGCGCAGGCTGCACGCATGGCGGGAAGCAGCGGGTCGATGTCCTCAAGGCGCAGGAAAGTGGAATGGATGACGAGGCGCGACGCAGCCTCCCCGACGAGCTGGCGCAGCAGCGTACCCTGCGCCGAGCCGCCAATGACGATGTCGTCGGGTGCAAACCGGCAGCGTACGGGATCCTGTGGCGCCGGCCGATCGAGGGAACCGGCGAAGGCGACAGAGTAGGCGCGATCGTCGCGATTGCCCGATGCCGCCTCGAGCACGATCTTGTGCAGCACTTGCCCGGCGCTTTCGGGCAGGTCGCGGACGATGCCGTTGTCGACGGTGACGCCGATATATTCCTTGGAGATGACGCCGGTGCCGGGCTCAATGGCGGCGAGCTTTTCCTGCCGCCCGCGGGTGGCGAACTGCGAGATGCGGGCGATCATGACATCGGTGCCGATGTCGAGGACGCCGCCGGTGACGTCGACCACAATGGCGGGCGTTCCCTTGCGGTACTTGCGATGATGATCGAGATCTTTCTGCCGCATGCGGCGCACGTCGCGCGCGGCGATGACGCGGCCGCTCACGCGCTCGAGAACGAAGCTGATCCAGGCGTCGGTCTCCTTTGGGATGAAAGGCAAGGGATCGCCGCTCTGCACCAGTCTGGTGCCGTAGGTGCTGGCAACGAACTTATGCGCACCGTCGATGACCGCCAGCCGAGCGAAGCGAAAGCGCATGAGCCGCGACAGGGCGGAGACGATGACCTGGTGCGGGAGGTTGGCGTCGCTGGCGAGGTCGCCGATGGTCTGGGCGCGCTTCGATATGGCCCACAGGACGAGCTCCTCGACGGGGGTCCAGGCGCGGCCCTGATGCAGCCGCACCTGACAGCGGACGCGGTAGACCGGGATGCAAACGAGCTTCGTCATCGACGCCTCCGCAGGTCGCGGGGGGCGATGATGGTGGCCAGCGGCAGGCCAGGGCGGCGTTCCTGTTGGCGCAGTTTGTCGATGGTGGCGAGCATGGTGAGGATGAAGTCGAGAGGATGCTCGGCCTCATCCGGGTTGACCCCCAGCGCCGCCTCGCGCAGGAAGGCGAGGCTGCCGACGAGGATGAGCTTGTGCTTGGCGCGGCTGAGCATGACGTTCATGCGCCGCCGCTCGCGCAGGAAGCCCAGGGCTCCGACGCCGACGCGCGGATTGTTCCTCACCAGCGAGATGACGACGACGTCCGCCTCGCTGCCCTGGAAGGAGTCGACGGTGCCGACGAGGCCCATGCCCTTGCGTACCGGGACGAAGCCGTCGCGGATATGCGCGAGATCCTTCTTCAAGGCCAGGGCGAGGCGCTGCTCGAGCAGGGCGACCTGTCCGGTATAGGGCGACAGGATGGCGAGCGAGGGCCGCTTGCCCTCGGCTGGGGCGAGGTGGCGCAGCACTTCGATGACGGCATCGGCCTCGGCGGGGTTGTGCCATTTGGGCCTGCTGCGTTCGGCGAACCTGTCGTCGTGGGTGGCGCTGACATGCGGAAAATCGACAACGACGACCGGCGAGGCGGTGAGCGCGGCGCTGCAGTCGACGGGCGGGGGTTGCGTGGCGGCGTCGGCCTGTCGCTGCGCGTCGGTCTCAAGCTTGCCGGCGTAGAAGGCCGCGGACACGATCTCGGCGATCGCGGGGTCCATGCGGCGTTGCTTGGTGAGCGTTGCCGCGACCTGCTGCGGCTGCGCCGACGCGACGGCGCGCCGCTCATCCTCCTCGACGATCGATTTGAAGGGCTCGATGAGCTCGCGGGCGAGGCGCTGGATCTCGGCCTTATGGGCGTCGTTGCGCAACAGCGCGCCGAGCTGTTCTAGCACCGCCTCGTTGAAGAGGGGACCGACGGCGTCCGGCGCGTTGGCGACCATCTTCTTGACGACCGTGGCGTCGCAGAACACACGCTCGAGCTGGGCGGCGTCGAACGGCGGCAATTGGCGATGATCGCCGATGAGCAGGCGGCGGTTGCCGAGCGCCAGCGCGCCGGCGAGCTCTGGGCCGGTTGCCTTACCGGCCTCCTCGACGACGACCCAGTCGAACGATTCCTGCGCCGCTACCATGCGGGCGACGTCACCGGAATTGAGGGTGGTGACGACGATATTCGCCGCCTCGAGCATGAGGCTCCACAGCACGCCACTGTCCTCGTTCTCGGCATCCTCGGTCGCAGTGGCGGCGGCGAGCTTGTCGACATGGGCGCGCAGGCCGGATGGGGCGTTGTTGACGAGGCTGCTGAGGCGGAACTTGTGCAGCGCAGCGTCGGCGACCTTGTCGACGCGGCGCGGGCTGCTCACTTTGCCGTCCGCGGCCATGGATCTGACGAGCAGTAGGTCCTCGGAGAGCGTGCCGTCGTCTTTCAGCTCGGCGATCTTTTCCTCGATGTGATTGAGCGCGTCGTGGCCCTGTGCGCAGATCAAGAGGCGCGAGGCTGCATCGTGGCGGAAGATGGTTTCGACGGTGGCGGTGGCAAGAGTTGTCTTGCCGACGCCCGGCGGCCCGACGACCAGGAAGCCGGGTGCCGTGCTCCACAAGTGCCGCAACGCCTTCTGCTTGGGATCGTCGAGGCGGGCGAAGGTGGCGCTCGTTTCGTCCAACTGCGCATGGCGTAGCCTGCGGCGGGCACGCCAGGGGTCGTGCAGCATCTCCACGAGGTCGAGGCGCGCGTCGAGGGCGTCGATATTGCGCATGCGGCGCTTGATCTGCTGCTCGGTGCCCTTCTCCTGCTCCGGGCGCAGATAGAGCGAGCTCGCCATGGGGAGACTGCCTTCGACGTTGAAGCAGTACCCGTCGAGACCGTCGACCTGCTCGTTGCCGACATAGGTGACGGCGACGTCCTGGGCGCGGGAGGCGCCCAGGCGCCCGGAGCCGCTAATCCGCCAGCGCACGCCGGAATCACGTTCCTCCTGCTCGAAGAGGCGCTGCAGGGCGGCGCTCGTATGCGCGATGCCGATGTGCTGGGCGATGGCATCGCGGTCGTTGCCGGGAAGCGCCCTGACGACGACCTGCCGGTGATCGCCGGTGCGCTCGGCGAGGATCTCGATGGGGAGGACGTCGAGCGATTTGATGACGGCGCCGACGATCTCGAGCAGATTGAGAGCCGTCTTGACGATGACGAGCGTGTCGGGCGCCTCGCTTTGCGGTGTGCCGGCAATGGCCTCCCAGCTCATGCCGGCGCGGCCGACAGCCGTGCGGTACTCCTCCGCCTCCCGGTCGGTGCTGGCCACATCGATGGCGACGTCGAGGGCGTGCGGGCGTAAGCCGGCGCCGCCGGGCAGCGTGTCTGTGCGCGCCTTGATGTCTTCGCACACGGCGATGTCCCAGGTTTCCTCGCCGTCGATGCTGTGCGGACGCAAGCGGTAGACGAGCCGCTGGGTGACGAGGTCGAGGCGCAGGAGGGCTATATCGTGCCGCGCCGGAGCGAGAAGCGTGGCGCCGGCATCGAGATCGGCGCGCGCGAAGGCGATCTGCTGCGCGCGCTCATCGACCGGGATGGCCCCTGCCGTGGCATCGTATACGGCCCGCGCCAGCCCGGCCTTCGGCCGTAGCAGCAGCGTGAGCCGGCCTTGCTGGCGGGAAGCCGTGGCGCCGACCTCGACGGCGATGTCGGAGCATTGGCGCGCAAGCGCCTGCGCCTCCAGCGAATCCCTCGGGCGCGGCCGGCAGACGTGGCGCAGCCAGCTCTGCTCGGCTTTGCTGAGGAAGGGCACGTCGCGGCCGGCCTGCGGGCCGATGATCCCGGCCGCATCGACGACAATGCCGAGAAGGTGGCAGAGGATGGCGCCCAGCGCCTTCCAATCGTCGACAAAGGCGATGGCGCCGTCGTAAGCATGCAAGGCTTTGGCGGCGGTCGGCGGATCGGCGTTGCGCCGTTCGGCGTCGAGCCAGAGCGACCATTCAAAGCCGGTGAGGCGAAAGTCGGGGCTCGATCCGCCCTCGGTGAAAATGACGTCCTCGCTGACGCGCCCGTGTACAAGGCCTTGGGCGTGCACGACGCCGAGCGCGATGGCGATCCTGCGCACGTTCTGCCACAAGCGCGCGCGGTGCGCGGGGATGCCGAGGGAGCGCAGCCAGTGCGTCGCCTTGCAGCGTTCGAGAAGGTCGGACAGCGGGTGGCCGGCGCGCTGCATGAGGACGCCGAAGTCGTTTTCGTCCTCGACGAACTCGACCAGGTCGACGACGACGTCGTGTGCGCCGGCGTGCGACATGACCCGCTGCACATGGCGCATTTCATGGCGCCAGATCTCGCGCAGCTCGGCGTCGGCCGGGCTTCCGGTCTTGCGCCAGAGCTTGAGGCAGAACTCTTCGCCGGTCTGCCGGTCGGTCACCTCGAAATAGGTATGGCCAAGCGCCTCGCGCGACCTAGTGGTGACGCCATCGCCGTCGAATTCAAACCGCGCATCGAGCGAGCGGCGCTTCTGACTGGTCTTGCCGGATGGGTTTCCCATGAGCCAGAGCATGTCGCGGTGCGCGGCGCATTAACAGCCAATTGTCGGCCCATTTCAGATCGCTGGTGTGGATAAGTGACATTTCGGTGCAGCGGATGATGGTGGTCGCTTGCAAGTGCATAGCTGCTGCAATTGGGCGGCGTTGCCGAGAGGCGCGGCGCAGTGCTGAATAACCATCCCGGCCTTTGAAGGATTGGGGCGAGACATGACGGAATGCACGATCTGGGTTGCCTACAACAGCGACGACGAGTACTTCCTCACATGCGAGCGCCCAGGAGGCCATGGAGCGCCTGGTGCAGGGTGTCGGCTATGCCGAGGGGGCGGCGCGTCGTGGCGCTGAAGGTTACTCTCCCATGCGCCAAGCCCGCGAGCGCGCCGGCGACGATCGCCGACGGGAGCCGCAAGTTGCGGTGAAAGTCGAGTGATGGTGGCCGTAAGCGAATTGCGCTGCATTGGAGCGCATTGGGCAAGCACCATCACGCTCGAGGACGTGACAATTTGTGGCTGGTCTAGTGCCGGTAACGACATCAGGGGCCCGGCAAGTTTGCCGGGTCTCAACCAAATAGCGGACATGATCGGCGACACATTCCGGTCGCAAGTCATCTGCGACCGACTTCCGCTAGTGGGATGTCGCGCAGGATTGGGCACCGCACGAGCTAGCGGACATCGCTTTGAAACCGTGCCAACGGGGTCAGAGGTTCTCCGCCTTATGCGGAGGCGCGGTGATCACGACACAGTCAAGCACCACGCCTCGCGTGCCCACGGCGAGTTCCGCGGCGTGGATTAGGCGCGATCGCCACTGGCTTTGGTCGGACATCCCGTCCTATCCATGCTGCGCGGGTAGCTGTAAGGGGAGCTCTATGACTTTCGACGACACGACGACTTTCACTGAAGGCGCACTTGAGCAGGTTGCCATCCAGAACGCACGAAAGCTCGATGATGAGAGAGGAACTGCTTCCCGGAAGCACTTCCTAGATGCGTACGCTGAGCACCTAGAAGCGCTGAAACGTGGCCGCTCGACGAGGTGATCACTGGCCACCGCTCCGCGCTTTGTGGAGCGGGTGGTACTTGAGATTCGAGAATGACGATTGTGGATGAGTGGCGTCAGGTGGCTCAGCCGCACGCAGTCGCCCAAATCTAAAGCTGCCAATGGTAGCAGTGATCCAATAGCGGCCCTCGGCTCGCCGACGCTAAGGGCCACTAGCCGACATGCAGGCTAGTAATGCGTGATCGCCGTACACGGGTGCTCATCCCAAAAGAGGCCTTCGGCTTAGGCGGCAATGCGGTGAAGCCACAACGTCCCGTCTAGCCCGACAGACTCTCGTAGCGTCCCGCACTCAGAAACTGCAGCAGGATGAGGGCGGCGGCCGTGAGCCCGAGAGCGGTTCCAAGCTCGTTAAACGGGCCCACAGGCTCCAGGCCACTGAGCCGCGCCGCCAGAAACGGCCCTAGTGCGAGCGCGATGAACCCCGCAGCGAGAAGCATGCCGGACAGGCCGGGTTCAGAGCGGCTCTTCTTCGCAAGACGCATCCCAACTCCATCAGTCCTGCCGCATGCACCTTTCCCCGCCAGGGCGGAAATGAACGCGGCCGCCGCTATTCGAGACCCTTGGCCCAGTCATCCCATTGATGCCAGGCCTCCTGCGGATAACCGATCTTCCTATCGACCAGCCCCTGCACCGCGGCCGCCAGCTTCTTGCCGTCGGCTGCCTCCTCGGGTTTGATCAGATGCGCCTCGATCAGCAATCGCATATGCTCGTCCGTCAGGACGACCGTAACCTCGCGCCGCTCTGCATTTGCCATTCATGCGGTCCTTTCAAAAGCGCAGGCGGTATCATGGCCGCCCGCCCGCGGCTCACGACTTCCTCCCGATCTTGCGTTCAAGCCGCGTCGCCCCGGCGACTGAATTGAATATGGTTCCGAACTTGCGGACGTTTTCGTGCAGCAGATCGAGCCGGCGGTCCGGCTCGTCGGTATTGACGATGAACTCATAGGTGATCGCCACCGTCTCGAGCGGCTTGGCCTGACGCACGTCGTGCAGCTTCACCTCGACACCGCGGAACGCAAAGTGCAGCATCGACGCCACGCGCTCGATCGCCACCGCTGCAACGCTGAGCCAATACACGGTGGTGCGGGAGCAGGCTTGGGTGCTTCTTCAGGGCAAGTGCTTTCGCTAGTAGGGGGCGAACCGGTGGTTCCGATTGCTGGAGCTAGGGCCGCGGAAGGCGAGGCGCATCTGTTTTTCGGTCTCGATTAGAGCGAAGAACACCGCGCCGACAGCGACGATCAGGAGACCATCCGCCAGCGGGACGCCTTGCGTACCGAACACGGCCTGCAAGGGCGGCAGGTAGATGATGGCGAACTGCGCAGCCGTGACCGCGGCGACGCATGCCCACACGACCTTTGTTCCCTTTGCCGCGGCCCAGGTCAGCGACGTGCCGTGAATGTTGCGTATGAAGAAGAGGTGGAAGATCTCCAAGACCACCAGCATGTTCATCGCCATGGTCTGTGCCAGCGCGACGGGATACCCCCTGTCGATCGCGTAAAAGTACATGCCGAAAACCGCAATGAGGAAGAAGGCCGAAACCATCACGATGTGCCAGATCAACCCGCCTGTGAGCAGCGGCTCGTCGCGCGGGCGGGGCGGGCGGCGCATGGTGCCCGGCTCTGAGGGCTCGAAGGCCAGAGCGAGGCCCAGCGTCACGCCGGTGATGAGGTTGATCCAGAGGATTTGCACCGCTGTGATCGGCAGCGCCATGCCGGCGAAGAGTGCCACGACGATGGTCATCGACTCGCCCGCGTTGGTGGGCAGCGTCCAGCTGATGACCTTCTTGATGTTGTCGTAAACGGTTCGCCCCTCACGCACGGCCGCCGCGATCGAGGCGAAATTGTCGTCGGCTAGCACCAGTTCGGCGGCCTCCTTCGCGGCCTCGCTGCCCTTTTGCCCCATGGCGATGCCGGCATCGGCGCGCTTGAGCGCGGGCGCATCGTTCACCCCGTCGCCGGTCATGGCAACGGTGAGCCCCCGCGACTGCAGCGCAGTCACGAGGCGTAGCTTATGGGCGGGTGACGTGCGCGCGAAAATGTCAGTGACTACCGCCGCCTCGGAGAGATCGGCCTCATCCATCGTGTCGATGTCAGCGCCGGTCAGCACGCGCGTCGTGTTTTTCAGCCCGATCTGGGCGGCGATCGCACGTGCCGTTGCGGCATGGTCGCCCGTGATCATCTTCACCCTGATTCCCGCCGCGTGGCACTCGGTGACGGCTTTGATGGCCTCGGCGCGTGGCGCATCGATCAGGCCAACCAGGCCGATCAGTGTGAGGCGCCCATCCAAATCCGCGGCGTTTAGGACCGTGTGCTGCTGCCGCACGGCGCGCGCAGCGACTGCGATGACGCGCTGGCCGTCAGCAGCAAGTTCTTCCACCAACCTGTGCCAGTGACTCTCGTCGAGCGGCGCAGTCCCACCATCGGCGGCACGCTGGCCGGAGCAGAGCGCCAGCACCACCTCGGGCGCGCCCTTGACGTGGATGCAGGCATGGCCCTCGTGGTCGTGGTGCAGGACGGCCATGTAGCGGTGTGCGGCGTCGAAAGGTATCGCGTCGGTGCGGTTCCATTCGCGGAAGGGCTCGGGGCCCGCGCCCGTGATCCTGCCGGCGAGCGCCATCAGCGCGCCCTCCATTGGGTCGCCCTCCACCCGCCAGCCATCCTCTGCTTCGTGCAGCATCGCGTCGTTGCACAGCCCCGCGGCGCGCGCGAATTCCATCAGGACGGCGTGCTCGACCGGGTCGGCATCCGCCTCGCGCCAGCGCACCGCGCCTTCGGGCGCCTAGCCCTCGCCTCCGATGGAGTAGGTGTGCTCCGTGGCGGCGAGCGTCGCCGCCATCATCTCGTTGCCGGTGAGCGTACCGGTCTTGTCGGAGCAGATGACGGAAACCGAGCCTAGTGTCTCGATTGCCGGCAGGCGCCGGACAATCGCGTTCCTCCGCGCCATGGCCTGCACGCCCACGGCGAGCGTGATCGTCAGCACCGCGGGCAGTCCTTCGGGAATCGCGGCGACCGACAGGCCCACCACGGCCATAAAGAGCTCCGCGAAGGGCAGGTGGCCGACGAAATAGCCATAGGCGAGAAGCGTTCCGGCGACGATCAGGATGAAGACCGTCAGCCAGCGGGCGAAGGTGTCCATCTGTTCCACGAGCGGCGTCGTCAGCGTCTGGACTTCGGACAGCATCCCGCTGATGCGGCCGATCTGGGTGCCCATTCCGGTGGCCGCGACGACGCCATGCCCCGCACCGGCGGCGACCAGCGTGCCGCTGAACAGCATCGAGGTCCGGTCTCCGAGCGCGGCGTCCATCGCGACCGGCGCCGTGCCCTTCTCAACAGGAACGGATTCGCCCGTCAGGATGGCCTCCTCGGTCTTCAGGCCTCGTGCCTCGATCAGCCGCAAATCGGCCGGAACGCGGTCGCCGGCCTCGATCAGCACGATGTCGCCCGGCACCAGATCTGCCGCGTCCACGCTCTGGCGCCGCCCGCCGCGCAAAACGGCCGAGCGCGGTGCGAGCATGCTGCGGATCGCCGCCATTGCCTGCTCTGCGCGGCCCTCCTGCACGAAGCCGATGATCGCGTTGACGATCACGACCGCGAGAATCACCCCAGTATCCGCCCAGTGCTGCAGCGCCGCCGTCACCGCTGCCGAGGCGATCAGCACATAGATCAGCACGTTGTGGAAATGCGCGAGGAATCTCAGGACGGCGCTGCGCTTCGGCGGCTCCGGCAGACGGTTGGGCCCGTGCTCGGCCAGGCGCCGCGCCGCTTCCGTGGACGACAGGCCAGCCGCTGTCGCCTGTAGCGAACGCAGTGCGTCGTCCGGCGAGACGGCGTGAAACGCGGGGCTCTGGGGGTGCTCGGTCATTCCTGTCTGCGTGCCCTCTCCCTGCGGTCCCCTAGCCTTTCGCCACGAGCACGTCGAGGGGTGAGATCGCTCAGCATACTTAACGCCACGCTGCCAATGACCGCATGGCTGAAACCGGCTCGTCCGTGTGTGCCAAGGGCTAACAGGTCCGCGAGAAGATAGACATCTGGTCGCTACCGCAATACCCCGATCAGCGGACGTGGTCGGCGACGCTCGCCTCGCCGATCACGGGGCGGCCGATTTCCGCTTTTGGGATCGAGCGACACTCTCCAGCTGAGTGAAGCTGACCAGGCTAATGACCGCTACTGGCCCTGAGCGCTAAGTCGCGTGTCGGCTGCTTCCAGAGGTTGAGCGGACATGGTCCTCAAGGGGATTTGGCGCTACGTCGGTGGCTCGACCTCCGGAATCTCTGCAACGCGTAGGTCACCACCGTGGCAACGAAGTTAGGTCCCTAAGTCGCTTCGGGTCATCATTCCCCGTCCAGGTAACGTCCGCGGCACGGCCGGTCTCCCCCCAGCTGCTGACGACTTGGTTTGGCGTTGAAGTAACTATCGCACGAAAGAAATAGCTCGTAATCGCGCCTCGCCATGCCCATGTGTGTTTGATCGTCTGTCATCGAACAGGACTTCACCAAGGCGGCACCTTCACTCAGGACCTCCATATCCAGCGCCGACGCCGTTTGAGAGCGTCCTGACGGAGCGCCCGCGCTGTCCCACCTGCCACCCCCCCCCGCCATTGCTCCAGTGGTGTCCACGTATTGTCGGGAAGGTCTCGTTGAAAATGATTGGGTCCGCAGCGCTTGTGGATTTGAGTGGAGTAGTGGCTTCAAGGGACTGTTAGTTTGAGACGCAGCAACCTCGTCGTCGGCGCATTCGTCGTCGCCTCCGTGGTCTTTGGCTATCAGCTCTACCAGGTGCGGCAGAACACGAAAGGGCGTTCCAATGCCATCGCAGAACGATAATGGCGGCCGGGGTGGCCCGTGGGGTAGCGGGGCCAGACCCGACTCCGATCTTGAGGATCTGATCCGGCAGGGGCAGGGTCGCCTCAAGCAGATCATGCCGAGTGGTAACCCGCGTGGAGTAATCGTCCTCGCCGTCCTTGCTCTGGCCGGCCTAGGCGTATGGACGGCCTATTACACTGTGCCGAGCGATTCTGTCGCTGTCGTGCAGCGTTTCGGTAAGTATCTCAAGGACGTCCCGCCCGGACTGCATTTCAAGCTGCCGCTGGGCATTGACGCGGCCACGATCGTCCCCGTCAAACGGCAGTTGAAGCAGGAATTCGGGTTCGCGACCCCAGGCGCCAGCGATCCGTATCAGAGTCCTCGCGACGCAACGCGGGAGACCCAGATGGTGACCGGCGACCTGAACGCCGCGCTGGTCGAATGGGTGGTTCAATACCGGATCTCGGATCCCGTTAAATTTCTTTTCGAGGTTCGTGAGCCGAGCGAAACCCTCCGCAATGTTTCCGAGTCCGTGATGCGCGAGGTCGTAGGCGACCGCACCGTCGACGAGGTGATCACCATCGGTCGCCAGGAGATTGAGAGCGAGGCGCTGACCAAGATGCAGGCGCTCTCGACCAAATATGCAATGGGGATCAGCATCGACCAGGTTCAATTGAAAAACATCAATCCGCCCCAACCGGTGCAGGAGTCGTTCAACGAGGTCAACCAGGCCCAGCAGGAGAAAGAGAAGCTGATCAACGAAGCCAGGCGCGATTACAACAAGGTGATCCCGCTGGCCGAGGGCGAGAAGGATCAGCGGATTCGCGAGGCCGATGGCTACCGGCTCAAGAGGATCAATGAAGCGGAAGGCGACGCAGCCCGGTTCAGCACGCTGTTGGCGGAATACACCAAGGCTCCCGAGGTCACTCGCCGCCGCATCTATATCGAAACCCTGCAGGAGGTCATGCCGGGCATACGCTCCAAGATAATTGTCGACGAACAGACGCGCGGCATCCTGCCATTGTTGAACCTCGACACCCAGAAGGGAGAGAAGCCATGAACCGGATCACGCAAATAGCGATCTTGGCGGTTTTGGGCGTCGGGGCGTACATCGTGATGAGTGCGATCTATACGGTCAGCGAAGTGGAGCAGGCGATCATCACGCAGTTCGGCAAGCCTGTGGGCGCGCCGGTGACCACCGCCGGTCTGAAGTTCAAGATCCCGTTCATTCAGGACGTCAATCCGATCGACAAGCGGGTCCTTGAGTGGGACGGCAATCCATCGGACATGCCGACCAAGGACAAGCTCTACATCTCAGTCGACCTATTCGCCCGCTGGCGGATTACAGACCCCCTCCAGTATTTTCTGCGGCTGCGCGATGAACGCAGTGCCCAGTCCCGCCTCGACGATATTCTAGGCAGTGAGACCCGTAATGCTGTCGCTAAGCATGAGCTGATCGAGATTATCCGCACCACCAAGGATCGCGTGCCGTTGCGAGACACGCTGCTAACCGAGGCTGAACGCAATCAGGATATCGGGGCGCTGGTGCCGATCCAGAAGGGGCGCAAGCTGGTCGAACAGGAGATCTTCTCTGCGGCTGCCGAGAAGGTTCGCGTTTTCGGTATCGAATTGCTCGATATTCGGTTCAAGCGGATCAACTACAATGAGAGCGTTCGCCCGAAGATCTACGATCGCATGATCAGCGAACGGCGGCAGATCGCGGAACGCTTCCTGTCAGAAGGTAACGGCGAGGCTGCCAGAATTCGCGGCAATCGTGAGCGCGACCTGAACAAGATCCAGTCTGAAGCCTACCGTCAGGTTGAGGAGATCCGCGGCGTGGCGGACGCGAAAGCCACTGAAATCTACGCGAAGGCTTACAACCAGAGCCCTGAAGCGGCTGCATTCTATGAATTCACACGGACCATGCAAGCCTACAAATCCATCATCGCCAAAAACACGACCCTTGTCCTTTCCACGGACAGTGACCTCTTCAAATTCCTAAAGGGTATGACCCCAAAGAGCAGCGTCGTTCCGGCCCAACCTTCCGGCGGCAACTGATGACAACGCGCGGACGTTGCAAGCGGGTGACCTTCATACGGCCCATCGTCCTCCAGGCCGCTGAAAAACTCCTCGCGCGTTGATGATCGTGGCATCGTCTCCGCTGCGCGCCGACGAGGTGATCGAGTAGCGGTTCGCTGCATGTCGGCTCAGGGTCAAAATCGACGCTTGGTAACCAGACGACGGACGAAATAGCCTGTAAACAGTCGTCAGATCCGTTGCTCAGCTCATGGCGGTCACATGCTGCTCTGTCTCTCAACCAAGGAGACAGACCATGGAAAACGATCAGCTAACTGCGCTCGAGACGGTTCGCCGCCCACCTTGGAACAAAGGCAAGCTCGTAGGCGCCAAGCCGCCCCTGCGACCAAGCCACGTCTGGTCGATACGAACGAAGCTGCAGATGGCGGGTCGAAAGCGCGACCTCGCCCTATTCAACCTCGCCATCGACAGCAAACTGCGCGGCTGTGATGTCGTCGCTCTGCGCGTGGATGACGTGGCGCCAAGCGGCTATGCCATGGATCGCGCAACCATCAGGCAGAAGAAGACCGGCCGGCCGGTACGCTTCGAGCTGACAGACCAGACTCGTCTGGCCATCGATGAGTACCTGAGACTGACCGGACGGAAGCCGGACCAGTTTCTGTTCGCCGGCCATGGCGACAACGTGCGCGGGTTGACGACACGACAGTACGCCCGCCTTGTGCAAGAGTGGGTAGCCAGCATCGGACTCGACCCGGCCAAGTTTGGCACCCACTCGTTGCGACGTACGAAAGCGGTGTTGATCTACCGGCGCACCGGCAATCTGCGTGCGGTTCAACTATTGCTTGGACATTCGAAGATCGAGAGCACCGTCCGTTACCTCGGCATCGAGGTCGATGATGCAATCGAGATCGCGGAGAAGATCGACATCTGACGCTATACGCCAATCAGCGGACGTGGTCGGCGACGGCCACCGCCTCGCCGATCATGGGGCAGTCGACTTCCGCTTTCGGGATCAACCGGACGATAGCTGAAGTTTTGCGCCGATCGCCCTTGCAGCGACGGCGGGACCCACGCCAAGGCAGCTTCTATATGCAGGCCAGCGACGGGGCCGATGCTGTCGAAGAAGTAGCTAGCGCTTGAGCGTCGGAAGGGCGGCCTTAGCCGCTACAAGGTCGGGCGTAGCACCGCTCGAACCGACGCCAACTCACGCACGCGCAAGGCATTGCTGACGGCGCCCACAGTTGTGCGATCGGGTTTGCTCGGTGGTCATGTACGCCCTGGCAGCGTCCGGCCACGGTCAAGAGTCCAGGTCACGCGGCGTTGGCCGATCACACCCGTGACGACCTGTCCGCGGAACGGCTCAAGCGCCGGTCGCCAGGGCGCCAGCGTGAATGTATCCTGGCGCCGGATGACTGCGAGCTTGCCGCTCGGTGTCGTTATCGGGCGATCATAGACGCCCGTAATGGGTGCCCCTCGAGCGGCAGGGAAAAATGTGGCGCCATAGAGACGTGACAGGTCCTCTACCAAGCGCTCCGTTTCCGATCTGCGGAGGGTACGCATCATTTTGGGAGCGGTAACAATGTCGCCGGTGAGCGACACAGCTGCGAGCTTGCGCGTAGCCAACCACTGACCACGCGCGGCCATGGCATGTTCCACATCGCGGGCAAAGCCAAGCGTGCCAGGCTGGGGCTGCCATTGGGCGATGATGGCCTGGTCGAGCCACGTCGGGCCGTCGTAGTTGACCTGGCGCTCCAATTCGACCAGCGAAAGCTCCTGGAGTTTGGCAACCCGTGATGGCTTGCCGTCGAGGCTGTCGCCGACCAGCGCCACGAGGCCGCCACGCGCTGGCACTTGGGCAGCTTTGAGCCGCCCGAGCTCTGCGTAGTGCACGCGGCCATCGACGGCATCGATCACGATCCAGGTATTGTCGCTGATCTCGTCGACGAGGCCGACACCCACGACCTTGCCGATCAGCGGCGCCTTGCGCGCACCCCGCTCGAACAGCGCCAGGGCAGCGGCGCCGCGCTCGATGCCGGCCTCGCGCAGCGCAATCTGCATCATCTTGAACTTATCGGCGCGCTCGCCGAGCTGGCGCAGCTTGCTCTCCATCCTCGGGTCGAGCGCCCACACGCCCCGTTGCCGCTCCTCGGCAAGCCCGAGCCGCTCCAGCGTCTTGAGGCGACCGATCCGGAGCGTGTGCTGGGTCGGGTCCTGCTCCTCCGCGGACGTCATGACCAGGATACCCTCCTTGGCGCGCGCCCTTAGGGCGTGGTCGAGGCGGGTCAGCCTTTCCCGGCCGACCTCATTGAACTGCTTCTGGATACGCTCGAGCTGGCTTTCCGGCCCGAGCTCGAGCGTGACGAGTGCCTGGGCGCGTGCCCGCACCCCGTGGCTGATGTAATCCCGCGCCATGACCAGGTCCCTCCCCTCCTCGTCCCGGCCGCGGATGACGATGTGGGTGTGCGGATGACCGGTGTTGAAATGATCGACCGCGATCCAGTCGAGCTTGGTATCGAGGTCCCGCTGCATCTGGGCGAGGAGATCGCGGATGAAGGGCTTCAGGTCGGCGAGCCGCCTGCCTTCGTCGGCGGACACGATGAAGCGGAACTGGTGCGGATCGTTCGCCGAGCGGGCGAGGAACGCGGCCGCATCGACATCCTCGCCGGATGCATCATAGAGACGTCCGGGTGTGCCTTCGCGCGTGACCCTGTCGCGCAGGATGTATTTCAGGTGCGCGCGCGCCGCACCGAGATCGCCGCTGGCGATGCGCGTGTAGCGCGCCTTGACGATGACGCGCCGGCTGCCGGGTGCGATAAGCCCAGCAGCGGCCCGAAGCCCGGTGCCCATGCCGCGCGTCAGGCTACCAGGCGCAACGTGTCCTTTGTGCCGCAGCGCTCGGGCGCCGTGCTTGCCGGCCTGGCGGAAGACGAGCGTGGCGTGACGCTCCGCGCGTCCTCGGCGCGCATCGCGAATGCGACCAAGCTTCGGAACGAAGTTGTCTTGCGCCATGCGTCACCTCGCCTACGCGGTGGAACGCAAAGCGAGATGGCGTCGGGCTCGGCACATTCAAGACGGCGTCAAACATCGTGCTGACCACGCACGCGAAATATCAAGCGATGACGTCACCGACGCGTTGCTGATGTCAGGGCCGAGCGGCCCGTTGCGGCCTTGGACGCGCACCTGACGTCAGTCCTTTATCTTGATGTCCACTTCTACCCCGACTGGCATTCTCGCAGGTGCACGGATTCTCTTACCGATGGCTGAGAAGCTCGTCAGGTTGTAGGGGGCGACGTCTAGGCTCGAAGGACGAATAGAGGAATCGCCGCGCCGACAATTTCGGCGCGATCGATGGGGCCGAAGTAACGACTGTCGAAGCTCTCCGCATGCGTGCCGAGAACGAACAGCTGCCCCCTCTGCAGATGCTGGCAGCCTTGCCACACTGGCAGCCGCCGGCCTCCTCTATCGAAGCCTAAGGCGATGACGCGCCGCTGCCCGGACATCCATATCACCCGTCCCCGGCGGCACACGCGATCGCCCTCCATGGCGGCAACGCGCTTCAAGAGCAGCACGTGCGGGCCGACATAGTTGCGCCGCTCGGCGAGGGCCTGCGGCAAGCCGGATAAGCGGACCAGGACATAGTCGCCGATGCGCAGCGGCCGGCGCACAATGACGTAGAGCCCGATCTGCACACTCGCGGACGTGTTCCACACCAGCACAAGGCGCTTAGGTCCCAAGGCCGTGGCCGTAAGCAGCGCAACAGAGCCCAGCGCGAGGAGAGCCCCCGCCTTCATCCTCATTCGACTAGCCCGGAAGTCGCGCGCCGTCGCGTGCTCTCGGACCAGGCCTTGAGGTCATCACGGTGATAGACGACGCGGCCGCCATGCTTCCGGAAGCGCGGACCGATCCCCTGCCAGCGCATGTTGTCGAGCGTGCGCTTCTTCAAGCGCAGATAGACAGCCGCCTCTTTGACATCGAGAAATGGGGTTGCCTCTTCCTCCGTCATGCGTGCACTCCCGTGAATGGCCAGGCATGGAGAATGGGTGGGATTGCGCGCGATGGGGAGTGTCGAAGGGCAGGTGGCCTCATACGCCACCCCCCTCACAAGAACTCGCGGTAGCCTCCCGCAACCAGCGATAAGCCACGTTTCAGCGCCCGGCGGATGCGATCTTTGAGAGCCGTGCTCGCGCTCCGCCAAGCGTCTTCGGTGCGCTCGGCGCCGAAGATGACGGTGGCGATGGCGCGGTAGGTCGCGCCGACCCGATGCCCATCGAGCGCGATGAGCGCATCGCGCACCGCGAGGCTTGTCGCCGTCCACTGCCAATCCTCGGAACGCTCAATGTCGCGAGAGAGAATGTCGCTCAGAGTTGCAAAGCTATCCCGGGCACGCTCGAGACGCTGAAGGCCGTCGACGTGAAAGACGACGCGTGCCGGCGCGACGGCCACGGCCGCTCCGTCGAGAAGGATCGAGATCGTGCTCCGATCGGCGATGAACTTTAGGTGTTGCGTACCTTTGGCATCGATCAGGAGCTGTCGAATGGCCGGAAGAGTTGCCAAGCAGAGATCGCCGCCCTGCGCGCGAGATGCCGTCCCCGATAAGGTCAGCGGGAGAGCCTCGGGCGACCAAAAAACGTTTGCGGTGGGGGCGGGCTTATGGGGATCGGCGAAAGGAGCAGAGGCCCCAGGCTTCGGCCCGGCGGCAGCGGCGGCGCAGTCGACACAGAGTAATCCCTGTCCGATGCCGGCAGAGATTTGCGCACCGCCCGGCGTGCAATCGGTAGTCTCGCTGATAGTCTTTATTGCGACGGAGAAACTCCCATGCCCACCCGGGCCCGGGCAGCGTCCTCACATAGTCGTACTGATCCAGGATCGGGGGCCAAGACGGGCCGACCGAAGGGCGCGCCTTCTCAGGCGGTGTTCTTTGGGGTAGCCGGGCAGGCATAGTTATCCCCCTGGCGAGAGGCAGGCCTCTCGTCATCCTTGCTTCAATGATCGACTTTCGATGGCGATCGGATCGGATGACGTGCGATTGATCTCGATCGCTTCCCGCGAAATGCGGCCGTTATACAGCTGCTGAGCGCGCGCTGTCTTAAGTTGACTCTTGTTATCATGAATCAATGGAAAACCCTCGTGCCCGGAGGCACGAGGGCGAAGGCGAGAGCTTGCGCTCTTAGTCTTGCGGGTTCCAGATCAGCGCGAACACGCTGTCATCGTCCTGACCCGCCGCTCGGCCGAGGTTCGCATACAGCGTCCGCGACCCGAACTCCGGAGCGGCGATCGAAAGCGCGACGTAATCCTTGCCGGAGGTTTGACCCTTACGGATCCAGCCGGCGCCGATCTCGATGCCTTGCGACATCACCCGATAGTCGGGCTGGTTCGGCGCCGCCTTGTCCGAGACCGGCAGGAGTGCGATCTCGGCGCGGATCGAGAGGGTTCTGAGCTCGCCCTCAAAGCGGCCATCTTCGCGCTTGGTGACAGATCCGATGGTAGCCATGTGACTGGTCCTTTCTCTTGTCCGGCGAGAGACCATCTCCCGCCGGCGTGCAGGACCAGGCGGCCGGCTGGCGCCCGCGGAACCATCTTGGCCGGAGCGATCAGCGCAGGACCCGAGGCTCAAGGTTTTTTTGCAGCGTCAGCGGCGCGAGGAAGCCGGTCCCCTGACCGGCGGGGAACAAAAACCGCGAGCGCGAGGGTTTCCGCGCCAGGGCGACGCCGGCCGTAGTTTGCACGACAAGAGGCGGGGGTGGACGGAGCGGAAACGAAAGCAGGGCCGCGTCACGCTGGCTCGGATTGGCACGCGCCGAGGCTTGGACGCCGGGTGAAGCAGAAGCCGCCCGCCCGAGGTCAGCGAATTGCCAATTGGACCGCGAGCCCACCGGACCAGTGCTCGTAGCATGATGGTGCAGGCAAGGAGAGGCGCCCTGCCATGAGATCCGTCAGAAGCATCGGCGACGATTCGTTGCCTTCTGCCGCGACGTATCGGCGATCGGCCGCAGAAACGAGCGTCAGCAGCGGGTCAGGCCATCTGACGAGCGATCGCCTGTGCACCCGACCCGTAAGCGCGCGTGCAACTCTCGCCTTCGCCCCTCCTCAAAGGGCCGTTGGTCATTGCTCTCCGGTTGGCGCCAATAGACTACGCAACGCCGCGCGCCGCGCTTGATCCGACGCTCCTTCCGCCCATTCGCTCACCATCTGAGTGGTCGTCAAGGGAACAACTCCCGCCTGCAGCAGGCGGTCGATGGCGGGGCATTTCGCATGTCGGTCGCAGCTTGGGCAGGCATCCATAAGCACGAACACATCGAAGCCATCGGCAAGGGCGTTGAGGGCCGCGAACGTGACGCTGCGTTCGAGCCAAAAGCCGCAGAGCAGGAGGCAAGCCTTACCCTCTTCAGCGAGCGCCGCCCCGAGCCCGCTGCCAGACCACATCGATCCGGCGGAGCCGACAGCGTAGATGCGGGGTTTGGCGTGATCACAGGGTTGCGCAATCCATTCTCGTTCGTCGAGCTCATCTCCATGGATCGCAAAGAATTTTGGCACATCG
Source organism: Hyphomicrobium sp. (assembly GCF_009026145.1). GTDB lineage: Bacteria > Pseudomonadota > Alphaproteobacteria > Rhizobiales > Hyphomicrobiaceae > Hyphomicrobium_A. Next base: position 93,954 of record NZ_WBUE01000002.1, read on the forward strand.
AGAACCCTAGCAGCCTGCTGGACTAACGCGTGGCGACTGATGAGTGTGTCTTGGCCGCCGTCAGCCTGATCGGTGCGTTCGGCATTGCGCCGTGTGGGGTCGATAAAGAGTATGCAGCAGTCCTCAGGCTTAAGAAGTGGCGCCATGGGTGCTCCCCTCGCAGATGTCGGAACATCAGCAAAGGGCGCGAGATTTCGCCGAGGTCATGACCGAGGGATCGTCTCAGAGGACACAAAAATTTGTGTGGTGAGGGATAGTGCGGTAGCCAATGATCCGTTGACACGCTCTGACGGGTGCAGACCTTCCTCTGACCGGCGCGACCATGGATGGGGGTGGCGCTGATGCTGGTCGCGGCCACATTGCCAAGAGCATTCTTTTTTGCCGATTGTGCCATGTCCTGAGACGCAGCATCTCGCGCGCTGCCGATGGTTTCTCAAATTGCTTCAGCGGCGTGGTCTTTTCGCGCGAATTAATTCGCATGGATCGATGTCGAGCGCCATGGCCAGTCGGCCGAGCACCGTGACACTGGCCGATACCTTGGCACTCTCGATCTTCCCGATGTAGCGCGAGCTGATGCCGGCGCGATGCGCCAGCTCCTCTTGCGTCAAATCCCGGTCATGACGCGCCTGACGCAGGTTCACGGCCATGACCTCCTTGAGGTCCATGGCAGAGATGGAACTTGTTTAGGCATTATCGTTCCAGGAACGATAGTTCCTATTACTTTGTGACTGTGATAATTCTTGAGGACTTTTCGTCTGCCGCAAGTGGGCAAAAGAAAATCGGGCTGGGCAGGGTCCCCGCGAGACCGAGACATTCGCCGTTGGGCAAAACATGGACAGGACGCGCAAGCATGGGGTTGAGGGGCGGCTTACCCTCACCCTCGATGGCGGAGGCAAGGCCTACGTCGCAACCTATCGGGTCGCCGACACGTCGGGCCCCTTGGCTTCGATCGTGCTACCCCGTGAGGTCGTTGAGGCCGCCGTCTTCATCAATGCCCGCATAGGCCTTGAGCTGCGAACTGACGGCAGTCTGCTGGCCTTTGCGAGCCATACTTCTATGCAAACGCTGGCCTGCGCCTCGCTTAGCGAGCTGGTGGACGAAACGCTACGGCCGGAGTTTATTGCCCTGGAAGAAACGCCGAACGCTCTGACCGAACTCGAGGCCCAACTTGAGCGAGCCCTGGTCTCGGTGCGGGAATTCCGGTCGCGGCGGAGCATCGGCTAGTCCTCGTTAATTACCGAATTGGCATGCCAATTCGGTATCGTCGCCATCAAGCTCCGACAATGATGCTTTTCTCCGCCGATCAGTTTACCTCGTTGACGCAGACATCTCCCCTGCGCTGGCGTTCACGGCAACGGTCTACCATCGGGATCGGGAGAATACGCCAGTGGCCTGCCCCTCACCACGATACCAGGCTCTGAGTTAGAACCGGGCCGTGTTCGGCCAGCGTCTGCTCTGGCCGAAGCGGAGCGTAGGGCAGACCAGCTGCTGGCGGCAAGATCGCTTCCGGAGCTGGTGGCCGGTAACGGAGCGATGAGTGCGGTCTGACGGCATTGTAGTGCCGCCGCCAGGTTTCGATCAGCACCTGCGCTTCCCGCATCGTCGTGAAGATTTCGCCATTCAAGAGCTTGTCGCGGAGCTTGGCGTTCAGGCTCTCGCAATCGCCGTTCTCCCACGGGCTGCCTGGCTCGATGAAGAGCGTCTTGACGCCGATCCGGCCCAACCAGTCCCGCACGGCCGTGTCCGCGAACTCGGGGCCATTATCGGAGCGAATGTGCTCGGGCGGTCCATGGGTGACGAAGAGATCGGTCAGGCACTGGAGCACGTCATCGGCTCTCAGCCGTCTGGCAACGACAATCGCCAGGGATCGGTGGGTAAACTCGTCGAGCACGACCAGCATGCGGAAGGCGCGTCCGTCCCGGGTGCGATCCTGGACGAAGTCGTAGGACCAGACGTGGTTCGGCCGTTCGGGCCTCAAACGAACGCTCGATCCATCGTTGAGCCATAGGCGGCCCCGTTTCGGTTGTTTCGTCGGCACTTTGAGCCCCTCCCGGCGCCAGATGCGATAGACGCGCTTGACGTTGACCCGCCAGCCCTCGGCGACCAGCATCTCGCGAATGCGGCGGTAGCCGTAGCGGCCATAGCGGGTCGCCAGCCGCACGATATCGGCCGTCAGCGCTGCTTCGTCGTCAGATGTCTTGAGGCGTCGTCTCCGCGTCGCACGCGGCTGGCCTACGACAGCGCACGCGCGACGCTCCGAGATGGGAAGACAAGAGCGGACGTGCTCGACGCACGCCCGCTTCCGAGAAGGGCTCAATATTTTCGCTCGAGGGCTTCCTTGAGGATCAGCTTGTCGAGCGTCAGCTCGGACACCGCCTTCTTCAGACGGTCGTTCTCACGTTCGAGATCCTTGAGGCGTTTGGCCTGATCGAGCTTCAACCCACCGTAGTCACGCCGCCAACGATAGTAGCTCTGCTCTGAGATGCCGATGCCCCGGCAGATCGTGCCAATCGCCTGCCCTTGTCCGAGGCCGACCTCAGCTTCCCGCAGAAGCCCGATAATCTGCTCTGTCGTGTACCGCTTCCGTGCCATTCCCTTCTCTCCTCAATCAGGTGGAAATAGCCGGATTCGCTCACTCAGCTTGGCATCGGTTTAGGGGAGCAGACCACCTGGAGTCGGGAGATAAACGATAGCATGACCAGGCCGTTGAGCACGGCAACACCTGACAAAGCAATGAAGCCCACGCCGGCCGGTATGACGATTTGCAGGCGTGTGCTAGCGGAGATCAGCTGTTCGAACGTGCGGCCGTAGTGGATCCAATAGCCGGCCGGCAACTCAACCTCGCTGCGAACCCTTGTCCTGACCTCTTCGACGAATGATCCTTTTCTGAGGCTCGCAGGCAACTCTAAACGCGTCGATAGATAGCCTCTGTTCCCCTCCGGAACTGCAAACGCCCACGCCCCACCGCGACGGCGGCGATCGCACGCAAGATGCAGCGGGAGTTACTGCCAGTGCCCGAAGGGTAAGAGAGGCACAGCGACCTTGCCGCCTTGAATTACGGTTCCCGCAGCGGCCTTTGCCGCCGCGGGGCGTACGCACGACTAGTGGTGGTGGTGGCCATGGTGATGATGGCGGTGGTGCCCGTGCCAATGGCGGAATCCGTAGAAGGGCGCAGCGTAGAACGGGAAATGCCGATGGCGGCGATAATGCCTGAAATGCCTATGCTGATGATGGCGCCGATGAACCTTTTGCACCATGCCATTCTCGACGGTGACCGTACGCGGTGGAGCAACGGGAGCCGCGTAAAGCGACGTTGCGGTTAGCCCCAACGCACAGACAAGACAGCCCGCCCTAATCACATTCAGCATTGACGTTCCTCCTCAGAAATAGCGCTTGGCCGCTAGCGAAGGACGCCGAGCTCGGGGAGCAGCCAGCGTTCGACACTCGCGGCCATGATAGTTGCACGCCAAGCTGAAACCTACCTGAACGACTAAATCATCGTTCAGATGCGTTACGGTTGTGAGGGGCAGCACGATGCAACGTCCAGGCCCTAGGGGCCTGGACGCGTGGAGATCGCAAAGACGGCGAAAGGCGCTGAGCTAGTGACTGTGAGCGTCCTTGATGCCGAGCAGCTTCTGCGCGTCCTTCAGTGCCGCCTCGCATTCTTCTTCCTTCTTGGCAGTATGCAGCTCTTCTGCTTTCGCACGCGCCGCCTTCACCGTAGCCATGTCGGCATCATTCAACTTCGCGCTGGCCATAGCCTTGTCGACCGTGCCCATATCCTCATGACAGTGGCCTTCGCCGGCAATGGCCGGCGCCGCCAATCCGATCACGAGGGCGGCAGTCACCATGCTCACTTTCATCATGTTCGACCTTTCCTTTGCTCTCTTGCTGTGAGCCGAGAGCGCCTACGGGCTCTCGGCTCGGGATTCAGACAGTAGTCTACGAACTTGCTTGCGGGCCTCGCTCATCAGTGACGCGAGTGACCGTGCCGGTGTCCGCGCCGCGCATACCTGAACCAGCGGTCGCTGGACCAACGCGTGCGCACGTGGCCGCGGTTATGGCGATAGCCGTGCCGTGCGTACCCCCGGTCGTGATGGCCGGAGCTGTAACCAGCTCTGCCGTACTCACCTGCCTGTGCGCTCGATGCAAGACCGGCAGCAGCCGCGAGCGTCAGAAGGCTTAGGGCGACAAGTGTGGGTGTGCGTGCCATGAGAGATTCTCCTCTGATCGATTTTCTTGTTCCGCCGGCTCTCGTGGTCGGCACGCAATTCTTATCGGCCGCCGGATGTCTCGATGCTGAAAGGTGCATTCACCGGCAATTCATCGACCTGAGACGGAGCTGAATAAGAGCAGAGTTGGATGTTTTTCTGGCGCTCAGCTGAAACGAAACTGAACTGGCTCGCCCGCTCTTCTTGTGGTCACCTTGAGAAGTCTAAATGCGCTTCGCGGTCTAAGCTGCGGGGGTCCGCACGGGAGCTCTCGGCGAAGCGCCTGAAGTCATCCTGCGCGGCCTGCGTGTTCCCGAGTCGCTCATGCAGCAGCGCTCTGTCTGCTCGCGCATAGAGATCATCGGGGTCAAGCTCGAGAGCGGTATTGAGGTCGATGAGTGCTAGGCCATCGAGGCCCTTGCGGAGAAATTGCTGGGCGCGCCGGTGGTGCGCCTCGGCATATCTGGGTAGCGATTGGATCGTCGCATTCATATCCGATATCGCGGCGTCCAGTTGGCCCGTCTTTTGATATGCAAGAGAACGCTTGAAGTACGACATCGCAGGAACCTTGCTGCGCCCGATCGCCCGCGAGAAACTGACGATCGCTTCGGCGAACTTTCCCTGCACCATCTGGGCGATACCGAGATTGTCGAAGACCAGGCCTTCCCCGAAATCCGGATCCAGGAACGCTACCGCCGAGTAGTCATCGGCGGCGCTTGCCCACATGCGAAGGCGCGCGTAGATCAGGCCGCGATGGTAATAGGCAGCGGCCAAGGTCGGGGCGAGCGCGCGACGGCATAATCCGCGTCGCCGATGGCGCCCATGCTGTCACCACGCAACGAGCGAACATTTGCGCGTGCCGCATAGGCGATCGCATTGTCGGGATCGAACCGGATGGCGGTGGTCAACTGCTCAAAGGCGCGAGCCAAATCTCCGCGGCGGGTGTATTCAACACCGAGGTCGTAGGCCCGCCTGCTCAGCATCCGCTTCCGCAGTGAAAGACTCGGTGAGGCGTCGGTGAGCTCGATATTCATTGGCGGCGCCAGCGAGACAGTTTCGACGATGCGATATTCTGGTCGTATGGGCCGATGCGATGCAACGTCTGCCGCACGCGCCACGGCTATCGTGATGCCGAACATCACGATAGCCGTGGCGATACGCTCACTCATTCTGCGGGCTGGCCCTCGGCTGCTGGCTGCAGAGCAACCTCCTCAACCAGGATATACCTCTTGTAGAGGGCCGGCAGCACAATGAGCGTCAACAGCGTCGCCGTGATCAGGCCGCCGATCACAACCGTCGCCAGCGGCTTTTGCACCTCCGCGCCGGTTCCGGTTGCCAGCGCCATGGGCACGAATCCGAGCGAGGCGACGAGCGCCGTCATGAGCACCGGACGCAGGCGCGTCATCGCGCCTTCGAAGATGGCCTGCTCCCCCGGCAAGCCCCGCTCCAGCAGCTGATTGATGTAGGTGACCATCACCAGGCCGTTGAGCACAGCGATGCCGGAGAGCGCGATGAAGCCGACGGCAGCCGATATCGAGAACGGCATGCCGCTGAAATACAGCGTGAATATGCCGCCCGATACCGCAAGCGGCACGCCGGAGAAGACGAGCAGGGCCTCGCGCACGTTGCCGAGCGCGGTGAACAGCATCAGGAAGATCACGAAGAAGCACGCGGGCACAACGATCAGAAGCCGGCTCTGAGCGGCCTGCAGGTTTTCGAACTGGCCGCCCCAAGTGATCCAAGTGCCCGGCGGCAATTTCACCTGCGCGTCGATCTTTGCCTGAGCCTCCGCGACAAACGAGCCAATGTCGCGACCGCGGACGTTGGCCTGCACCACCACCCGGCGCTTGCCGTTCTCGCGACTGATTTGATTGGGACCTTCCTCAATATTGAAACTCGCCAGCGTCTTGATCGGCACGAAGTTCGGACGGCCACCGGCAGCCGAAGGAAGCGCAACCGGAAGGTTTCGCAAGGCTTCGAGGTCTTCTCTCAGGTTGTCCGGAAGGCGAACGATGATGTCGAAGCGCCGATCGCCCTCGAAGACCAAACCGGTCTCGCGCCCACCAATGGCAATCGAGATAACATCAAGCACGTCGCCGACATTGAGGCCGTTGCGGGCGATCGCCGCCTTATCCAGCTTGACGTTCAGCATCGGCAGACCCGTGGTCTGCTCGACCTTGACGTCCGCGGCACCCGGCACGGAGCGCAACACGCCGGCGATCTTGTTGGCGGTGTCTCCCAGCTGCTCGAATTTGTCGCCGAATACCTTCACGGCGACATCGCTGCGCACGCCGGCAATGAGCTCGTTGAAGCGCATCTGAATAGGCTGCGTGTATTCGTAGTTGTTGCCCGGCAGCAGGCCCACCGCCTTGGCAATGCGGTCGATGAGCTCTGCCTTCGTCTCGTATGGATTGGGCCACTCGTCCTGCGGCTTCAGCATGATAAATGTGTCGGAGACGTGCGGTGGCATCGGGTCCGACGCCATTTCCGCAGTGCCTGTCTTGGAGAAAACGAAGGCGACTTCAGGAAACTTCTTCACCGCAGTCTCGACCTGGAGCTGCATGTCAGTCGACTGGCTGAGCGACGTGGAGGGTATGCGCATCGCGTGCATAGCCAGGTTCTTCTCATCGAGCGTCGGAATGAACTCCTGTCCGAGCCGCGTAAACAGGAACATCGAGATGGCGAAAAAGCCGATCGCAACGAGGATGACGAAACCAGTGTCGGCGAGCCCGGCCCGCAGCATCGGGGCGTAGCGAGCCTTCGCCACGCGGATCACTAAGTTCTCTTTCTCTTCCACCTTCCCAGAGATAAAGATGGCGATCATCGCCGGAACGAAGGTCAGGGACAGCACGAAGGCGCAAAGCAGTGCGATGATGACCGTCAAAGCCATCGGCTCGAACATCTTGCCTTCTACGCCTGTGAAGGTGAGCAGGGGCAGATAAACGGTAATGATGATGATCTGACCGAAGACGGTCGGCTGAATCATCTCCTTGCTTGCGACCATCACCTCGTGCATACGCTCATCGAGCCTCAACAGCCGACCTTCGTGATGCTGTCGTTCAGCGAGCTTGCGGATCGCGTTCTCCGTGATGATCACCGCACCGTCGACGATAAGGCCGAAATCGAGAGCACCGAGGCTCATTAGGTTCGCCGAGATGCCGGTGTGCACCATGCCAATGATCGTCATTAGCATGGTGATGGGGATTACGAGCGCTGTAATCAGTGACGCACGCAGGTTGCCGAGCATCAAGAACAGCACAACGATGACCAGAAGGGCGCCTTCGGCCAAGTTCTTCGCCACCGTCTTGATCGTGGCGTCGACAAGCAAGGTGCGGTTCAGTACCGTCTGAATGCCGATGTCGGGAGGAAGCGACTTGTTGATTTCCGTGATCTTCGCATCCACGGCGTGTGATACGGTGCGGCTGTTGCCTCCCTTCAACATCATAGCCGTGCCGACGACAACCTCGTCGCCATTTTCGCTCGCGGAGCCCGTGCGCAACTCGCGCCCGATACCTACGTCGGCGACATCCTTGAGGTAGACAGGTATTCCGTTCTTGTTGGCGACGATGACGTTGCCAATGTCCTTGATCGTCTCCAGCCTTCCATCCGCACGCACAACATAGGATTCGCCCCGCTGCTCGAGATAGCCGGCGCCAACGCTGGTGTTATTGCGTTCGAGTGCGGCGATCACGTCCGGGAAAGAAAGCCCGTAGGAGAGCAACTTCTCCGGGTCCGGCTGAACTTGGTACTGTTGCTCGAAGCCGCCGATCGCGTCCACTTCGGCGACACCCAGCACTCCCTTGAGTTGCGGGCGGATAATCCAGTCCTCAACCGTGCGCAGGTAGGTCGCCAGCTCGAAATCCTTGCGCAGGTGCACGCCCTCGGGGGTGAGATAGCTCCCGTCGCTCTGCCACCCGGGTTGACCATCGCGGATCTCGGCACCCTTACCATTGGGGTGCTTGTAGTGCACCGTCCACATGTAGATCTCGCCGAGGCCAGTCGACACCGCCCCCATCCGCGGCTCGGCGCCAACGGGTAGATTTCCCTTGGCCTGGGCGAGACGTTCCGCGACCTGGGTGCGCGCAAAATAGATGTCGACGTTGTCGTCAAAGACGGCAACGACCTGCGAGAACCCGTTGCGCGACAGCGAGCGCGTGTAGGAAAGGCCCGGGATACCGGCGAGCGCTGTCTCGATTGGGTACGTGACGTTCTTCTCGATTTCGAATGGCGATAATCCTGGGACTTCCGTGTTGATCTGCACCTGATTGTTGGTGATATCAGGCACGGCATCGATCGGCAGCTGAGACAGCGATTTGATGCCGAACGCTGCGACGGCGGCGACCGCGAGCACGACCAGGAAGCGCTGTGCGACCGAGAAGTTGAGGATTTTCTCTATCATTGCCGCGCTCCTCAGTGCTCGTGCTCGGCTTCGGCCTTGCCGAGCTCGGCCTTGAGCGCAAAGGTTTTCTTGACGGCAATGGTCTCGCCTGGCTTGAGCCCGGATAGTACTTCGACGTGGTGCGAATCCTCCCGGCCGGTGGTTACAGCCCGAGCTTTGAAGCCTCCATCTTCACTCACGAAGACAGATTTTTGCCCATTGATGGTCTGAATGGCCTCATGCGGCACTGCGATGTCGACGGACTGTCGGCCAGAGATGAGCTGCGCGCGCACGTAATCGCCAAGCTGCCATTCACCATTGGCGTTGTCGACCTCGCCGATCGCCCGCGCCGACCGAGTCTCCGGATCGATCACCGGGCTGAGAGCAACGATCTTGCCGCGCGCCGTGCGCCCCGCGCCGCTCACGATCACTTCCTGGCCTTCCTTGGCGAACGGCAAATCGGCAGGTTGCACGGCAAGATCGACCCACACCGTCGACAGGTCGGCGATGTTGAAGATTTCAGTGCTGGTGGAGACCATCTCGCCGAGGACGAGGTTGCGTGCGGTTACCCGTCCTGAGATCGGTGAGCGGATCTCATAAGTGCGGAACGATTGCTCCTGCTCCGCCGGCTTGATGACATCATCGATATCCTGTTCCTCGAGGCCCATCGTGTGCAGCTTCTGATGCGCCAGCTCCAGCTGGATCTTGGCCATCTCGAACGCATTGTTAGCGTTGAGGTATTCCTGCTCGGCAGTTACTTTCAGCTTCCACAGTCTCTCCTCGCGCTGGAAGACGGACTTTGCCAGCTCCTCGGCGCGCCAAGCCTCGAGGTACTGTGATTTCGCATCGGCCATCTCGCGGCTTTCAAGGGTCGCGAGCACGTCGCCTTTGGTTACCGCCTCGCCGAGCCGCTTGTTGATGGTCGCGACCGTCCCGGACAGCTTGGGAACGATCTCGGCCTGCTTGTTCGCGTTCAGCGCGATGCGTCCGGGAACGCTGATCTCCTTGATCAGCGTTGTCGCCTCTACAGGTGCGCTCTCGATCCCGGCGGCGCTAATCTGCTCAGGTGTTAGCTTGACTAGGCCTTCGGCTTCCTTCTCGCCGTGTGCGTGGCCGCCTTCGCCCACATGTTTGTGGCCTTCAGGCTCGTTTGCGCCGTGCTCATGCCTATCCGGCTCCTTCTCATGGCCATCGGCTTCGGCTCCGTGCGTATGTCCGTCCTCTTCCTTGGCGCCGTGTACGTGCCCGTCGTCATCCTTGGCTGCACCGACCGCCGCTGTTGCACCGCTGCTGTCATGGAGGCCGAGCTTCTCGCCCAATGCTGAGAAGAAACCGGCTTCGCAGACACGCGTTGCAAAGCCCTCCTTGTCGGGTTCGTGGGCCTCCTCGTGACTATGTCCGCTCGTGGCAGGGGCGCCGCCACAGCTTTTCGAGACTTCGCGAAAGCCGACGAAAGCGAGCAGCCCAATAAGGGCGAGGCCAGTAAACAGTTTTGTCGTTCGTGTCATGCGATACTCACCTACCGAGGCCGTTCAGATCGCGCCCGATAAGCGCTTCGACCTGAACACGGGCCTTTTCGTAGTCCGCGCGCGCGTTGACGAACTCGCGGCGCGCTTCAAACAGGGTGCGTTGCGTATCGAGCACGTTCAGGAGGTCGAACTTTCCTTCCTGATATCCCGTGCGCGTTCGGTCGAAGGCCGACTGGGCGGCTGGTAGCACCCGGCTTTCGATAGCCTTGGCTTGCGCATCGGCGGCCGCCAGAGCTCCAAGCGCACCGATGAGTGTGTTGGTCAGCTGCGTGCGCGCCGCGTGCGCATCGAACTCCGCCCTGGCTATCCGATGATGCGCGGCTGCTATCGCGCCTTCGTTGCGGTCGAAGAGCGGCAGCGGAAGCGATACGGCGGCAATCATGCCAGAAGAATCGTCGGTTTCAAAGCGCCGGACACCCGCACCGATGGTCACGTTCGGAATCGCCTTTGATCGCTCCACCTCCAGCACCGCATAACGATGTCCAATGGTATCCCCCCAACGCGCCAAAGACGGATTGGCATCGAGGAAGGCCCTAACCTCCTCGAGGGAAGGCGCGCTGCGGTTGGCTCCCAGGCGCCCCGCCGCCCGCGAGAAGGTTGCGTGGCTGCTTCCCCAAAGGGTCGCCAATTGATCGCGGGTAGCTGCCAGGCGCGCCTCTTCGGCGGCCAGTGCAGCCTGGGCGTTGGCAACAGAGACTTTCGCTCGGTCAAGCTCGATCAGGCTCGCGCGGCCCGCTTTGACGCGTGCGTCGACCGCTGCCTGGGTCTTCTGCGACACGCTCACGAAATCGCGTAGGATTGCCACGCGCTCCTGGGCGGCGAGAACGTCGACAAAGAGCTGCGCTGCATCCGTGGCGGCCTGAAGGCGCGTCACCTCGTAGTCCCAGCCGGCGATTGATGCCTCGAGATTTGCTGCGTTCAGCCGCGCCAGGCGCTTGCCCCCCAGCTCGAGCGTTTGCGAGAGTTGGAGGCTTTCGCTCGAGTCGTCTTTGGCGATGCCGCCGGAATTCGGTAGGTTCTCGAGGTTCAGTGCCAGCTCGGGATTGAGGCGCCGCGATGCCTGGAAGGCGTCGCCATGCTTGGCCTCGATCTCGGCGTAGGCCGCCTTCATCGCGGGGCTGTAGGCGACCGCGCCATTGACTGCGTGGCCGAAGGTGATCGTCCCCGATGGGGACGGCACACTACCCGTTTCCGGAGGTGGCGGAGCGGATGTCTGCCAGCCATAGGTGACCCCCTGCGCCGCTTCCGGCACGACAAAAGTCTCCGTGTAGCCGCCGCAACCGGCTAGGGCAGAGGTCAATACTGCGATACTTGCTCGGCTTGTGGCGCCGTATCGGCGTGCCATGTTTGCTCCCGGATGCGTACTCAAGCGCGACGTCCTCCTATCCGGAGGCCGCCAGACTAAAGTTCCGCCCGGGTCTAGATCCGTAGAACGGTCGTTCTGTGCGACACCAGTCGGTCGACCGAGCGCTCGTATCCCCAACTCGGTCGAAGGTGCATACTTGTGTAGCCGTCATCGATCGCTGGTTCCCTGTAAGTTGCGATCGATGCGGGCGCAGGTGGCAGCCTTGTCACGGCGTGCTTAAGATCAGAGGATCGCTGCGGAAGGCCGTTGAGCGTTACAAGCTTGTAGTCGACGCAATCGTCCGACCCTTCCAGCACTGCACCGTGATCAGAATGATCGACAGCTGTACGAACATGCCGTGCCCCATGGTGAGGTGCGTTCTGGACAAGTTCAATCGCCCGGTGGCCATCAGCGCCAAGGCAGTAGACCAGCGGCAACCCCGCCGCGATGCTGGCGGGAATGAAAACGAGCAGAAGGATGGTAGCGACCAGGCGCCGCCAAAACCCCATTGGAACGAATCCTGCTAACACCTCGCTTACGCTAATGGGCATGAATGGCCTCATTTTCAAGCGAAACAGCGAAGTCGCGCGGATTGCCTGGCCGATTGTCGCCACCCCGCCACATGGCTAAACTTGCTGCGGCCTCCAAATTCACCATATCGGCCAACGATTCGTGGCACCTGATCATGTTCGCCCCCCCTCATGGCAGTCGGTCGTCGATGCGAGGCTTGTTGGTGGCCTCGCCCCTGGTCTTCGGTCACCTATTGCGAAGCATCGTAGACAACGGCAGCTGCGAGACGTGCCAATTGCTCGCGGTTGCGCTCGCCGCCCTGCACGGCTGTCATGATCCTGAGGGCCATCAGCTTTCGCGCAGCCTCGGATAGTTCCACGTTCTGATCGCGCAACGCCGCGCAGGCTTCGTCGTAAGCCCGGGCCATAGTGGCAGCTAGAGAAGTGCCGAATGCGACATCATCGAAAATCATTTTCTTCAATCGTTGGCGCTGCGAGGAGGCGGCGAAATCGAGCACACACTTTACCATCTTGAAAGCAGCACCGCTGGCGTGCAGCCAAGCCTCAGCGAGGGCCGTTATAGATGCTGCCTCGATGGCACTTCATACCAACGCGGCGCGTGTTGTGGCAGTGCAGATCACGATCGCCTCTCAGGTTATGCGGGCTCCGAACATTCCTCTCCCCTGTTGTCGGCTTGGCGAGCGCCGGCTTCTCGCAGCTTTCTACATGGTTCGGGACTGCAAGGAGTACACCGAATGAAATTGCGGCAAGTGCCGTAACTAGGACGAGTCTCATCGGGTACCTCTTCAGGAGGCGAATTGCACACCAAGCTGAAACCCACCTGAAAAGCCCTGCGGCTATGAGGTCACGTTCAGTGAATATGATGAACCTCAGCTCCCCTGGTATGATCCGAACGTGCATCATACCCCCGTCGAACCGGAGGGGTCGCCATTCGCATTTTGCTGGTCGAGGATGATGAGGAGATCGCTGTCCGCCTTGCCAGGGGCCTGAAGGCGGCGGGCTTCATCGTCGATCGCGCGTCCAACGGAGACGACGGCTACATGCTGGGGCGCGATCAGAAATTCGACGCCGCAATACTCGACTTAGGGTTACCAGGGATGGATGGTCTAAGTGTCCTCCAGATGTGGCGTGCTGAAAATGTGAGAATGCCGGTGCTCATTCTCACGGCACGCGGAACCTTGACCGAGAAAGTGAAGGGACTCAACGCCGGGGCCGATGACTATATCGCCAAGCCGTTCCACACGCCGGAAATCGTGGCGCGCCTTCATGCCTTGACGCGCCGGAGCTCCGGCGCTGCTCACCCTCTCCTCAGCCACAGAAACATCGCGCTCGACACGATTTCCGGCAAGGCAACCGTGCACGGACGGTCGGTTGCACTCACTGCTCTGGAGCTCCGCATGTTGACTTATTTTCTGCTACGGGTCGGGCGCATCGTGACCCAGGAGGAACTTGCGGAGCATCTCTACGGTGTTGATGACAGTGCAGAGTCCAACACCATAGAGGTCTATATCGCGCGGCTGCGCAAGAAGCTCGGGCGCGACCTCATCACGACGGTCCGTGGGCTCGGTTATCGGATGGACTGACGTCGAATGCGTAGCCTCAGGATGCGTCTCATCGTTGGCGCGGTAGTTTGGATCGCCATCGGCGTCGCTGCGGCGGGAGTGCTGCTTTCCGCCGTCTTCAAAGAGTTTCTGCTGACGCAGTATGCCGATCAGCTGCATGTCAGTCTGGACGAACTCGAGCGGCTTATCCAAGCGGGTTCGGATGGGCAGGTGAAGCTTGAGCGACCGCTGAGCGATCCCCGATACAGTGCTCATCTCTCAGGTGCCTATTGGGAGATTCAAAAGAACAGCACCGTGCTCGCTCGTTCGCCCTCTCTCGAGGGGCCGATGCTCAAGGTGCCTGCTGGCGCGGGTGAGGACGCACAAACCCATACGTACGAGATCGATGGCCCTACCGGAAAGCTAATGATCGCTGAGCGCCTACGTTGGCTCGGTCAGGATGAGGCGCCGACGCGCATCATTGTCGGCAACGATAGGAACGCACTCGATCGCGAAATGCAGAAGTTCAACTACGTGCTTCTCTGGTCGCTCGGGGGCTTCGCGATCTCGCTCATCGCTGCCGCCGCCGTTCTTCTGCTGTACGCCATGAATCCGTTTGGCCAGTTGCGAAAGGCGCTCGCGCGATTGCGGAAGGGAGAGGCGATCGCGATTAGTGGTGCCTTCCCTGACGAAGTGCAACCATTGATCGATGACCTGAATAGTCTTCTCGCCAACTCGGGAGAGCAGATGGTGCGCGCTCGCACACAGGCCGGGAACATGGCACACGGCTTGAAAAGCTCGCTCGCCATCCTGGTGGACGAGGCGCATCGCCTTCGCGAAAGGGGCGAGGCAGAAACGGCTACACTCATCTTAGATCATGCACGACGCATGCAGCGCCAGATCGACTATCAGATCGCTCGTGCTAGGGCTGCCGCCTCTCGTGCCAAGCCAGGGCAGGCATCGTCGCTATCGACGGCGACGGAGGTCATCGTTCATGCGATGGAGCGCCTCTATCACGAGCGAGGTATTCGCATAGACAATGTCGTCCCTTCCGGCACCACGGTTGCTTGCGACGCCGAGGATCTGAGCGAGATGCTGGCCAACATCGTCGACAATGCGTGCAAGCATGCCAAGCATATTGTTCGCATCGCCGTGGAGGAGTCAGGTCCGCGAACATTCATCGGCATCGTTGTCGAGGACGACGGGCCCGGCCTCCCGCCCGAGGCATGGGACGTGGTCTTTAACATTGGTGAACAGTGGCGCAAAACCTCAGGAGGTTCGGGTCTTGGTCTCACCATCGTGCGTGACTTGGCGCAGCTCTATAACGGGTCGGTGCAGCTCGACCAATCTGACCTAGGCGGGCTGAAGGTGACCCTGGAACTTCCGGTCCATCCAGAAACCGCGCGGGCTGCATAATCTGCTGGGAATAGGTCCCTATGGAATGCAAAAAGACCCATGACACGCGCTTGGCGGCGCACCCCGCCCGATACAAGCGCGTTCGTGCCGCCCATCAGACGGAGCTTGCGGAGGACTACGTCAAGCTCATCGCTGAGCTCATTGCTGAGAAAGGCGAAGCGCGGCTCGTCGATCTGGCGGAGCGGCTTGGCGTCACCAAGGCGACCGTCAACAACACCATCCTGCGCCTGAAGCGCGACGGCTTCGTAACCAGCGAGCGCTACCGAGCCATTTTCCTGACTGACAAAGGTCGGAAGGTTGCGGCAGCTTCACGCGCTCGTCATACCATCGTACATGATTTGCTCATCTCCCTCGGCGTTGATGCCGAGACGGCCGCCGCCGATGCCGAAGGTATCGAACATCACGTCAGTAAGACGACGCTGAAGGCGTTCTGCGCGCACCTCGTTAAGTACGCTCGCAAATAGGGCGGCGTAAGCTGGTGGTCTACAGAGAGCCCGCACCTCGGCTGTCAGGACTGTTCGATGCTGTCACGGTTCGGACGCCCAGTTTATCTTCGACAGGACAGATAACCAAGTCCGAGACCTGAACTCCAATGATGCAAGTCCAACCGGGCCATAACATCGACCAGCCTCCAGACCAATACGGCGCAGCCGGCTGCTGCAGCTCCGAGGCGAGCATTGGCCGCACCACCGCGGTCCGGCCTGGCCGCCTCTTTAAGATTCATGGCATGGACTGCGCGGAAGAAGTCGCGGCGCTCAAGCAAGCTCTCGGCCCGCTCGTCGGCGGCGCAGATAGGCTTGCCTTCGACGTCCTGAACGGGCGCATGACGGTCTCTGACAGTGCGTTCGACGTGCCTGACGGATCGATCATCAAGGCGGTCGCCGGAACCGGGATGAGCGCGCTACCATGGGAGGAGTACACAAGGAAGGATGAAAGCTACGGCCACCGCCGCCAGCAGATGCTCTTCACTGCGGCGAGCGGCGCCTGTGTGCTGCTGGGCTTGGTCCTCCACATTGTACTCGCAGGCGGTTTCCTCGAGGCCTGGCGACTCCTTAGCGGTCACGCTGGTCAGCCCATGCCATGGCCTGAGGTCGCGGCCTACCTCGCCGCAGTTCTCTTCGGCGGGCGATTCGTCGTCGTCAAAGCGTGGTACGCGGCGCGTAATCTGCGCCCGGACATGAATCTCCTGATGACCGTTGCCGTTGTCGGAGCCATGACAATCGGTGAGTGGTTCGAGGCTGCTACGGTATCCTTCCTGTTCGCCTTATCATTGGCGCTCGAGAGCTGGAGCGTCGCCCGCGCGCGTCGTGCGATTGCCGCACTCCTCGACCTCGCACCGCCAACCGCCCGCCTTCTCCATGTCAACGGTTCCGAAAGCATCGTGCCTGTCGCCGAGATCAAAACTGGCGACCGGTTCATCGTGCCGGCAGGTGAGCGGATCGCGCTCGACGGCCGTGTTGTAGCAGGCACGAGCGCCGTGAACCAGGCGCCCATCACTGGCGAGAGCGTGCCCGTCGAGAAGGAAGTCGGCGCTGACGTGTTCGCCGGCACGATCAATGGCGACGGGACGCTCACGGTGGAAACGACGCGCATTGCGCAAGACACGACGCTCGCTCGCATCATTCATATGGTCGAGGAAGCTCACGCCCGCAGGGCTCCATCCGAGCAGTGGGTGGAGCGCTTCGCGCGTGTCTACACGCCTGCCGTCATGGCGTTCGCCTTGTTGGTATTCCTTATCCCCCCGCTCCTCACCGGCGCTCTTTGGCATGTGTGGTTCTACCGTGCGCTTATCCTGCTGGTAATTGCCTGTCCCTGCGCCCTCGTGATCTCTACACCAGTGTCGATCGTCGCCTCGCTCACAGCCGCGGCGCGCGCTGGCGTGCTGGTCAAAGGTGGCGCTTTCATCGAGCTTCCCGCCCGCCTCAAAGCAATTGCCCTGGACAAGACCGGGACCGTCACGCGTGGCGAGCCAGAAGTCGTCACCGTTATTCCCCTCGACGGTCATACGGAAGCCGAGCTTCTCGCGCGTGCCGCGGCACTCGAGGCTCGGTCCACTCATCCCCTGGCGCGCGCGGTTCTCCGCCACGCCGAGCTTCAAGGCGTTGCCCCTGAGCCCGCAACCGACGTGACGCTGCTCAAAGGCAAGGGGCTCATGGGTGTCTTCAATGGTGAACCGTTCTGGCTCGGTTCCCATCGCTACGTTGTGGAGCGCGGCCAGGATGCGCCGGAGGTTGCTCGCCCTGCGGAAATACTGGAAGCGGAAGGCAAAACCGTGATCGTCATCGGCAATGCCCGGCACGTGTGCGGCCTGATCGCCGTGGCCGACACGATCCGTCCTGGGGCCCGTGCGATCATGCAGCAGCTGCACGCCGCCGGCATCGCGCATGTGGTGATGCTAACGGGCGACAATCGCGTCACAGCCGAAGCGATCGCGCGCGAAGTCGGCATTGACGAGGTGCACTCCGAGCTTCTTCCCGAAGACAAGGTCAGGAAGGTCGAGGAGTTGGTCGAGACGTATGGCACGGTCGCGATGGTGGGCGACGGAGTCAACGACGCACCGGCGCTGGCGCGCGCGAACGTCGGGATCGCCATGGGGGCGATCGGTTCCGACGCGGCGATCGAGACCGCAGACATCGCGCTCATGACCGATGATGTCGCGAAGCTCCCCTGGCTCGTGCGTCATTCCCGTCGCACCCTGTCCATCATCCGCGAGAACATCGTTTTTTCCCTGGGCGTCAAGGCCGTGTTCGTGGTGCTGACCTTTGCCGGCATGGCAACGCTGTGGGGCGCAATTGCCGCCGACGTCGGCGCCTCGTTATTGGTCGTGGCGAATGGGCTGCGGCTCTTACGCTAGATTCGCTGCAGTGACCGATGAGCGACTTCTCACGTAGGATTAGACCTAGCTATGCCTACCGAGTGTCGCCGGGATTGTCAGGTTCATTTACAGATCAACACTGGGATCGTGCTGGATGTGAGCACATGCAAGGCCTGGCTGCCGAGAAAGAAACGAGCAACGCCCCGACGTCCATGGGATGCCATGACGATGAGATCACATTTGTGGTCATTGGCCTGGTCGACGATTGCCTCGGCAGCAAAGTGATGAGTGACGTGAACCGTCTTACATGAGACGCCTAGCTCGCGGGCCATCTCGGCGACCTTTCCAAGAATCCGTCCCGCGCTCGCCTCTGCGACTGCGTCGTATTCCTTTATCGGAAATGCCAGTGCCCACTCTCCGGTGACCGCTGACGAATGAGGCTCGGTCACGTTTATCGCAGTGACGTCGGCGCCAAGTTTGGCGGCCAGGGCCAGACCTTGTTCGACTGCCCTATCAGAGAGCTCCGTTCCGTCGGTGGCAATGAGAATGCGGGAGTACATATTCCGATCGCTGCAGGTGGGCGCGGGGTGCTTCCCCCCGGTCACATAATATTAGCTCCCTCGTTGCCTGCAGCCAACATGGCAAGGGTCTTGGCCCTCCGGGGATTCTCAAACCCTGTGGGGCTCTTCGCTCTTCGCCTCTTGTTCCTGCATTCGGCTGCCCGATATCTTCCATCAGGTGCTGCACGAGTGGCACCTCGTGACGTCCGGAGGTGAAGAAGGTCTCCGTTCCCAGTCGAATATGAGAGGTGGATGGACAATGAGTACTCGCAAATGGCTGATAGTGGGTGCGCTGCTGGCTACAGCGGTGGTGGCATCGGGGGCAATGGCGCAGGACAAAGACCAACCGACGCCGATGATGGGGCCGGGCATGATGGGTCATGGGATGATGGGTCAGATGCCAATGATGGGGAATATGCCGATGGGCATGATGGGGCGGGGAATGATGGGGCCGGGCATGATGATCGGTCACGGCCCTATGATGGAGGGACAGCTCACCTACTTGAAAGCCGAGCTCGGCATCACCGACGCGCAGATGGAGGCTTGGAATGCCTACGTCGAGGCGGTGAAAGCGCGAGCGGCGACCATGCAGGGCATGCACGCCAGTATGATGCAGGCTATGCAGTCAGGTACTGCGTTGCAGCGCATGGAGGCACATACCCAGGCGATGCAGAGCATGGTTGACAGCATGAAAGCGATCAGGCCAGCGACAGAGGCGCTCTACGAGGTTTTGACAGACGAGCAAAAGAAGAAGGCCGATCTTCTGTTGGGAAATGGTTGCTGCATGATGTGAATATGTGAAGAGCTGAACCATCGGATACGGTGCTCGTACCAGTCTCGTGTTCTTACGGCTCTTCGGCCTCGGTAGCCTGATTGCTTGGCCGACGAGAGGGGCCACATCGCGCTTCGCAAGCTCGTTACCACCCTGTACGACGCTGCAAGTCCGGTAGACCTCTCCGGTAAAGACCTCAGCTTCCTGGATCTTAGTGACCTCGACTTCAAGCGCAGCAACCTTGCAGGCGCGAACTTACTCGGGCAAATCTGAGCCAACCTTGCCTTCGTCAATTTTGCCGACGCCAAGCTCGACCGCACTATTTTATCCCGAGCGAATCTTACCGGCGTCGACCTTGCACGGGTTACGATGTATGTGCCGTCGGTGCCCTCAGCTTCCACGCGCCGGCCTCCGACGCACCGAACCGTGACGCCAGCAAGAACCACACCCCAAGCGACCGCCCACGCCGTCAGATTCGACGCCGTGGCCGTGGGGCAAGAGCGGTGGCCGGCCGGCAGGCAGGCCTAGGAAAAAGAGCCCGGGCGCCAGGTGGGGTAATGCGATCCCCGGCCCTCGCGCAACGGCTCCCAAGTGCAATCGTCGGCTTAATAGGGCGGCGCACACTCAGCGCCTCGCCGCTCCATTTGAGGGATAGTGGTTCAGGCGTGGGGTCAGGCGGCTTTCCGTGCGGCGCTGTCACGCCTGCCAACCGCCCCATACGATGATGCCCATTCCGAGCAGCGTGACGGCGACGCCCGTCACATCCCAGGCCGTGAGAGCTGCGCCATCGACTTGCCGCAGCCAGACCAGCGCGACCGCGACGTATACGCCACCGTACGCGGCATAGACGCGCCCTGAATTAGTAGGGTGCAGGGTCAAGAGCCAGACGAACAGAGCAAGGCTCGCTGCCGCAATCGGCAGCAGCCAAAGCGGGCCCTGCTTCTTCAGCCAGAGGTACGGAAGATAGCACCCGACGATTTCGGCAATCGCAGTCACGATAAACAGGGCGAGCGTCTTGAAGAGGATCATGAGGCGGTGAGGCAATAGTGCGACGACGTTTCGATCCGCTTAACCTTCCTTTTCGGCAGCGAGCAATCTTCAAGGTGCACACAGCTGCATTTAAGGCCGACGTCGATCGCGCGCCGGATGCGTGCGCCCATTCGCTCACCATTTGCGCGGTTGTCAAGGGGACACCTCCGGCCTGCAGCAGGCGGTCGATGGCGGGGCATTTCGCATGTCGGTCGCAGCTTGGGCAGGCATCCATAAGCACGAATACGTCGAAGCCATCGGCAAGGGCATTGAGGGCCGCGAAGGTGACGCTCCGTTCGAGCCAAAAGCCGCAGAGCACGAGGCAAGCCCTACCCTCTTCAGCGAGCGCCGCCCCGAGCCCGCTGCTGGACCACATCGATCCCGCGGTGCCGACAGCGTAGATGCGGCGTTTGGCGCGATCACAGGGCTGGGCAATCCATTCTCGTTCGTCGACCTCATCCCCTTGGATCGCAAAGAATTTTGGCACCTCGAGAACCTGGCAGCCTGCTCGACTAACGCGTGACGGCCGATGAGTGCGTCTTGGCTACCGTCAGCCTGATCGGTGCGTTCGGCGTTCCGCCGCACAGGATCGATAAAGAGTATGCAGCAGTCCTCAGGCTTAAGAAGTGGCGCCATGGGTCCTCCCTTTGCGGATGTTCCGACATCTGCAAAAACCCGCGAGATTTCGCCGAGGTCATGACCGAGTGATCGTCTCAGAGGACACAAAAATTTGTGGTGACGAACTGCTCCATAGCAACGAGCTATAGAAAGTAGGCGCACATACGGGATTGACGGGCGGTTTACCCTCGCCCTCGATGGCGGCGGCAACGCCTACGTCGCAACCTATCGGCTCGCCGACACGTCGGGCCCTTTGGCTTCGATCGTGCTACCCCGCGAGGTCGTTGAGGCCACCGTCTTCATCAACGCGAGCGTCGGCCTCGAGCTGCGAACAGACGGCGGTCTAGTAGCCTTTGCGAGCCACACTTCCATGCAAACGCTGGCCTCGGCCTCGCTTATCGAGCTGGTGAACGAGACGCTACGGCCGGAATTTGTTGCGTTGGAGGAAACGGAGAATGCCCTGACCGAACTCGAAGCCCAACTCGCGCGCGCGCTGGTCGCCGTGCAGGAATTGCGGTCGCGGCGGAGCATCCGCTAGCCCTGCTACTCATTGAATTGGCAGGCCGATTTGAATCCTCGCCATCAAGCCCGGACGCTGATCCGTTTTCGGTCGCCTATTGAAGTGCTGTAGTCGCAGTTGCTAGCTCCTTTTCGTTATCGGATCGAGAATTGGAGCTCAACGGAGCCGGCATGGTATACGGCGCCGCTCTTGGGATCTGTCCAGTGCGAGTCCCGTGTCATTCTTTGAGCCACTTAGCCTCTTTGACACAAATCAACTTACGCCGACATACTCATGCTTATCTAAGCATGGCCAAGGACAACGACATTGCACAGCTCGAAACCGTTCCCCTTTGGAATGCTGGAAGCTTCGGAACCTAGAGAAGCTCCAAACCCGACAACCATCGCAAGCACGCCGAGATGCACATTGAGAAGGGCTGCTTAGGTTCTTAGGATCGCGGGGAACATTGCCGTGTCGCGCATCCATTCCAGCAGCAACAACACGGAGGCGCTTTACGCAATTGCATTGGCACTGCTGGTGGGAATTGGTGTCGCCGACATCAATTACAACCGTTGGGCGCCGGCAGCGACAGCTGCAGCCAAGGATCTGACCAAGAGCGGCACGGTATTCCAGGACTGCGCGGCCTGCCCGCAGATGGTGGTCATCCCCGCGGGCAGCTTCATGATGGGATCGCCGGAAGCCGACAAAGACGCCCGCGACGATGAACGTCCTCAGCACAAGGTCATCATCGCAAAGGCTTTTGCGGTGTCGAGGTTTGAGGTGACGTTTGCGGAATGGAACGCCTGCGTCGATGCTGGCGGCTGCGCGCATCGACCCAGCGACCAGGGATGGGGCCAGGGCGCGCGGCCCGTGATCAACGTGTCCTGGGACGACATCACCAAGCAATACCTGCCGTGGCTGAACAGGGTGACTGGCCAGGCGTATCGGCTACTGACCGAGGCGGAATGGGAGTACGCCGCGCGCGCGGGAACGATGACGCGCTACTCGTGGGGTGATGACCTCGGGGAGAACAACGCCAACTGCAACGGCTGCAAGAGCCGGTGGGACAACGAGCAGACGGCACCTGTGGGCTCGTTCAACCCCAACGACTTCGGCCTCTACGACATGCATGGCAATGTCTGGGAATGGGTGCAGGACTGTTATAACGAGAATGCGTACGCGACAGCTCCCACGGATGGCTCCGCCGCCCCCGACGAGCCCAACTGCTCTCGCGTTCTTCGCGGTAGCTCCTGGCTCGGCAATCCGAGGAGCATGCACGCGGCGTTCCGCAACGGGATCTATGCCGACTACCGGTTCAAAGGCTATGGCTTCCGTGTTGCCCGCGTTCTTCCCGCTGCCACGACAAATTAGCTTCTGCTGCGTCAACACTTTGCTTGTTCATTCAAGCTCAGCGAGAACCAAGTGACGACGATCACCCAAAGATCGAGAGCGAATTTACGCCGCTCATCCAGTCGACGAAGGCATAAATCACGACGAAGTGGGTAGGAGCGAGGTCAAGATTTCGATCCGTCGCGTGCATGACGCCGCCAAGCGGCTGCGCCAGGACGGCACGCGCCTGCAGCGCCACGTGGAGCCCGGCAAGGAGGCCGACCCAGTGGACGCGCCACGTGGCCGCGTCGACCGTCTGCAGCTCTGGCGGATACCTTTCGAGGCGCCACTTCTAAGTGGCGCCTCGACTTCAAGGGAGTGATCTTTCGCGTCTTTTCTATTGGTGATCGTGCCTGCTGCCCTTTTTGGGGACGGGCTCTGCGAGTATTTCTTTGCACCGCGCATGCGTCAAATTCATCGCGCTCGGTCCCTGGCCCTTGTCCTGTGAGTGCTCATGGCGTTGCTCGGTCCCCATCTGCTTTTCCATCTCCTCGCATTTTGCACGTTCCTCGGCTGTGGCCGCGAATGCGCTATGACTCCACGCTGCCATGATCGCTAACGCAGCCAGGCCGATGATCGGACTCTTAATAGGCACAAGTCTCATTCAACTTCTCCTTTTGTGCTCCAATAGCAGTTTCCGTATTTGCGCGATGGAGCGTCTTCGCAGCAAACCGTGACGCCATTCGGCATCAAATGAAGGTAGCTGTGGCTTCCGACCTGCCTCCGGCGCGGATAGCCCCCACAACGGGTTGTTTTCGGCTGAAAAGAATCACTGGCGAAACCATCGAGGGAACTATCTGAAGAACACGTACTTGATGAGCGCGGCGATGACGAGGACGAGGATGAGGAGCCCAATCCAGCTTCCGATTCCCATGCCCCACATCATCCACCCATCGGTCATGTCATGCATAATGGGACCCTCCAAGCTCGGGTTAGCGTACGTCGATGGTGTGTACCGAGAGCCTGCTCAAGCTAAGCGAGAACCAAGTGAAGATGACAACATCAATGAGCGTTACCATCGTCGCCTGTACCATGACGATCACCTGAAAGATCGAGAGCAAATTTACGCCGCGCATCCAATCGACGAAGGCGTAAACCACGACGAAGAGGGGTAAGAGCGAGATCAAGATCTCGATCATCGCGTGCATGACGCCGCTACGCGGTTGCGCCAGGACGGCACGCGCCTGCAGCGCGATGTAGAGAAGGGCAATGACACCGACCCAGGAGACATGCCACATGGCCGCGTCGACCGTCTGCAGCTGCGGGGAGTGCCCCCACCAGAGCACGTACAAAAGCAACCCGGAGAGGACAATTGGCGCTCCGTGGTTGAAAAGAAAGGCGGCGAGTCGCCGCCCGATTGGTGTCGTGCTTGCTTCAGGGGTTGTCATCGCCCACCTCCCGTTTCCATGCGGTGCTCGGCATTGGCAGTGGTCATCGTGTCGCTTTCAGCGGGGTGGCTGCCGCGATGTTCATGCCGCGCGCCGTCGCTTGCTGATCGGCTGGTCCGACATCGAGCGCAATCCTCTTACGGATTTGCTCGAGCTCATCTTTGGACAACGTCTCCTTGCTCAGCAGCTGCTTCGCTGACTGCTCCAGGAGTGGCCGGTGCTTTTCCAGAATTGCCACGGCGTGCTGGAACGCGCTGTCGACCAGTTCTTTGACCGCGTGGTCAATCGCCTCTGCGGTTCCGTCGGCATAAGCGCGCGGGCGCCAAGTTGGATGCTGGCCCACAAGAAAGGTCGCCGGCTCTGGCTCATAGGCGACCGGACCAAGTTCCGATGTCATGCCGTAGCGAACCACCATATTGCGCGCGATGTCCGTCGCCCGCGCAAGATCGTCGGCGGCGCCAGTTGAAACTTCGGAAAAGACGATGCTCTCCGCCGCGCGGCCGCCGAGCAGCACCGCCATGCGGTTGGCCAGCTCCAAACGGCCCATGAGAAAGCGATCCTCTGTGGGTCTTTGCAACGTGTAGCCGAGCGCACCGATTCCCCGCGGGATGATGGAGACCTTGTGCACCGGATCGGTTCCCGGGAGCGCTATGGCGACGAGCGCGTGGCCCATCTCGTGGTGTGCAACGACCTCGCGCTCGCGCGGGGTCAATATCCTGCTCTTCTTTTCTATTCCGGCCACGATGCGTTCGATCGCCTGCGTAAAATCCTCGAGCGTGGTCTTCTCCGCGCCCCGGCGGGTTGCAACGAGCGCTGCTTCGTTGACGAGGTTCGCCAGATCGGCCCCGGTAAATCCCGGTGTCAATGCTGCGATGGCATCGATGTCGAGGTCCGGCACGATCCGGATCTTTCTCAGGTGTACGGTGAGGATTTCCGCGCGACCCTTGCGATCGGGTCGATCGACGAGGACCTGTCGGTCGAAGCGGCCGGCCCGCAGGAGCGCCGGGTCGAGAATTTCGGGTCGATTGGTGGCGGCGAGAACAATGATTCCGAGGCTCGGATCGAAGCCATCCATCTCGGCGAGGAGCTGATTGAGCGTCTGCTCCTTTTCGTCATGGCCACCGCCCGGATAATCTAATCCGCGCGCCCGCCCCAACGCATCGAGCTCGTCGATGAAGATGATCGCCGGAGCCTGCGCCCGCGCCTGCTCAAAGAGGTCGCGCACGCGCGCCGCGCCGACGCCGACAAACATCTCAACGAACTCGGAGCCGGTGATGGAAAAGAAACGAACGCCTGCTTCACCGGCAACGGCGCGGGCAAGCAACGTCTTGCCGGTGCCCGGTGGGCCGACCAGCAAAGTCCCTTTCGGAATGCGCGCGCCGAGTCGTCCGTACGTCTGCGGGTCCTTGAGAAAGCCGACGACTTCCGCAAGCTCCTGCTTGGCTTCAGGCACACCCGCGACATCGGCAAACGTCACCTTGACGTCCCGCTCTGCGTAGATCTTTGCCTTGCTGTGGCCGATGCTCATCAAGCCGCCGTGCTGCGATGAGATCATCGGGCGCATGAGGAGCAGCCATAAGAGAATGAAGCCGACGCTCGGCAGCAGCCAGGAGAGGATGTTCTCGAAGAGGCCCGGTTCGGGCTCCCCGGAAAACTTGATATTCCGCTTTGTCAGCTCGTCTGCGGTCTGTGGATCGACCCGGATTGTGGAAAAGTGCTGCGGCTGTCCTTGGTCAGCGGGCCTCGCAAAGGACCCGGTGATGCGCGTCGGCCCGATCACAAGATCCTTCACCTCGCCCTTGTCGACAAGCTCCCGGAACTCGCTATAGGGAATTGTCTTGAGGTGCCCCTGTCCGACGAGAAAATCGCGAATGAGCAACACCGCGAAGATGGCGATGATGAAATAGAGCAGATCGAACTTGAATTCCCGCTTCGCGGGCATCTTGTACTTATCGGTCACGATCGCGCCCTTCCGCACTGCCGTAAGTGAAAAGACGATCCAAGCGGGGGAAGAACCCGGGCACAGTGTGCATGTATGTGCGGTACATCTCCCCGAACTCCGCGATCGCATCACGCTCCTCGTGATGCGCGAGGCGGACGTACATCCACACCAGCACCGGGAACATGAGAAGGGTGAGGATGGTCGGCCACTGCAGCAGGAAGCCGAACATCACGATGATGAAGCCGACATATTGGGGATGGCGCACGTAGGCATAGGGACCGGTCGTTGCGAGCGCGTGCCTTTTCTGTGCCTGGTAAAGCACAGACCATGCGCTCGAAATGAGATAGAAGCCGCCGCCGATGAAGACGAAGCTCAGAAGGTGGAATGGCCCGAAGTGCGGGTTCGCCTTCCAGCCGAACAGCATCTCCAAGAGGTGGCCGGCGTCGTGCGAGAACCAATCGACGTCGGGATACCGGCTCTGCAGCCACCCTGACAGGAAGTAGATGGTGAGCGGAAAGCCGTACATCTCCGTGAACAGCGCGACGATAAACGCGCTGAAGGCGCTGAAGGATCGCCAGTCGCGCGGCGTGTTCGGCTTGAAGAAGGTGAAGGCGAAGAAAATGAAGATCACCGAGTTGATGATCACGAGGCTCCATAATCCATAAGCCGGTGCTTGCTCGGTCATGACTTCTCTCCCTTCGATGCATCCCAGCTTCCGGTTGAGCCTCGTGTATCGGGGCCGGCCCGAGGGCTTGCCTGCTCACCATGTCCACCGTGGCCCCCGTGCCCAAAGATGTGCAGGAGGGGACAGGCGAGAATGAGCAGCCACAGGCCAACGCCAAGGATGTGCGCGCGATGCTCACTGACTAGGAGGAACCCGCCAATGAGCAGCAACGCCAACCACACGATGAAGGTACGAGACCCCCAAAAGCTTCCTTCCGACGATGGCCGCCTATCGTGCTCGGCATGTTCATGATCAGTCATGTTGGCGCTCCTTATTCAGTGAACCGGCCACGCATCAAATGGACGTTGCTTCATGCGGCCACTTGTTGATACCAACGGCTTGGTCGCTGACCACGACGTCACAAGCTCCCAATTGCGCGCGAGGACTTCAACGGGGGCAAAGCCAGCCCTTTGCAGGTAGGCTAATACGTCGCCGTACAGATTGGCAGCCGCAGAAGACGTGAACAGCAGCGGCCACACCAACAGCCACCACAGCGCGTTCGCCGGCCGATCGATGTCAACCGCGAATAGCCGTCCACCGTCCCTCGGGACGCGGTAAACCTCGCGCAAGCCAATGCGCTTTACCTCAGGTGGCAGGTGATGCAGCGTGAAGCTTGAAACGACGACGTCGAACGCTCCATCCGCAAATGGCAGCTCCTCCACTGCGGCGAGCCGAAACACCGCGGAGCTTCCCTCGAACACCGCCTTCCGCCGTGCGCCCGTGATCATCGCCGCGCTTGGATCAATACCTGTCGCGGATCCCGGGGGCCCGCCGGCGTCAGCAGCGAGACGCGTCAGCACGCCCGTACCGCAGCCCACGTCGAGCACACGGTCGCCGGTTGCGATGTTGGCGAGGCGCAACGTTTCACGCCGGAAGCTCCGGCCGATGCCGAGGCTGGAACACAAGGCATCGTGGAACGGAGCCGCCCAACCCATGGTAACGCTGTCGGTGTGCACCGCCGCCTGGTCGATGGCACGCTGTGACTGATGCCCAACCCACAGAGGCCCCACAGGCTCTCGCACGATAGGATGTGAGCCAAGTGCGCGCATTGCCGGTCTCTCGGCAGGCGCCGCGTATTCGCGAACATAGGTCTGCGGGTTGGCCTTGAACTTGGCCACACACTGTGTCGAACAGAAGTAATACGTCTTGCCCTTGTACGTTGCGGTTCCAGCCGCTTTGTCCGGAACGACTGTCATGCCGCAAACAGGATCCACGACCTCTGTTGTGGCCTTGAGCATGGCTGTCACTCACGAGCAACTAGATTATACGTCCAGGCGAAGATCGCGCCAGCTATGAACCCAACCAATCCGAGGCCAATCAGCCCGCAGAAGAAACGGAAGAGGCTAAGGGGCTGCGCCGACTTGATTGGGTTCAAGTCGAGCCCGTGCGCAAACGAGTTGAAAAATGCCAGCACCCCATCTGGCCAAATCGCAACCGCTATGGCGCAAAGCGTGTTGAGAACGGCGAGCGTGGCCGCGACTGCTATGCCTGCTGAAATAGGACTGAGTTTATCCACGGCGAGACTCCCTTTGTCGGGCACGAGGCGCCTCTCGCCTCTCTGCCTGCGGAGACACTCCGGTGCCCATCCTCGGCTTTTCACCGACGTAGCGATCGGGATGCGCAACAAAGCACCCGTGACATTGGCCACAGCAGAAGAAGTAGGCCCAGCCGCGATAATCTTCGTGGGCATGGGCGTCGCCGAGATCAAACTCTCGTCCGCAAACAGGGTCTTTGACGCGGATCATTTCGACACTCCCTTAGTGAAAGACCATGCCCGCGACGTGGAAGCCCGCATCCGCGTGCACGACCTCGCCGGTGATCGACGCTCCATAGTCGCTGGCAAGCAGTACTGACACCCGCCCGATCTCGCAGGCGTCGACCGTGCGCCGGAGCGGCGCCTTCTCGGCGGCCTCCGCAAGGAGCTCGTCGAAATGCTCGATGCCGGAGGCGGCGCGTGTCTTGATGGGGCCGGCCGAGATTGCGTTGACGCGAATGCTCTTGGGCCCGAGCTCGTGCGCGAGGTAGCGCACCGAGGCTTCAAGGGCGGCCTTGACCGGGCCCATGACGTTGTAATGGTCAACGACCTTCTCGGCACCGTAATAGCTCAGGGTGAGCAGGCTGCCGCCGTTCTCCATCAGTGGCTCGGCGAGTCGCGCCATGCGAATGAAGGAGTGGCAGGAGATCAGCATCGACTCCGCAAACCCATCTGCCGAGCAATCGACAAGCCTGCCGTGCAGGTCTTCCTTGCGTGCCCAGGCGATGGCATGAAAGACGACATCAAGGCGTCCCCACTTTTTCTTCACGGCGTCGAACACAGCCTCGAGTTGCCCGGGCACGGCAACGTTGCACGGCATCAGGATCTCCGCGCTCAGTTCGGTTGCGAGCGGCGCAACGTGCGGCTTCGCTTTGTCGTTCAAGTAAGTCATGGCGAGGTCCGCGCCGGCGCCGCGCAAATGCTTGGCCGCCCACCAGGCGAGACTGTCCGCGTTCGCCACGCCGACCACCAAGGCTTTCTTTCCCTTCAGATCGATGACTTCCATTTCAGCGTTCCATCTTGATCCGATACGCTCAGGGGAGCAGGACATATGTTCCAGGTGCATCGCATAGGGGCGCATAGCCCTTTGACGAGTCTCCCAGTCCAGGTGGCGGCACACGATCTGCGGAAGAATGTTTGCTCAGCCACTTTTGCCAGCAAGGCCACCACGAGCCTTCGTGATGGAAAGCGTTTTGCACCCAGTCGTCAGGAGCCACGTACTTCTCGCTTTCCGCATGCGTGGCGATCTGGTGTTTGCGGTTAGGACGACCCGGCGGATTGACGATCCCGGCATTATGACCGCCATTGGACAATACGAACGTCACATCGGCGTCGGTCAGAGCTTGGATCTTGTAGACCGATCGCCAGGGGGCCACGTGGTCAGAGATCGTGCTCACCGCGAAGACCGGCACGCGGATGTCGCGCAACGAGACTGGCCGCCCGTCGACCTCGAAATGCCGGGTTGCCAGCTCGTTATTGAGGAACAGGCGGCGAAGGTATTCCGAGTGCATGCGGGCGGGCATGCGGGTCGCATCGGCGTTCCACGCCATGAGATCGAACATTGGCGGACGTTCGCCCTTGAGGTAGCTCCGCACCATCGTCGACCAAATCAGGTCATTGGAGCGCAAGATCTGGAACGCGCCCGCCATCTGCCTTGTATCCAGATAGCCCTGCTCAGCCATCATGTCCTCGAGGAAGCTCACCTGAGCCTCGTCGATGAACAGCATGAGCTCGCCGGCCTCGGTGAAGTCGGTCTGCGCTGCGAGAAGTGTGAGTGAGCCCAGGCGCTGGTCACCATCGCGAACCATCGCCGCCGCGACGATGGCGAGCAACGTGCCGCCAAGGCAATATCCGACAGCGTGAGTCGGCCGGCCGGGGACGATTACCGAGACAACCTCGAGCGCGGCCATCATGCCGAGCCGCCGGTAGTCGTCCATGCCGAGGTCGCGATCCTCGCCGGTCGGGTTCTTCCAGGAGAGGACAAAAACGGTATGGCCGTGGTCCACCAGGTACTTCACCAGCGAGTTCACTGGCGACAGGTCAAGGATGTAGTACTTCATGATCCAGGCCGGCACGATCAAAACCGGCTCCCGATAGACGCTGTCCGTCACGGGCGCGTACTGAATGAGTTCCATCAGCCGGTTGCGCGCGACAACCTTGCCCGGAGTGACGGCAACGTCGCGTCCAACCTGAAATGCGTCTGCACCGAAGGGCTTCCTGCCTTCGACAAGGCGCCGCTGATCCTCCCAAAAGTTGATGGCGCCACGCACGAGATTCATTCCAGCTTGTCGAAACGTGATCTCGAGCACCTCAGGATTTGTCAGCAGGAAATTCGCCGGTGAGACCACGTCAAGTATCTGACGCGCGATGAAAGACGCGATGTCCTCGTGATGCGCGGAAACGCCCCTAACGTCAGTCGTCGCGCGATGCCACCACTGCTGTGTGAGCAGGAAACCCTGTGAGATAGCGTTGAACGGCCAGCGGTGCCATGCATCACCCACGAAGCGCTTGTCATTCGCAGCCAGCTCTACACAGGCCTCGCAGTCGGGATCGATCAAGGCCTTGGGGCAGTACTCAAGAAAATGCATCCAATTGTGAGCTGCGGCCTCTGCGAGTTCGATCTGTTTGTCTGGCGAGAAGAGCAGGTGCTGCGTCCAATCGGTGTAAGCCTGGATCAGGGCAGCGGGCGACACACCCATGGTCAGGCGTGCAATGGCTCCGTGCAGGGGGCGATCGAGCGAGAAGCGCAGCCGCTCCCTAGCCTCCGGGGGCTGCCCTTCGTTCGCTGGTGTTAGCTCTTGCATAGCGTTAGGCCGTCAGAGGATGGCAAGCCGACTCGGGCTGCGGCGCGCATTGAAGCGTCGGCTCCACAGGAGCGGGCTTTGAAACGACGAGGTTGGCAGTCCGGTCATGGATCAGGGCGGCCAGCGCCAAGGCGGCGAGCCGCGCCGGCGCGGGATCGGAGCGCGAGCTCAAGACGACGGGCGCGGATAACCCGAGGACGATGCCGGCTGGGATGGCATCGGCGAGGTACTCCAGGTTTTTCGCGAGGATGTTGCCAGAGACAAGATCGGGCACGAGGAGGATGTCGCAGTCCCCGGCCACCTTGGACGCGATGCCCTTTTCTTTCGCGGCCCTGAGCGAGATCGCATTGTCGAACGCGAGTGGGCCGTCCACGATGGCTGCGGTGATCTGGCCGCGTTGCGCCATGAGCGTTAGGCACGCGGCATCAATCGTGGACGCAATAGCGGGATTAACCGTTTCGACGGCAGATAGGACAGCGACTTTGGGCGTCTCCACGCCGAGCAGATGACAGAGCTCGATGGCGTTCTGAAGAATCTGCGTCTTCGCGTTGAGGTCGGGCGCGATGTTGATCGCGGCATCAGTGATAATGAGCAGCTTTGAATATGAGGGTATGTCGCACAAGAAGGCGTGGCTCACCCGCCGTCCCGGAACGCGCAGGCCATGCTCGGCATCGAGAAGCGCGTGCATCAAGGCGTCGGTATGAATAAGCCCCTTCATCAGGACGTCGGCCTTTCCCTCACGAACGAGCCTGACGCCCGCGGCGGCCGCCGCGGTGTCGCTGGTGGTTTCAACGAAATTCTCCGTCGCGACTTCGATGGCGGCCGAAGCCCTGAGATCGCGGATGGGTTTTGCCTCGCCGATGAGGATTGGCTCGACAAAGCCGAGATCGACGGCGTCATGGAGCGTATCGAGCAGCACTTTCTGCGCCGCGTTCACGACGGCGACCCGAATGGGATTCAATCCCTCGGCCTGATCGATGAGCTTTTGAAGCTTGCTCGCTTGGCGTCCCATGGTGTCACGCCCCCGCTTGCGCCAGCTGACGAGCGCACAGGTGTATGACGTGACGCGCGATCATCACCTCCTCATCGGAATGCACAGCCTGCACCGTCACGGCTGCCCCAGAAGGGGAGATGGTCATATCTCCCGCCAGATTGGTCTTGCGATCGAGGGTTATGCCGAGATAGGCAAGACCGTCGCAGATGCGCGCGCGGATTTCGGGGGCATTGGCACCAATGCCGCCCGTGAAGACCAGACGGTCAAGGCCCCCCAGTGCGGCCGTCAGCGCTGCAAGATGCTGTCGTGCGCGATAGCAGAAGAGATCAATTGCCTCCGCCGCTGCCGGATTGTCGTCTTGACTCAACAGCTGGCGCATGTCGCTCGACGCGCCAGAGACGCCGAGGAGTCCGGAGCGCTCATAAAGCAGCTTCTGCACTGCTTCAGCGCTCATGCCCTTTTCCATCAGCAGGTAGAGGAGTACCCCCGGGTCCAGATCGCCGGAGCGCGTGCCCATCATCAGGCCCGCGAGCGTGCTGAAGCCCATGGTGGTTTCGACACTCCGGCCATCCTTGAGCGCACACATGGACGCGCCGTTTCCGAGATGGGCAACGAGGATACGCTCACGCGCAACATTCACGCCGTCCTTACGGAGTGCATCGACGATGTATTCGTACGACAGACCGTGGAAGCCATAGCGCCGGATTGCTTGGTCTTGAAACTCCCGCGGCAGGGTTGTCAGCCTGGCGAGACGGGGCAGGCTGTGGTGGAAGGCCGTATCGAAGCAGGCAACCTGTGGCAGGTCCGGCTGCAGCTCCCGAATGGCGGCTATTCCGGCGAGGTTGTGCGGCAGATGGAGGGGCGCAAGCGGGACGAGGAGCTGCAGCCGCACTTCCAGCTCTTTCGTCACCGGCAATGGGCAATCACAATTCGCACCGCCGTGAACGATCCGGTGGCCGACAGCGCTAAGCGTCCGGGCGCCGAGTTGCTCCCCTAAGGTCTTGATCAGGAGAAAGAGCGCCGCCTTGTGATTCACGATCGAGGATGGTTGGTCAAAAAGTACCTTGCCGGTCTCATCCCTGACTTCGAAGCGGCCGCCCACAAGCCCGATCCTGTCGACGATGCCGGAAAGGAGGCGCGGCATTGTCGGATCCGTCGCAAAGACGGCGAACTTAACGCTGGACGAACCGGAATTGATGACCAAGACGGCACTGCCTGGTGCTTGTAGTGTTTGCGGGGTCGCCATGCCTACACCTCTGTTTGATCCCATGACACTCAAGCTCAGCCGCTAGGAGAATGAATGACACCCAAGTAGACGGCCGCGACTGCGAAGATCACCGCGAGGATTGCAGCGGCGACGAAACCGATTCTTTTGAGAGAACTCCTGCCGTGCGCTGTCTGGAGCCGCTCTATCAGCGTCTGGTACACGCGCTCAGTCATGGTAAGCCTCCTGTCAGCATTGAATGGGCCCGCATCAGAGACTTGCGTTCTCGCACCGCCGCATCGTGGCGTTACATCATGCAGCCCATCGAAGTGAGAAGCTCATCCGCTCTCTTCTTCTGATCGGGCGCCAATGCAGCATAGAGTGCCGCCAGCGGCGGTTTGATAACCTGGAGCGCCTTGACCCGCGCTTCCATTGCCGTGAGGTGCATCTCGAGCCGCTCGACCGGAGTCATATCCGACACGCGGCCATTCATTGTCTGCCGCATATCATGCATGCCTTGAAGATTGACCCTCAACGCATCGGCGTAGGCATCCCAGAGATCCTTCTGCGCGTCGGTGACGGCAAGCTCGGCCTTGAGAAAGGCTATGCGGCCCTCAGCGAATGAGGGCATGTCTTCGCCCCGCATCATGCCTCCCATCATGGGGCAATTCCCGGCCATCAGTCCCGCCATTGGGCCGACGCCTCGCATCATGTGCCACTGGGCGTCGGGCGTCGCCATGCCGCCACCCATCATCTTGCCGTGCATCTCCTGCATCATCTTCATCATGGGCATGTCCTTGCCGCCCATCATGCCCATGCCCTCTTTCTGCATCGGAGCAGTGCTCTCAGGTTGAGCCTGCGGCGCCGGCGCGGCGGGTGCCGTCTCCCCCCCAGGGTGGTGGCCTTGAGCGGATGCCCCGGTGGTCACGAGGAGCATCAGAGTCGCGGCCGCCATCGTGTTCGTTAAGAGCTTCATCACCTGCATCATGTCCATTCTCCTGGTGTGTGAGGAGCGCCAGCTACTTGCTCGCCTTATCGCTCCCGCAACAGCACGAGCTGTCGCCCGAGTGATGCGAGTGCTCGCGCTTGGAAGCTCCTTGCGGATTGGCTTGCTCCTGCGCGGCCGGCTGCGCCTTCTCGGCATTTGCATGGCTCTCGCCGCAACAGCCGTGCTTCTTTGGCTCCGCTGAGGGGTGTTCGTGCGTGTGAGTGGTCTTCGACATATCGCTTCTCCTCATGCTCAAGATCTGAATTTCGATACTGGCATCAGCACCCATGCCGATGCCGTTGACTCTCCTGCGCAGGGGCTGTGCCGCCGTGTGCGCCGTGGGGCGTTGCGGCCACTGTCGCTGGCTGCTCTGCCCCTTCGCGGGACGCTTCCGGATCGCGCCGGTCACGCCCATGACCGCCATGTCCCCGGCCGTGCCCATGGCCGCCATGGCCGAACATGTGCAGCGCGAGAAACCCGAGGGCGAAGACGATCCAAATCCAATTGTTTCCAAGCCATTCCATCGTTCTGTTCCTTCTCTTCGACTAAATCGCCTCATCCGCTTCGCTTCGACGTCGGGCCTGCTCACTCTGCGGCGATCTTCAGGCTCGCTTCACAACCCTCCTTAGCTTTGAGCGCCGCCTCCCGCTCCGCGAGGTAGTCGCGCGTGAGGGGCACCGCGTCCTGACGCTTGGCCAGCTGGATTTGAAAGACCATCAGCCCGCAGTGGCGGAAGGCGCATTCGCAGGCGGCGAGGTAAAACTCCCACATGCGGCAGAAGCGCTCGTCATAGAGCAATTTCGCCTCCCCGCGCCGAGCAAGAAAGCGCTCGCGCCACGCCCGCAGTGTCTCCGCATAGTGGAGGCGCAGGATCTCGATGTCGGTGACGACGAGGCCCGCGCGCTCAATTGCCGGTAAGACCTCGGAAAGCGCGGGGACATACCCACCAGGGAAGATGTATTTCGCGATCCAGGGATTGCAGGCACCGGGGCCGTCCACGCAGCCGATGGAGTGGAGCAGCATGACCCCGTCGTCGGCTAGGAGGTCCGCCGCCTTATTGAAGAACGCGCCGTAGTAGCCGACCCCCACGTGTTCGAACATGCCGACGGATACGATGCGGTCGAAGGATTCCGAGACTGCTCGGTAGTCCTGCAGGCGGAACCTGGCACTTGACGCGACACCCCGCTCGCGAGCGCGCGCGTTGGCAATTCCGAGCTGCTCCTCGGACAGGGTGACACCTGTAACGTCGGCCCCACAGTAGTCCGCAAGATAGAGCGCAAGGCCGCCCCATCCGCAGCCGATATCGAGAACACGCTGGCCCGGCTCAATGAGGAGCTTGGCGGCGATGTGGCGTTTCTTGGCGAGCTGGGCTTCCGCCAGGCTCTGGTCTGGCCGCTCGAAATAGGCGCAGGAGTACTGGCGATCGGGATCGAGGAACAGGTCGTAGAGGCGCCCGTCGAGGTCGTAGTGGTGCGCGACATTGCGCCTGGCGCGCCACGCACTGTTGTGCTGCTGGAGACGGCGGAAGGTGGTGCGAAGCCGGGTACGGGCTTTGGCTATTGGGTGCGGCTCGCGCAATTTGAGGTTCGAGGCCGCAAGAGAAAGCACATCATAGATCGAGCCCTGCGTGACGGCGAGGCGCCGCTCCATGAAGAGCTCGCCGAACGCGAGCGCGGGATTGAGGACGAGCTGGCGGGCTGCGCGATTGTCGGCAAAGCGAATGGCCAGTGGACTGCCGGTTCCGTCGCCCACAACGAAACGCGCACCGGTCGCCGTCTCGACCTCCAAGGTCCCGTGTTGCACAACCTGCTTGAGAAAGGCGCGAAGAAGGCGAGCCATGTCACTCTCCGTAGATGGTCGTGAAGGTGCGCTCTTGAGCTGCGTCGCGGAGCCGACGCGCCGTCTCCCAAAAGGCAGAGATGTGGGCGATGAGCTGCCGCTCCTGCGCCATGAGCGGATGGTCGTCCGCCATCGGATGGCGCCCCTTGGCTACGGCGTCGGCGAGGACCTCGAAAGCTCTCATCCATGGATTGAAGCTCTCCGACCAGAGATAGGTCTTCATGCGCATCGGGTGCAGCCACTGCATGGAGAGTGCGAGCCACGGGTTGGCAATCGCCTTCACCCACGGGCTCATGAACGTGCGATAGAGCGCCTCGTTGAACTCCGAGACGTTGCGCACGTTCTCGAAGGACTTGCGCGGATAGTCGAAGTGCAAGTCCTCGACCTTGCGCGGCTCGAAGCGCACCGAGTACTGGTCGCGCGCGCAATCCGGGTCGCCGGTCGGATTGTCGATCTTCATCTCGTAGAGCCCCGGAGCGAGCGCCTCGATGTCGGGGAGATTTTCAAGAATCGCGCGGTGCTCGAAGCGGACGACATTGGCCGAGACAAAGATGCCGAGATGCCCGATGCGCGGGTTGGTCAAATAGATGATGCGCTGCCCTGCCTGCTTGAGGGCCTCGGTGCTCTTGTAGACGGCCGGAACCCAGCCGAGCGCCTGGTGCGGCGGGGTGATGTTGTCGCCGTAGGACGCGAAGACGACGAGCGGGCTCTTGATCTTGGTAAGATCGACCGTGCAGTGCTCGTCGATGCGCAGTTGCCCCTGCTCGAGCTTGTTGCCGACGAACAAGTCCTCGACGATCGTAACGATCTCTTCGCCGCTCAGGCGGTAGAATCCATTCCACCAGCGCTCGAAGTCGAGGAAGCGATCGCTTTCGCCGTCGATCTTGGTGAAGAGGTTCGCGTACTTGTCCCAGACCGCGTTTCCGGGCTTCAGGTTCTCGAAATTCTGCACGAGCCAAGCCCCGTCGAAGCGATCCTGGTTGAGATCAGCCAGGAAGTGCGCCAGCCACACCCCGCCGACGAAACCGCCGAGAACCCGCATCGGGTTAACGCCCGGCTCGCCCTCCCAATAAGACAAGGGCGACCCGTTCAACACTACCGGGCCGACCGACCCCGGGCAGTGCGCCGACAGGAGCGTTGCTGCCCAGCCTCCCTGGCAATTGCCGTAGAGCACTGGTGCCTTGCCATCGTGGCGCGCCGCAACGTCCTCCACGAACCTGCGTAGTGCGGCGAGCACGTCGGACAGCGTCTGATGGGGGTTGGGCTCGGGGAAGAAGACGACAAAATACACGGGGTGGCCGGTGTGCAGCGCCACGCCGACCTCCGACTCGCGCTTGAAGCCGCCCATACCGGGGCCATGCCCAGCGCGCGGATCGAGGACGATCACGGGCGGCTTTCCTGGGTCGACGCAATCGTCCCAACAATCCTCACCGACCTCGGTGATGCGCAGAAGCGCGTAGTTCACCGGGCGCTCGAACTGGCGTGCATCGAGCAGCGTCTCATACTTGAAATTGAGAAGCGGCGGCAGGCCGGCACGCTCGTGGTCGAGCATGTTGTTGGCGCGCCGGCGCAACGTGTCGAAGAAGAGGATTGTGCGCTCCAGCACATCCCGCTGGTAGACCAGCAAATCGAGGGGTCCGACTTCCAGGGCGTTGCGTAGCGGCGCCGGGAGCTCCTCTTTAGCCGTGGCTTCTTTGCTTTGCGGCTGCCTCGCGGCGGACCGCCCGGGCTGCATAGGGCGGCTCTTGATGGGCGCCGACAGGACGGGATCGCGCGAGGTCACCAGCGCCTTCGTTGTCTTCTTCAGCTTGTCTTCCGACATGACGCCAATTCCCCTATCCGCGGCGAGCGGCAAAGAAGTTGAACAGAGCGCCGAAGACGACGGCCACATACCAGCCGTAGACCAGGCTCTCGACGAGACCGAGAAGCATTCCAAACGCAGTCCAATCGAAGCCAGGAAAGAATTGGAGCCACGGCAGGTGCATGCGCACATCCGGTAAAACGAGGCCGAGCGCGATGCAGATAAGATAGGAAATGGCGAAGAACGTGCTCAGGCTCAGCCCGAACGCAATGATCGGAATTTCCGCTTCTCGGGCCGTGGTCGTCTGATATCCGGCTGCCATGACACTTTCCTCGATCTGCCTGTTCAAGATTGACACTCAAATGTTCGACATCGCGTGCCCCCTGCTTCGATCATTCGCGCCGCCCCATCGGCTACGTCTCGTGAAGACGTTGAACAGCACGCCGAACACGGCCGCGCTGTAGAACCCGTAGGCCAGGCTCTCAATAAGGCCATGATGGATCCCTGCATCGGTCCAGCCGAAGCGCGGGAAGAATTGGAGCAGCGCGTGCGTCCCAATATTGGGAGCAAGAAAGCCCAGGCCGACGCACAGCAGGAAGGTGATCGCCAAAAACGCGCTCAGGCTGAAGGCCAAGGCGGTGATCGGAATTTGCGGCGCACTGTCGAGCGTCATGTCGTTGCCTCATTCAATCAACCGGTGCCAACCCCGATGCGGAGAGCAGATTTCGTCTTGGCAAGGCGCTCCTCGGATGCCCTCAAGGAAACTCTGTAGTGAGGTGAGCATCCGACAGTTGATTCTCGTCAATGGCGGTCCACCCATGAGCCACCTATTTGGTAACAGCCTGTAACAACGACGCCGTTAGACCGAGGAGGCGTTAGCAGATCGTCATGCTTAATCCGAAGAAGACGCTAGACCTTCCAGCGGTTGGAAGGTCAATCAGCAATTGAGGAGGCCCGGATGAAGCTTCGCATTGGCGACGCAGCTCGCTTGTCTGACGTCTCGGCCAAACTGATCCGCTATTACGAGAGCAGACGACTGTTGAGCCCCGCCGGCAGGGACGCCAGCGGTTACCGGGTCTTCGACGACCGCAACGTGCACGAGCTCCGCTTCATTAAGCGTGCCCGCTCGCTCGGCTTTCCGATCAAGCAGATCGACGAGCTGCTTAATCTATGGCGCGATAAGAGGCGCCCCAGCCGCAAGGTTCGTGTGCTGGCCGTTCGTCACCGCGACGAGGTCAAGGCCCGCATGCAAGCTCACCAAGCAATCATTGACGTGCTAAGTCGCCTGATCGCTGCCTGCAAGGGTGACGAACGGCCCGATTGTCCAATTCTCGATGAGCTTGCAAAGCGGAGCACTCGCGCACGTTGAGCAAGCAAATGCCCACGGCTCTTGCCGGGACCTGTTGCAAGGTCCCGGCGCGAGTCCAGTCAATAATTACGCTGTCGACCGGAGGAGGTCTTCGGGCTCTTCTGATCTCGGAGTTCTCGGCAGACCATCGTGGTAGCCGGGCTTGTGGTGGGCGATCACGATTGCTCCGCTGGCGGAGAACCGATCACGCGCCTTCTCGCGGGCCGCCTTCTTATTCGTCTTCAGAGTGTCGGCCTGTTTTCCATGGTCGTGCGGCACGGCGTAGGGTGTGCCTTTGTAGGGATAGACCCACACGGTGTTCGCAGTAGCTTGATTGACAGCACCCGCCATCGCGACTGCGGCAAGGGCTGCGGCAACAACCAGAGGCTTAAACATTCTCGTCTCCCGAGGTTTTGTATTGCGACTATGCCAATAAGTTCGCGACCCTCACTCGTTCGGTTACAAGGAACGAATGTACGCCGAGGCCGTGCCTCTTAATCGCGCTCAGTGACCTTCGGCGCGTAACCGAAATTGGGTGCCAGACGAACTAATCGACAGCGGGGAAGGTATGTTGGCCAATGAGGCCGAGCTAAAGAAGCTAATGGTGGCCGGCCTCAAAGGTGACGAGGCTTCCTATCGCGCGCTTCTCGAACAGCTCAGTCAGTACCTGCGGGGCTATTACAGAGCTAAGCTGGCGCAAGCCGGCCGGGGCCTAACGGACGCCGAGGACTTGCTGCAAGAAGTGCTGATGGCCATCCACACGCGTCGCCATACGTACGATCCCAATGCGCTGTTCACGCCATGGATGCATGCCATTGCGCGCTACAAGCTCATTGACTACCTGCGTCGAACGCAAGGCTCCCGTGTTGACGTCCCCATCGACGATGCGAGCGAGATTGCCGCACAGGACGAGCATGTCGCCGCGGAAAGCAGCCACGATCTGCAGAAGCTCTTGAGCCAGCTTCCCGATAAGATGCGGCGCGCGATTGAGAGTGTGAAGATCGACGGGCTGAGCGTCGCCGAGGCCGCGAAGCGCTGCGGGATGTCGGAATCGGCGGTCAAGGTCAACGTGCACAGGGGGCTCAAAGCCTTGGCCGCCCTGATCGCGCGGGAGGAGACAACGTGAAGACCAACGATCTGGTCGAGATTCTGAGCAAGAACGTCGAAACTGTGAACCCAAGGCGCGTGGCCCGCGAGCTCGTGGGAGCGGTCGTGGTCGGCACGCTCGCCGTGCTTGGCTTCGTATTGGTCGCTCGCGGCATTCGATTGGATATCCACGACCTGCACGCGCTGGCCTTCCTACTGCTCAAACTTGGCTTCGCGGCGGTAGTTGTCATTTGGGGATCGGTTTACCTTGTCAGGCTGGCGCGCCCGGGTGGTGATGCCGAAGCGACGATCGTCCGTGCGAGTTGGCCTCTCATCGGCATAGCGCTCCTCGCCACGCTCAGTCTTATGGCCGCGCCCGTATGGCACTGGCAAAGCATGGCCATGGGAGATGGATGGCTCGAATGTCTCATCTCTGTTCCGCTCATCGCCGTCGTTCCATTTGCCGTGGTCGTGTGGGTGCTGCGCCGGATGGCCCCGACCAACCTAGCGCGTGCCGGCGCACTCGCTGGCTTTGTCGCTGGCGGGATGAGTGCAATGGGCTACGCACTGCATTGCACTGGAGATTCCTTGCCCTTCATCGCGCTGTGGTACGGCGGCACAATCGCCCTCTGCACGCTGGCCGGTGCGATGCTCGGTCCTCGCCTCCTACGTTGGTGACGTTCGCGCGATTTAAGGTTACGGCGTCGCGAACGTAGCCGTTAGTGCTTGCATGGCTTGAACCCGGAATTATGGGGCCAGGGCAACACGCCGATCTTGAGGAGGCGTTTGGTGGAGATCACTTGAGGAGCCATTTCGTGGAGATCACCTTTCTGGGGGCGACCGGCACAGTCACTGGCTCAAAGTATCTTTTTGACGACGACGACACGATTTGCCTCATCGACTGCGGCCTCTTCCAGGGCTTCAAACAGCTCCGGCTGCGCAATTGGCAGCCATTGCCGATCGACCCGCGGCGCATCAGCTCCGTTGTGCTGACGCACGCCCACATCGATCACAGTGGATACCTTCCGCTGCTCGTAAAGAACGGATTCAGTGGGCCCATCTATTGCAGCCAGGCGACCCGCGAGCTTTGCCAGATACTGCTGCCCGACTCGGCCCATCTGCAGGAGGAGGAGGCGCGCTACGCAAACAAGCGGGGTTTCTCCAAGCACAAGCCAGCCTTACCCCTTTACACCGTCGAGGACGCTAATCGCGCACTCAAGAATTTCCATGCAATAAATTTCGACGAGCCGTTACGGCTCAGCTCGGCAACTTCCGCCCACTTGCTGCCTGCCGGACATATCCTCGGCGCATCGATGATCATGATTGAAAGCGGGGGAAAGCGGATCCTCTTCTCCGGCGATCTCGGCAGGCCCAACGATCCCATCATGCGCCCTCCAGTCGCCGTGGAGCGTGCCGATGTGCTCGTGCTCGAATCGACGTACGGGAACAGAAGGCATCGCGCCGCCAGCCCCGAGGACGAGCTTGGGTCACACCTCACGCGCACACTTGAGCGTGGCGGTGTCGTCGTAATTCCGGCGTTCGCCGTTGGCCGCGCGCAGACACTGTTACACTTGATGGCGCGTCTCAAAGGACGTGGCCTCGTTCCGAACGTGCCCATCTATCTCAATAGCCCCATGGCCGTCGACGCAACGCGCATCTATCACACCTACCGTTCCGAGCATCGGCTGAGCGTCGAGGAGTGCACGGCTGCCTGCCAGATTGCCGAGTTCGTAAATAGCCCCGAAGCGTCGAAAGAATTGAATCAGAAACGCGGTCCGATGATCATCATCTCGGCGAGTGGCATGGCAACGGGTGGCCGCGTTCTGCACCATTTGAAAGCGTTCGCGCCCGACCCCAAGAACATGATCCTGTTCTCTGGGTTTCAGGCGGGAGGAACGCGGGGAGCCGCCCTCGTCGGCGGAGCGGACAGCGTCAAGATTCACGGGCAATATGTTCCGGTGCGGGCTGAGGTCGCCAACCTCGAGGGTCTCTCCGGCCACGCCGACTACGCCGAGATCCTCGACTGGCTTCGAGCGTTTCGCCAGGCCCCCGGCAAGATCTGCATCACGCATGGAGAGCCGGCGGCAGCTGACGCCATGCGACTTCACATTCAAGAAAACCTTGGATGGAGAAGCCGCGTTCCCGCCTACCTTGAAAAGATGGCCCTGAAATGAGCAGCGTCGACAATCAACCACAAGCATCGGACGCCATCGATCACAAGGCCGAGCAATCGCCACCATCGCGACTCGTGCTGCGCCGGCTCGGCATCGACACTTATCAGGAACACATCGTCTTTATGCGCGCAGACTGCCATGTCTGCCGCTCCGAAGGTTTTGAAGCGCGTTCGCGCGTGCGGGTGGCGACAGGGGGCAAGAGCCTGCTGGCGACGCTGAACGTGATCAAGTCCGAGCTTCTGAGCCTTGATGAGGGGAGCCTGTCGGAGGCGGCGTGGACGCTGCTTGGCGTGCAGGACGGCGATGTCATCGAGGTGACCCATGCCGAGCCGGTCGAATCGGAGCGCTTCGTGCGCGCCAAGGCCTATGGCGAGCGTCTGCCAGATCCCGCCCTCAACGCAATCGTTGGAGATATCGCCGAGGGTCTCTATTCAGATCTCCACCTGGCTGCTTTTGTGACGGCGTGCGCCGGCAACCGCCTCGATCTCGATGAAACGATCGGTCTTACGCGGGCGATGATTGCCGTCGGCGATCGCATCTCCTGGCCATATCCGATCGTTGCCGACAAGCACTGCGTCGGTGGCCTGCCGGGAAACAGGACGACGATGTTGGTCGTCCCGATCGTCGCCGCACTGGGTCTGCCGATACCCAAGACGTCCTCGCGATCCATCACGTCGCCGGCCGGCACCGCCGACACGATGGAGATCCTGGCACCGGTGAATCTCGATTTGGCGACCATGCGCCGCGTCGTCGAGCGTGAGGGTGGCTGCATCGTTTGGGGAGGAAATGCGCGCCTCAGTCCCGCCGACGATATCCTCATCCGCGTCGAGCGCCCCTTGGACTTTGACAGCGAGGGTCAACTCGTGGCCTCAGTCCTTTCCAAGAAGCTCGCTGCCGGTGCCACGCACGCCGTATTCGACTTGCCCGTCGGCCCGACCGCCAAAGTCCGCAGCCGCGAGGCCGCGAAGCGGCTAGGTGAACGGTTAAGCGCAGTCGGCGCGATCCTTGGGCTCAACGCCCGCATCGTGGAGACCGACGGCACCCAGCCAGTGGGGCGCGGGATCGGGCCGGCGCTGGAGGCGCGCGATGTCCTCGCGGTTATCCAGCAAGGCGCGAGCGCGCCGACGGACTTGCGTGACCGCGCTCTGCATCTCGCTGGGCACCTGCTGGAACTTGGCGGCCGCGCGCGCCCGGGCGAGGGGGTGCGGCTCGCGGCTGAGGCACTCGAGACAGGCATCGCATGGCAGAAATTCCAGGCCATTTGCGAAGCGCAGGGTGGCATGCGAGCCCCGCCTCTGGCCCCGCAACTGCATCCGGTGGTGGCGTCGTCTGGGGGGCGTGTCGCCACGATGGACAACCGCCGCCTCGCCAAAGTCGCCAAGCTGGCGGGCGCTCCCAAGTCGCCCGCGGCAGGGATCGACTTGCACGTTCGTCTCGAAGACAGAGTGGAAGCAGGGCAACCGCTCTTCACCGTTCATGCCCAGTCCCGTGGGGAGCTTGCGTATGCGCTCAACTACGTCGCCGCCCAGCGCATGATTATCGGTGTCGTGGGGTAGTCATGAAACCGCTGCTGTTCGCGATGCCCGGTAACGAGGACTTCACCGGCCGCTTGATAGCCGCTCTCGGCGCAGAGCCCGGGTCGCTCGAGATGCGCCGGTTTCCCGACGGCGAGACCTACGTGCGGCTTGCCAGCGACGTTGATGGTCGGTCAACCGCGTTCGTGTGCACGCTCGACCGGCCCAACGACAAGACCCTGCCCTTGCTCTTCACGGCGCATGCGGCACGCGATCTCGGCGCTTCCCGCGTGGGCTTGGTCGCGCCCTATTTGGGCTACATGCGGCAGGACAAGCGCTTTCGTCCAGGCGAGGCAATCACATCAAGCGCTTTCGGCAGCCTTCTCTCGTCCAGCTTCGACTGGATCGTGACGGTCGATCCGCATCTGCATCGTCGCACGTCCATGTCGGAGATCTACGCCATTCCCGTCGCAGTCTGCCATGCAGCCCCGAAACTATCGGCGTGGATACGCGAGCACGCGCCAAACGCGCTCGTCATTGGCCCAGACGTCGAGAGCGAGCAATGGGTCAGCACCGTTG
This sequence comes from Hyphomicrobium sp., assembly GCF_009026145.1. Taxonomy (GTDB): domain Bacteria; phylum Pseudomonadota; class Alphaproteobacteria; order Rhizobiales; family Hyphomicrobiaceae; genus Hyphomicrobium_A. The sequence goes on from NZ_WBUE01000002.1 coordinate 138,505, forward strand.
CTGCAGACGCAGGCGTGCCCTGCGTCACCCTCGAGAAGACCCGGCGTGGCGATCGCGACGTTGAGATCAAGTTACCCGATCTCGAAGCCTGGCGCAGCCGGACGCCGGTCCTCGTTGACGACATCATTTCCTCGGGGCGGACCATGGAGGTCGCCATCAGACACCTGAGCGAGCTTGGGTTCAGCCCTCCAATATGTCTGGGCATACATGGACTGTTTGCCGACGACGCATTCGAACGGCTCGAGGCGGCGGGGGCCTCCAGCATCGTTTGCACCAACACCGTGTCTCATAAGGCTACCGCACTAGACGTCAGCGATATCGTGGCAAAGGCAATGTCATCACTGGTCCAATAGGCCGGCCTAGCGCGGAGAGACCATATGGCGACGGACAAGTCCTCGAAGCAGACGGAAACGACTGCGCCAGAGCCATGCAGTCCGCCGGCAGCCGAAGCATGCTGCGATCAGGCCCTCATGAAGCTCGCCACCTATGAGCGTCTTCGCATTGCGGAGAAAGCCGCGGTCTATCGTCGTCACGATGCCCAATTTGCCGATTGGGCATGCGGAAGTTCGATCGTTGAGCACAGCGATCTTACGCAGGTGCGCGTCTACGAATTGGCCGAGCTGCTCGCCAAGCGGGGTACGGTCCCGACGGCGGGTTGGGTCTTTGAGAAGCTGATTGCGGCGGACCGCTTGACCAGCGCAGCGATGTGGCTTGTGGTCCATATGACATACGCAAAACGGGTCCGTCTTAGCGGTCAGGCGCTCGAAGCGGCCGACTTCAAGACGACGCCCGAGGGGCACACCGGCGGCTCCCTGAATATGGTGCCGGCATATGTTGGATACCTGACGGCCAATCTCGTTTCCGCAATGACTCGATCGTGGATCATGGGCCAGGGACACTGCGTGGCTGCGATCGAGGCGGTCAATACGCTGGTCGGAAACCTTTCGCCAGAGCAGAGGGAGCGATACTCGTTCAGCGAGGCAGGACTAAGCCAGCTTGTGGCGGACTTCTACTCTTACGCCATACGCCCGGACGGCTCTCCGGCGGCGCCGATCGGAAGCCATGTCAACGCGCATACAGCCGGCGGACTTTTCGAAGGCGGTTACCTCGGTTTTGCCGAGCTCGAATATGTCCATATGCCGCTCCCTGGAGAGAGCCTCGTCGCCTTTCTGAGCGACGGAGCATTTGAAGAGCAGCGCGGAAGCGATTGGTCGCCGCGATGGTGGCGCGCGCACGATAGCGGCCCAGTGATGCCGATCATGATCTTGAATGGACGCCGCATCGAGCAACGATCCGCGGTCACGCAGGACGGCGGAGCCGATTGGCTTCGCACTCATTTGCGCCAAAGCGGCTTTGATCCGATCGATATCGACGGCCGCGATGCTGCAGCATTCACGTGGGCCATTCTCGAAATGGAAAGCAGACTTACTACCAGCTCCGAGGCCATCAGATCCGGTACTCTGCGCTATCCCGTACCACTACCGTATGCCATTGCGCACACGATCAAAGGCTACGGCTTTCCGGGAGCCGGCTCCATTCAGGCGCACAACCTCCCCCTCGACGGGAATCCGTCAACTGACGCAGCAGCCAGACGTTCCTTCAACGACGGTGCAAAACGCCTTTGGGTCGCACCGGAGGCTGTGCGCGAGGCGGTCGAAGCCTTCAGCATCCATGCAGCACAGAAGCGCCACAAGGAGGCAGATCACAGGCTTGCTACGCGCTCCGTAGCGATTCCGAGTCTGCCGGAGCCTGCTTGGCGAAGTCCCGGGGAGACCACTTTTTCGCCCATGGGTGCAATCGATGCTTATTTCGTCGATCTCGTGCGCGCCAATCCCGGCTTGCGGCCGCGCGTCGCCAATCCAGATGAGTTGCAGAGCAACCACATGGGAGAGACGCTGAAGGTGCTAAAGCATCGGGTCAACCGGCCGGAACCGGGAGTGCCAGAGGCGATCGACGGTTCCGTCATTACCGCGCTCAACGAGGAGGCCGTGATTGGGGCTGTGCTCGGGAACAAGGGAGGAATCAACCTGGCGGTGACCTACGAAGCCTTCGCCGTGAAGATGCTCGGCGCGCTCCGCCAGGAAATGATCTTCGCGCGCGACCGCCGTGAGGTGGGGCGGCCGTCCGGTTGGATCAGCGTCCCTGTGATCGTCACCTCGCACACGTGGGAGAATGGCAAGAACGAGCTATCACACCAGGATCCGACGTTTGCTGAGGCGCTCCTCGGTGAAATGTCGGATGTTTCGCGCATTCTCTTTCCAGCCGACGCTAACACTGCAGTCGAGGCGCTCCGAAGCGTCTATACGCGGACTGGCCAGATTGCCTGCCTTGTCGTTCCCAAGCGTCCCGTCGCCGATGTCTTTGATGCAGAAGATTCGCGGATGCTCGTGTCGCGAGGCGGTGCGATCGTCGCGGGTGATGTGTCAGAATCCGCAATGCAACTGGTCGCGATTGGCGCCTATCAGCTCCGAGAAGCATTGCGCGCCCGTCAGCGCTTGGAATCACGCGGCTGTCGCGCGTGCGTGGCTTATCTTTTCGAGCCGGGGCGATTTCGTGAACCGCGTGACGCAATGGAGGAACAGGTTGTTGCGCGAGATGAGGAGCTTCGTTCGCTGTTCCCGGCAGTGCTCCCCCGAATTTTTATAACGCATACGCGACCGGAGCCAATGATCGGCGTTTTGCGACGGCTGGAAGCCGGTCGGGTGCCCAGTCGATTTGCAGGATTCAGGAACCGGGGTGGAACGCTCGACATATTCGGAATGCTATTTGCAAACCGTTGCACGTGGGCACATTTGGTCCAAGCTTGTGCCGAGCTCCTGGGCGCCGCCCCGCAAGGGATGCTCGAGCCAAATGAAATTGCGGCGCTCGCAGGAAACGGAGACCCGCGAGCCATTTTTTGAGGACTCCGTGGTGAGGATGGACGCCCAAGAGGGGCAGCATGATCGCAGATGAATACGTCTGGCTAGCGTGGTCAATCGGGCTCCTCATCCCATGGCTTGCTGTGTATGTGGCGTTTCCGCGCCAGCGCAAGGTCATGCTGTGGACCAGTCTGCTCACGATGCCATTCGGGTTGACCGAGCCGCTCTTCGTCCCCGCCTACTGGAGTCCGCCGAGCCTGTTCGATCTTGCGCGGACAACAGGCTTTGATATCGAAAGCTTCATTTTCTCCTTTGGCATCGGCGGCATCGGCGCTGTCCTGTACAATCTGTGGACTGGCCGAGAGCTTGCGCCGGTGGTTGACGGGGAGCGGCTCGCCCAGCGGCACAACTTGCACGGATGGGCGCTGGCTGTCCCATTCTTATCGTTTCCGATTCTCTACACGCTGCCTTGGAATCCGATCTATGCGGCCATCGTCGCCATGGCCTTGGGCGCCGCTGCTGCGATTTGGTGTCGGCCGGACTTGGCGCGCAAGACGTGGATCGGCGCCGCCCTCTTCGTGGCATACTACTCCGTGTTCCTCGTTGGGATCGAACTGACAGTACCCGGTTACATCGCGCGGGTGTGGAACCTCGGCGCTTTATCGGGCGTGAGCATCGGCGGCATGCCGATCGAAGAGCTCTTATTCGCCGCTGCGTTCGGCGCATACTGGTCGAGTGTGTATGAGCATTTCACGTGGCGGAGGCTGCGTGCCGACGCGGGGTAAAGAGAAGCCCCGGGGCCACCGTCTCGGCGTCGCGAGGGCAATCGCTCACGGTCCGCCCAATCGCGAAAGAGCGGTCGTCGCAGTGCCGAGGCCGTCGGCGCATGACAATGGTAGACGCGACAAACTCGCGGTAGCCACAGCCACGTGCGCGCCAGTTACAGACCGTTACCAATTTCCGCGGCTCTCCGTCCTGGGACGCGCTGGATTCCCTCTCCATGTAACACGGCCGGGCCACGACGCATCGAAGGAGGACGGCACGTTCTTGTCGTCGAGCGGCGGCCCGCAGTCTCGTCACGTGGTTGCTGCGCATGAACAGTTTCCGCGCAAGACAGAGCCTCGCTCCCATGCTGACGCTCCCCGCGGCAGGCGGCCTTGAATTGAGGAAACGGATGGAGGATCACACCATGAAACGGCTGATAACGCTGGCATTCGTTGCCGCGACATTCGCGTCGATTACTGGTGCTGCGCAAGCGGCGCCGGTAATGGGCGTGTCAGATGCACTCAGAGCTATATCGAGCACATCAGCCAGCGGCCAGGTCGAGCAGGTCAGGCATCGTCGTCATCGCCACGGCCATGTCTACCTTTACATCGGTCACCGTCATCACGGATGGCGACATCACCGCCATCATTACCGTCACCACGGGCACCATGGTCATGGCCATGGTCACGGCCATGGTCACGGTCATGGCCACGGTCATGGCCACGGGCATCACTGAGTGCCGGGTCGGCGGACCGAACTGAGCGACACGCTGACGGCAGCGCACTGATGACGCGCAAGCTTTTGTTATCGAGCGTTGGCGGAGCCGCTCGCCTTCGGGCTGTTGATCGCCGTGGTCGAGTGGCTTGGCTAAAGCCCGTAGCAAAATAGCCCGTCGATATCCCTCCGCGGGCTATTGCGAGTAGTACACTGAAGACGTTACCGGCCTTGCACACCCCGCCTCCACGGAGAGGCGCGACGCAACCGTCCTTGGTTACGGCGGGTCTCTGACCTAGCCTGCCCGTGGGCGGCCGCGGTTTCCGCCGCGGCACCTCGCCGGCAAATATTTTCTGAGTGTGGCTGAACCCGCCACTGAACGAAGTGTTCGTCCGTTTGGGGCTGCTACGGAGTTCTGCAACTGAAGCTGCCACTTGCTAACATCCTGTCTTTAGATCCGGTTGACGAGTCCACCGAGCGCGCGAGCAAGGAAGCGTCAGTCAAATCCGATCGGCCTTCGCGGCCATCTTGGGAACAAGACGCACCCGATAGCTCGCATTTCCACATCTAAGAAGCCAAACGCTTTCATTCAGCCTCGAGCGCTGCAAGTCCCGTTCGGCGCTGATGACCTTGTCACAGGAAAGCCCTTGTTTGCGTATTTGGGCCGCAATGATTTCCTTCTCCTCGGCGGCGCGCGCCTGAGAAAAGTCTCCTAGGCCGAGTTCAGGACTGCCGAGGTGGGCATGACGACTGTAACGAAGCCGGCAGAGAGCGTTGGAAGGCCAACGATTCTTTTCTGGGTAGAGTTTCCCTGGGCGGCCACCAAACCAACGTCGCTACGCTATTTCCGCGCCTGGCAGAGCAGATGCGGCTCGTGGCGACAGGCGTCATGATCTGGGACCACGCGGCTGTGCTCGTAACCCTTCTCATGGGCATCGTGGTGGCAGTGGTCTGCGCTTGAAACACAGCCCACACCAACCCAATGGACGTGGTGGTCCCCGGCATTTTGCCGGCCATTGTCGTCGCCCGCATGTTCGGCGATCTGCAAGTGTGCATGAGGCACCGGCGATGGTGCGATTGACTTGGTGGGCCCGACATCGTGGTGCGCAAGGGCAGAACCACCTAGGAACAAAAGAGCGATGACAGTCGAGGGGAAAATGTGGCGCATAGCAATATCTCCTTCCCTTTCAACACTTGAAGCCGGCCACGCAGCGCGATGGGCGGTCGGCTCAAGCCGAGCTGCGGTACGTCGGACGCGACTTCATCCTGCTTGGGACGCCACAAGCCCTGCCAACCGGCCGTTCCTCTGCGCCCAATGATCATGGTGGCTGCGAGTTCACCTTCACTGCAGCATCAGCGCTGTATCGCCCTCGTGAACGACAGCTGAACGCCTTTGGAGCTCCTTTGAGCGCATAGACACGGCAGCTCTATGACCGGCCGCAAGAGCGTTCAGGTGCTTGGGGGTATCACATAAGGATCATCTTACCGCATGCGTTGCTAGGCCAGTTGCCTACGCCGTGGCCTTCCGATGCGGCGACCGCTGGTAGCCAGCCGCCTCACAGAAAAAAGTGGATGATTCCCGACACTGCGCCCATCAGGAATCAAGACAATCAAGACATGCGCTGCGGCCATCAAGCTCACCTCAGTGGACGAGGAGGACGCAAGGATTCAGGCACCATCACTAAACGCACGCCGGTCCAAGACGCCCAAAACGAGGCCGCGTGGTTCTGGGGAACCGCGCGGCCATTCAGTGCCGAAAAACCTAAATGAGCGTCCACTCAAGCGCGGGAGCTGATCTCGGCGCCACGGAGCAAGCAGCTTCAGGTCAGAGGGGTCCACAGGGCAGGGTTCAGTGGTCATGCCCGTGACCGTGACCGTGGCCATGTCCATGACCGTGACCGTGGCCATGACCGTGACCATGTCCATGACCGTGACCGTGGCCATGTCCATGACCGTGACCTTGACTATCTACGAGGTCGATGACGTGGCCGTGGCCGTGGCCGAGGCTATGTACAAGGTCGCTGACGACGTGCCCAGCGTCGTCTCCGGCCTGCGCGGCCGCAGCCATGGCCGTCAGCGCAAGCATGACGACGACGGTACCGGCGAGGATGGTTTTCATGCTCTGTTCTCCTTTGTGTTCGATTGAGGGGTTGACTGGCGGACGGTATACCGGCGCGGCACGGGCGCTGTTCCCTAAGAAACAGGATCGGTGCCCGGAGCCATCAAACTTTCCAACCCCATGGCTAACCACACCGTGATCTCGATCGGGATCGAATGGGTGGCAGCCGGCCACATCGCGCAGCTGTGGAACCTCGGCGCATTGTCGCGCCCGAACATCGCCGGCATGCCAATCGAAGAGATCTTGTTCGGCGCTGCTTTTGGCGCATACTCGTCGAGCGTGTATGAGCATTTCACGTGGCGGAGACTTGCGGGCCGCATAACCGCGGTTGCCACCGCTGGCGCCGCCACTTGATCGTATCTCGGCTCGCAGCGAGGCACTGTCTTGCGGCGTGTGAGTGAACGGAAATTTATGACTCGAACAGTGGCCGTTGGACGACCATGAAATCCTTGCTTCGGCTGCTCCGCATCACATTTGAAGTTCCCCGATTTGCGGTGGGCCGTGCGCTGGAGCGCCCGCATCTCGCTCGCTCGCAGCAGCGAGCGCCGCAGCGCCTTTGCCTCGCGCTCGCGCGGCTCGGTCCAACCTTCATCAAGTTCGGTCAGGCGCTCAGCCTCCGTCGGGATCTTCTCCCCGATGAATACGTTGAGGCGCTGCAGTCGCTTCAGGAAAACATTGCCCCCTTTCCGGCAGGAGACGCGATCCGAGAGATCGAGCATGGGCTAGGACGGTCGATTCAGGAGCTCTTTGCACGCTTCGATCAAAAACCTCTCGCCGCCGCTTCGATCGCACAGGTGCACACTGCGGAGCTACATGATGGACGTCAGGTAATCGTCAAGGTCCGCCGGATCGGCATCAAGGCGCAGATCGATCGCGATATGCGAGCGCTTTTCATGCTGGCGCGGGCGGCCGTGACGCTCCGGCCAGGCCTGAAGCACTACCAGCCGACGCGCATCGTCGAGGAGATCTGGAGCAACCTGAAGAAGGAGATCGACTTCCGACAAGAAGCGCGCAACATCAAGCGCTTCGTGACAGCCTTTTCCGGCTCGCCGACGATTGACATTCCCAACGTTGTCGACGATCTCATCTGCGAGACCGTCATCGTTCAGGAGCGCAGCAGCGGCCGGCGCATCGATGATCCCACCATCAAGTCGGACGGTCCGCGCCTGGCGCAGAACTTTGTCGATGCGTACCTGCATCAGATCTTCGTCCTCGGCGTCTTCCATGGGGACCCACACCCAGGGAACATCTTCATCACCGCCGAGGGAAAGATCTGCCTGCATGATTTCGGGCTTGTCGGATTTCTCGATCTGGCCACGCGCCGCAAGCTTGCTGCCTTCACCAATGCCTTCATTCATGAGGATGCCGACTGGCTCTTGGACGCCGCGATCGATCTCGGCGTGCTGGGCGGGAAGATGAACCGTACAAATATGCGCCGCGGGCTGTCCGAGATCCTCGCCGACTACGCTGCAATCCCGCTCAAGGATTGGTCTTTGGCGGACGCGTTCCTGCGCGTCATGCGGCTGGGCCAGGCGCAGAATGTCCTCATGCCTTACGAACTTGTGGTGCTGATGCGCGCCATGTTCAACGCCGAGCATGCGGTGCGTACGCTCGACCCGGAATTCGCACTTCTTGACAGCCTGCAAGAGAAAGGTCCCAAAGTGCTCCAGACCGCAATGGCGGAGACGGACTGGCAGAGTGCCCTCGATCGCCTGAGGCAGGATAGTCTGATCGCCGCGCACGACCTCCCTGCGATCCTGGCTTCATGGACCCGGCGACTGAACCAAGAGGGCGAAGGTTTGGGCTTGAGCGTGCGGCTTCAAGGGCTCGACGGACTGGAGGCGCATATCGATCGCAGCAGCAACCGCGTGGCGCTCGCGCTCGTCACGCTGGGTCTATACATTGCTGGATCGCTGCTTATGCAGCACAGCATCGGCCCGCGCCTTTACGGCGAGGTGCCGGCACTCGCCGCGGTCGCCCATGGCTTGGCGCTGTGGTTCACCTTTCGGCTGGCGAGGGGAATTACCCGATCAGGAAGGCTTTGATGGCGCTCGAGAAGTGATTGCCTTGCCGCGGAGTGCTAAGCGCAGCAAGCGCCTCACCAGTTGGAGACGATGGCACATATTGCGATCGCACTAGGGGGTGCATCTATTGGTCGGGCTGGCATGCTCCATTAAGATGCGCGGTTGAAGCCAAGAGCAGATAGGGGATGCTGTCTTGCCCGATTTACTGCCGACTTTGATCCAGAATTGGCGGAACGATCCCGCCGGTACATATCAGACATGGTTCTTGTGGGAGGAGCGCCTCAAGAACTTTCGCTCAATCCGCAGGGGAATTCAGCAGATTGTCGCGGAGATCAACACCGGTAGATTCGGTAGCGCTTATCGCGGCTCTTCGTTGGAGACAGTCGTCGGCTCAATCGCTGAGCAACGGCAAATCTTCAAGGGCGCCGATCACGCGTTTTTATGGAAGCCGAAACTGCGCATACCTGACATCTACGAGTGCCCTGAGAACCAGCGATCTTTTGGGCAGCTTCTCGACATTTGCGTCTGTTGCAATACCGAGCAGCAAGTCCTCGCGGCAATTCACAAGATCGATGCCAAGGCCATCAAAGGTCTCGGCCCTGCGGTTGCCAATCTTCTCTACTTCCTGCACCCCACTTTCATGCCGCCTTTCAACACGGCTATCGTGAATGGCTACAACGCCTTGAGCGGCGCGAATGTGAAGCTCGGCCGTTGGGATGAATATCTAGCTATGCGAGATGGCATCCTTGCGATGAACTCGAAATACTGTGACCTCCTTTCAAACGACTTGGGTGCTATCGGCGGCCTGCTATTCGACGTTGGAAGCGGGCGCTATACCGCCCCGCCGAGAGACGACGACTCGAGGTGCCGCGCCGAGTGGGAAGCGGATCTCACCCGCGTTAGAGAGGAGAGCGCCAAGGTGGCCAGGACCCTAGCGGCGGAACGCGAGAGCGATCAGACGCACACCGAAGTCCAGGGCTGGCTCCGCGACCTCGGCAAGGCCCTTGGATATGAGGTGTGGGTCGCCGCCAACGACCAAGGCCGAACTTACAACGGAGGCAGGCTTGGCGATGGATGTATGGCAGCGCTTCCGGACACTGTCGGTAATGCTGCCGGATCGGACGCGGTTCGGTTGATAGATATTCTGTGGATCGACCAGCCGACAGGCCTAATCGTCGCGGCCTACGAAGTTGAGCACACCACCTCGATCTACTCTGGAATTATTCGCATGCTCGACTTGGCACTTGGTACCGAAGCGCGTGCTCTGGAAGGGCTCTTTCTCGTCGCGCCCGACGACCGTGAGCGAGATGTGCGGGCGCAGCTCGCACGTCCGGCGTTCACTCGCATCGCAGACATGAAGGTACGTTATATTCCCTACAGCGAGCTGAGAGCGAACCGCGAGGCGATCGCGCGGTTCGGTTCCGGTATGAAGGCAGTGCAAGCCATCTCGCGAATCTTGATTTGACCGCGCATCAAGGCCCGATGCGTTCGCACTTGCAAGTGCGACTTGTTACCATCCGTTACACCACTATCGCCCGCCAACGAGGCCAAATTTGACTTTGCTCAAGCGCAGACACCTTCGCCTGTCCTACTTGGGTTGAATGTTTGAGGGCGCCGCTATTCGCTCACCTGGGTGTAATACACTGATGATACGGCTGGTCCTTGCCGCTCTGATTGGCCTCGGTCTCGTTCTCGCGCCGATTGCGGGTGCCATGCCCGGAGCGTTGACGCACGTGAACCATTCCACAGCAGTGGCGATGTCATCTACGGATGGGGATTGCCTTTGCTGCCAGACCGCCACTCAATGCACCATGAGGACCTGCGTCACGCATTGCTCGCAGCTTGGCCCCGCTTTAGATCTCGCGTCCAATTTAGCGTTGGTCGGCCGCACCGCGTTGAGCGGCTTCGAGCCTTCCACGTATTACGGCCTCACCTACCAGCCCCCAACGCCGCCTCCCCGCGCTTGATCCTTCACACGTCACTTCGCGAGCGACGACGCTCGCAGTCTGCCGCGGCGCCTTGTGTTGCGCGGCCGGTGAAGACAAATCGAAGACCTCAGGAGATACGGCAATGTTGAAATCACTTATCACTGCTTTGGCCCTTGTCGCGGTGGCAATGACGGGTGTCGTTGGTCAGGCTCAGGCACATCACAAGCCGGGATATCATGATGGCTTGCCGAAGATGCCGAAGCCGCTGACGCCGCTGTCGCCCCGGCTGCCGCGGAATTAAGCGACGAACACAGGCGGATTGGTCCGATATCGACCGATCCTCACCCGACTTGAGACGCATGCCGGCCCGGCCCCTCATACATAGTGACGGGGCCGGGTCGGTCAATTTTCGCGGTGGATGCTAGTTGGCGTTGATCCGAGAAATTCCTCGGTGAGAACTGTACGCCGTTACCGCGCTCCGGTCATACGCGAATTGTCATTGTCCGTGCGGCACGCACTTCTTCTTTACGGCGTCATAGTGCTGGCCCTCGGGGCACGATTGCGCAAAGGCGGGCAAAGTTGCTGCCGACAACGTTACTGCTGCCAGGAGCGCGATGATGATCTTGTGCATGAGGCCTCCAATTAACACGCTTTCGCGCATTCTCATTTGGTCCGAGCCATGCCCGGCGCCACAACGCAGCGGCTTCGGGCTGAGTTCCACGTGCCCATCGCGGCCCGCGCGCCCTTCATACGTCATTCGAGGATGGGTGGACCGTGACGATCCTCACCATGCACGCCGCAGAGCGGCAGCAAGGCATCACACGGTCCTCAACTTGACCGCGCATGATGATGGGGCGCGACGGCATCGATCAGAGACCAGTTGGTGCGGCGGATAACGCCACCAACACCACGTCTCGACGCCCGTCGCAGCATCAGCCTCGCTAATTTGGCATCGGCATTGACATGGGCATCTCATGGATCTCACGCGCGCGCATTGAGAAATCGCCATAAAGCGCTGCCAGCGTGACTCCAACGGCTAGCATGGCGATGGTGAGAAGCGTGACTGAGAGCTTGGCTTCGGCGGAGACGCCTCCCGTCTCCATCCTGGTCATGTTGTCTTCCGTGCACAGATGTACCGCGGTGGTGGAAAGCCGCGCCCGCTCCGCCGCGATTTGCGTGCCGCCCTTGCCAAGGGCACGCTCCGTTCCCATGCCATGCTTCAACCCGTTCTGGACGAGCCACCAATTGACGGGATAGGCGAGTGCTGCGCCGACGAGCGAGGCGATCGACATGATTCCCCAAAAGCGCAGGGATGTCGGCTCCATCGCCCGCATGTCTCTGGTCATCAGGACAGCCATGACCGGAATCATGCCGGCCATCACTGTATTCATCGAGAGCCACTCGGGGAGCAACGTACCTTTGACCGCCTGCCAGTAGGTCCCGCCGAGCAGGTCCTTCATAAAGAGGGCTTGGAAGATGAACAGGCCAAGTGCAAAACCGGCGACGTATTCGACGACTGCATCAACGCCCATTGGCAACCCGAGCAAGCTGGTGACCGCGGCTGCGAGAATGATGCCTGTCGCGTCTCCCGCCATGCAGTGAATCGTTGAGCCGACCGACTGCTTCCAGAGCAGCACGATGAACTTCTCGTGCGTGCCGGGCGTGGGTTCGCGGCAAGAGAACCAGTACACGATGAAGGCCACCGGCCCCATGTAAAGCGTGACCAAAATCCAGCCCCACTTCATCACCTTCATCTCTGGCGTGCGCGTAATCAAATCCCATGCGATGTAGATTGCGGACAAGGCGGTCAGCGAAAACCATACCCACAGCGTGATGTCTATCCAGTGGTGACTACCTGCGAGCATTGAAGCCTTCATTCCTGTGGCGCGCCGACAAGCTCGATTCAGACACCTGCCTCGGCACTCCGTGTTGGCTCGGCTTCGGCAAAGACCATATAGACGATATAGAGCGACATCAGAGCCCCGCCGAAACAGAACACCGATATGTAGGCGAACTGGAAGAACAGATACGTCGTGGTGGCGACCATGGAAATGAGCACGCCAAACATTTGCGCGCGTCGATTCGAAGACGTGAGCAGCGGAGCAATCACCACGAAGAGATAGATCGCGTACGTAAGATCCCGCTGCATGATGAAGTCAAAGAGTACGGTCCCCTGGTAGCTGATCGCGTAGGGGAGGAATTTGGTGACCAGCCACCCCTCGTGCGCGAAGTAGGGGAGATACTGCATGGCGCCGAGCATGCCGCCCAAAATGGCAAAGATCATATAGATGTACCGCCGTCGGCACGGCTCGAGGAAGTAGGTCGAGAACGGTACCCAGACGGGCCATGCCAGCCACGAAAAGAACATGTAAGCCATCGAGTACCGCTCGACCATGCTGTCGCTCGACAGGGCGTTGCCGGTCCAGACAAGGCCCTCAAAGAGCTGTTGCAGGCCGAAAAGCAGCGGCAGTGCGGCGATGGGGAGATACTGGCGGTTTGTCCGGTAAGCTCGGTATATAGTGACCGCTCCAGCGGGGACGAGAACCGCCGCCGCAGTAAAGCTTGCTTCTGCCGAAAAGCACATGACGAATTCGCGTCCACGATCGATTTGGGCGTTGCGGGGCCAAGTGCAGCAGGCGATTGTTCTAACGAGAGCCCTCGTGACATTGAGCCTCGGCCGCGCACCCATTTTCCAGACGTTAGGCGGAGCGCCCCCAATAGCAGAATCGCGCCTCCTGAGATGCGGAAATCGACGGCGGCTTCACCTCCCAACTGACGCTATTGCTTCAATTATTGTTGGTCATTCAGGGCTCGGTGTCCATAATAATTCGACGCCGTGGCGGATTGAGAGCACTCGATTTTAACAGCCCACGGACGATCATACCGATCGAGCGACATCGGCCAAGTGGACGCCGCGGATGAATAAACGGGGCTCGAAGCGACGGACGACGCGACACCTGTCTAGGGGCGGTGTCTGCGCCTCGATCAGTAGCCGTCGAACCGGTATCATGGAGATTGGCATGTCTGGTTCATTCACAAGCGTCTCGCGGTTCGCCCGTATTGCGATGCTCGCGCCGCTTGTCGGTATTCTGGTGTCGGGATGTGGCATCAACACCATCCCGACTTACGAAGAACAGGCCAAGGCCAAATGGTCGGACGTGCAGAACCAATATCAGCGGCGGGCAGATCTCATCCCCAATCTGGTCGAGACGGTTAAAGGCTTTGCGCAGCAGGAGCGCGCCGTGCTCGAGGCAGTGACAAACGCGCGGGCACGCGCGACGTCCATCCAGGTCAACGCGGATACGATCACCGACCCTGAAGCCTTCAAGAAATTCCAGGCGGCGCAGGCGCAATTGTCCGGCGCGCTCGGGCGTCTGCTCGCGGTTTCCGAAAGCTACCCCGACCTCAAGTCTAACCAGAACTTTCTGGCACTGCAGTCGCAGCTCGAAGGCACGGAAAACCGCATCGCAGTTGCGCGCCGCGACTACATCGAAGCGATACGGCTCTACAATACGGCACTTCGAACCTTTCCGGGGGTGATCTGGGCATCGACGCTCTACAAGAGCAACAAGCCTATGCAAGAGTTTACGGTCGCTGAGGACGCAAAACGGCCGCCACAAGTGAAGTTCTGAGGGAGAGCGCATGATCCGCCGTGCGATCTTCGTTGCCGTCGCGTGGATCTGTCTGATCGGAGCGGGTGGTGCTCAGACGCTCAGCTTTCCCGCGCTGACTGGCCGCGTCGTCGACGAGGCAGGCGTGCTAGACGCGACAGCGCGCGCGGCGTTGACCGAGGCGCTGGCCGATCTTGAGAAGAAGACGTCGGACCAGCTCGTCGTCGTCACACTGAAATCGCTGCAAGGCACTTCGATCGAAGATTACGGATATCAACTGGGACGGCGCTGGCAGATCGGCCAGAAGGATAAGAACAACGGCGCCCTGCTGATCGTGGCACCAACCGAACGGAAAGTGCGAATCGAAGTCGGTTATGGCCTCGAGGGCACGCTGACCGACGCCATCGGCAAATTCATTATCGAGACTTCGATCCTGCCGCGCTTCAAGGCCGGCGATTTTTCCGGTGGCATCAAGCGCGGTGTCGAGGACCTTATCCAGGTGCTCAGCGGTAATGCCGAGGAATGGCAACGCCAGGCCACACAAAGTTCCTCACCCCACATCGCACAGCCTGACGCCGATGTCTCCCTTTGGCCAGCGATCGTCATTGTTCTCATTGGGGCCGGATTGCTGATCTTCTGCGCGACCACGGGTGGCACCCTTTGCGAGGCGCTTTTGCAGATTCTCTTCTTGATGCTCTTGTCCCGAGGAGGCAGGTCGTCGCACGGCAGGTCGTCCTGGTCGGGCGGCGGCGGCTCGTTCGGCGGCGGCGGCTCGTCGGGAAGCTGGTGAGGAAGGAAGAATGATCACCCACTCGGACAAGACACGCATCAGTGATGCTATCCGAAATGTGGAGTCGCGCACGGCCGGAGAAATCTTTTGCATCTTGGCTCGGCATTCAAGCGACTACCGACTGGTGCCGGTTGCTTGGGCTGCCGCAATAGCGTTATTCGCGCCGCTGCCGTTCGTTTACCTAACGAGTTGGTCGGCAGCGACCATCTATCTCGGGCAACTCATCACCTTCGTGGTTGTAGCTATCGCCCTGTCGCATCCGAAGCTGCGGTTCCGCATCGTGCCGCGCCGGGCCAAGCACGATCGGGCCCACGCCGAGGCGATGCGTCAATTTCTCGCCCAGGGGTTGGACAAGATGGACAAGACGGAGCATCGCACCGGGGTACTCATTTTTGCCTCGACGGCAGAGCGCTATGTGGAGATCGTCGCAGACGCCGGGATTAACGAGAAAGTCGCGTCACAGGTCTGGGATGACGCGATCAACGCCTTAGTAACGGCAGTCAAAGCCGGCCGGCCCGCCGACGGCTTCGTGTCGGCGATCGAACGATGCGGAGCGGTGCTCGCCGCGCATTTTCCGCCGGGCGCGCTGAAGCGTGACGAGTTGCCCGACAAACTCCTCGAAATATAAACTACTGCGGCCGATGGCGCCCAGCTAGACAGGGTAGGTGTCGGGATTTCATGAAGCCGCGGTCGGCATTTTGACGGGTTCCACGTGTTCTGCGACAGCTGCCATCAAGCGATCCCTGCCTATGACCGTCTACGGCTACAAGCGCTCAAAGATTTGCGCGTCCTCAAAGAGCAGCCGCACAGCCCTTTAGAGAGGTCATGCCGGACTCCTGGAAAGTCCATGCGTTTCGTTGGCGACGACCACTCGGTGTGGCATATATTGGATGCGCAATTTTCGACATTCTGTTTTCCGGCATTCGGGCTGCTTGCTGCCCTTGCGCCGGCCAGTCCGTTGCCGATCTCCGGTGGCCGCCTTGCTTTCCTGACGGGATTTCCAATGTTCGCCGCTGCTGGTTTTGTGCTGGGCGCACTCTATGGAATCGCGTGGGAATTCTGGAGCAAAAGGCTGCGCTGAGACGACGTCATGCAGCGGTGTCTCGACCAGGCGCCGCCGTGCGCCTCCTCAAATTGGATTTCGAGCGCTGCTTCGACAAGCCCAGGCCCCTACCCCGTTTTTTGCCGAAAGAGCCACGTCGCGGCGGAGAACGTTGCGGCGGCAATCAGTGCCAGTGGCCAGACGTGAGCCGCGATCACGTCGATGGGCAAGTCCTTCAGAAAGGCACCCTTCGCGATGACGACGAAATGACGGACCGGATTGAGCAGGGTCAGCGTCTGCAGCCAGTCCGGCATATTGGAAACGGGTGTCGCGTAGCCCGACAGCAGTATGGCGGGCGAAAGAAACATGAAGGCGCCGATAATGGCCTGCTGCTGGGTCGAGGCGAGCGACGATATGAACAACCCGATCCCTATGATGGACAGGAGATAGACGATCATCGAGCCGTAGAGCAGCAGCATCGAGCCTTCCATCGGGACCAGAAGCACGTACATCGCGATCAGCATGATGATGGTGGTTTCGGCAACAGCGATCAGCAGCGCCGATGCCGCCTTGCCAGCCAGAATTTCCCAAGATGTCAGGGGTGAAACGAGAAGCTGCTCGAAGGAGCCGAGTTCCCGCTCCCGCGCAACCGACAGGGCGGAGACCATCATGCCGACAGCTGTCGTCAGAACCGCGAACAGGCCTGGCACCGTCGACCAGAGCGTATCGGAATTCGGATTGAACCAGGTGCGCGCGACGACGACGCTTGGGGGGGCGCGCAGGCCGCTGAGTTGGGCGACCTCTGCGCTCAGACGATCAACGATTTCGACCGTGTAGCCCTGGATGATTTGCGCTGCGTTCGAACGCCGGCCATCGAGGAGGAGCTGGACCTCGGCCGGCTCACCGGCCGCAAGCTTGCGCGTGAAGTCTTGGCCGATATGCAGGACAGCAGGCGCGGCGCGCGAGTCGATCACCCGTGCGATATCGCCCACGTTCTGGAGTGTTATGATTTCCGAGAATTGAGGCGAACCCTCAAAACGCGAGATTAGCTCGCGCGACTGGACACTGCGGTTGTCATCCAGCACGGCGAGGGGCACGTTCTTCACCTCCTGCGTCGCCGCATATGAGAAGATCAGCACCTGGATCATCGGTGAAATGAGAAGGATGATCCGGTTGCCGCGGTCGCGCCAGTTGGCGAGAAGCTCCTTGAGGATCAGGGACCACAAGCGCGGACGCATGTTTCAATCGAGCCTTGTTTTGGTCTTCAGGGCGGTGAAAGTGATGTAAACGGTGGCAATCGCAGCCATCGCGGCGAGGTTGGGCCAGATGACGCTCCAGATGTCGCCGGCAAGGAAAAGCGTCTGAAGGCCGGCGACGAAGAAGCGCGCGGGGACCGCGTAGGAAATAATCTGCAGCGGTACGGGCATGCCGGCGATCTCGAATACGAAGCCCGAAAAGAAGAAGCTCGGCAGGAAGGCGGAGATCAACGTGCTCTGGGCGGCGACAAGTTGGTTGCGGGCCAGCGTGGAGATCAAGAGGCCCTGCGCAAGCGCTGTGGTGAGGAAGACAGCTGACAGCAGTGCGAGCACGAGGAACGACCCGCGAAACGGCACGCCGAACAGGAGTAATGCCGTCGCTGTCGCGAGTGCCATGGTGATCATGCCGAGCATGAAATAGGGAACAAGCTTGCCCGCCATTAAGTCGATGATGCCAATGGGTGTCGCGAGCATTGCCTCCATCGTG
The DNA here is from genome assembly GCF_009026145.1 of Hyphomicrobium sp. GTDB lineage: Bacteria > Pseudomonadota > Alphaproteobacteria > Rhizobiales > Hyphomicrobiaceae > Hyphomicrobium_A. The sequence goes on from NZ_WBUE01000002.1 coordinate 156,099, forward strand.
CCGCGCTCCCATTCGCGTGCGACGACGAGCGCCGTCAGCAGCGCGCCGATGAGCATCAGGATAATCGCAATCGAGCCCGGCACGAGATAGTGATGGCTGGATATCTCCGGATTGAACCAGACACGCGGCTCGACCGAGATCGGCAATGCTACGGCCTCGCCACGCGTGACTGCCTCCTGCGTGAGCCAATTGCCCCAAGCACCTTGAAGATAGTTGCGCACCAGGGTCGCCTGGTTGGGGTCGCTGCCGTCGACGATGACCTGGATCGGTGCGCGTTCGCCACGCGCGGCCTGCACGGTGAAATTGGCAGCAAGAACAACGATGCCGTCGATCCGCCCAGCCACGAGGTCACGTTCAAAGTTGTGCCGATCACGGGATGTGCGAGCTGCAAACACGGAAGAGTTCATCAGCGAGGCCGTGAAACTGCCGGTTTCCGGTGTTGGATTCTCGATTACGATCCCAATCTCGATACGCCGTGCGTCGAAGGTTACGCCGTAACCGAATAGGAAGAGCAGTGTCAGTGGAAGGATGACCGCAATGATGACTGTGCTCGGATCGCGAAGGATCTGGCGCATCTCCTTGCGGATCAGCGCAACGATACGGCGGAAGCGGTCGGACGAATTAAACGATGATGTGCTCATGCGGCCAATGTCGCGTCATCGGCCTCAACCAAAGAGATGAACGCGTCCTCGAGTGTAGGGTCTGGAAGCTCTACCCTCTTCGCTTTGACCTTTAGATCGTCGGGAGATCCACTCGCGATCACGCGCCCGCGATAGATGAGCGCGATGCGATCGCAATACTCGGCCTCATCGAGAAAATGCGTCGTCACCATGACCGTGACACCACCCTGCACGAGCGCATTAATGTGCGCCCAGAATTCGCGACGCGTCAGCGGATCGACGCCCGACGTTGGCTCATCGAGAAAGAGGACCGGTGGCTCGTGCATGACCGCGCAGGATAGCGCCAGCCGCTGCTTATAGCCCGCCGGCAGCGTTCCGGCGCTTGTTTCCATGTACCGCTGCAAACCGAACACCTCCGTCACGCGATCCACGGCGCGCCGGCGGCGCATGCCGATGAGCCCGTAAACGCCGGCGAAGAACTCGAGGTTCTGGGCGACGCTAAGATCGCCATAGAGTGAAAACTTCTGCGCCATATAGCCAAGCCGGTTTCGCGCGGCGGACGACTGGGCTGCGACGTCGAGGCCCGCGACATGAGCTTCGCCAGAGGTTGGGCGCAGCAGGCCGCACAGCATCTTGAATGTCGTCGATTTGCCGGCGCCGTTCGGCCCGAGCAAGCCAAAGATCTCACCCTCCCCAATCGAGAACGAGATCCGGTCGGCCGCGGTGAATGAGCCGTAGCGGCGGGTCAGCTCCTTGGCCTCGACCACCGGCCCCGCGTCCGGCTTGGCGCGGCCAGCGGTCGCGGGGAGTCGCGATACCGGCGGGCTGGCACTGCCGAGGAGACTAACGAACGCATCCTCAAACCGGGGAGGAGCAGGAGCGACCTCCACCACTGCCACGTCCTTAAAATCTTCGGCTGAAGGCGGAAGCGCACCTGCCGCCAAGACGACGCGGACGTTTGCGCCCTGGACGATGCCGTCAATAACGCCCGGCATCTTAGCGGCGGAGGCGAGAACCGTACGGCGCCGCACTCCGGCATTGCGCACGTGAAAGCTCCGGCCCGACATGCGGTTTGTGAGCTCCGATGGCGAGCCTTCGTAGATCAGCCTGCCGTCACTCATTAAAAGCACCCGCTCGCACCGTTCCGCCTCGTCGAGATAGGCCGTGCTCCAGACAACGCCGATGCCTTGACCAGTGAGCGTCCGGACCATGCGCCAGAGCTCACGGCGAGAGACCGGATCGACGCCAGCGGTCGGCTCATCGAGTAGGAGCAGACGAGGTGTGCGGACTAACGCGCATGCAAGCCCAAGCTTCTGCTTCATACCTCCAGACAGCGCTCCAGCGAGACGGCCGGCAAACGGAGCGAGGCTTGTGAAAGCCAGAAGACGGTCGAAGGCGATACGGCGCTCGTCCCCTACTACGGCACGCAGGTCGGCGTAGAGCGTCAGGTTCTCGAGAACCGTCAAATCCTCGTAAAGTCCGAACCGCTGCGGCATGTAGGCGACGAGATCACGCACCACGGAAGCCTCCGAGACGGGATCGCGGCCGCAGACGCTGAGCGTGCCCGAATCTGCTTTGAGTAGACCCAAGATCAAGCGAAGCAGCGTTGTCTTGCCCGCACCGTCAGGTCCAGCGAGTCCAGTAATCCCTCCGCCCATGATCGTGGTGGTCATTTCGGCAATCGCCGGCTGGGAGGTGGCATCAAACCGCTTCGAAACGCGACCGAGCCGAATGAGTGCATCATTCATGGCTCACGTTCCACTCCCGTTCTTCACCAGAACCGTGACCGGCATGCCTTGGAGAAGGCCGGCTGTCTCACCCTCGATCACAACACGAAGGCGATAGACGAGGCTGGTGCGCAGTTCCTTCGTTTCGACCGACTTGGGCGTAAACTCAGCAACCGGTGAGATGAACCCGATTTGCCCACGATAGGTGTTGCCTGAATCGGTGCGGACCTCGACCGGCATCCCGGGTCGGATACGCCCGAGGTCGGGTTCCGCCACATAGGTCCGCACCCACACGGGCGAGACAATGGTCACGGCATAGACCGTCTCACCAGCCCCGACGATGGCACCCGGCTCGCGGACGCGAGTCAACACAACACCCTCGCTCGGAGCGATCAGATCGGCATCGGCCAGCCTGCGTTCTGCTTGCGCGAGGATCGCATTCTCAGCTTCGAGCTGAGCCCTGGCGGCATCTATGTCCTCGCGACGCGGTCCGCTCAGGGCCAGCTTCAACGTCTCCTGCGCGGACTTCAGTGCCGCCTGCGCCTCCTCGGAGGCTGCGGTCGCCTCATCATGCCTTTGGTGAGGAGACACGCCACGCCCGGCGAGTTGCTGCTGCCGATTGAGCGTCGCCTCGGCGAGCGCGACGGCAGCTTCCCGCTCGGCAACAACGGCGCGCGCCTGAGAAATTTCCTCGGGCCGCGTGCCGTTTTCGAGCCTGGCCAGAACAGCCGCCTGAGCCGTTTCGCGCGCACGGGCCAACCTGACCTCGTCAGCGAAATAGGACTTGTCCAGCGAGGCAACGATTTTACCGGCCTCGACCCGATCACCCTCATCGACCTTCATCTCGGCGATCCGGCCCGCAACCTTGAAGCTCAGATTGACGTGCCGGACGTCGACATTGCCTTGGAGGACGATGCTGCTGTTGTCCTTGGATCGAAGGCCCACGAAGGTGCTCCAAGCGGCGACGATCATGACGAGGATCGCGAGGCCGCTCCCGGTCGCTACTCGCTTGCTGAAACGGTTCAAGCGGATGTCTCCATTCTCCCAAACACCTTCCATTGAGCCTAGTTAGGCCACGTTTGAGATTTGCTGCAAGAAGGGAGCTCCAAAGCCTAAAAACGCCCCCAAAATTCGCGATCCGTCTCAAGGTTGGCATGACTGCCTTGCTCATAGTCGGCTTATTTGCTGATGCGCGATGATGTGGTTTATTTCCTCTCGCGTTCCATGATCGCCACGCCATCGCTAATTCTGTCACTGGGGTGCAGCACGACCGCATCCCCGGGCGAGAGACCCGAAAGCACCTCCGCCACGCGATTATTGCGCTGCCCTATTTTGACAACAGTTGTGCGTGCGCGCCCCTCCCTAACGGCAAAAACCGCCCAATCCTCACCCTTGCGGAAAAGCGCACTCACCGGCACGGTCAAGACGTCATCGGCACTCCAGACGGTGACGTGAACGATCACCCGGAACTCATGTCCCAGCCGAGACCAGATTGCCGGTGGGTCGACAAAATCGATGATCGTCCGCACCCGCTGCTCCTCGATGCCGAGGGCTGAGACCTTGAGAAATCCCGCAGGGTCAACGCGAGTCACACGCCCTTTAATGGGCGCCCCACCCCAGCCATCAATAATCACCGCCGCACCCGGTTTGATGCGCACTGCGTCGGTCGAGAGCAGCTCAGCCACCACCTCGAGATCCAGCGGATCGCCGATTTCGATCAGCGGTGTGCCGGCCAAGACGGGCGCTTCGCTGTCCTGGATGATCTTCAGCACGCGCCCGGTGACCGGTGACCTTATCTCGATGCAACAGCCCGGGTTTGTCGGTGCAGAGACGCTGGCGGGATCGATGAGGCGCGCGGCTGCCACCGCTTGCTCACTGCGCTTCACATCGAGCTGGGCCTTCGCGCTCGCCAGAGCGGCTTCATTGATGTCGACGTCTAGTCTTGCCTTCTCCAGGGCCTTGACCGAGATCGTATCGGTACGCGCAAGCGATTCAGCCCGCTTGAGATCGTCACGGGCGAACCCTAGCGCCGCCTCGACTCGGCGCACCTCGGCTTCGGCCAGTTTCACGGCCGCCTCGGCGGCAGTTGCCGCCGCCTTGAGCTCCTCGCGCGAGCGCACGTCGAGAAAGCTTGGCGGCATCGGCTGCATAACCGCCACGATTGTCTCGCCTGCGGTGACCTGATCGCCAACGTGACTGGAGGCTTCGTCATGGCCACCAGGGCGCGAGATCCTTAAAATCTTTCCTGCGACGGGTGCGGCAACCGTATACACATGACGCACGCGCGTCTTGGCTTCATCGTCCACGGTGACCTCCATGGGGCCCCACGTCGCGATCGCGATGTCGACGGGAATGGGCCGCGGCCATGCAAACCACGCGAGCCCGGCAATTAGTACCCCCAGCACGACGGCGCCCGCTGCTCGTTTCAGCCAAGTTGTGCGCATGGTCTAATCCCGGGTTTTAAGGACGGACACGAGGTCGAGCTGGGCAACGCGTCGGCGTACGACAAGCGCGGAAAACAGAGCCGCGGCAATGACAATCCCACTGGCCAGCACATAGGTGGAATGCTCGACGATGAGGCGGACCCGCATCAGCTCGCCCGCCAATTGCGTCTTCATGATCCAGGCGAGACCGTAGCCGATCGCCCATCCCGGCGGCTGGGCAATCAACGTCAAGAGCGCGAGTTCAAGAAGCAGAATCCAGAGAACCTCTGTGCGGGTGAAGCCGAGAACGCGCAGGCTGGCCAATTCCCGGGCCCGCTCCGAAAGCGAGATGCGCGCGCTGTTATAGACGACCCCAAATGCGATGACTGCGGCAAGGCCCGTGTAGATGCCCGCGATCGTGTTGATGATCAGTGCCGTGATCTGGCGAAAGTTCGCCAACGAGAAGCTCTGCAGACCCATTGCACCGACTGTCGGCAAGCGCTTCACCGCATCGTAAAGAAGCGGGGCGCTGTTCTCATCGACGCTCAGATTGACGCTGTTGACGGCCGGCGCCTCACGCAAGAGGCGGGAAAGGGCATCGGCGTTCATCATGCCCTTGATGCCGAAATAGTCCTCGATGATCGCGGCTACTGGTAGCGATACGGTTCTCCGCTGCCCCTCAAGCAAATCGACCTCGACGGCATCGCCTGCTTGGACGCCGAGGATCTTGGCGAGCCACTCGGAGATTGCCAAACCGCTTTCCGGCAGTACGACCGGTTGCAGATTTACGTCGATGATGCGCTTGAGATCGGCATCGCTCGGTCTGCCGCTGATTGTGATGCGTCGCTCGACGGGCCCCTTGCGGATGCGAACGGGAACCTCCCGTTGCGGCTCAACCGCGAGAACGCCGGGAAGCCTCTTAACTTGATGAAGCACGTCTTGCGAGCGCTTCTCAAAGAAGCTCAGGGAAGCATCCTGCCGATCGGCCATGAAGTATGTCACGTCAATCAGGTTTTCCATGGTGCCCCGCGTAAACAGCGACACGACGAGTATCGCTGTTGCCAGCGCCATGCCGAGCACGGTGAAGGTCGCGCGGATCGGATGGTGGGCAATGTTGCGCACCATCATCATCGTGGGTTGTGACAGGATCCGGTCGATGGCGAGCGTCGGTGGCAGCACGTGCCGGAATCGCGCGGGCGCCGGTGGCTGCATGGCGACCGCTGGCGGCATCCTCATGACATCGCGAAGGGCATGGACGGCCCCACCGACGGCAGCAACGAGACTGAGCGCACCCGCTGTAAGATAAAGGTCGGGACTCTGCACGAAGACGAGAAAGGGGAAGCGGAACAGGTCGCCGTTTATCTTCGTGATGTAGATGCCAAGCCACGCGCCCGCCCCGATGCCGATGGCGATGCCGATCGCGGCGATGACAATGACAAACTTGACGTAGTGGAACGTAATGGCAATCCCGCCGTAGCCCAGTGCCTTGAGCAGCCCGATCTGCTCGCGCTCCAAGGCGACGAGCCGCGTCATCGTGATGTTGACCAGGAATGCCGCTACCAGAAGAAAGATCGGCGGCAAGGTACGGCTCATGTTTTTCAGCATCTCGAGATCGTGGTCGAGCCACGCGTGCGATGTCTGGTCCTTTCGACCGTACGCTGCGCGGCCGCCGTACCGGTCAAGCAAGGCATCAAGTCGTTGGAACACCTCGCGCTCAGAAGTACCGCGCAGCAGCTTGACGCTCACCGCAGAGAATGCGCGGTCGAGATCGTAGGCGTTGGCAAGCGCCTTTTCGGACATCCAGATGATGCCGAAGCGACGGTCGTCCGGCATGATGTCGCCGGGGCCCACGGCAAAGATGAACTCCGGAGAAAGGGCTATCCCGACGACCGTCAGCTCGCGTTTGCGGCCGTTCAGTATTGCTGAGAAACGCGAACCGGGAGCGAAGTTGTGTGAGTTTGCGAAACTCTCGCTGACCACGACCTCGTCGGCGTTGCCGGGCTCGGGCATACGGCCCAGCCGGAGATAGAGCCGATTGAGGACCGGTTCGCCGACGTCGGGCAAGGAGATGAATTGTCCCGTCGCCGGCTCGCGAAAATTCGGTATGTCGAGCAGCGCGAGCTTGGCGATGCGTGCGTCCACCGCGGCCACGCCGGGGATCTCCACGATGCGGTCGACGAGCGACCTTGGCGCGCGCTTCACCACGGCAAAGACGTCGCCAAACCGGTAGCGCTCATAATAGGCAATGCGAGTCTCATCGAGCGACCGGTAGGAGCCAACCGCCATCACCAGCGTCGCCACGCCGCCGCCGATGACAAGCGCAATGGCAAGGGCCTGGGCCCAAAGCCGTCTCAGGTCGCGAAACAATTTGATGTCGAGTGCATGCATGACACTCACCAGACGAGTTCAGCTGCCGAGCGGCGTGTCTCGTTCTTGTGCTCTTTGGAAATCTGACCATCGGCAAAGAACAGCACGCGATCCGCAACGTCCCGAATGCTGGCGTTGTGGGTGATGATGAGCGTCGTTGTCCCAAGCTGCGAGTTGACGCTCAGCAAGGCTTCAATGACGCGAATTCCAGTCTGTGAATCCAAGGCTCCCGTGGGCTCGTCACACAACAGCACGTCGGGCCGCTTGGCGATTGCTCGTGCGATTGCTACGCGCTGCTGCTCACCCCCTGAAAGCTGCGAGGGGAAATGGTCCATCCGCGCTTCGAGCCCGACGAGCGCGAGCGCCTCCTGCGGCCGCATTGGATGCTCAGCGATCTCCGTCACCAACGCGATGTTCTCATAGGCCGTAAGGCTAGGAACCAAATTGTAGAATTGGAACACGAAGCCAACGTGCCGCCGGCGATAGTTAGTGAGTTCCCCGTCCTCGAGGGAGGTCAGCTCTAGATCCTTGAAGAACAGATGGCCGCTCGTCGCGCGATCGATGCCGCCCATAATGTTCAGCAGGGTCGACTTGCCGCTGCCCGATGGTCCGAGCAGCACGACCACTTCGCCGGCCCAAATGTCGAGATCCAGAGACCGCAGCGCGCGCACCTCGACGTCGCCCGACGTGTAGATCTTGGTCAGGCCCCGGGCGGTGAAAACCTTCTTACTCGCGTTGCTCATCTCACTCACCGGACACGGTCCACCGCAGCCCACTCAAGCGACCGACATGGCCTGCAGCAGAAATGACTTCCAAAGCAAAGGAATGCCCGCAATCTCGCGCTCCGCAATGGCGCGGATCGCATCTTCGGCGTCGGCGCTCAGCACGCCTTCGTGACAGCCGATGCGCAGGTATGTCATGCGCGGCCGGTCGACCGGCGACCCGATCTGGCTGACGAGATAGCACTCCGCCTCGGCGATTCCCGGCACCTCGGCGACGATCGCAGCGGCCAAACGCGACGCCGCTACATTATAGAGCTTGCCGACATGTGTGATCGGGTTCTTGCCCGCGAGCGCCTCGAGTGTCATCGGACGACCCGGCGTGATGAGCCCGTTTGCACGATTGCCGCGGCCCGTCTGCCCGTCGTCACCCCCCTCAGCCGATGTGCCGGCAACCGTAAGATAGACGGAGCCATTAGCGATATCGTCCGCCGCATTGATGAGCACCGAGACTTCGAGGGCCGTCGCATTGCTTGCCGACTCGAGTGCAGCCGCCGTTAGGCGTTCCTTCGCCTCGTTATAGGCGGTCATGTCTGTGAGAAAGCGGCCTATGAAGGCGCACGAGACCGTGAGCGCAATGCGCTCATGCTCGCGCACGCCCATCACTTTGATGTCCTCCCCAGTTTCAGGGAACTCAGCCTTGAACTGGGGCTCATTGAGGCTTCGTTCGACCGCAAGGACGGTGCGCTCGAGGTCGGTCAACGGTGCGAAGCCTGCTCCGCATGACGTATCGTTCGCCAGATACGCACCTTCGTCGCGTTGGCGCATGAACAGGTCAACCAGGTCACCAGAGCCTGGTCGCAACAGGCAATGGACGCGAACGTCCGTCTCCGGTGCGAGCGCATGTATGTTCTCGCGCAGCCAAGCGGTCGCGGTTTCCTCCGCGAGCGCACGGACGGGGACTGGCTTTCCGCGTGCTTCCGACGTTGCGCGGCCGGCAAGATAGATATCCATCGGCTCGACGATACGACCGCCGCCAAAGGCGGGTTCGGCCCGACCTGCCGCAAGCAAGGCCTTGTCGACGTTGTGATGCAGAACGAGCCCAAACTCGTCGATGTATTTTCTCGACAACGCGACGCTGAGCTGCTCGCTCAGCATGTCGCAGATGGTGTCGGGGTGGCCGAGACCTTTGCGTTCAACGATCTCGACCGGCCGCATCCCGACCCAAGCTCCACCATGAGCCTCGATCCGGACCTGCATCCCTTCCTCCTCGAATGGACGCGCCACCGACATATGGCCTTCACTTCGCGATCATGCCATTCGCGAGTTGACCGGCGTCAAAGAGAAATACGGCATTTGGATCAGCAGGCGGGCCGTGCCGGTCCTTGCCGTGAAAGTCGCACCGCGACAGCAGATCCCGGATGACATTCAATCGTGCAGACCGCTTCTCGTCGGCGCGGACGATGATCCACGGCGCAAACACGCTATGTGTACGCGCCAGCATCACGTTTCTGGCTTCTGAATAGTCTTTCCAATGCCTTGACGCCTTGGCGTCGATCGGGCTCAGCTTCCACTGTCGGAGCGGGTCCTTGTGCCGCTGCTTCAGTCGCCGTTCCTGCTCCTCGTGACTGATGTCGAGGTAATACTTGAGGATGGTGAAGCCGCAATGCACGAGCAACTGCTCGAACATCGGCACGGTCTTCATGAACTCCTCGTACTCTGCGTCGGTGCAGAAACCCATCACGCGCTCGACGCCGGCGCGATTGTACCAGCTGCGATTGAAGAGAACGATCTCACCGCCTACGGGAAGCTGCTCGACATAGCGCTGGAAGTACCAGGCTCGCTGGTCGCGGTCAGACGGCGCTCCCAGGGCTACGACACGCGTCTCGCGCGGGCTTAAGTGCTCGACGATACGCTTGATCGTGCCGTCCTTGCCGGCAGCATCGCGGCCTTCGAAGATCACCAGCACCTTCTGCCCGTGCTTGATGACGTGCTTCTGGAATTTCACGAGCTCGACCTGAGCCTGGTGGAAGGCGTGCTCGTAAGCGGCATCGTCGTTCTTCGTTGCATGCCTCATCCGCTTGAACCCCGGTAGCGATAGTTCTGATCACGGATTGCGGTGGTCGTACGTGAACTTGAGTGTGACCGGCTTCGTCGCGCCAGGGCGCTTGATTGTCAGCACGATCGTGTAAAGGTCGGCACCGGGCAGTTCAAAGTAGGCGCCATAGGTGGTCGTCCTGGCGATGGTCATCGGCTCCATCGCCTTTCTGGGACCGGAAAGACCCAATCCGGATACCTGTGCGGTCACCATGGCATCCGAAATCCGCGCTCCGCTACCGGATTCGAAGACCGCCGCCACGAGGTGGTATTGATGGTGTCCACGTGGCACCCCGTCGTGCATGGGCTTATCGGCTTCCGTTGCGGCGTGGCCTTGGGTGATCTCCGCGGGTACGAAGCCGATGTAGGCTTCGATCCCCCCGGCCTTCTGGTAGAGGCCGCCCGCGCCTGCACTTGCCGGGAGACCGCCAAGGGAGGTCGCGAGCAAAACCCCATAGAGAAAAGCCCGCGGCCATTCTTTGAGTATAAGGCTCATGGGTCCTTCCCTGCGCGTCATGAGCGCTCGAGGGCGAGCGCGATACCCTGGCCGCCGCCAATGCACAGGGTCACGAGACCGCGCTTGATGCCGTCGCGGCGCATTGCATGCAGAAGGCGCGTCGTGAGGATTGCGCCGGTCGCACCGATGGGATGCCCATGGGCAATAGCACCGCCCTCGACGTTGACGATGTCCTCGGGCAGACCGATCTCCTTCATCAGCGCGATGACGATGGCGGCAAAGGCCTCGTTGACCTCGGCACGTTCCACGTCGCCGATCGGCCAGCCGGCGCGCTCGAGCACTTGCCGCACCGCTGGGATCGGCCCGAGACCGAACATGCCGGGCTCCACCGCGCCAACACCGTAGGCTACAAGGCGTGCGAACGGCTGCAGCCCGCGCTTCTCGGCCCACTTGGCATCGGCGACGATCATGGCCGCCGCACCACTGTTCAGGCCGGGAGCGTTCCCCGCCGTGATGGTGCCGTCCTTGCGGAAGGCGGGCTTCAGCTTGGCCAGTGACTCGGCCGTCGCATCGGGCCGGTTGTGCTCATCCTTGTCGAACACGATGTGCTTTTTTCCGCCTAGGATCTCGATCGGCGTGATCTCTTCGGCAAACTTGCCCGCAGCCTGCGCCTTGGCGAAGCGCTGCTGCGTTCTCAGCGCCCAAGCATCCTGCGCCTCTCGCGTAATCTGATATTTGCTGACGAGATCCTCGGTGTGCCAACCGGAATGCTGGCCCGAGAACGCGTCGTTGAGGCCGTCGCGCAGCATGCTGTCGTAGATCTGCGCGTCGCCCATGCGGTAGCCCCAGCGCCCGCCACTCATGAGATACGGCGCCTGGTCCATGTTCTCCATGCCGCCCGCTACGCAGCACGAGGCATGCCCCAGCATCACCTCTTGGGCGGCGGAAGCGATCGCTTGCGCGCCCGAACCGCAGACGCGATTTACGGTCATGGCCGGCACCTCGACAGGTATTCCGGCTGCGCGCATGGCCTGCCGCGCCGGGTTCATCTTCGCCCCGGCCTGGACGACCTGCCCCATGACGACCGAGTCCACATCCGCTCCGTCGAGCTTGGCGCGTCCGAGCGTCGCTTTGATAACCTCCGCGCCGAGGTCGGTTGCGGCGATGCCCTTCAATGCCCCGCCATAAGTTCCGATCGCGGTGCGTACGGGAGCACAGAGAACAACGTGGGATTTGGCCATCGATCATCTCCTGCCGGCTATGGCGCTAATGTGGAAGGTAGCGCTGCGAGGCACGGGCCTCCGGCACTGACGCAATGGCCCCGCGCGGCCCCGTGCCGTGAAGACGTTGGGCCAGCCCGAAACTGGCGACGAGCGCCGACAGCACAACTACGGCCGTTACGGTGAACGCCGCGCCGGGCAGTATGGTGACACCGAACAGCAAACCGCCGGCCGCGGAGCCCAGCGCTTGCCCAAGGCTCGCGGCCGCCGTGGCCCAGCCGAGATCGGCCCCTTGCGTTTCACCAGCGCCAAGCGACACCCAGTACGTCACGATCGGAGATAGAAGGCCGGCACTTGCCGCGACCAACGCCACCGCGGCAGTGGTCGCAGAATCGCTCGTAGCCAGGGGGACTGCGAGGAGACCCAGCGCCAGCGTCACCACGCCAGGCGTGAACAGCCAGCGCGTTGAGTCCGGCTTGACGAGCGGGGAAAATATGAGCGCCTGAGCTGCGAACATGACCAGACTGCACGCGGCGAACATCCTGCCGATTTGACTGGCATCCATGCCGAGTTCGTACCTGCCGCGCAGCGAGAGTCCAACCTCGAAGGCGCCGACGGCCACGGCGGTGACAAAGGCGATGGCCCATAAGCGCAGCATCACGGACCAGTCACTATGCTTGTTCGTCGCCGCAATCCGGCGCTGCCGTCCGGGGACCGGACGGGGCACGAGGCGCCAAATCGCCAAAGCAGCGATGAGCGCAAGGGCCGACGTGGCCAGGAACAGGACAGAAAAGGCTCGCGCGACTGCTTCGGTCGGCGGTTCCTTAAAGGTGCCTAGCACAAGGCCGCCCAATATCGGGCCAACAAAGAATCCGAGCATCCCCGCGACGCCAATTAGCGCGAAACGGTGCGCGCGCCATTCCTTCGAGGGGGCGTGATCGCCGATGAGGGCATACGCAGCTGGCACAATCGCCGCCGCGAATACACCGTCGAAGAACCGGCCAAGGTAGACGAGAGGTATGCTTTCCAAGCGTGCGAACAAGGCAACGCTGGCGGCAAATCCGGTGAGGCCCGTGAGCAGCACCGGGCGTCGCCCCCACCGGTCGGAAATCTTGCCCCAAAACGGCGCGAACAAAAAGATGGCAAGAATATAGGTCCCGGTGATCAGACCGGTATGCCAAGGCGACGTTGCAGGGTCAGTCGCACCCGAGATCCGATCGACCAGATAGGGCAGGATCGGCAGCACGATGCCGTACCCGACGCTGATCGCGAACACGGCCAGCAGTAGGGCGAAGAGTGCATCCCAAGATAGCGGCTGCAATCTCAGCTCCTCGATCACGCAATCGCCTCCGCTGGGCGCAAGGCGAGCTCCTGTTTGCTACTGTATCGGGAGATGCCGGCGAGCTTGACGCGCTTGAGCATCAGCGCGTTGACGGCGACGATCACGGAGCTGCCGGACATCGACAGAGCGGCGATCTCGGGGCTGAGCAGGAACGGGTAGAAAACACCGGCGGCCAACGGGAAGGCGATGACATTGTAGCCAACCGCCCACCACAGGTTCTGGTGCATCTTGCGCAGCGTGGCTCGTGACAGCTCTACGGCGCCGACCACATCGTAGGGGTCGCTCTTCATCAACACCACATCGGCGCTCTCGATAGCAACGTCGGTGCCGGCGCCGATGGCAAATCCGACATCGGCCTGCGTCAGGGCAGGGGCGTCATTAACGCCATCGCCGACCATGCCGACTTTCTTCCCCTGCCCCTGCAGCTCCTTCACCTTTTCGGCTTTCTGCCCCGGAAGCACATCGGCCAGGACGATATCGACGCCAAGATCGCGGGCAATGCGTTCGGCCGTGCCGGCATTGTCGCCGGTCAACATGGCCACCTGCACGCCCCGCTCGCGCAATTGGGCGACGGTGGCGGCGGCCGTGGGGCGCGGCGCGTCGGCAATGGCGATCAGTCCGATTACCTTGCCGGCCCGCGCCACATGCACCACGGTTCTGCCGGCGCCCTGCAACCGCCGCGCTTCGGCCGCGAGCTCACCGAGCGCGAGCTTCTGCGAATCCATGAGCCGGCGATTGCCCAGGAACACGGTCTCGCCGCCGATCTCGGCGCGCGCGCCCATGCCCTCGATGTTCTCGAAGCCGGACTGGCGTGGAACGGCGAGGCCTTGCGCGCGCCGAACGATGGCTTGCGCCAGGGGATGATCCGACCCTTGCTCGACCGAGGCGGCGTTGGTCAGCACGTCATCGATGGTCGCGCCCTTTGCCGTCACCACATCGACGACCTCAGGCTGCCCGACAGTAAGCGTCCCAGTCTTGTCGAAGATGATGACATCGAGCTTCGTTGCGTCCTCCAAGGCAGCGGCATTCTTAAAAAGGATTCCATTCATGGCGCCGAGGCCGGTCCCGACCATGATGGCCATGGGCGTTGCCAGCCCGAGGGCGTCCGGGCAGGCGATGACAAAGACGGTGATGGTGAGAGTCATGGCGAACAGCAACGTCTCGCCGATCCACCAGAACCAAACCGCAAAGGTCAGCAGCCCGATGACGATGGCGGCCAGCACGAGCCACTGGGACGCGCGGTCGGCCAAGAGCTGTGCTGGCGCTTTGGAGTTCTGCGCCTCCTGCACCAGCTTCACAATCTGCGCCAGGGCTGTGTCCGCCCCCACCTTGGTGGCCGTGTAGCGGAAGGTTCCGCTCTTGTTGATCGTTGCACCGATCACCGTGTCGCCGGGCTTCTTCTCGATCGGCATCGATTCGCCGGTCAACATCGATTCATCGACCGTAGAGCGCCCTTCGGTGACCTTGCCGTCGACCGGTATCTTGTTGCCTGGCCGGATGACGACCGTATCGCCGACGAGCACCTCTGCCGTCGAGATCTCGATCTCGCGCCCTTTGCGAAGCACTGTCGCCATCGGCGGCGCCAGATCGAGCAAGGCGCGGATCGCTTCCGAGGCCCCTGCCCGAGCGCGCATCTCGAGCCAGTGACCGAGCAGAATGAAAACGAGCAGGACGGCGGAAGCCTCATAAAACTGCTCGCCCTCAAAGAAGAAGGTGGCACCGACGCTGAAGAGGTAGCCGGTGCCGACGCTGAGGACGACGAGCACGGCCATGTTGAGGACGCCGTTGCGCAGCGCGCGCACGGCGGCGACGACGAATGGCCATACAGGATAAAGGATCGCGGCACTCGCAAGGAAGAACAGGAACAGATTGAGTTGCAGACCAAAGGGCGGCTTCAGCTGAACGAAGTCCATGCCCATCGGCGAGTAGAGAAAGATTGGGATACTGAAGACCAGGCTGATCCAGAACCGGTTGCGCATATCGCGAACCATGTCCTGCATGTCCATTCCCGCTGCGTGACCCATTTCATGGGTCATCTCGTCCATCCGCCCCGCGGCGGCGGCATGGACATGCGCAGGCTCTCGTTCGCGATCCCTCGGTGGGGCGTGATGCGCCTCAGGCACCGGTACGGCATGAACACTATGCACGTGGTCGCCTGCATGGTCTTTCGGGCGCGACGCGGGCTTGCTGCGAGCCGGTTCCGCGCCCTCACAGAGATGCTTGGGCTCCAGCCTGCCGGCACAATGATGCCCACACTGCTCGATTGCCTGCGCGAGAGCCGCGACAGTGACCCGCTGCTCGTCGAAAGTGACAGTGGCGCAACCGGAGACCGGGTTGACCGCCACCGCCGCGACGCCATCGAGCTTCGCCAGCTGCTTCTCGACGCCCTGGGCTCCGAGCGGTGACAGGAGCTCCCCAACGTGCAGGTTAATGGTTTTCATCCGGTTTGTTCTCCGCGATTAAGCTGGCCGGGGCACGCGTGGGGGGACACGCACCGACGAATTGATGGTGGTACCGCAATGCCCTCCGTCGCCTGCGCGACACGCCGAAATGTGTGATCGCCCAACGCACCTGCCTTTGATCTAGGTCAGCTTAGGCAGATTTGCAGTCGCTGAGTTTGTAACCGCCTGTAACAGCTCTCTGGCGAGATCGCTCGGATCGGCCCGCCGGGGGTCGAAAAGCAGATAGCTGGGATAGCAGGGCTCGGCCAATAACGGTCTGCTGCACCATAGGACCGGGCGCTGTGTACCGGGCAAGGTCCCGTTAGAGACACAGGCCCCGTAGGCCCGAGAATAGGTTAAGGCCTGCTACGGCAAGCGATTGGTCTCAGGGCGGCTAATCCAGGCGCAAGGAGCGCGGCGGGGCGACTTGTCACTGCCACGAGGGTTGGACCACCGCGCGATCACGCTGATTCGACCAAGGCGAGGCGCTGGTCCAGATCAATTGCGCGATCATGCAAGGCAGCGAGCGAGGAGCGATGGCCTATAGAAACGATCGCCGCATTGGGCAGCTCGGCTTGGATAGCTCACATCAGATAAGCCTCCGCATGCTCGTCGAGTGCCGACGTCGCCTCGTCGAGGAACAAGACATCGGGACGCGCAATCAGCGCCCGGGCAAAGCCAATCCGCTGCTGCTCTCCCAAAGAAAGCATGGCGCTCCATTGGTCGACATGGTCGAGCGAAGCCAAGAGGTGGCCAAGGCCGACCTTGGCAAGCGCGTGGCGTAACTCTGAATCGGGGATGGCGTGCTCCTCCGCAGGATAGGCGAGCACTACCCGCAGGGATCCTAGTGGCAAGTACGGCGATTGCGGTAGCACAAGCATCCGCGCGCCCTCCACCAGCGCGACACTTCCGCTGGAATAGGGCCAGAAGCCGCAAATGGCGCGCAGCAACGTTGTCTTGCCGCATTCCGATGGTCCTTTGAGGAGTAGCGTCTGCCCCGCCTCGACACTGAAGTTGGCGCCCTCAATGAGCGCCGTGCCGTCCGGTGTCGTCACGTTGAGCTCGGCAACGGAAAGCGGCACCTGGGGCCATCCTCTCTCCATCGCCACGCCGCCCCTCGGGGGGACCGGTCCAGCAAGGCCCGCTTGCGCCGCGAATCCCGACAGACGGTCAACAACGGCTTTCCACTCAGCAATGCGCGCATAGGCATTGACGAAGAACGAGAGTGAGGTTTGCACCTGCCCAAAGGCGCCTGCCGTCTGCATGATGGTGCCTGAGCTGAATCTGTCCCGTGAAGAAGGGCCGCGCCAGGATTGCGTACGGCGAGATAACAGCAGCCTGGTTGTAGCCGGCCGTGAAGAACGTCAGCGTCTTTTGCCGGCGCATGATGGCGTGCCAGTTTCCGACAATGCTCGCGAAGCGGCTGGAGAGAGTAACCCGCGCTCGGCGGCCTCGCCGCCCATCAGCGCTACTTGCTCTGCGTTCTCGCGCAGGCGCACAAGGCCAAAGCGGAAGTCAGCTCCCAAGCGCTGCTGGTTGAACTTGAGGCCTATGAGCCTGCGGCCGATCAATGAGCGCCCATGGTTGCCATGAGCGCAAACGCGGCTGCGATCCACACCAGATAGCCTGGCACGGCAAACTCGTGATTTCCGATCACCAACGGGACCTGGCTCGAGATGCCCCAGAGGATCGCGCCGAACGAAGCGAGCATGGTCACCGCGGACAACAACCCGATGCCGAGCGACAACGTCTGATCGATGAACATGGCGACGTCATCGGCGATGCGCTGATCGGGATTGTCGGCGGCGTCCCCCTTAAGCCGCATCCGGTAGTGCACGCCATTGGTGAGCCAGCGGTCGAGATAGGTATGCGTCATCCATCGCCGCCAGCGGATTTGCAGCCATTGATTGAGATAGAGCTGATAGACGGAAACGAGCATGAAGGCGGCGCCGATGACGGCGAAGAGGATGAGCTGCCGCCAGAACACCAGGCAGGTTCTTCTTCTGCAGCGCGTCGAAGAAGTCTGCGTTCCAGTAATTGAACCAGACCGTCAGACAGACTTGCGTGCACTCGGCAGCTACGACAGCAGCGAGAACGGCGCGTCCAATCCGCGCTTCCTTGACGCTCCAGGTACTGAGTGGACCGAATTGAACTGTGGTCTCTTCATTCGAGGTGAAGTAGGAGGCCGCCAGCCGCCATATTGCGGGGATTTGCTTTTGTGCCTTGTCCAACATTCCGCAACGACTCGCTTAGGCAAAGTGGTTCTGCCCGGCCGAGCGCGATCTGATGCAATCAGGAGATCGCGCTTGAAACGAGTGCAGATGCCGCGCGGGAGGACTTCAAGCGCTTTGCGGAGAAATCGAAGAAATGATCCGCGCAGGCTCGATCGCGAGTCGCATATTGCCACCGCGCCCCGCGAGCACCTCCCGTGAGCGCGCCATCGCCTGCACGTCAGATGACGGTGTCACTGCTCGCTGGGACCTCAATGATGACTTCAATACATGCCGGCCCAACGAGAACGAAACAGAGCATCGGGGTCGTTGCAGTAATGGCCGGGGGAACGATCGCATTCGCTGTCCCATACTTATGGCGCGCAGTCCCCAGGGGAACAGGTGTGTGCCGGTTCACATGCTACCGAACGCGCATTCCCAACAGCAAACCTCTCAGGGGCGACAATCAAAAATGCAGCACTCAGGAAAGAGCTACGACCGACTGGCTCGGTTCTATGATGCCGTGTCACATTTCTATAGCGGGGGCCAGATTCACGCGCTAAAGGCTTCTCAGATCGACGAATTGCAGCCCGGCAGCAGGATCTTGTACGCTGGTGTCGGTGGGGGTGAAGATGCACTGCTGGCTGCAGAACGCGGGGTGATGCTGACCATCCTAGATGCATCGCCGTTGATGCTCGAGCGGGCCGCGCGCAAATTCCGCGCTGCGCGCGTCTACGATCACATCGAAATTATCTGCTCCGACGTGCTCGAGCATGAGCGCCCCGTCTACTACGACGTCGTTGTTGCCAATTTCTTCCTGAACATTTTCTCTGAGCCCACCATGAAAGTCGTGCTGGCTCACCTGGTGACGATGATCAAGCCAGGCGGGAAGCTATTGATTGGTGATTTCTCCTATCCCCGGGGACGATCGACCACGAGAGCCATTCAATGCATGTACTACTACCTTTCCATGTTCACCTTCTGGCTCCTTGGCGGCACGCCTCTGCATCCGATCTACGACTACCCGCAATTTTTTGGGGACGTCGATCTTCGCACGCAGAGCGTCAAGCGCTTCAAAGTAAGCGCACTTTTCCCCGTCTCGTTCGCAGCAATCTCGGCGGTAAAGATGTAAAAGGATGCTGTCGGTCATCGCATGCGCAACCTCAAAAAGCTATCGTGGCCGCTGATGATCTCGTCGCTATCATCTGTCGGAGCTGCGTCGGGTTGAGTTCTCTTTCGACACCGAGCGACGGACCTGCAATAGTTGCTTACGCGATGCATGCCATCGCGACGCATGCGCTTCCGGCCTTTCCTTACCGGTTGCCGTTACGCAAAACTTTTCGGGTTGCGCGCCACACGAGGGGCAACGCGCGAGCCGCGCATCGACGCTACTCATGTAGAATAGCTCGTCTCGATATTGTGCGGACCATGGCACTCGTGTCATGAAGTTGTTCTCTCCATCAACGCCGCTCGGCTCTGCGAGCACGCGCCCATGATGCAACGTGGTCAAAAGTTAAGGGTCTGCAACCGGCACCCTACGTCTTGATTTAGTCTCGGATCACTCACGCCGTCCTTCGTCAAGCAGGCTTCCCTGTTGCGGTTTTCGGCCGCTACGCTCGCACGTCCCTCCGCGAGGGACGTACTATCTTGAATGCCTGCGCGCCGGCATGACGCCCGTCCACATGTGCAGCCGACCGGGCGTCAGCGCCTGCAGGATTAGCCCCGTGAATGCGCACGTTCGCAACCGACAGCGCTGGAATGTGCGCGAATAGCGCCCGCTTGATCTGTCCTCCAAATCTATCGGCCTTGGCTATGGACAGCGTGTTGTCGACAAGGACCGCCACGTCGGCGTGAAGCCGATGGCCGAGCCAGCGCACCTCAACCTCAAGCAATTTGTTAAGACCGTCGACGTGCTCTGCCGCATGACGAATTTCGCCGACGAGGCCCGGGTCCACTCCATCGAGCGTCCGCGTGAGGACAGACTTAGCGGCTCTCAATATAGATCCCGCGCCCCCCGTAAAGTTTCACACCCTATCGCTAATGACTATGAGACTGCAGTGGTGACGTAAGTGCCTTCCCTCCGTCGCCATGCGTTACGCAGTCATGCTGCATACTCATCATTTGGTCCGCATTTGATGGTCGCATTTGACCATGTGCGCCTGGGCCATGCGGCGGCCACAGTCACAGGACGAGGCCCAACGAAAGGAGAGCAGGGCAACACGAAGGATGCCATGTAGAGAGGATGGCGGGTGCTCGTGCCAGCGTCAAGTGAGCATTCCGTAGCAGTGTGTCAGCGAGAAGCAGCGAAGAACGGGTATCCTAATTTCTGATTGTGTTGCTCGAAGCGTCCAGCGTCGGGCACCGTTACCATGCGACGGGCGCGTCAAAGTTGGCCGCCCTATTCCCTCCGTGCGTGCGAGCGCACGATCGTCGAAGCCCGCGGTCTCTGGCGATAGAAGCGCTGGAAGCTTGGCGTGTTGGGCGTCTTCGTCCAGATACCTGGGATCGCTTCGTCCTTATGGCAGTAAATGCGGCGCGGCAGGTTGTGGCAGTGGTGATAGCTGCGCGGGGCGGCCAGTTCGAATGACGGCCGCTTATATATCTCTGCCATCGGAAACGAGCCAAATGGGCTTGCTTCAGCGCCGATCGCGAATAGAGACGCACAAACTAGGAGCGCAAGTCGCAGCATGAAAGGCGTGTCCATGTGCATCTCTTTCACAATCTGCCTGCTCGCAATGGGGCTCGATGTGCAGCGGGCGCCTCATCAGAGCCCTGGGAGGTGCATCACCGAGCCGTTTCAATTTCGATAACTGTCAGCTCACCGTTCACTTTGTCGGCCATGAACTTGATCGCGTCCCCTGGCTTCACTTCTTTGAGCATGGCCGGCTTGCCTGCTTTGAACACCATTGTCATGGCCTCCATCTGCAGGTTGGGAATGGCGTCGTGGGCGATAGTTATTTTGCCGGCCGATTCATCGACCTTGGTGACCTTGCCGGCGACCACGGGATGGTCCTGTCCCTCATGAGCAAACGTTGCCGATATCGGTGAAACCGCGATTGCCGCCATGACGAAGGCAGCCGACAAGAACATGCGCATAGCTTTCTCTCCTAAACCCGTTTGCAACGACTTCAGGTGCCAAGCCTATGCCTGTGCACCCCACGGCAACAGTCGATATGGCGTCAATCCGCAGAGATTTGCGGGAACAGGACGGCAATTTTGGTAACCGCTTGTAACGGTCCGCCGCGTTTGAGAGGCGACCTTATTGTTGAACCCTGCCCCAGAGCCGAGCGCCAACCTTGGAACGAGTGAGGCCGCACTAGTCTTCGACGGCAGCGCATGCTATTCATTCTTATATGAGTACGAATATACGAAAACGGCCGCGCCCGCCCGCTGACGCCTGCGGCGTCCCCTGCTTCCAGATAGACCTCGTGCGGCAGCTGCGGGCGCAGCTGCCGAGCGATGAGGTGCTCGCCGAGATGCGCGGTACATTTGCCGCGCTGGCCGATCCGGCGCGGCTGAAGATCCTCTATGCGCTCCGCAACGGCGAGGAACTCTGCGTCTGCGACGTGGCGCACGTGCTGGGCACCAGCATCTCGACCGCCTCGCACCACCTGCGCAAGCTGCGGGACTTGAAGATTCTCAAATACCGCAACGACGGAAAGATGGCCTACTACGCGCTCCGCAGTCCGCTGGCGCGGCGGCTGGTGCGGCAAGCCCTGGAGAGTGTGCAGGGGTAAGCGATGCGTACAAAGGAGAAAGGCGAGTCCTCGGTCGTTGCCGTCGTCCAAGAGCAACTGGACGCCGCCATCGGCGCGACCAAGTGCCACCAATGCGGCTGCTTGCAGCAGACGGTGGAGGCGCTGGCGACGACGCCGGCCGGCAAGGACGCGCTGGCGGACAAGCTGAGTGAGGCGCGCGCGGTCTTCAAGGCCAAGTGCTATGACTGCCTCGGCTGTGCGGTTTGCTATCCGGCCATCGCCGCCAACGCCTTTGTCGAGGCATTCCCCGACGCGGGCGCGGGCTTGGATCTGTGCCCCACCGAGGCGCCAGAGGAACGGGGAGGCTGGCCGCCGCTGCCAGGTGATTATCACGTGCTGCGCTACCGCGCGCCGGTCGCCGTTTGCGTGCTCAACAGCGGGGAGCTGGCGCTGAGGCTCAGCCGTCGGGCTCTCGAGGGCCTAGCGATTGTCGGCACCATGCACACCGAGAACCTGGGGATCGAGCGGCTCATCAAGAATATTACGAGTAACCCGCATATTCGCTTTCTGCTGCTGTGCGGCGAGGACACGCAGAAGGTCGTCGGGCATCTGCCGGGGCAATCCCTGCACAGCCTTTTTGCGAACGGCATCGATGAGCGCGGGCGCATCGTCGGAGCGCGCGGCAAACGCCCGGTGCTCAGAAACGTCTCCCCGGAGGAGATCGCGGCGTTCCGCCGGCAGATCGAACTCATTTCGCGCATCGGCGAAGAACGCGAAGTCGCCATTGTTGATGAGGTCGACCGTCTGCGTCGGCGCGATCCTGGCCCATACACCGCCATCGTTGCTGCACCGGCCGTGGAGATGGTGCAAGGGAAAGAACCGGAACGGCTGGTGCTCGATGCGGGTGGTTACTTCGTTGTCTATCCCGATTTCCGGCACGCACGGCTGACGCTGGAACACTACACCAACCCCGGCGTGCTGGACTGCGTCATCGAGGGCGCCACACCGGCGGCGCTCTATGCAACCGCCATCGACCGCGGGTTGCTCACGCGTCTCGATCATGCCGCCTATCTCGGCCGCGAGCTGGCCCGCGCCGAAGAGAGCCTGCGCACCGGCCGGCCATACGTGCAGGACCGCGCGCCCGGCGAGGTTCTGCCAGTTGCTGTCAAACCTGCGTGCGGCTGCGGCCCGGAAGAGGTGTGCCATGAACGGTAGATGGGTTGGCCTTGCCAGCGTGCTGCTCGCCGCTGTGGGCGTTGTCACCTATAAGCAAGTGGCTTCCGGCACAGGGCCTTTGGAGGCGGCTACCAGCACGCCGTCCGTGCTTCTGGTCGCCGATCTCAACGAGGCGGGAGATGCCGGCGATGGCTGCGCGCAAATCATCAGCGCCGTGCGCAGCGCCGGCAAGCGCGGCATCGAGGTCGCGGAGCTCATGCCGAACAACTCTTCTAAGCTGCTTGCGCGCTACCGCGTGGTGGCGGCTCCGACCGTGATCATCATCGACAAGGACGGCCGCGAAACTGCGCGTTACGAGGGGGAAGACACAGAGACCGTGCAGGCCATCGAGGCCAAGCTTGCCACGCTGGGCAGCGACTAGATGGATGTTGTCGCTCAGCTTGAGCGGCGCGCTCACCGGCGGCAGCTTGATGGCGCTACCGTTGTCGCTCGCCGGTGGGGTGATTGCGGGGCTGAATCCCTGCTGCCTGGGCTCTATCCCGCCGCGGCGGCGACCTGTTGCGCCGGCAGAGAGTCCGATCCGCGGCGCAGCGCCTCCAACGTCGTAGCCTTCGTACTCGGCATTGCCGTCGCCATGGCGGCCCTGGGCCTTGCCATCTCCCTGGCGGGACGCATTACGGGGCTGGGAAGCGGTGGGCGCTACCTAGCGGCGCTGGTGCCGCTGCTGATGGGGGTGCATCTATTGGGCTGGGTGCACCTGCCCTTGGCGCGGCTGAGGGCGCCCGACTCCGCGCCGGCGGCGCCTTCGGTACGGGCTTTCTTCTCTCGCCGGTCCTCGGGCCGTGCGGCACACCCATCCTGGCCGCGGTGCTGTCTTATGCCGCGTACCAAGGGCAGATGCTGTATGGCGCCCTGCTGCTCTTTCTCTAGGGCCTCGGCGCCAGCGCGCCGCTGCTGTTGGTGGGCACCGGTGAAGAAAGCCTCGCCCGGTCACTGGATGCTGCCGGGTGGAGCGCTTGGGTGGATCGGGGATCCGGCGGTCTGCTGTTGGCCCTCGGCTTTTATCTGTTGTGGGTCGCCTGAGATTGGCAGCAGCTGACCACCGGATCGAACTCACATCCCGAGGCGCGTCTCACGGACGGATGGTAGAGTGATCATGACGCGAAGTCCTCCCTCATGGCGATTCGCGAGCGTGATATCGCCACCGAGACCGCGGATCAAACTCCGGGCAACCGTCAACCCGAGACCGGTGCCATCGATTGCCTTGTCGGTCGTTTGCGGCAGGCGCCGAAACGGCTCGAAAATCTCTGCGTGGAGAGGCTCGGGAATGCCAGGGCCATCGTCCTCCACCGCAATCTCGATCGCGCCGGGCTGTTCGGCAACAGAGATTCTCGCCCGCTTGCCATACTTGACTGCGTTCTCCACGATGTTCGTCAGCGCACGCTGCAAAGCGATGGGCCGAGTGCGAAGAGGAAGATGCTCCGGGCCGCTGAAATTCACTTCGCCGCCAGCATCGCTCGCATCGTCGGCCACACGCTGCACAAGTGACATGACGTCGAGCATCTCAGTCGGTTCGGCCGTGAAGTCGAGGCGTGCAAAGCCAAGAGTGGCCGCGATCATGCGCTGCATTTGCTGCAGGTCTTGGAGGATCGCCCTGCGGGCTTCCTCCTCGCCAATCTCCTCCACCCTGAGGCGTAGCCGTGTGATCGGCGTCCCGAGGTCGTGCGCAATAGCTGCCGCAAGGGCGATCCGGTCCTCCACCAGCCGGCGGATGCGGGCTTGCATACGGTTGAACGCCTTCGCCGCCGTGCGCACCTCAAATGGTCCCCGCTCATCCAGCGGGGGCGCCTGAATGTCGGTCCCTAACCGCTCGGCTGCCGCGGCAAAATAGGTCAGAGGCTGCGTCCAACGCTGCAGCACCCAGCCGGCCACAAGAAGCACTGACGTCAACATCGCGCCGAGCGCCGCACCGACTTTCCAAACGGAAAACGGGCTGACGCCTAAGAGCGGGCTTACTGCTGCCAGCCATGAACCGTCGGCCAGCTGAACCTTTGTTGTCACCGTGCCGAGTGGATAGATTTCCGCTAACGGCTTTTCCGGTATGTGCTCGATCTCCGCGTGGGTCGACTTGTTCATTGTCGCCAGCAGGGCGTTGATTTCCCCGCCGTGTACGCAACGCGGATGCCCTGTGGCAGGGGGCGTCCCAGCATCGCACTCAGCATATGCTCGAAGAAATGAAGCCTCGTCCCCTCGGGCAGCGACTGGCTGGAAGTGGGACCGGATGACACCGAAAATTGGACGAGCGGGCTACTGACGAGCTGCAATACTGACGTGCGCTCCCCAACAGGAGTTCTTTCGGCCAGCTTCGAGATCGATGCGATGCAGTCGGCCAGCAGAGCATCGTGCAGCAGCCCGGCGGTCATCTCACTTCGCTGCGCGTAGAGCCATAGACCAATGAGATGCGATAACGACAAGAATACCAACAGGACGACGATGATACGGCCTTTGATGGTGTCGAGGATTTGCGTCATTCCGCGCTCCCAATCACCTCCGGGGTGAACGCGTACCCCTTGTTGCGGATTGTCTTGATGAGCCGCGGCTGTTGCGGATCTGCTTCAATCTTGCGTCTTAGCCGCGTGACTTGCATGTCGATGCCGCGGTCGAAGGCAATAGCCGAGCGACCACGTGCGAGGTCGAGAAGCTGCTCCCGCGATAAAACGATCTGAGGATGCTCGGCAAAGGCGACAAGCAGGTCGAACTCACCATCAGTGAGCATCACACTCACGCCCGCCGGCGACTCCAATCGCCTGCGGCTGCGATCAAGCGTCCAACCCTCAAAGCGCAGCACGCTCGCCTTCTGCAGCACGTTCTGCGGAGGGAGCTCATTGGCGCGCCGCAAAACGGCCCTGATCCGCTCCAGAAGCTCCTGCGGATTGAACGGCTTCTGCACGTAATCGTCGGCTCCCATTTTGAGGCCGCGGATACGGTCGGCGTCTGAGCCGAGCAGCGTCAGCAGAATGATTGGGATGCGGCTCGTCTCTCTAAGCTCACGGCAGAGTGTCAGACCATCCTCACCCGGCATGACGCGATCGAGGATGACGAGATCGATGTTGGTTACGCCGAGGATCCGCCGCATCTCCTCGCCGTCTGCGGCCACATCTACGCGCAGGCCGTGCCTTCGCAGGAACCGTGACAGGAGATTGCGGAGCTCCTGGTCGTCGTCGACCACGAGAATATGGGGCTCGGTTTGCATTGCCATGCCTCTACTTGCATCGATCACAAGTGAACTTAAGGCCAAGCAAAATGCTTCCTCGAGGTCACGTTGTAACAGTACGTAACAGGCCAACAGCGTGACGTTGCGTTACGCTTGCAGGCTCGACAGCTGGATCGGCTGCAATCAAATTGGTGAATGAGGGACGGCCGCTGACAGCTGCGGGGCTCATAACCGAAGCTGGCTCACTTCCAAATCTGGGGAGCGCATTATGAAGTATCTCATCGGGTTCGTCGCCACGCTCCTGCTCGCCGCAAGCAGTGGCCTACTGGTCATTTTGAGCGGCGCTTTCAATGTCGCGGCCACCAACCCAGACAGCCAAATGACCGAGTGGCTTCTGCACACGACGATGCGGCGCTCCGTGGCGATGCGCTCGTCGGCAATCGTCGCACCACAGAGCTTCACCGAGGCGCAGGTGCGGGCCGGCTTCAAAGAGTTCAGGGCGATGTGTGCCGGGTGCCATGGGGCACCGGGCAAGATGCGGAGCGCGGCCGGCAAGGGGCTGCGTCCACGGGCGCCGGATCTCGCCTTGGCGGCGCCTGAGTGGACGAATGCGAACCTGTTCTGGATCGTCCAGAACGGCGTCAAGATGACGGGCATGCCATCATTCGGCCCGACACACGACGAGCAGACGCTTTGGAATATCGTCGCCTTCGTACGCCAGCTTCCGAACGTGACCGCTGAACAGTATCGGGCCCTCGAGGACGAGAGTGTCGCCGCGGGAGAGCACGAGCACTGAACAAAGCTACTGCAGCAATGAGCTCGATAGCGGTCGTTGGTTTCGCATGGTGTGTGTAACGCATCGTAACAGACGTGTTGTTGTGCGAGCACACCTGATCGCCGACGGACGCCTCCGCACGCCAGCAAACTTGAACGAGCTTGGCCAAGCGCTTAGCAAAGGATGTGAACGGATTTTGCACAGGATTCGCATGCCGCTGTGCCGGATAGCCATGGTCGTGCTGGGGTGCCTGGTGTGGGGGCTGTCAACGCCTGCCATGGCCTGCGACCACGCCCCCCGCGCTGACAGTGCGGCGATCGCTGACGCCAGTGCGCCCACCGCAGAAGCGGCATCCCTTACACACCCCACTCCGCTCGCACCCGCGATTTCTGTTGCGCACGCCGCTCGCAGCCTCCCGATCAACAAGTGTCCGGGCGCGTGCCCCGGTGCGTGTTGCTGCCATGGCGGCGTAGCATCGTGCTCCGCCGCGCATCCACCGGGTCACGAGAGCAGTGCCTTCCAACTACCCCCCGCGACAGGGACCGTTCGGGCCGGCCACAAGCCCGAGCAGGCGGTTCGCTACCGAGAGCCACTCTATGGGCTGGATCGGCCGCCCAAGGCGTGATGATCGAACCGGGCTCGATCGCGTGATGCTCGCCGACGAGTAGGGGCATCATCCAGTCTGCGCGTCGTAGTCGATTGAACCTGTGGCGCCGCGACGTTGCTTGCTTTCGCGGGTCACGCATCGTGACGCGTCGCAATAGGAGCAGACGTATGCGTGTACCAAGGCCAGCGCTGGCGCTGTTGTTGCTACTTCTCGCCGGTTGGGGCGAGCGCGATCTCGACTGGCCATATGCGGGGCCCATGCCGGATCAGCCGGTGGTGGTCCCGGAGGCGCACTACGGCTCCGTGCTGAGCGGCACGCGCAGCTTCCGGCCCGTGGAACCGCTACCGTGGGGCGGCGTGAACCGGCGTGTCACCCCCGAACAAAAAAGCGCGCCTCCCGACAAGTCGCAGCCGATGGAGGAGATGCCCAGTCATCGCCACCACTAGGTCACCGCAATCAGTATGAGCGTACGTATCGGGGGTTGAGATGCTGAAGGCAAGCGCGGAGGCAATGCACAGGGGGCGCCGATCGGTCGCCATCTTTTCCGTGCTTGCGGTCGGGGCACTGACAAGCGGCTGCGCGCACTTCTCACCCGATGCCGGCATGCTGCTGGTCGAGGAGCAAGCCGGCGCCCAGCTCAACAGCGAGGTCGTGAAGGTCCGCGACGAGGCCGATGCGGCGGCTATCGAGGCGCGCGTCCAATCGTTGCTCGCCCAGCAGATGAGCGCCGAGTCAGCAGTCCAGATCGCCCTGCTCAATAACCGCGGCCTGCAGGCCGCCTACAATGAGCTCGGCATCTCGGAAGCGCAGATGGTGGAGGCGAGCCTGCCGCCGAGTCCGGCATTCGCGCTGTCGAAGCTGTTCACCACGGGGCAGTTCGAGATTGAGCGGCAGATCGTGCAGAACGTGCTTGGCTTGCTGACGCTGCCGCGACGCCGAGAGATCGCCGAAGATAAGTTCCATCAGGCCCAGGTGCGCGCCGTGGAAGCGACGCTGCGCACGGCGGCGGAAGCGCGGCGTGCTTATTACCGCGCCGTAGCGGCCAATCAGATTGTAAGTTTCCTGGCGAAAGCGCGGACATCGGCCGAGTCGGTCTCCGAGCTATCCAAGAAGCTGGGCGAGACCGGCGCCCTGCCGAAACTCGATCAGGCGCGCGAGCACGCCTTTTACGCGGAGATCTCCGCGCAGCTCGCCACAGCTCGGTTGCGGCAGCGCGTCGAGCGCCAGAAGCTCAACCGAACTCTAGGTCTCTGGGGTGCGCAGACAAGCTACAAGCTCCCCGGCACGCTGGCGAAACTGCCGCCGCCCCCACCCTCGATCGCCGACATCGAAACCCAAGCGGTGCTGTCGCGCGCCGACCTGCAGATTGCCCGCATGGAGCTCACGATCCTTGCCAAGCAGTACGGGCTCACGTACGCCACCCGCTTCGTCAACGTGCTTCAGGTGGCCGGCATCAACACCTCCGACAGCACGCTCGTGCCGCAGACCAACGGCGAGGAGCTGCGCGACAAGGACAAGTTCAACGGCTACGCAATCGATTTCGAGATCCCCATCTACGATTTCGGCCGGGCGCGCACCCGGCTCGCCGAGCAACACTATATGCGGGCCGTCAATCTGCTCATCGAGCGGGCCGTCAACGTGCGCTCGCAAGCGGGCGAGGCCTATCAGACGTACCGCGGCACATACGATATCGCCCGCCACTTCGAGAAAGAAATACTACCGCTGCGCGACATCATCTCCGAGCAGGAGCTACTCAATTACAGCGGCATGCTCACCGATGTCTTCGAGCTGTTGGCTGATGCCCGGGCGCGCATCCTGGCCAACGTTCAGGCGATCGAGGCGAGGCGCGACTTCTGGCTGGCGAAAGTCGATCTGCACGTGGCCATCGTCGGTGGCGGGGCCGGCGAGGCCGCGAACCCCATGGAAACAGCCACGTTGGCCTCGGGCACTGGGCGTGATTGAGTGTCCCTCTTACATTAGAAGGCGTAACCTCGCCGGGTGGCGGAACGAAACATCGGTGAGATCGACTACGCGTATCGCGAGGACTGTATCATGACTCTCTCCCGCAGGAATTTCATGGTCGCCACGGGCGGCCTCGCGCTGCTGAACAGCGGTTTGGTCTCGGGCCGCGCGGCAGCCGCCGGCATACCCGAAGCGCCGATCCAGACTTCACCCGCCATGCAACCGCCGCTCGTGCCCCCCTCGGGCCCCGACTACCAGCCGGTCGTCACCCTCAACGGCTGGACGCTGCCCTGGCGGCAGAACGGCGACTGGAAGGAGTTCCACCTCGTCGCCGAGCCGGTGGTGCGCGAAATAGCGCCGGGCATGAAAGCGCATCTGTGGGGCTACAACGGCCAATCGCCCGGGCCGACCATCGAGGCGGTGGAGGGCGACAAGGTACGCATCTTCGTCACCAACAAGCTGCCCGAGCACACCACCATCCACTGGCACGGGC
This sequence comes from Hyphomicrobium sp., assembly GCF_009026145.1. Classification (GTDB taxonomy): domain Bacteria; phylum Pseudomonadota; class Alphaproteobacteria; order Rhizobiales; family Hyphomicrobiaceae; genus Hyphomicrobium_A. The sequence goes on from NZ_WBUE01000002.1 coordinate 185,647, forward strand.
AGATCCTGCCCTCGGGCATGGACGGCGTCGGCGGCCTGTCGCAACCGCAGATCAAGCCTGGCAAGACCTTCGTCTACGAGTTCCAGCTCAAGGACAGTGGGACCTTCATGTACCACCCGCACGCCGACGAGATGGTGCAGATGGCGATGGGCATGATGGGCTCATTCGTCGTCCATCCGCGCGACCCGAAGCTCCATCGCGTCGATCGCGACTTCGCGTTTGTGCTCGCTTCTTATCTCATCGAGCCGGGCGGCTACGTGCCGAAGGTCGCGGAGATGGTCGACTTCAACCTGTGGACCTTCAACAGCCGCGTCTTCCCCGGCATCGATCATCTCGTGGTGCGCCAGGGCGACCGGGTGCGGGTGCGCGTAGCCAATCTGAGCATGACCAGCCACCCCATTCATATGCACGGCTATCATTTCAGCGTCACCTGCACGGACGGTGGCTGGGTGCCGGAAAGCGCCCGCTGGCCAGAGACGACGATCAATGTGCCCGTCGGTGCCATACGCGCCTTCGAGTTCGACGCCGCGTACGAGGGCGATTGGGCCCTGCACTGCCACAAGTCGCACCACACCATGAACGCCATGGGCCACAACGTGAAGACCTACATCGGGGTGGACCAGAAGGGGATCCAGCAGCAGATCCGCAACCTGGTCGGCGGCGGCTACATGGCCATGGGCAAGGACGGCATGGCGGAGATGGGGGAGATGCAGATGCCGCTGCCCGACAACACGCTGCCGATGATGACGGGCTTTGCGCAGTTCGGGGCCGTCGAGATGGGCGGCATGTTCACCGTCGTCAAAGTGCGCGAGGGCCTGGCACGCGACGACTACAAGGACCCGGGCTGGTTCAAGAATCCGCCGGGCACGGTTGCTTTCGAGTGGAAGGGCGGGGCACTTGAAGCGCCGCGTGCCTCAGTTGGGAAGAATGGAGATGCGGGCGGTGCCGAGTTCAAGGCCGTGAAGCCTCAAGGGCACGGCGGTCATTCTGGCCACTAGCGCTACACGCCATTACCGCTGATCGCTCCAATCTCAATGGCAAGCGTCACCTGCGCTGATCAAACTCGCGTTTGAACTATTGTTTGTCGCCAACTCTACTCAAGCGCTGTGATAGCCCGCGCAGGACGTGCCAACCGGCAGACGCTATCACGCATGCAGGCGCAGCAGCTACGGGGAAGGCACTTAAGCGCGTGACGCGCTTCACCTTCCGTTGCCAAGGGGTGAGAGAAGACTTCACAGCAATCGATCTGTTCCTGGACCGGCCCTTCATATGGCCGAGGGTTGGGCAACTCGGCTGCTGACTTTATTGATTCCGCCGACGTCACAGTGACCTTCATTGCACGTTTCTATGGATACATGTTGTTACGCAATTTCGGGGTCGCTACGGGCTGATCAGTTGATGTGCCCTGCCCACATATACGCATCCACTTTTGGATCAGGTCTGCGATCTTCGTTTGGAGGCATCCCATGAAAACGTTGCTAACAGCCATAGCGCTCTTCGGATTCCTTGCCGTGTATGCGACGGCGGCTACATCACGCATCCTCTGCGACGAGGAGTATCAGTTATCGGGCGGCGCTTTCATCGCGACGCCGTACTGCCAGGATGAGTATTTGGCCAAGGTTGCGCGCGAGCGCGGCATGAATGTCAGCGGCGCGTTCGTCCGCAACGATCCTGCGATCAAAGAGGACGCCTGCCGGCGCGTCGGATACAATCTCCGCGTAAGGTTGGATTGCCCCACCTTCCGCGGCAACTAACGGTAGCGCGCCACAGACGCTAGCGATTCTTAGCCCCTTCCACAGCCAGCGCATGCCGGGAAACGCGCTATCATACGCAACGGCGCAGAGACCAGCTCTGCGCCCATCCGCAGTGGTCGAAGGAATCACAATCGATGGCATGCTCTTCATGGCCACGCGGCACGCCGCGTCGCTCGTCGACACGTTACCGGACTACGGACTTCGCAGTGACTGGATAGGTGCGGCAACCAGTTGATCGATATCAATTCATAAGATCGCCGGTCGTGCGTATGTATCCCAATGCCACGCTTGCTTCCCCCGGCAAGCCAGCTCCCCCAGCTATCGTGGCAAGAAGGGGCGTCCCGGTCTTACCCTCAGACCCGGCGCCTCTTTTTTTCCTCTCGCTTCGGATTTGGATCGCCCTCGCTGCCCTGGCCCTTCGCCGCCATCTTCGGCGCCGGTGCGCGGCGAACATGCACATCTCAGCGTCCGCCGCGACGCTCTCTGCGCCCACCGCTAACCCCACCGACCTCGCGAATTCCGAACAAGCGCGGCGTCAGTCCGACGGCTCAACGCGAAGCGGCGGGCCCATGGCCGAACAAGATGCCCCCAGGGGCTTCGTACGACAGACAGCGCGTCCTAGGTGTACCGCTTGCCGTCGGAGATCATTGCAGTTCCGCCAGCCACGTTACAAGCCGTTACTAAATAAATCGAGTGGGATCCGAAATTGAACGTGCCCTGATGCGAAATCCTTCGAGCGGGCAGAAGCCCCCCGGCGGCATAGTCGTCTAGCCTGGAGACAAGCAATGATCATCACGGCCACGGAATCGGACACGGGGACTATGGGCTGTGCGGGGCACTGCTAAATGGAAATACTTGAGAGAGCTGTCATGCGGACGAATCTAACGCCGAAGGCGTTGCTATCGGCGCTCGTTTTTGCCTTGGCTTCTCCCGCGCTCGCGCACGAAGGGCACGATCACGGCCCGCCGGCTGTCGAATTGCCGACATCCAACCAGCCTCGCGCCATTGCAGCGAGTGAGGATTACGAGATCGTCGCGGTTCTCAAGGGCGAGGAGCTATTCATTTACGTAGACCGGTTCGCTGACAATAGCCCCGTGACCGAAGCTCGTCTCACTGTCACTTTCGGCACTACGGATATCCAGACCAAATTGATGCCAGACGGTGTCTTCAAACTTGAAAGTAGAGAACTACGGCGGCCGGGCAAGCATGAACTCATTTTCGCGGTTGAAGAAGGCTCGAAGAGTGATCTTCTGATTACAAGTCTCGAAGTTCCCGAGCTGGCACTTGAATTGGCACCACAGTCCAACTCGGACCGGTTCCTGACATCGCATCTTGAGACGGCAATTTCTACGGTGAAGTCTTGGGTGACCCCACGGCAAATCGGCGTAACCGGCGGCATTCTTGGCGTCCTTCTCTTGGCGCTGCTCATATTACGTCGAAGGAAAGCCAGAGCGCTCAAGGCTGTCGTTACCGAGGTGGATCAGGCTAATGCCGACGCGGCCAAGACCGGTGTGTCGAAGCTTCGACCAAGATCGGCAGGACCCGCCGCCGCTGCAGCAATTCTGCTGCTCTTAGTCTCGCCGGCGACAAGGGCCGTCGCCCACGGAGACGAGGACCATGGCGATGCCAAACAATCGATTGCATTTGCCGGCGATGCCCCACGGCGGTTGCCGGACGCAAGCGTCTACCTACCGAAGCCCTCGCAGCGACTGCTCGAAGTGAGAACCATCCAAGCCAGGGAGACGACGACACAGCCAAGCGTCTCGTTCGTGGGCCGCATCATCGCCAATCCCGACCGCTTCGCCGTCGTACAAAGCACGCTTGGTGGGCGCTTCACGGCGCCCGCTTCCGGTCTTCCGAAGCTCGGACAAGCCGTCAGGGCGGGCGAAGTTTTGGGCTATGTGGCACCCTACATCGCTACGATTGACCGGTCCGACGCGGCCCAGACGGCGGGCAATCTCGAGCAAGAGATTGCACTGGCGGAAAACCGGCTAGCGCGCGCCAAGCGGCTGCTCGCGGTCAATGCCGGCACAAGAGTTCAGGTGGAGGAAATCGAGATCCAACTCAAGGGCCTTGAGAAGCGCCGAGCCGATCTGCGGGCGAACCAGACCACCCCCGAGCCGCTCGTTGCGCCCATCGAGGGCGTGATCGCCGCCACCAAGGTTGTGGCCGGACAGGTCATCGAGGCGAAGGACGTCCTGTACGAGATCATCGATCCGTCGAGCCTGTGGGTCGAGGCGTTCGCTTTCGACCAGTCTGCGCCTCAAGCATTCTCCGAGGCATCGGCAACGGCGCACAACTCCGCTTCTTTCAAGCTGAGGTTCATCGGCCGGAGCCGTGCACTGCGACAGCAGTCGACCGTGCTGCATTTCGCCATCGAGAACCCCGCCACCTCCCTCAACGTCGGAATGCCCGTCACAGTGCTGGTTCGGGAAGGCGCCGCGATCAAAGGCATCGTCCTTCCGAAAGCGGCCGTCGTCCGTGCCGGGAATGGTGAGAATGTTGTGTGGCAGCACCGGGAGCCGGAGCGCTTCATTGCCGCGCCGGTCAAGGTTTCAAGCTTCGACGGCGAGCGCGTACTGGTAAAGGGTGGCCTCAAGGCTGGCGAACGCATCGTGGTTGAGGGCGCCGAGCTCATTAACCAGGTGCGGTAGGGAACGCCTCGATGTTCAACTTCCTGGTCAGAAACAGCCTTAAGAATCGCGTGTTCGTTCTCGCTGCCGCGCTCTTACTGATTGGCTATGGCAGCGTCGCTCTGCCGCGTCTGCCGGTGGACGTGTTCCCCGACCTCAACAAACCTCTCGTTACGCTCATGACCGAGGCCGAGGGGCTCGCGCCGCAAGAGGTTGAGCAGCTTGTCACTTACCCGATAGAAACGACGATGAACGGCATGCCTGGCGTCACGCGCGTCCGGTCCGTATCTGGCGTCGGCCTGTCGATCGTCTTTGTCGAGTTCGACTGGGGCACCGACATCTATCGCAACCGCCAGCAAGTGGCAGAGCGGCTCGCTCTGATCCAGAGCCAGCTTCCGCAGGGCGTACTCCCACAGATGGGGCCCATCTCGTCCATCATGGGCGAGATCATGCTCGTTGCCATCTCGAGCGACGGCCCGAGCCCGATGGACGTGCGGGAGATAGCTGACTTTGTGATCCGGCCGCAGCTCCTGGCGATCCCAGGTGTCAGCCAAGTGATCCCGATCGGGGGCGAGGTGCGACAGTATCGGGTGACACCCAACCTCGTCGCGATGCAGGCACTGGAGATCACCGCCGATACGATCGAGACCGCAATCAAGCGGTTCGGCTCCAATACCGGTGGCGGCTTCGTCGATCAGCACAGCCGCGAGTACCTCATCCGCAATGTTGGCTTGACCAACCGCCTCGAGGATCTCCGCAACGTGGTCGTCGCCTCCCGCGACGGACAGCCGATACTGTTGCGCCAAGTTGCCGAGGTGGATTTCGCTCCCCGCGTGAAGCGCGGAGACGCCGGCTTCATGGGCGCGCCCGCCGTTGTCATTTCGGTCCAGAAGCAGCCGGGCGCCGACACCATCAAGCTGACCAAGACAATCGAGACGACCCTCGCGGAGCTGGAGAAGACACTCCCGGAAGGAATCGCGGCGACCAACATACAGTTTCGGCAAGCAACCTTCATTGAGACCTCGATAGGCAATGTCGAAAAAGTCCTGGTCGAAGCCGCCGCCATCGTGGCGATTATCCTCATCGTCTTTCTCATGAATTGGCGGGCGACCATCATCTCGCTGACGGCTATTCCGATCTCAATTCTGATCACGGTCGTTGTGTTTCAGGCTTTCGGCCTCACGATCAACACCATGACGCTTGGCGGTCTTGCCATTGCCATGGGTGAGCTTGTCGACGACGCGGTCGTTGACGTCGAAAACGTCTTGCGGCGACTGAAAGAGAACTGCGCGGCATTACACCCTCAACCGGTGCTCGACGTTATCGCCCGTGCCTCTCAGGAGGTCCGCTCCGGCATCGTGAATGCCACCATCATCATCGTGCTGGTGTTCGTGCCACTGTTTGCGCTGTCCGGCATTGAAGGCCGGCTCTTTTCGCCCCTCGGCGTTGCCTACATCGTGTCGATTCTGGGCAGCCTCATCACGTCGATCACGGTCACACCCGTGCTGTCCTACTATCTGCTCGCCAAGACAAGACACGCGGACGAGAAGGATAGCCTCGTGGCGGGCATCCTCAAGGCCGGCAACCGCAAGGCACTCGACTTCTTCTTCAACCACCCGATGCCGCTCATCAGCGTGATTGCGACCGCCGTGGTCGCCTCGGGCTATGCGGCGACCTTGCTGCCACGTTCCTTCCTGCCGCCGTTCAATGAAGGCACGTTGACGATCAGCACACTCTTCAACCCCGGAATTTCACTGGCTGAATCGAATCGGCTGGGTCTCATCGCCGAGCGCCTGATCCGCGAAGTGCCCGAAGTTGTATCCGTGGGCCGCCGCACGGGTCGCGCCGAATTGGACGAGCATGCGGAAGGCGTACATTCGAGCGAGATCGACGTGGACTTGAAGCGGTCGGAGCGACCGAAGGAGGCTGTGATGGCCGACATCCGGTCACGGCTATCCTCCCTGCCGATGGCGGTCAACATCGGGCAGCCGATCTCGCACCGCTTGGACCACTTGTTGTCGGGCGTGCGCGCCGAAATTGCGCTCAAGGTTTACGGTGAGGATCTCGACACCCTGCGCACGCTGGCCGAGACGTTGCGCGAAAAGCTGTCGCGCATCGACGGGCTCGTCGACCTGCAGATCGAGAAGCAGGTACGCATTCCCCAGCTTCGGGTTGCGGTCAATTACGAGAGGATCGCGCTTTACGGCATCACGCCCTCGGCGGTCACCGAGGCTCTCGAGGGTCTTTCCAATGGACGGGTCGTTTCGCAAATTTTGCAGGGTAATCGGCGCTTCGATGTGGTGCTCCGACTGCAGGATGCGGACCGCTCAACACAAGGGCTGAGCAAGCTCCTACTTCCCACGCCCAACGGCTACATCCCCCTCGGTCTCGTCGCCACCGTCACCGAGGACGATGGGCCCAATCAGATCCTGCGGGAAAACGGGCAGAGGCGCATCGTGGTGCTCGCAAATAGCAACGGCCAGCGGGATTTGGCGAAGATCATCGCAGACATCCGCAGCGCCATTGCCACGACCCAGCTTCCGAGCGGCTACCGCACGAGCCTCGAGGGAACCTTCCAGGCGCAAGAGGAAGCGGCCTTGTTGATCGGACTCCTTTCGCTCATGTCGCTCGGGCTCATCTTCGTGGTGCTCTATACGCGCTACCAGTCGGTGATTTTGGCATTGATTATCATGGGCAACGTGCCGCTGGCGCTGATCGGCAGCATCATTGCGCTTTGGCTCGCCGGGCAACCCTTATCGGTGGCGAGCATGATCGGTTTCATCACGCTCACGGGCATCAGCGCGCGCAATGGCATCCTGAAAATCAGTCACTACATCAATTTGGCGCTCTACGAGGGAGAGACCTTCGGGCGGGCGCACATCATTCGCGGCAGCCTGGAGCGGCTGACGCCTGTCCTCATGACGGCACTTGCCGCGGGACTCGCCCTGATCCCGCTCTTGTTCGGTGCGGGGGAGGCCGGCCGCGAGATCCTGCACCCCGTGGCGGTCACCATTTTCGGTGGGCTCATCAGCTCCACGCTCCTCGACACCTTTCTCACGCCGGTCATGTTCCTCAAGTTCGGGCGAAAGCCGCTCGAACGGATCATGGCCGGGAGAAAAGCAGCTCTCGCGCCGGCCGAAGCCTTTTAACTCTAGATACGGAGAACACCATGCGTGTAAAGCATCTCATCCTCGCCGCCGTACTATTCGCCGGCCCCGGAAATTCCTTCGCCCATGAGGAGGCGAACGGCCCCAACGGCGGCCAGATCGCCGACGTGCAGGGCCACCATGTCGAGTTCACCGTCAAGGACAAAGAGATCGTCCTCTTTCTGACTGATGAAGACAGCAAGCCCATCGCCTCCAAGGGCGCCTCGGGCCGCGTGATCATTCAAGCCGGCGGCAGGCAGGTGACGGTAGCCTTGGCGCCGACCGATCCGAACGTGATGACCGCCAAGCTCGATGCTCCACTTGCCGCACGAGCGAAAGTCGTCGTCTCGGCGAAACTCGGTGACGGTCACGATATCCAGGCACGCTTCGTCGCGAAGTGAGGAGAAACCCGAGATGTCGTATTTTAAGAATTCGGCCATCCTGGCCTTGGTGCTTGCGATGCCCCTTGGCCTTGCGCGTGGGAGTGAAGAGCAAGGACATCACGGGCAAGATGAAAGTTCGGCAAATGGCATACCCGGCGACATGAATAAGCCGTCGCGGCTTGTCGCGGTATCCATGCGGGAAGGGGATGGCAAGATGCTGTTTGTGCCCGACGCCGTGACCGTGGCCAAGGGAGAGCAGATTCACTTCCAGCTAAGGAATGACGGGGAGCTCGAGCATGAATTCGTGCTAGGGACCGCTGAGGAGTTCGCCGAGCACGCCGAAAAAATGAAGGCGCCTGATACGATGCACCGCGGCCCCAACGCCGTGCTACTCGGGCCAAAGGCGAGCGGGGATCTTGTCTGGAAATTCACGACGCCGGGCGACTTTGAATTTGCTTGCCTTATTCCCGGTCACCTGGAGGCTGGGATGAAGGGAAAAGTCGTCGTGAAATGACGGGCGAATTGTTGGGAGTTCGGGCATCGCTTATGGTGCGAAGACAGACTATGGGACCTTGCCATACACGACGCCCAACAATGCTAATGTTGTGCCCATGAGCATTGCCCGCCATGCACAATCGTTGAGGCTGCCATTTAGGGCCGCGCCCGCGAGGGCGGTCTGCCCGTTCAAGGAATATGGCGTCAGAGCACGCTCAATTCGCAGAGATGATCCTCTCCATGGACTCGTAGCTCCTGAACAGCAAAGTCGAAATCGCGAGGTGATGATAATGTTTGGCGCAATGCAACGAGCGACTGACTGGAGGACGGGATGCTGAACACGAAACTGGTCACCTGGGCGCTGGGCCTCTTCACCGCCGTCACCTTCGTGGTGTGCGTAATATACGGCCTCGTGACGCCACAGAGTCTGCGTATGAGCGAATTTCTCGAAATGGTGCTGCCGGCCTTCAAGTGGCTCACCTGGTGGGGCTTTCTGCTCGGCCTCGTAGAGAGCTTTCTGTACGGGGTCTATGTCGGCCTGGTGTATTGTCCGATCTATAATTGGTTGTACCGGCTCTGGGGTGAGGAGCGGGAATGATGATGGCGGGGGCCTTCGCGCTGCCGATAACCAGCGATGAGCGCCAGAACGGCGGGGGAGCGTTTCCTGTCGAAAGGATCCAGATTCTTATCGGCGCGTGTTCAGACAACGAGCAGCGGCAAACTCAGAGAAGCCGGCGTGCCGCCCTCCCGATCAGCTCAAGGCCGCGCTCGCGCCATCCGCGAAGCCGCCATTGCGACGGCATTACCTGCGCCGCATCCCGGACATCATCCTCATGCTGGACGCGCAGTGCTTCTGCCAAATTACGATCACGCGCGATTAGCACCAGCTCCTGGTTGACGAACAGGCTCAAGTGATCGAGGTTGGCTGACCCGATTACGCTCCATTCCCCATCGACCACTGATGCCTTGGCGTGCAGTTTGCGTGACAAGTACTCGTAGACCTGGACACCCGCCGCCAGGAGAGGCGCGTAAGCGGCCCGAGTCGCCCAGCCTGCGACCAGCGGGTCGCCTGTGCGGGGAACCAGCAGTCGCACCTCAACGCCGCGCTTTGCCGCGTTTCGGAGTGCTGTTTCGATGAGCGTTCCCGGCGCGAAATAGGGCGACGTGAGAGCCAAGTAGCGTTGCGACCTTTCGATCAGGTTTGCGTGCAGACAGGCGAGGCGTTGTTGGCAATAGCGCGAATGGCTTGGCACGAGTAGCGCGTCGAGTCCTGTGGGCGTTTCCGGAATTGCTTCGGGATGGATGGGTGTCGTGTCGTTCCAAAGCTGGTCGGACAACAGGGAGGCAACACGCGCAAGCGGCCCAGCAACGCGGACATGCGTGTCGCGCTGTCGGCGATCCCCAGATAGTTTGCGCGAGTTCAGTCGGCGAATGTTGAAACCGCCAAGAAAAGCAACCTGGCCATCGACAACGAGGAGCTTACGATGGTTTCGCTGAAGGTACTCAAGCGGGCGGAGCCAGCGAAAAGGATGGAACCACTTAAACTTTACGCCCGCGAGCTCAAGGTCGCGCTGAATGCTGGCAAATGCCGGGTAGCCAGACCCGAACGCGTCCAGGTGTAGGTGTACCTGGAGCCCCGCGCGAGCCTTGGCTGCCAATGCGGTAGCAAAGCGCTTCCCCACCTCGTCGGCCGCGAAGATGTACGACTCCATCCCGACGTCGCGCTGGGCGCCTTCGATGCTGTCGATCATCGCGTCGTAAAGCTCATCGCCCTCGGTAAAGACGCGGAAAGTACCGCGTCCCTCACGGAGCGACGGCACGCAAATTCGCGCGCGTTCGCTCGCTATGTCAGCCTGCCTGCACGCTGTGGAAGGACCGGTGTTGCACTTGACCTCGGCAGGTCCTCGCGAGTCGTTTCGATCAGTCATTCCGCGCCCGTGGACGTCTGTCGACCGTGCGTCACTTGGTTGTCCTCCCAAATCGTGACCTCAAACAAGACGTTTCTGAGCCAATCGTAACATGATGACCAAGCTCGCTCGTGTATCGAAGGAAGGGTCTCAGGTCAGCAAGCCGCAGGTCTGGGTTCAAACTTCGCGCTCGGTAGGTGGGTGATCGTGTCTTGGACGACTACGCATGTGATGGCGCGTTCGCCGATACGCTCGCCACTCTAAAGGCTTTCTACTGGCGCGGTCGGCCAGATCAGTAGCACGTAGGGATCGACGGAGCCTATGCATGAGCGAATTTATCGAAACGAGTTTGCTGGCGTTCAAGTGGCTCACTGGTGGGGCACTCTCCTGGGACCCGTGGAGAGCTTCCTGTACGAGGTCTATGCCGGCTTGGCTGCTGCACCGGTCTCGCGCAGGAAGAACGTTAGGATGAGCGCCAGTATGATGGCGCCGGCCCAGATGAGGTCGGCTTGATGAAACGTCGGAAGCGTGGGCAGCTCAGCGCCGGAAAATTGCTGGAGGGCAAGGCCGAAGACCGGGGCCAGAAGGGCACTGAAGCTAAAGACCAGGAAGTTGATCGCTCCTGTCGTGCTGCCCTTTACGCTATCAGGATTGGCCTCTTTGGCGATCGTGTAAGGGATTACGGCCGCGCCGGAGCCGATACCGAATATCAGGGCTCCGATATAAATCGACAGGTACTGATGTAGGTAGACTACGCCTATCCCCGAGACGAGCATTAGCACGATCCCGCCAGCCAGGACAGGCTTACGGCGCCCCCACCAGTCGGCCACATAGCCCAGCAGGGGCGCGCCCATCACCCATCCGAGCGGGACCATGGATGATCGCGCGACGGCGTCCCCTGCCTCAATGCCGAGGCCTTGACGGAGAAAGGGCACTCCCCAGATCATGTCGCCGATGGTCGTCGGCATGAAGAGCAGACCCGCAATAATACCGCAGAGATAGGATTGTGGATTGCGTAGAATCACTTTGTAAGGCGAGAACATGGACCAAAAGGAACCCCGCACCGGCACGTGACTTCCCGGCGTCACGATCAGAAGCAACATAGCGATGATGCCGATCAGAATTCCGGCATAGGGCCAAAACGACTGCCAAGCGATCGGCCCCTGAACCAGCGCACCGACAATAAACTGTCCCGCGAAACCGCCCAGCAGCCCGGCGGCCTGCGTAAATCCGATTACGGTCGCCAGCCGGCGAGCGGAGAACCCGTGCACAGCGAGATAGACCGCGCCGGTGAAGGCGAAGGCCGAACCTGCGCCCTGTAGCAGCCGTCCCGTTCCAGCAAGTTCGACTCCACCTAGGACGAATAACCCGCTGCCAATGGCCACAGTGAAGACGCCGAGCGGAAGAGGAAGCTTCGCGCCAAAACGATCGAGCGACGCGCCAGCTACGATGGAGAAGCCAGCAAGGGTGTAGTAGTAGAGTCCAACGAGCGTGCTAACACCGAGTGCCGTGAGCCCGAATGCAGTAGACAACTCCGGGATCATGACGCCTGGCGCCGAGCGCAGCACGTATGTCAAGAAAAAGAAGACTAGACAGAAAAGCCAGGCGAGAACAAAACCCGGATGGGAATCCAGCTTCGTCGCTGATGACGCTTGTGCTCGCGCTTCGGGCATACAGCCTGCCCTATATTCGGAGTGCACTTACCGGTGGGTGCCTCCCGAGGATGTCGGCATCTCGCATTGTGAGTGAACTTTCGAAGGTTGCGGTGATGCGGTGCCAGGAGCCCTGAGCTGTTGCGCTCCGCCTTGACCTACACACCGCAGGCAGCGAAGTCCCTGCATGGCCATCGTTGTGGGCAGCTTCTTTCAGCCAGCGAGCCCCCTCTCCGCTTCCGGCTTAAGATCTATTCGGCCACGTGCACAATGCGCCGCGTCCGCGGATCAACGATCACGTGCCGATCATTCACGATGGAGTACTGATGCCTGCGGGCCCCCGGCACCTGCCTCACGAGGTCGTCGGGAAGTGGGTGAAAGCGGGCCGAGTGGGGAAGAATCGCCCCAACCTGCACTTTGAAATCCCGATGATGCGTGGAGGCGAAGCCATGACTGTGGCCGTGCTCGCGGAGCATGTGCCCGTGCGCCGGCGTGTAGGTATTCGTGCTTCCATGGCTACCGGTTTCATGATCGTCATGCTGAGCAACGGCCGGAGTGATGCCGACATTTGCACCAACGAGCAGGGCCACGACTGCGGTCACGCCCAACACCGGTATCTTCATAGAACGTCTCATGTGGTTCTCTTCTAGCCTGAGGTCTTCTTGTTCCCTCGATGTAGTAGCGTCGGGACACGTCGAATTTCAGACCCATACCAATCTGATTGGTAACGCGTTGTAACGGCTCAGTCGGCAATTCAAGGATTTGGCACAGGTCAGCGGCGTGGGCGCCCCCGAGCTCGCTGGCGGACGCGCCGGCGCGTGTACGACCTCCCGCGCTGGCGATATCTGTGCATGGAGAAAACGCCATGAAGGCACTTCTTGCCTGTATGCGTTAGGCCGGCTGCTTGCCTGGGGGCGAGACGCACGCGGTAGGCCGCATTCTGACGGCTGCTGGTCACCGAGCCGGAGAGGACAACTGCCGCTAAGCCGAGACAGAGCGAGCGAAGTCCGACAATTTTTCTCATTGCGCACCTCTTGGGTGCCTGGGGTGCGCGCCGCAATGCGGCTCTTACTGACGCCAAGTGCGCTTACAGACTGTTACCAAATTTTGGTCCGCCAACTGCTCGACTTCGCGGGACACCGTCTCGATGTAAACACGGTGAACAACGAGAGCACAGGCGAGGTGCCGACGAAGACGATCGATTTGCGATCTCATCTCTCTTGGTTCCTGCAAGAGCGGCTCTGATCTGAGCGGCGGGCCCGGAAACCAAGCCGGCGTTGTGCGTTGCACGATCACCGCGAGGAGAACGCAACTGGGGGTCACCCGTTGGCTTCACTCAACCCGCTCTCCCAAGGAGAAAAGCCATGTTACGCTATTTGACACAGTTCGCCTGTGGCGCTGCCGCGTTGGTCTTCATGGTCGTCGGCGCGCAAGCCATCCCTGCGCCGAAGCCTGCCGGCATTGCTGAAGCCTCAGCTGTGGATACGGTGCATTACCGTCGCCATCGACACCACCGGCGCTATTACCGGCACTACTACGGGTATTACCCGGGCTACTATTATTTGCATCCGTACTTTGGACATCACCATCACCGGCACTTTGCCTTCCATGGTCACCACGGGTTCCATGGATTCCACGGTTTCCATGGGGGCCATGGAGGTCACGGCGGCCATGGCGGTCATGGCGGTCATCACTGACTGCCGCACCGGTCGATGCTAGCGAACCGCTCTTCGGCCGCGGGCCGCCATGAGCGAAAGAGTGGAAATTCTGGCGCAGCCTGGTCGAGAAATGGGTCAAGCTCAGATGGTGGCGCAATGGCGATCAGGTTATTAGCCTCGTGCTGGACCCCGTCAGCGCGACGAAAGGGGACGCAATTGTCTGGGCCCTGGTTTGTCCGCCGCGCGGCGCCCGGAGTCGGCCGCCCACGTCATGGTGGCGGCCACGCGGGCGGTGGCTACGGCGGCGGTCATCGCCGTTAGCAAGCACATCCGCCGCTCGGCACGTTCCCAAGCAGGGGATCAGCGTGTCGAGCGTCAGCCCGGAGACCGCCTTCTTGAGCTGGTTATTCTCCTGCTCAAGCTCCTTGAGCCGCTTGGCCTGGTTGGGCTTCAAGCCTCCATACTTTCGCCGCCACCGGTCGTAAGTCTGCTCGCTGATCCCGATCACACACAGGGTCCCCACCGCCTGGCCCTGAGACATACGAACCTCCGCTTCGAGCTCCTCCATCGAGGACAGATTGGTATCGACTCAGGATGGCAGGCCAACCTGATTTCATGGCTCTTGGCTGTTCGGTGCTGTCGCGTTGCGCCGCCTAAATGATGTATCGGTCCCAGCCTGCATAAGCGTCCTTGACGCGTCCGCGGGGGATCGCCAACGCGATTAGCAGTGCACCGCCGATGACGCCGCTCCAGGTGGCGAGTGCCGAGCCGCTGCCTTCAAGCAGCCACGGTGCACCAATCAGCCAGGCGCCGAACAGAATATTGATGAAGCGCACCGCGCGCGCGACCTCGGCGAAGGCCATGATCGAGAACACCACCACCAGAGAGCCCACCAGATGGTCGCTATCGGCCATGGCGCCCGAGTTGCCGAAGGTGAGCCGCGTCAGCATGAGCCAGACGCCAATCGCGCTACTCACCGCCAGCGTGACAGGGAAGCTCATGCCGCGGTCGGCCTCCCGCAGCATCTCGCCTACGGTTCCCAACAGACCTCTGGAGGAGTCGTCACTGCCGCCCTCCATCGCGTCCCCCATCAAGAAGGTGCGCCAGAACGGCTTACCTTGGCGGCGCGCCCAGACCAGGAATTGGCCCATTGCTACGAATTCGTCGAGCTGGTACGGGATCATGATTGTCATCGCCAGGGCCGCAATCAGGCAGAGCGTGCACCAGGTGCCGATAACGATCGGCTGGATGATGATGAAATAGATGCTCACCACGCCGAGCGGTACGATGAGGAAGGTGAGTGCCAGCACCATCCACGGCATGGTGCGCCAGCGGTCTTTGCCGCCCATCCAAGTCATCACCAGCTCGAGCATGTAAACGATGGCGCCCAGGGCCCCATCCGCAATCGGCCAAGCCTTGGAGACGTCTGAAGTGATGATCGCTTCGGTGCCATTCATGACACCTTTCATCTCGCCGCTGCCGGCGAAGAACGGCTCCCAGACGAAACCGACATGGCCTAGTTGATAGGCGCCGAGATAGCGGGCGATTAAAAATCCGAGAAAAGCGAGTACCGCGATCGGCGTGCGCTGTAGCCAGCTCGACGGGGTATACCCCCAACCCGGTGGGATGTCGGGCTTGCCCATCATGCCTTCCATGCTCATGCCAGGCATCATTGGCACCAGCATCGAGAAGGCGATGACGAGCCCGCCGACCAGGGTGTCATTGGCATAGGCGGCGGGCAACGGCGTCCAGAATATTAGCGGCGCGAACAGCAGCCAGCCGCCGACGAAAGCGTTGGCCCATTGCGCCCAGGGAAAGCGGCGCGACGAATCGAGGGACAATCTACTGAAAACGATCACCAGAACGCCACTGATGACATCGCTCCAGGTCATTGCCAGATTGCGCAGCTCGAACGACGGCAGCCCTCGCTCGGCCATGACGCGCAACTGGTCGGCATTGGGGACGAAATCGCTCAGATAGCCCAATGTCAGCGGGCTAGTTAGCAGCCAGAATCCGAGCATCAGGTTGAGGTAATGCGGCCACAGCATTTTGCGGTGGTCTTCGACCATCATGTCGGCATGGCCAGCCGCATGATCCATTGCGGCGCCGCGCGGCACGAGCGTCATGCCGCATTTGGGGCAAGTGCCCGGCTCCTTGCTCACGACCTCGGGGTGCATCGGGCAGGTGTACTCGACCGCCTCCCCGGCATGCTTCATATCGCCGTGTCCGGCATGGTCTTCCTGCATGACCTTCCCCGGGACCTGGCGCAGTTCGAGCGGCATGCCGCATTTGGGACACCGGCCCGGTTCGCCGCTCGTGACCTCGGGGTGCAGCGGGCAGGTGCACTCGAGCGCCTCGGCCGGCAGCGTGGCAGGTTCCAGGGCCGTGCCGCAGCGCGGACAGTTGCCCGGCGAAGACTGAGCGACTGTGGGGTGCATCGGGCAGGCATATACGCGGCGGCCTGATACGGTGAGCCGGGCGTCACCGTGCGCGTGCATGTGGCCGGAGGCGGGCGCGGGCTTGGTCGCCGGCACGGCGCGCTCCGCCCTTTTCTGCAAGGCTGATGGTGGCTCGAGGCCGTGCTCGCGGTACCAGCCGAGGGGATCGGCCTTCAATGCCGCAACCATCTTCGGCATCGTCTCGCGCAGCGAGTGGCGCGGCTGCCAGCCGAGCAAGCTGCGGGCGCGCGTGATATCGAGCGCGTAGTGGTCATTGGCGCGGTCGATCATCCAGGGCTTGATAAACGGATGCTGGCCGGGGATGTGGTCCTGAACCCAGGCCCCGATCTTCGCCATCAGCCAGGGGACATTCTGCGTCTCCCATGACTCCTCGCCAATCAGCCGCCGGAACGTATGCTGCAGCTCGTCATAGCTGAGCGTCTCCGGCTCGCCGATCAGGATCGCCACCTCGGGCGGTAGCTTCGCTCGACGCTTGATGGTGCGCTCGATCGCGTCCACCACGTCGTCGAGATGAACGAAAGCCTGGCCGTGCGCGCTCGAGCCGGAGTAGAGGTGGCCAGCGAGCTGCCGCTCGTAGATGCGCTGGATCTGGTGGGCGAGCGGCGGGGAGTCGCAGACGTCGTTGTAGACCCCGGCAAGGCGCAGGGTCACGGCGGGAATGTCGCCACGATGCTGCCGAATCAGCGCCTCGGTGCGCACCTTTGACTCGGGATAGGCCCAGGTCGGCCCGAGCGGCCAATCCTCAGTTATGAACTGCCCCGGCTCGCCCGGCCGGTGCACCAGCATGGTGCTCGAGAAAATGAACTGCTCGACCTTGAAGTGCTCGCGGAGCCCGAGCAACAGGCGTCGCGTGCCGTTGACGGTGATCTCGTCGTATTTGCGGCTCGGTTGGCCGAGGAAATCGTAATACGCAGCCAGATGCACCACGCTGATGATGTGCGTCCCATGGTGCTCGCGCAAGACGAGCAGCCCTTCGCGGACGCTGTCATCGGAAGTAATGTCGACGGGTATGCGCACGCAGCCCGGTGGTGGCGGCGTAGGCGACTTGAGGTCGAAACCCACGACATCGCTGAACTGACCGGTCAACCGCCGCGCCACTGCGCTGCCGATTCGGCCGTTGCTGCCGGTGACGAGGACGATACCCTTTGTCATCGCTGGCATGGCTGCAACTCCGCCTGATGTTGCATTGGGGGCCGACTATCGCCGCGTCTTCCTGGTCGAGCAAGATGTCAAAGAAGTTGCGCGCGGCGGGCTCCGAGAGGGGATTGTCACCGACACGAAAAGGGTCATTGTTTCGTCTCTGGCTAGGGGGAAACGCGCTGATCGAGCGCGTCGTAATCCACAGCTTGCATGTTAGAAGATGCCTTCATAAACGCGACGATGTCCCAAATCTCCTGATCGGTCAGAGACGACCCCCAGGCCGGCATGCCGGTGAACCTGATGCCGTTCTTCGTCACCCAGAACAGCTCGGCGGCAGTCATATCGCTCACCAACTCGGCAAGCGGAGGCGCTTCCGGATTGAGCCCTTTCGACATCATCGTTACCTGCCAGCTGGGCGGGGTATGGCACATGGCGCATTGATCTCGGAAGAGGCGAAAGCCGTTCTCCACCCGTCGCGCCTCGCCAAGGCGCGGCACCTGGATGTCCTTAGCGTGGCGGCGCACAGAGGCTTCGCGTGTGGTGATCAGTACCCATCGCAGTGGCGCCGCGTCGCTCACCGTCGCGGCGACGTTGAAGACGCCTGAGTAAATCACTGCAAGCGCCACAAGCACGCCGAGGAGGGGCCCGAGAACAGTGTAGATGAGCAGTGCAGCAAGTATCGGTTTCCAGGTCCCCGGCCCAAAGATTGCACGCCCGGCATGCGTGATGTGCCCGGCATGGCCAGCCGCATGATCCATTGCGGCGCCGCGCGGCACGAGCGTCATGCCGCATTTGGGGCAAGTGCCCGGCTCCTTGCTCACGACCTCGGGGTGCATCGGGCAGGTGTACTCGACCGCCTCCCCGGCATGCTTCATATCGCCGTGTCCGGCATGGTCTTCCTGCATGACCTTCCCCGGGACCTGGCGCAGTTCGAGCGGCATGCCGCATTTGGGACACCGGCCCGGTTCGCCGCTCGTGACCTCGGGGTGCAGCGGGCAGGTGCACTCGAGCGCCTCGGCCGGCAGCGTGGCAGGTTCCAGGGCCGTGCCGCAGCGCGGACAGTTGCCCGGCGAAGACTGAGCGACTGTGGGGTGCATCGGGCAGGCATATACGCGGCGGCCTGATACGGTGAGCCGGGCGTCACCGTGCGCGTGCATGTGGCCGGAGGCGGGCGCGGGCTTGGTCGCCGGCACGGCGCGCTCCGCCCTTTTCTGCAAGGCTGATGGTGGCTCGAGGCCGTGCTCGCGGTACCAGCCGAGGGGATCGGCCTTCAATGCCGCAACCATCTTCGGCATCGTCTCGCGCAGCGAGTGGCGCGGCTGCCAGCCGAGCAAGCTGCGGGCGCGCGTGATATCGAGCGCGTAGTGGTCATTGGCGCGGTCGATCATCCAGGGCTTGATAAACGGATGCTGGCCGGGGATGTGGTCCTGAACCCAGGCCCCGATCTTCGCCATCAGCCAGGGGACATTCTGCGTCTCCCATGACTCCTCGCCAATCAGCCGCCGGAACGTATGCTGCAGCTCGTCATAGCTGAGCGTCTCCGGCTCGCCGATCAGGATCGCCACCTCGGGCGGTAGCTTCGCTCGACGCTTGATGGTGCGCTCGATCGCGTCCACCACGTCGTCGAGATGAACGAAAGCCTGGCCGTGCGCGCTCGAGCCGGAGTAGAGGTGGCCAGCGAGCTGCCGCTCGTAGATGCGCTGGATCTGGTGGGCGAGCGGCGGGGAGTCGCAGACGTCGTTGTAGACCCCGGCAAGGCGCAGGGTCACGGCGGGAATGTCGCCACGATGCTGCCGAATCAGCGCCTCGGTGCGCACCTTTGACTCGGGATAGGCCCAGGTCGGCCCGAGCGGCCAATCCTCAGTTATGAACTGCCCCGGCTCGCCCGGCCGGTGCACCAGCATGGTGCTCGAGAAAATGAACTGCTCGACCTTGAAGTGCTCGCGGAGCCCGAGCAACAGGCGTCGCGTGCCGTTGACGGTGATCTCGTCGTATTTGCGGCTCGGTTGGCCGAGGAAATCGTAATACGCAGCCAGATGCACCACGCTGATGATGTGCGTCCCATGGTGCTCGCGCAAGACGAGCAGCCCTTCGCGGACGCTGTCATCGGAAGTAATGTCGACGGGTATGCGCACGCAGCCCGGTGGTGGCGGCGTAGGCGACTTGAGGTCGAAACCCACGACATCGCTGAACTGACCGGTCAACCGCCGCGCCACTGCGCTGCCGATTCGGCCGTTGCTGCCGGTGACGAGGACGATACCCTTTGTCATCGCTGGCATGGCTGCAACTCCGCCTGATGTTGCATTGGGGGCCGACTATCGCCGCGTCTTCCTGCCCATTATTGCCTGAACCCAAAAGCCCGCCCCCAGGATCAGTTCAGGCTGGGGCAAGCTCCTCCGCCACGTACCAATTATGCACTTCGGGCATGTCGTCGAACTTAACGCCCAGTGCGGGAGTGGCGATCTCGACGATCGTTCCGGTCTTGCCAATCGTCATCTTGTCATGCTGCAGGCCGGGTTTCACCCTGACCCGATCCCCAACTGAGTACGAGTCTCCCTCAAGTTCCTCTGCCACATACCACTTGTGTATCTCAGGCATCCCCTCAAACTTCACGGCGAGAGCGGGACTGCCGATCTCGATGACGGTTCCGGTCCTTCCGCGGGTCATGGCATTGTGTTCTATGGTAGGCTTGACCCGCACGCGCTCACCGAGCGCGTAGCCGCCCGCGTCAGCCACGGACATCTCGGCCAGCACGATCCTCCCGCGGTGGGGCTCGATTCCGCTCGGATCGAAGTTCTGACTGACGCCATCGGCCGCCGTTATGTGCGGCACTTGTTGGTCGTGGTCGAAACTCGCGCCGGTCCGCATTCGGATGGCTTCGCGGACGAAGATCGTAATCGCCTTTCTGTAATCGGACGGGGCATTGGTTTCCTGCAACCAAACCATCTGCAGTTTACCGCTGTGGCGCCACAGTGAGAACTCCCGGCCGGCGACCGGCGACTGACCAGGGCCCGCCATACGCGCCAGCTGCTCCTCATCGGAGCCAGCTATTGCCTGACCGGAGACGCCCATCATCACCGCGATGAGAGTGCCGGCCAGAACACCGGATTTGATCTTCATGAGTTTCTCTCCGGCTCGCCGCGTGGCGACACTGCGCTCTTCCGACAGCGGCGGCTCGCGCCTCTGAAGTGGTGATTTGCCAACACCGGCTATTCGCTCCTCCTCTAGAGTTACAAAGTTCCATCCACTAAAGTTACACAAAGTTGCACAAACATATGACCACACAATTCTCACCTAACTAAGCTACCCCTAAGCGCGCAAAATTGATATCGTGATCAGTGGTTTTAAGGGGGATACCATGCGGTTCTTTTCGGCCATCGTACTAATCGGCACCCTGACCGTGCCGTCGGTCGACGCTCACGCCGGCGAAATCGATACCGACCACCTCTTCGCCTTCTCTCAGGGCACCGATATCGGCGAAGTGGGCACAAAGGAGCTAGAGAGCGACACGAACGGCCGCTTCGGCAAACGCGACGGCAGGTACGCGGCCTATTCACAAGAGATTGAAGTCGGGTACATTCCCATCAAGAACCTGCACGTGTTCGCCGGCGGTTCGCTTGCCTATTTTGACATTGCGGACGTGCCTGAACTCGACGATCGCCAGCGGCTGTCGTTCGAAGAACTGGAGATTGAGGTGCGGTATCGGCTGATGGACCGCAACCCGGCTGGGCCGCGGTCGACGAGACAAGCGGCGAGCCAGTCGACAGCTACGGTGCCGCCTTTGCAGTTTTGGCCGACAAAGAGCTTGTTAAGGACCTGGTCGTGTCCGTCATCAATATCGTCTACGAACCCGAAGCTACCCGCGAAGACGGATCCTGGGAGAGAGAATCGGCTCTGGAGGTTAGCGGGGCGGTGCTAGCGCAGGTGCGTCCGGGTCTCTTCATTGGCGTTGGGGCGCAACACCTGCGCCAATATGAGGGCCTCACGCTCGACAGCCTCGCCGGTCAGGCCACGTTTTTCGGGCCGAACATCTGCTGGCATCCCAACGACATCTGGGTCATCGCCGGCTGGAGCACTCAGGTTGCGGGCAACGATGCGAGCGGGTTGAACGATTCCCTCGATCTCGTGAACTTCGAGCGCCAGCAGGCGAAGCTTACTGTTGGCTTTAGCTTCTGATATCGACCTTTGATTCGAGCTAACCCTTTTTTCGAGCTAACCCCTTTTGAGCGGGGACTTGGAGGCGTCTATATCTGGGATATCTGCGTTCCCTAGTGGCGTTAGCATTTTTCCTGCCATAGGCTCTCACCCGCGAACTTGGCTCGCCGACGGTGGTTAGGTGGCTCCCCGGCGTTCCGTTTAATCTGCTGGCCTCGAAATAAGCCCCCATCCCCCATCGTCTGCCTTGGGGCAGGGTCAAGAGCCGAGCCGGCTTTCTCGACCACACTTTGTGGGTCAATCAAATTACCTGAAGCAATGCGTGGCCGCCCACTCCGGCAGCGATTGTAGCGGCGAATATAAGGGCGCTCCAGCGAGCCAAGACGCCTCCGGCGAGACCGTAGACCAGCAATCCCTTCATGATCACATTGGCACCAGCGGCAATGAGGATCGCTACACCCGCCGTCCCCTCTGACAGAGTCTGATCTGCGCTGAGCTTGCCGAGCGAAATCGTAATCGCATCGGCATCGGCGAGACCCGATACACCTGCCAATGCAAATATTCCGAACGATCCGAGCCGATCCTTGAGGATGCCTGCGAGCAATAGAGTACCCGCGAGCAGCGCGCCGACGATCATGGCGGGACCAAACTCAGCAGGATTGCGGAGTTCCTCGCTCAACGCCACCGGCGTAGCATTGCTGCGCCAGAGCCACCACCCCGCGCCAGCTGTCGTAAGTCCCATCAATCCCAACGGTACCCACATCGACAACAGCAGGGGAGCGTAAACGATCGCGAGCAGTATCATTACGCGGGCGAGCATCACACTGCACGCGAACGCGATCCCGGCTGCCAACACTTTCGATAGGAGAGCATCGCCCTTAGCCATGCGCGCTAAGGTCATCGTTGTGGCCGTCGACGACGCGAGACCGCCGAAGAGCCCGACCAGCAGGATGCCTCGTTCCGGCCCAGCGAGCTTGACGGCAATATACCCGGCAAAGGATAGGCCTGAGATCAACACAACGGCCCATCCGACTTGGTAGGGATTGAATGCGTCAGAGGGGCCGTATCCGACATTGGGCAAGAGGGGCAGAACGACGACGGCGATTAGAAGGAACTGGATTGCGGTCTGCAGCTCGCGGGCCTCGATCAGCTCGAGCCATCGGTGAAGAGCGGGCTTAAGGCTGAGCAGGAGAGTCGTGACGACCGCCGCTGCTGCGGCGATCGCAGGATATCCTCGCACGGCAGCGGCACCCGATCCAAACACAACAAGACCCGCCACAATGGTGGTCAGGCCAATTCGGTGGTGAACCTGCACACATCGCCAATATCCGAGTGCTAAGAAGCCGGCTGTGGTGAGAATGCCCGCAGCAAGCACCATCCCGCCCAATTCGGAGCCCAGAAAGCCGCAAATGCCCCCGAAAAGTCCGATGAGGGCAAATGTTCGAATGCCCGCGATTCGTTCGCCCTCTTCGCGCGCGCGCTGGTGCCAGCCTCGCTCCAGGCCGACCAGTAGACCACCCGCCGATGCAATCGCGAGGCCTTGGAAAAGCTGGATCTGGTCGGTCGGCATAACTTCCACCAAAGGAAATGCTCGACTACCCGCTCGCCGTTGAAGAGGAGGCCAGCTAAGCGAAGTCGGCTCAGAAAGGCTAAGGTCGCGGTCGCGCGCAAGCTGGCCGTCATTCTGCACTGCATGTGGGTCGACGGCACCGAGTTCGTTTCAAAGAAGGAGGCGGCAGCGTAGCGCGCAACGGGAGATCACGCGTCTTCCTGCTCCTAAGCGGTAAACGATTTCCCTGCCGGACGAAGGCGGTGGCGAGTTCGTTCAATGCTTTGCGTGGGCCCGCAATGGCCACCGCGCTTTCGACATTGATCCGCCAGTGTCATCTTACGCCATCATGCGGAGGGGTCCCCTGGCGCGGAGAGAACAGTGGGCCCGACAAGAATGATCGCAGAAAGCTTGATACCTAGTCCCGAATTTAAAGAACAGCATCGACCGACTAAGACCTTGAGGTCTGAAAACAAGAGTTAGTCCGCGCTTTGATATTTGAAGGATACTTTCACCTTGGTGCGATACGCCACGACCTTGCCGTTTTCAATCACGATATCCTGCTCGGCAACCTCGGCAACCCGCAGTTCTCGTAGATGCGTGCTCGCTTCCTCGATCACCGATTTGGCAGCCTGCTCCCACGACTCTGTACTGCAGCCGATCAATTCTATCACTTTATACATGCTGTTCGGCATTGAAGCCTCCTTCGGTCTTTGTGTGAGCGCTAGCCCTAATCGCAGGGATCGTCATTTTCGGCATTGAGGCAGATCAAGCGCAAAGCGGCAAAATCAGGACGGAAACCTGTCCCAGCACAAACTCATGGTCACAGACGGGCTGCGTTAACGAGAGCCCCAATAGGCGAGCCCAAGCACGGCGATCACGGCGATCATGACCGTGCAGCAGACGATGATCCAAAGCCACGCCCTCCAGCCCTCTTGAGCTTCGTCGTCCGATTCATGCTGCATGGCTCGATACGCTCCTAGTCATATTTTGGCCCGGCTGTGCTCCACCCAAGCCAATTATACAATGGGCAATAGCCCCGGATGCCAGTTGCTACAAAGTCCACTCCCAATGCGATCAGTACGAAATATAGAAGCAGCCAAACTAAACCGGCCCCGCCGAAGAGCAACACCAGTGCCCATATGGCCAGAGCGCCACCCAGCGTCACACGGAGCACCCGTTCGACTGTCCCGAGGTTCTTCTTCTTTTTCATTAGAAGCTCCTATCAGTCGCTGTTTGGGGCAACGTCGTCTTCGAGCCGACGTGTCGCTTACGGCTTAGCCCGTGCATGCCCTAGCCTTGAGCGCTTTGTTGCGGTGCCGGTCGAGGTCTCCAGCTTCGAGAGAACGGGGCTTGGTAGCTGACGGACAGCGACTGCTGCGACAACTGCCAAACGAATGTTATCTTTGCTTTCTCTCATTGCCTGTATCCAGGTTCGTTCTCTCCCGGGCGAATTTCGAATTCCATTCAGAATTATTTGGTAACGCATCGTAACAGATCAGTCGGCAGCCCAAGGATTTCGGCGTAGGTCAGCTGCGGCAGCGCCCCGAGCTCGCTGGCTAAGGCGCGCACGCTAGTGTATGACGTCCCGCGCTGGGGTAACTGTCCATGGAGGGAACACGATGAAGGCACTTCTTGCCCTGCTGACCTTAGGCCTTGCGGCTGCGTCCACCATCCCAGTGATGGCGCACGACGGCGCGGCGCCGATGACAAAGGCCGAATGCGAAAAGACGCCGGACATGCAGTGGGACGCAAAGACCGGTACGTGTGTGCACAAATGACGAACTAGCGGATTGGGGCGGCGGATCGCATGAGCCGCCGCCCTCTGCTGCCTTAGCCGCGCTCACCTGGTCACATGGCCAACGCGCGGCTGACGCCTCAGTCAATGCGTTCAACGTCGGCGGCCCTCTTGGGAATGAGACGCACGCGATAGGTCGCATTCTGACATTTCAAGACCCAAACGGCTTCATTTGGCTTCGAGCGCTCGCGCTCGGCTTCGGCACGCAACGGGCGGTCACAGACAAATCCTTGCTTGCGGATTTGGGCCGCAATGACGGCCGCCTCTTCGGCAGCCTGCGCCTCGGAAACATGGATCGGCATCGGTCTGTAATCGCCGGTGCCAGGGATAACAATCGGAGCCAAGCCGAGAAGAAGCGACGGAAGACCGAAAGAAATTTGTGTCATTGTGCACCTGTGGAACGCCCCGGGCTGTGCGCCGCGATGCGGTACTCTCTGCAGCCGGCTATGACCTCAATTTATACGATATAGGCCAAGCAGCACTCCGCTTACAGATTGTTACCAAATTTTTTTGGTGCGCCTTCCCCCAACTTCGCCAGCTACACTGCCGAACGAAAACGAAGCACGCCGTGGCATGGCGAGCTCGAAGAAACCGCGAGAACTGGTGGTCTCATCTCTTGTGGACCCCACGGGTTGCCGCGGAAGTCCACGCCTGCACTGATAGCCGCGTAGAGAACGGCAATGAACCGAGCGTCGGCGAGTGGCGGGGCCATTAGCGCGCAGCTGCTGGGAATCGAGAATGCCGCTTCGACCCACACCAACCTGTTTGCGCTCATCCACGCTTAGGGCGGAGGCGGCGGCTGCTCCGGCTATTGGAGCCCAATTCTTTGGTAACTGAACGCATAAGCGGGTTTCTTGACGCCGCCAGGGATCTCGATGGTGGGTCAAGGTTCCAAGCATCGGCCCACGTGTCAGCTCCTTCGCGGTGCCAGTGCGAACAAGAATGGCTAT
This sequence comes from Hyphomicrobium sp., assembly GCF_009026145.1. Taxonomy (GTDB): domain Bacteria; phylum Pseudomonadota; class Alphaproteobacteria; order Rhizobiales; family Hyphomicrobiaceae; genus Hyphomicrobium_A. The sequence continues at coordinate 211,326 of NZ_WBUE01000002.1, forward strand.
CAGCCGAAGGACCCCGATATGAACATGCGCTGACACACGCGTTCAGTGTGAGTTCAAGCCCGGGCCCATAGCTTCTTGCTCTATCGCCGAAGGGCTCTGAGCCGAGCCTGGAATTGTTGCAAGATGGAGAGCACCATGAAGCTTCACTCAATGTTATTGAGTTCCGCCGTCGTTGCGGCCGCGACTTTTGTAGCGCTGCCGGCATCGGCCGAAAGTTACGGCGCCTACGGTTTGCGGCATGGAGGCCGCAACTATGCTTCGCATTTACTGGGAAGCGCCTGGAGAAATAGTGGGGATGCCCATCACTTCGCCGCTCGAGATATCCGCGTACGCAGACATGGGTTTTGGGATCGATGGGCGGGGCCACGCTGACATTTGCAGCGCCGCTCGCACGTCGACATGCACTAACGTCCTTTTGGCTAGGGGCCGCGCGAGCCGCGCGGCCCCGGTCTATGTCTTAAGAACTGCTTATTTCCGCTGGAATGCCCCGAATGCAATGTTGCTTGCTGCGACCCTCATAGGCGTTCACCGCATCGAGCTTTTTTACCCGTTGCAGGCCAAATAAAGTCCTGCCTGCCACTGGTCGTGCGGGACGCGCTTCTGTTTTGCGGTGTCACAGTGCTGTCCTTCAGGGCACTTTTTCTGCGCGGATGCCCTAAGTGACGCAGTACTTGGGGCTGCAGCCGCCAAGGCTATGATGATGATGATCTTGTGCGTGGAACATAATTGAGCAGCGCTATCGTTTTTCGATGCCGCGAGAGTGGGCTTAGTCCCGGGCTCTGTGCCTCGGTTCCCACTGCTGCACTGGCAAGTTAGGCCGGCGCGCCAGTCGGTTTGGGCGAGTAGCCGACGGCGTGGATGACGCGTGCATGCCACGCGCGCGGCGGTCGAGGAAGGCATCGTGCCAGGCGGCGGCGTGGACTTGCTGCGGGCGGGGAAGGTGCTCCACAACCTCAGCGTGGAGAATGACGACCAGAAGGTCGGCATCAATATCGTCCGCAAGGCGCTGCTGGCTCCTGCAAGGCAGATCTTCACCATGCCGGCGAGAACGGCTCCGTAATCGTGGGCAAGATCATCGAGAACAGCAAAATACGCCTTGGGCTACGACGCCCAGACCCATTCCTTCGGCGACCTCGTTGCCGAGGGCGTCATCGATCCGACGAAGGTAGTACGCTGCGCCCCGCAGGATGCATCCTCCGTGAATTCGCTGAGCGTTCTGGCTTGGCGTTCGGTGACGTCTGCCGCGCTTGGCTGCCTCACCCACCGCGCGCCAGAAACAAAAACGCCCGCGGCTTCATCAGCGGCAGGCGTAGCGTCTCGTCGAGACTAGAACTTGACCCTGCCGATTCGGGCCTATCTGTAAACAACTTTTTGAAGATGCTACGCGCGTTGCCCGAGCGCATCACTTGCCCCACGATACTCTGCAATTTCGACCGGCACGCTATTGACGATGCGAAGACCAAGACCGCGTCCCTCATCAGGGCGTCCTCTGCGCCGATCTTTTTAGTTCCTCCGCGCGCTGACTGCTGCACCGCTGCACTTCACGCCATGATGGAGCAGCACCCTCGACCCCGGTGGACGTGAAGCCCTGCCGGGGTCACTCTTCTAGAGGTCGAGCTCTGCGCCGGCATGGCATTGCGCCGGCATGGCATTCCCTCGGCGCCGGCATCTTGTCGTGCGACTCGCGCGGCGGCTTGCGCTTGAATTTCCAGCCCGCCAGACGCCGGCCATCCGCGCAATTCTGATGCAATCTGGCGATTCGCCAGAAAGTGCAGATTCGCCCGGCCCCTCTAGGTATGAGAGGCCGGGCCTTGCGGATTGGCTCCTCTGCGGAGCCGATCCCAAGCTTGCCGTTCGCTTACTTTCTCGGCTGCGGTGTGACCGGCGTAACGGGGCACCCCGCTGTGAAAATCCCTGGCACGCAGTGCCCTGTCTTGTGGTGCGCCTGCGCCGCGCCAGCAAATCCGACGGCAGCGATCGACGCCACAAGGAGTGCAGCGAACATCGACTTCATCATTTTCGTGTCTCCCGAGTTTTGATGTCTGCTCTCTTGCGGAGAGCGTGATGAGGGATCGCCCCCCTAATGCTGTCGCTACCTTCTCGGCGGTAGCTGCGGTGCGGTCGGCGTATAGGGGCATCCCTTCGTTGAGGTACCGGGCGGGGGACAGTTGACCTGCGCCTGCGCGACGCCGGCGAGTGTCAACGTCGCCGCCATGCCCAGGGCCAAAGCCCCGATGAGTGCTTTCAGCATTGTCGTTACTCCAAGTTTGATCATCCAATCGCGCAACAAGAGGCGCGCACCATCATTCGCGAGCCTCGCTGCCCGCGACATTCAGCTGGAACGATCAAATTCGCGGTGGTGGGGTCGGTGGTCGCCAGTTCAGCCCATGAGGCATCGGGGGCACGATGCCACTCAATGCGGCGTGGCCGATCAGCGCTACGGGGAAGAATACGTCGGAAGCAAAACCTGTTAGTGAGCAGTTCATGCTGCACATGGCCGCGACGCATTTGCCAATCTTATCGCAGCAGGGGCACGGCTTGTCAGTCGACGACGTCCTAGCCGGCCCGGCGTGGTCTCCGGCGTGACTCATGAGAGTTGCCGGCGCTGCGGCCACGGCGTTGGCGGGTGCGACGGGTGAGAGCACGAGCCCGACGCTGACGAGAGCGGCAATAATCAATCTGACGATCAGCATGCGCTTCACCGCTTCGCTATGCGCTTCGCCTTGTTGCAAATATTGTTCGCCGTCAATACGCCTTCAAGCCAAATCGGCCTGAGTGCAACGCAGCATGGAACCCGAGCGCGGCCGGCCCTGATCATTGGGCCGGCCGCGCGGCTCCGCCTTAGCGGGCCTTCACCCGAGACTTCGCCCTTGCCTTCGGAGCCCTGTAGAGTCGATAGGACTTGCGGGGCTCGTAGCTCGGCTCGACTTGGGCCGGCGCCATATCGACGGTCCGCGACTGGGTCCGGGCCGGCCAGTGGGTGGACGGATCGGAATTCCAGGTCTTGTCAGCCATGGCGCTGCCAGCGACGCCGAACAGACCTGCGACCAAGATGGCCGCTGTCATGATAGTCTTCATCGGATTTCTCCTGAGCGTGTTGTTTCTGCCCGTGCTGCGTTTTGGGCGCCTACGGGCTCGTTCGAATGCCAGCGAATGCGAAGGTGCACGGCGTATGGCCACGCGAATCCGCTTTGCTGCGAGGTGCGCTCAGGCGCGCGGGGGTGGGGTCGGTGGTGGCCTGCTCAGCCCGTGATGCATGATAGGTACGATACCACGTAAGACGGCATGACCGATGAATTCTATATTGAAGAAAGGATCTGATGGCGCGAGTTGCACGCAGCCCATTGTGCAAACGGGGGCAACGCATTTCGCAGCGAAATCGCAGCATTGGCATGGCTTGTCGGGGGAGGTTGTGGCTGCAGCGCGGCTAGCGTCCATAGAGGCAGACGAAGTAAGAACATTGGCGCTCGCAATGGGCGATAGGACGAGCCCGATGCTGACCAGTATGGCGACAAATAGCCTGATGCCGGGCATGCGCTTCTTGTCCTGCTTCTTTCGCCGCACGCTTTGCCTAAGGTGCATATCGATGCCCACCACTATCGATTCAAGCATCAATCCCGCGTGCCGCGCGGCATCGTTTCCATAGCTAGCTGTCATGCGGGGCTCGCGTCGAGGAACAGATCGCTGGTGTAGTAGCGCTCGGCCGACGACGGCGCGAAGGTGACGATCGTCCTGCCGGCGTACTCCGGCCGCTCGGCAACGGAGAGCGCGGCTGCCACGTTGGCACCGGTGGAGATGCCGCCGGGGATACCTTCCACTTTGGCGACGAGGCGCGCGACCTCGAACGCCTGCTCGCTCGACACGGTGACGATCTCATCGATGAAGCTGGTGTCGAGGATCGAGGGGATGAAGCCGGCGCCGATGCCCTGGATCTTGTGCGGCCCGCGCGGCTTGCCGGAAAGAACCGGGCTGGTCGTCGGCTCGACGGCGATGATCTTGAGGTCAGGCTTGCGAGGCTTCAGTGCTCGTCCGCAACCCGTCAGCGTGCCGCCCGTGCCGACGCCGATCACGAGGGCATCGACCTTGCCATGCGTATCGTTCCAGATCTCCTCGGCCGTCGTCAATTCATGAACGAGCGGGTTGGCCGGGTTATCGAATTGCCCGGGGATGACGGCGTTGGGAATCGTCTTGGCGAGCTCGTTGGCGCGCTCCACGGCCTGCGGCATACCGCCGGGCCCGGGCGTCAGCTCCAATTCCGCGCCAAGGTGGGTCAGGATCTTGCGCCGCTCCATCGACATGGTTTCCGGCATGACGAGAATTAGCCGGTAGCCGCGCGCCGCGGCGACGAAGGCGAGACCAATGCCGGTGTTGCCGGACGTCGGCTCGACAAGCACCGTCTTGCCTGGCGTGATCTTCCCCTGCGCTTCGAGGGCGTCGATCATCGATACGCCGATGCGATCCTTCACCGACGACAGCGGGTTGAAGAACTCGAGCTTCAATAGAATGTCGGCCTTCACCTTGGCCGCGCTCGTGATCTTCGACAGGCGGACGAGCGGCGTGTGCCCAATGGTTTCGGCGATTGAATCATAAACGCGGCCGCGGCCCCACGTCTTGGTGGCGGCAAGGGTTTTGATCTCAATCAGCGTCGTCCTGGACCTTTGCTGCATGGCACCTGTCTCCGGTGAATAGGGGACGCTTACTCGGTGGCGAAGACCGCTGGCGCGGCGTCCTGGCCCGTTATCGAGAGGATCTCGAATGAGCCCGTCTTGCTGCCGGACATGCCGGGCGAACCGGGCGGCATTCCCGGCAGCGTAATGCCCTTGATGGCCGGCTTCTCACTAAGCAACCGATTGATCGAGCCCACAGGCACGTGCCCTTCCACTACGTAGCCGCCGATCACCGCCGTGTGGCAGCCTTCGAGATTCTTGCCAACGCCGTACTTCTGTTTGATCGGCGTCATGTCCGGCGCCTCGATGACGGTTACGTCAAAGCCATTGGTGCGCAGGTAGTCGGCGTATTTTTTGCAGCATGAGCAGTTTGGGATCTTGTACAACGTGGCCGCGACTCTTTCCTCGGCCATGGCGGACAGCGTTGCGAGCGCGAGCACCAGGCTCGCCGTAACCATGCGGATCATGCTTCGACCTCCTCTCTGGAGCTTTCATTGCATTGGGCTTCCCCTTCACGGCCAACGCGCGGCAGGCGCCAGCCTTTGATGAGGCCGTAGATGGCGGGAATGACGATGAGCGTCAGCAGGGTCGAGGAGACCATGCCGCCGATCATCGGCACCGCGATGCGCTGCATCACCTCCGAGCCGGTGCCGGTGCTCCACAGGATGGGCAGCAGTCCGGCAATGATGGCGACGACGGTCATCATCTTGGGGCGCACGCGCTCCACCGCGCCTTCCATGATCGCCGCGTGCAGATCGGTGCGCGACAAGGGGCGCCCTTCCCGCTGCGCGCGCTCTCGGGCCTCGTTCAGCGCCTGATCGAGGTAGATGAGCATGACGACGCCCGTCTCCGCGGCGACGCCGGCGAGGGCGATGAAGCCCACCGCGACGGCGACCGAAAGGTTGAAGCCGAGCCACCACATGAGCCAGAAGCCGCCGACGAGCGCAAAGGGCAGCGACAGCATGACGATCAGCGTCTCGGTCCAGCGGCGGAAGTTCAGGTAGAGCAGCAACACAATGATCAACAGCGTCACCGGGACGACGACCTTCAACCGCTCCTTGGCGCGCTCGTAGTATTCGAACTGGCCGCTCCAGGTGACGTAGTAGCCGTCGGGCAGCTTCACCTGCGCGGTGACCGCGCGCTGCGCGTCGGCGACGTAGCTGCCGAGGTCACGATCGCGCACGTCGACGAAGATGTAGGCGACGAGCTGCGCGTCCTCGGTGCGGATGGAGGCGGGCCCTTGCGTGCGCTTCACCGTGGCGACCTCCCCCAGCGGCACCGTGCCGCCACCGGGAAGGGTGACGAGAACATCCCGCGCGATCGCGTTCGGATCGGAGCGCAGCTCGCGCGGATAGCGCACGTTGACCGCATAGCGCTCGCGCCCTTCGACGGTCGTGGTCACCGTCTCGGCGCCGAGCGCGGTGGCGACGACGTCCTGCACGTCGCCCACCATCAGACCGTAGCGGCCGAGCTGATCGCGCTTGGGCTCGATCTCGAGATAATAGCCGCCGATGACGCGCTCGGCGTAGGCGCTGGCGGTACCCGGTACGTTGCGCAGGGCCACCTCGATCTCGCGGGCGCTACGCTCGATCTCCTTCAGATTCTGGCCGAACACCTTGACGCCGATGGGCGTGCGGATGCCTGTCGCAAGCATGTCGATGCGCGCCTTGATGGGCATCGTCCAAGCATTGGAGACGCCCGGGAACTGCAGCGACTTGTCCATCTCGCCGATGAGCTTGTCGGTCGTCATGCCGGGGCGCCATTCGCTTGCGGGTTTGAGATTGATGACGGTCTCGAACATCTCGGTCGGCGCCGGGTCGGTGGCAGTCGCCGCGCGCCCCGCCTTGCCGTACACGGACTGGACCTCTGGGAAGGACTTGATAATCCGGTCCTGGGTCTGCAGCAGCTCGGCTGCCTTGGTGATGGAAAGGCCGGGGAGCGACACCGGCATATAGAGCAGCGTGCCTTCGTTGAGGTTGGGCATGAACTCCGACCCGAGCTTGGCCGCCGGCCAGATGCTGATGGCGAGCACCACCATCGCCAGCGCGATGGTCAGCGTCTTGGCTTTGAGCACGGCGTCGATCACCGGGCGGTAGACCCAGATCAGGAAGCGGTTGATAGGGTTCTTCTGCTCGGGAAGGATTTTGCCGCGCACGAAGATCACCATCAGCGCCGGGACGACGGTCACGGACAGGAAAGCCGCCGCTCCCATGGCGAAGGTCTTGGTGAAGGCAAGCGGCTTGAACAGGCGCCCTTCCTGCGCCTCGAGCGTGAAGATGGGCAGGAACGACACCGTGATGATGAGGAGCGAGAAGAACAGCGCCGGCCCGACCTGGGTCGCGGCCTCGATCAGGATCTCCATGCGCGGCTTATCGGGTGGCGCGCGCTCGAGATGCTTGTGAGCGTTCTCGATCATCACGATGGCCGCGTCCACCATGGCGCCGATGGCAATGGCGATGCCGCCGAGGCTCATGATGTTGGAGCTGATCCCCAACAGATACATGCACACGTAGGCGATGAGCACGCCCAGCGGCAGCGTCAGAATGGCGACGAAGGCGCTGCGCGCATGCAACAGGAACACGACGCACACGAGCGCCACGATGAGGCTTTCCTCGGTGAGCGTGCGTTTGAGGGTTTCGATCGCCCGCTTGATCAGCTCCGAGCGGTCGTAGACGGGAATGATTTCCGTGCCGTCCGGTAAGCTCGATTTGATCTCCTCCAATCGCGTTTTGATGTCGTCGATGACCGCGAGCGCATTTTGCCCATAGCGCTGCACGGCAATGCCGGAGACTACCTCTCCCTCACCGTTGAGCTCGGTGATGCCGCGGCGCTCGTCTGGGGCCAATTCCACGCGCGCCACGTCGCGGAGATAGACCGGTGTGCCGTTCTCACTCTTCAGAACGATCTGCTCGAGATCCTTGATATTCCTGATGTAGCCGCGCCCGCGCACCATGAACTCGGTCTCGGCGAGCTCGACGACGCGCCCGCCGACGTCCATGTTCGAATCACGAATCGCGTCCTTGATCTTGGCGAGCGAGATGTTGAAGGTCTTGAGCCGGCCGGGATCGACCACAACGCTATACTGGCGCACGAACCCGCCGACGCTCGCGACCTCAGCTACCCCTTCTGCCTTCGCCAGCGCATAGCGCACCTGCCAGTCCTGAATGGTGCGCAGGTCGGCCAGGTTCCGCTCTGCGGCCATGACCGCATACTGGTAGACCCAGCCGACGCCCGTGGCGTCGGGGCCGATGGTCGGGGTGACGTTGCGCGGCAAGTTGCGTGCGGCGAAGCTCAGATATTCGAGCACGCGCGAGCGCGCCCAGTAGATGTCCGTGCCTTCCTCGAAGATGACGTAGACGAAGCTGACGCCGAAGAACGAGAACCCGCGCACCACGCGCGACTTCGGCACCGAGAGCATGGCCGTGGTCAGCGGATAGGTGATCTGGTCCTCGACCACCTGTGGGGCCTGGCCCGGCGCCTCCGTATAGATGATGACCTGCGTGTCCGAGAGGTCGGGAATGGCATCAAGCGGCACGTTCCTGATGGCGTAGATGCCGGCGCCGGTGGCAAACACGGCGCCGAGCAGGACCAACATGAGGTTGTTCGCCGACCAGCGGATGATCCAGGCAATCATTGGCCAGCCTCCGCACCGGATTTCATCTCCTGATCTTTCGCGCCAGGCTCGCCGGGAGCGAACCCCTTGAGGGCGGCCCGCAGATTGCTTTCCGCGTCGATGAGGAAGTTTGCCGCGGTGACCACCTTGTCGCCGGCCTTGACCCCCTCGGTCACCTCGCGGAACCCGTCTCCGTGCTGCCCGAGCTTGACCTCGCGCGGCTCGAAGCGGCCGTCGCCTTTGTCGAGAATGACCACCTGGCGCGTTCCGCTGTCGATAACGGCACTGTTCGGCACCGCCACGACCTCGCGATCGGCGCCGGCCGTGATCTCGACGTCCGCATACATGTCGGGTAGCAGCGCCAGATCGGGATTGGGCAGCTCGATGCGGACGGGGGCGGTACGCGTCTCCTTGTTGAGATGCGGATACACGACGGCGACCTTGCCGCGGAACTCCCGGTCCGGGTAGGCGCGGGCACGCACCGTTACCGGCTGACCGACCTTGAGGGCGCCAAGCTCGGCCTCCGGCACGTCGGCCATCACCCACACGTACGAATGGTCGGCAATGCGGAACAGCACTTCGCCGGCCTGCGCGCGCATGCCCTCGACGGCGGTGCGATCGAGAACGATCCCGTCGTTCGGCGCGCGCCAGACGATGGTATCGGGAACATTGCGCGTGCGTGCGATACCATCGATGACGTCCTTCGGGATCTTCATGTTCTCCAGGCGCCGCCGCGCCCCGATGACGGGTGCGCGCGTGCGCGCACTTTCTGCCGCTGTCCGCCTGCCAGAGGCGATGGGTCCCCAGCCCGTCTCTTCCTCGACGACCAGCCGGGCGCCGATGGAGAGCAGCTCGGGCGCATAGATCGTCATCAGCGGCTCGCCCGCCTTGACATGCGTTCCGGTCGTGACGTCCGCGACCTTCTCGAGATAGCCGTCGAAGCGCAGGGCGATGACCGAGATGCGCCGCTCATCCAGCTTGACGATGCCGGGTGCGCGCACGGTATGGCCCAAGGTGCGCTTTTTCACCTCCTCGCTGCGCACGCCGCTGCGCTGGATCTTCTCCGGCGAGATGCTGACGCTGCCCGCGTCGTCCTCGCCTTCGTAGACGGGGATGTAGTCCATCCCCATGGAGTCCTTCTTCGGCACCGGGGAGATGTCGGGCAGGCCCATGGGATTGCGGTAGTAGAGGATCTTCTTCTCGCCCTGGCCGGAATTGGCTGGTGGCGCTGCGGCAGCTTTGCTCGGCTCGTCTAAGCGCACGTCTTCGCTCGCATGCACGGCGAGATACGGTTTTCCGGCTTCGGTGCTCTTGGGTGTTAGCGAGTAGAACGGTTTGCCATCGGGATCACGGTAATAGATGACCGGACCCGTGGCTTTGGAGGCCGATGCGCTCATCACCGCTGCGGAGTTTGGTGGCAGCCTGATGAGACCAGTCTGACCAGACCAAAGCCCGGCTCCCGCCGCAGCCGCAATGACTGCGGCGGTTGCCACGCCCTTCAAGGCGCCGTTCATTGGGTGGCCGTGACGATGAGCTTGTTCTCAACCGTCCCGGCCTCTCCCTGAACTTTGGCGGCGAGCGACAGCGCCCACCTGCCGGCCATGGTGAGTTTCGTCTTGAAGCGATAGACGCCCGGCTCGGTCGCGGCGACCGGCTCAAGAGGCGAATCCATCATCGCCATGCCGTCCGGCCCCATGTCGATCCGTTTGGCGAAGATCACCGCGTCGGGGATCGGACGACCCGATGGCTTGTGCACGAGCTTCACCGCGATGACCGCGTCGCCCTGCTTTACCGCCTGGTCGATGAGCTGGAACTCGTAATCCTTGCTGTCAGCCAAGGACGTTGTCGCCATGGCCGCGAGGAGCGCGGTGCCGATGGCCCCCGCGCGCATAGAATTGCGTCGCATCGTATTTCTCTCCTGCTTGTCCTGAACCTTCGCGCCAGCCAGCACGGCCAACGCGCGCGCAGCCGCAGCACGTGCCGCGACGGCGCTCATCGCCTGCGGGCGAGGGGTTTCAGACGCTAGGAGGTCGGAGAAGCGGGGGGATGAGAGAGTCGGCCGCAACCTGTGGCGCCGCGGGCAGCAGTCGCGAGCTTGCCACCCTGCTCTGTGGGGGCGCATCTGCTACGGGCGACGACAGAGGCTGGAAGCAGGTAACCAGGCAAGTGCCCATATCCGGGCACACCTTCTGCGGGCAATCAGGGCACGGGTTCGCGGGCTTATGGCAGGGCATCTGCTCGGATGCCGCTGCCGCAGACGTCGAAGTGGCCATCGCCAGGGCGACAGACGCCGTCATCGGCATAGCAATAAGCGCCCCGAGCATGGCAAGCATGCCCAGGACCGCAAAACAGCGATGGAATAAACGTCTGCTCACGGGAAAAGACTGCCATACCTTCCGCATCCACGCAAATGATACGTCCAATGGCGTTGCTGACCGGTGAATTAACCGTAACCTGTGGTGAGGTGCTTACGCTTTTCGTGGGGCAAGCGAACACCGTCTGCTCTAGGTTGCCGTTCACGGCGCGTGGAGTGTGACTGGAGTTCCGCCGACAGCTGACCTCATCGACGGCTGCGTGATCCTCGCCGCGCCAGATCCGTGAGAACGGGCATGACTCTCGAGTTCTACTAGCTCGTTGCAGTGCGAGATGCGTTCATTGCATCCAAACCCAAGAGTGCCAACATTAAACAAAGTGGCTCACAGGGATGAGCGGTTGATGCGCATGCGGATCCTCAGATCGATCCTTGCCGCCCTTGTTAGCATTGGGCTCGTACTTGCGCCCATCCCTGGCGCCAGTGCGATTGGATCGATGCAGTCCGCAATGACCGACGACGCGGCGCACACCCCTAAGTCAACATCACCCATCAAAAAGTCTTGTCCCTGCTGCGATGTCGGCAAGTGCGTCGCGGCGGCGATGTGCACAATGAGCTGCGTGCAGTTCGCGTCCGCGCATGGCGGGGACCGGCGCATTTGGGACATCGAGGAGCTCGACCTCGCCTTCAAGGCGCTGCCGCGCGAAGGTGGGGAGGCTGAGCCGATCTTCACCTCCGGCGAAACGGACAGCTGGGCTGACTTCACGTGACGATCGTCAAGCTGAAGCACGTCGATGCCTTCACCGACCGCCACGGCCGTCGCCGCTACTATTTCCGCAAGGGCAAGGGTGCGCGCATCGCCTTGCCAGGGACGCCCGGATCTCCGGAATTCCTCGCCGCCTACCAGCGCGCCCTCAATGGCCAGCCCACTGCGACGTCGCCGAAGGTACGCACCGCAGCGTTGCCGAGTGGGGCACCGTGTTCGCCGATCCGGTCGTGGCGACCGCCATCCTCGACCGGCTGCTGCACCACAGCCACGTGCTGACGATCCGCGGCGACAGCTACCGGCTCCGCGCCAAGCGCAAGAGCGGCCTCATCAAGCCGCCCGCCGGTGACGGGCCTGCGGTCGGCTCCGCCTCCCTTCGTCCCGCCACCGGTGATCATCAACCGACACCATGACCCAAGTGAGAGCAGTTCTTCATGACGCAAAGGGGCGCATTGCCTCATCAAAGTTGTTACCGAATAAGCTGACCGTCACGGGTGCGGGGCCGCCGGGGAATCAGGTCGCTGGCGCCCATGATGGGGCGGATCAGCATGCGCGCACGGCGCGAACTCGTGGCCGCGGTAGCGGACCGCTATCGCATGGCGGAGCGGATGGAGAAGGGCCGGATCCTCGACGAGCTCACGGCCGTGACCGGGTGGCACCGCAAGCATGCCGTGCGGGTGCTCAACCCGGAGAGGGCACGGCCGAGGATGCGGCGACCGCCGCGACGGATCTACAGCGAGGCCATTCGCGACGCGCTGATCGCCCTGTGGGAGGCTTCCGATCGCGTGTGCGGGAAGCGTCTCAAGGTCATGATCCCGGTCCTGCTGCCGGCGCTGGAACGCCACGGACGACTGAACCTCGGCGAGGCCGATCGAGCTCTCGTGCTGACGGCCAGCGCGGCAATGATCGACCGGATGCTGCGCGACGTTCGCATCGCGGCCCGTGGCGGCCGGCGCCGGCGCGCAGGATTCTCATCGGCGGTGCGTCGTGAGGTGCCAATTCGGACCTTCAACGACTGGGGCGATCCGCCACCGGGCTTCTGCGAGGCCGATCTCGTCGCGCACGGCGGCGTGTCGGTCACCGGCGCGTTCATCCAGACGTTGACGATCGTCGACGTAGCCACCGGCTGGACCGAATGCTTGCCGTTGTTGGTTCGCCAGGCGACGCTGGTCGTGCAGGCGATCGAGCGGGCACAGAGCCTCTTTCCCTGGCTGATCTGCGGGCTCGATTTCGACAACGACAGCGCGTTCATGAACGATGTCGTGGTGCCCTGGTGCCGGGCGCACGGCATCGCGGTCACGCGCTCGCGCGCCTATAAGAAGAACGACCAGGCCTTTGTCGAGCAGAAGAACGGGGCAGTGGTCCGCCGATTGGTCGGCTACGGCCGGTTCGAGGGCATCGAGGCGACGCGCGCGCTGGCACGCCTCTTTGCTGCGGCGCGGCTCTACGTGAACTTCTTCCAGCCCTCCTTCAAGCTGAGGGAGAAAGCGGCGCGAGGGTGCCAAAATCATCAAGCGCTACCACGCGCCGGCGACACCCTGCGAGCGCGCTCTGGCACACCCGGCGATCAACAAGGCCATCAAACGCAAGCTGCGCGAGATGCGGCGCGGTCTGGATCCGGTCGCCTTGCTGGCGGAGGTGCGCGAGGCCCAGGCGCAACTGGGCAAGCGCGTCGACCGACGCGCCGGATCGCCAATCGAGTCACCTACCAACGAGGCGACGTTCACGAGCTTCGCCGAAGGGCTTGGCAAGGCGTGGGAAACGGGTGAGCGGCGGGCCATACATCGCCGGCCCTACGTCCGGCGCAAGCCCGTGCCGCGGCGCGCCTCGATGCTGGACCCGTACGTCGCCACGATCGAGGCATGGCTCGCGGCCGAGCCACACCTCACGGCTGTCGCCATCATAGATCGGCTTCGTCGATGCACGCCGGATGCCTTCGGCGACCGGCAGCTGCGCACGCTGCAGCGTTTCGTGAAGTCCTGGCGAGCCAGGACCGCCAAGCTGCTGATCGACGGTGCGGAGGCGGTGATCAACATCGACGCGCCTGCTTCCGTCCCGGCCGGGACGGAAGCAGGCAGAACGCACCAAACACCGATGCCACGCCTCGGTAACATTGCTCCGTGAGGCAATACGAGGGGGCAGTTCTGGATGGCGTTTGACAGTGTAGTGATAGGATGAGCTGCTGAGAAACCGCTTACATCGGAGAGAAGCTATGGCCGATCACGTGTACAAGCACATCCAACTCACGGGGACGTCCGCGGTCTCAAGCGACGATGCGATTCGGGCCGCAATTGCCAAGGCCGCGAAGACGGTACGTGGGATGCGCTGGTTCGAGGTGATCGAAACACGAGGACATATCGAGGACGGCGCCATCAACCACTGGCAGGTTTCAATCAGAGTGGGATTCACGCTGGAAGACTAACTCGGTGAACCGGTCACCGGGGGCGCTAGCGCTGTCTTGCTCTTGGAAGGTGGGGAGGATGCGGACAGTGGCGGATTTGGTTTGGGTGGTTTTTCTCAGCCGAACCGCTTCCGCCGGATCAACGATGTTCGCGCAGCTCATTCGAGACCTTTCGCCCAGTCGTCCCATGCGTGCCAGCACTCTTACTCCCGTCACGTTCTCACGTGACGAGCCGGTGGGATGAGGCCGGGCGTTGTGATATAATTTCGATATGATCAAGGTGCTGGAGGATGCCCTCAAAAAAGTGCGGGAACTGCCGGAGGAGCGGCAGGAGTTCGCCGCGGAGGTCCTGGAGACGATCGTCGCACAAGACGATGGCGTATATCACCTGACCGACGAAGACCGCACCGAGGTGCGCGCAGGGCTCGCCGAAATCGAGCGCGGGGAAATCGCGAGCGACGAAGACGTTGCGGCCATGTGGAAGCGCTTCGGTCTATGACCCTGCGGTATTCGGCGCGAGCGCGCACACAGATCGATTACATTTTCGGTTGGTTGTCGGAGCGGAATGTTGGTGCAGCCCACGACGTAGTGTCGGCGATTGCGGGAGTTCTCAAAGCAGTCTCGAAGTGGCCGGAGATGGGGAAGGCGACTGAAGAAGGGGACGTGCGCGTCGTGATCGTGCCGCGCTATTTGTTTCGCATTTTCTATCGCGTCGAAGGCGACACTATTTTCGTCATTCGAGTGCTGCACCCGAGGCAGGAGCGGTAAGCGGGCACGTGTCCAATGTGTCGCAGAGCCGCTTGACCTAGATCAAAGCACCTCAGGGGAAAGAGGAAAACGCTTCACTAGCTTTTGCAGCGGCGCATGGACTGAGCTCGAGTCTAATGTGCATGCTGCAAGTATCGGGAAACTCTTGGAGAGGAGACGCCCGATGACCATCATCAATCAACTTCTGAAAGTGAAGGGGCACGGCTGCTTTTCGGTCGGGCCCGGCGAAACCGTGTATGCGGCCATAGAGAAAATGGCGGAGAAGAATGTCGGGTCAGTGCTCGTGATGGATAGGGCAACGCTCGTCGGCATCTTCACCGAACGTGATTATGCGCGGAACGTTGTGCTCAAGGGCAGGAGTTCTCCGCAGACCCTCGTCAGAGACATCATGTCAACAGAGCTCGCATGCGTGGCGCCTGACGATACTGTCGAGGACTGCATGGCACTCATGACGGAAACACGCGTACGCCATCTGCCCGTCGTTGAGGATGAAGCCGTGGTGGGCGTCATCTCGATCGGAGATCTGGTCAAGAGCATCATCGATGACCAGCGTTTTATGATCGACCAGTTGGAGACCTACATCAGCGGCGAGGTCTATGTGCATTGACGCCATGCCGCGGGTGTCGGGTGAGCTCGGATATCCTGTTTGGAGTGCCATCCCAAAGGAGGGCCAAAAATGAGCGGGCTTAGCGATCATCAGCCGATGCTTACTTGGTATCTTGATTGCCCCGAGTTGATGGCTCGCATGATGGAGCGCGCGGGTGTGAGCCCGACCGAGGCTGCCCGCGTCGATGGCGGCCTCGCCTGGCTAGAAGCCCGGACCAAATGCATCTACTGTCGCCATGTCGGGAAATGCTGCAATTGGCCCGAGGGCTCAGACACGCGCAGCACGCCGGCAGATTTCTGTCTTAACTTTGAGTTCTTCGGTTCCTGTGCGGAGCACCCGTCTGCTCGCATCTGCGATCACTGATGCCCGTCAGCCCATTGGCAGCGGGCAGCTGCCGCCGCGGCATAGGGCATCAGCGAGGGCAGCGGCCACGAAAGGCCGCCCTTTTTGCGCTTCGCGGAGAAGGTGGGGAGGATGCAGATTTCAAGGGAGGTCATTTCTCCTGGAATGTTGGGATGATGCGGACGGTGGCGGTTTTGGTGAGGGTGGTGCCGTCGAGCGCGAGGCACGAGAGCGTGTAGGTGGTCTCGCCGGTGATGGGTTTGGAGAGGTTGCCGCCGAGCGGGGATTGAAGGCCACTCCAGCTGTCGCCGTTTTGTCCTTGCACGGTGCAGCTCTGCACGTTGGCGGCGCTCCAGTTCACGTTGGTGGTGTTGCCGGTTCTGACGAGCGAAGGGATGACGCGCAGGTCGAGGTTGGGGAGGAGTTGGACGGTGCCGAGCCCTCCGCTGGTATCCCCGCCGCTGTTGTCGTTCTCGTTGAGATCAACGGTCGCTGAGGCGGTGCACGAGAAAGAGATGCTCGCCCAGCCGGGGGAGTTGCCGTTCTGGTCTTGCGCGAGGACCTTGACCGTCTTTGCGCCGGCAATGGCGTAGGTGCGGCTCGGACATTTCAAGCCTGTGCACGTGAAGAGCCCACAGTCGCAGCGTACGCCCCCGGTGAAGGCCGTCTTGCGGACGAGGAAGACATAGGTCCTGTTGGTGACAGTTGGTCACGATTGGGGATTGTTCCGTGCCTATGTCTGGAGATAGGTCCTCGCGGCGCTACGATATCGTTGCCGAGAGTCGGGGGCGGTGGAGCAAGTCCGAGAAGGAAGCCGTTGCCGCCGAGGCTGCCGCGCCGGATGTCAATGTCTCGGCGATTGCCCGCCGGCATGGCATCAGCCCGAGCCTTCTTTTCCGCTGGATCAAGATCCATGGACCTCGACCTGGCGAGCCGGCCAAGGCCGCGCCGGCCTTCCTACCTGTGGCACTGCCGTCACCAGGAGTGATCGAGCCCTCGGAACCCACGGGCCATCCCAGCAAGCGAAGCGGCCGGACCTGTCGCGCGTCCTCGCCCTCTGATGGGCGCATCGAGATCGAACTTTGCAACGGGCGGCTCCTGCGTGTCGGCACTTGCGTAGATGCGGTGACGCTCAAGCGCCTGATCGACGTCCTGGAGGCGTGATGATTCCGGTCCCCTCCGGCGTGCGCGTGTGGATCGCGAGCGGGTACACCGACATGAGAAAGGGTTTTGCCTCGCTGGCTCTGCTTGTGCAGGAGAAGCTGGCCAAGGATCCGCACGGCGGGCACCTGTTCGTGTTCCGGGGACGCCGCGGCGACCTCATCAAGATCATCTGGCATGACGGGCAGGGCGCCTGCCTGTTCGCGAAACGGCTCGAGCGCGGTCGCTTCATCTGGCCGACGCCTTCGGAAGGCGCGGTGCCGATGACGCGGGCCCAGCTCGGCTACATGCTCGAGGGGATCGATTGGCGGGCGCCGCAGCAGACGTGGCGGCCCGAGATCGCGGGGTGACTGAACACGTGTGACCTCGGCGACTCGCGTCGTGGATTATCATTGCGAGTCCACCCAGACGATGAGCGAGGCAGCTATGATCATGGGCTATGGCACTCGATCCCAGGCAGCTTCCCAATGACATCGCGACGTTGAAGGCGATGCTCATTGCCTCCGAGAGCCGGGCCGAGGCCGCCGAGACGCGCGCCATCGACCTCGACGCCGAGATCGCCAATCTGAAGCTGACCATCGCCAAGATGCAGCGCGAGGCGTTCGGCTCGAACTCCGAGAGGAGCGCCAAGCTCCTCGATCAGCTCGAGCTGCAGCTCGCCGAGCTCGTCGAGAGAAAGGCCGAGAACGAGACAGCAACCGCGGTCGCCCATCCTGCCGCTTCTGCGAAGGCCGACAGCCGCAAGCCAGTGCGCAGGCCGTTGCCGGAGCACCTTCCGCGCGAGCGGCTTGTGCATCCCGCACCGGCAGTCTGCCCTTGCTGCTCGGGGACGAAGTTCCGCAAGCTCGGCGAGGACGCGATGGAGACGCTCGAGCGCGTCCGGCGCATTGGAAGGTCATCGTGCACGTGCGCGAGCGCCTCGCCTGCCGGACCTGCGACACGATTGTCCAGACGCCAGCGCCTTCGCATCCGATCGCACGCGGCCGCGCGGGACCGAACCTGCTCGCCAATGTACTGTTCGGCAAGTTCGCGGCGCACCTTCCCTTGAACCGGCAGAGCAAATCTATGCGAACGAGGGCGTCGATCTCGACATCTCGACGCTTGCCGACTGGGTGGGCGCGTGCGCGGCGACGCTAATGCCTCTGCGCGATGAGATCGAGAAGCACGCCCTCGCCGCCGGTCGCGTCCACGCCGATGACACCACCGTCCCGGTGTTGGCCAGGGGCAAGTGCACGACGGGACGGTTGTGGACTTACGTGAGGGACGACAAGCCATTCGCTGGCACAGCCGCACCGGCAGCTCTCTATCACTACTCGCCCAACCGCGATGGCGCCCATCCCGAGACGCATCTGGCCAGCTACACTGGCCCCCTGCAGGCCGATGCCTACGCCGGCTTCAACGGGCTCTACGTCGAAGGCCGCAAGCCGGGACCGATCATCGAGGCTGCGTGCTGAGCGCACGGGCGACGTAAGTTCTTCGAGTTGGCCGAGCTAAAGAAGGCACCGATCGCCATCGAAGCCGTGAGGCGCATCGATGCTCTGTTCGCCATCGAGCGCGAGATCAACGGCAAACCGCCGGACGAGCGGCTGGCGGTGCGCCGCGAGCGATCGAAACCCTTGGTCGACGACCTCGAGCAATGGCTGAGAGAGGCGCGCAAGAGGCTTTCCTCCAAGAACCCACTGGCCAAGGCCATGGACTACACCCTGAAGCGTTGGGACGCCTTCACGCGCTTCCTGGACGACGGCCGCATCTGCATGAGCAACAACGCCGCGGAGCGGGCTGTGCGCGGCATCGCCGTTGGCCGGCGCAACTGGACCTTTTGCGGCTCGGATGCCGGAGGCCGTCGCGCCGCCGTCATGTACACGCTGATCGAGACCTGCAAGCTCAACGGCGTCGACCCGCGCGCCTGGCTCGCCGACGTCTTGGCTCGCATCGCCACCCACCCCGTGAGCCGCATCGGCGAGCTTATGCCGTGGGCTTGGACGGCGACGCACGCCCATCAGGCTCAAGCCGCCTGATCAGGCCGCTATACTCCCGGGCCTTGGCCGGATGCGTACGTCGCAGCTGGTGAGGACTATGCTCATCGCGCGCAAGAAATTCGTCGACCACATGCTGTCGATTGAGCTCACCATCCGAGGCTTGCTCAAGGTGCATGGGCTCAAGTTCGGCGCCCCGCATCGCAGCACGTTTGCGGCGAAAGTCGAGAAGCTTCTCGCCGACGCCCCCGAGCTGAGCGCGGCGATCGAGCCGTTGCTCGAAGCACGCAACGTCATGCGCAAGCAAAAGGTGATCCTCGACCGGCGACTGCATCAGATGGCGCGCAAGGACGAAGTCTGCAAGCGACTGATGACCGTACCCGGGATCGGGCCGATCATCAGCCTAGCCTACAAGGCGACCATCGACGACCCGAGCCGGTTCCAATCATCCAAGGCGGTCGCAGCGCATATCGGTCTGAGGCCGCGCATCTATCAATCGGTCGAGCTCGATCGATCGGGCAACATCAGTAAGTGCGGAGATAAGTTTTTGCGACACGCACTGTACGAAGCCGCCAACTCACACCTGCGCATCAGCCGGAAGCGCTCTGTTTTGAAAGCGTGGGGACTAAAGCTCGCCAAGCGGGTGGGCAACAAGAAGGCTCTCGTCGCGGTGGCGCGCAAGCTCGCGATCACAATGCACCGCATGTGGGTCACCGGCTCGGATTTTCAACATGGAGGGCCCGAGATCGAGGCCGCCGCGTAAGAATGTCCTCGTAGCGTACCCCGCTTTGCCGAGGACGTGGGTTAGGTCAGTCCGCTTTGATCCCTGTGCGACTTGAGAAATCTCAATCTCGGCACGTGCCGCCAGCTTGGACGACCTAAGCCTCGCCGAACCCCATCATGGAGCAGCGTCTGACTGACTCCGAACAGAAGCGCGGGCCAGGCAGAGCAAGAGTGCTATCGAGGTAAGTTGCGTTTCGCGCGGTATCTCTGCGCGAGGTGTTGGTCAGTCCGGTTCCGTCCCTGTGAAGGTCATGCGGCCTGTTACGCGCAGCCAGCTTGGACGACCGCCACAACGCGACGGTCGTTGGAGGTGACCCTGTGCTCGACACAGGCTCCCGCGGCAACGACCGTAACCCGGATGGGCCGAGACGCCGACTCTGCACGGCGGCTCGGTCGCGCGCCAACTTGGCGCGCGATAGGCCGTGACCTGACCGCAAGGGAGGGGACCGCCAAAGCTACCAATGTCAAGAAACAAGACTTGGGGCACCGATGCGTCCAAGTCGGACAAAGGGCTGGACCGAGAGAGAATGCAGTTACTCCAGACCACTGAGATAGGTTGCGACGGCTGAAATTTGTTGTGCGGTCAAGCTGTGAGCAATCGGTTGCATGATGGCGGAGGTGTCTGGATGTGCGGGATCCTGCCCCCGCTCTTTGTCCCAATTCGACAATACCTTTATGAGGTAAGGATAGACCTGACCTGCCAAACGAGGAAATGCCCCATTACCTTTGGCTTCCGGACCATGACAACTCGCGCAGGGAGGAACATTTGCCTCGGGAATTCCTTCTTCAAAGATCTTCTTTCCGGCTGGAACCAGATCCTTTGGCGCACCTCCTAGGGGTTTAGGATTGAGCCCATTAAAGTGCTCGGCCAAGGCCGAAAGCATCGCCGGATTGAGACTGTGGGCCACTTTGAACATGAACTTGTCCGTGCGCCGACGCTCGATAAAAGCCTTTAGCTGGTTCTCAAAGTACTCGGTCTGTTGTCCCGCGAGGCGCGGTATCGGTGAAGATCCCCGATACCCCTCGCCCGATGGCTGATGACAGGAGGTGCAATATTGGATCTTGGCCTGAAGCCCTCGCGGAGAACCTGTATTCTCGGCCGCCCGCACTAAGCCAGCGCAAGCCATGGTCAGGACCGCCGCAGACAACGCGAGTTGTAACCCTAAGCCCCTCATGACCAATCTCCGGTCGACATTGATGGCAATTCTACCCGTCTCGCGGATCACCTGGAATTCGAGAGTTGCGCAGCGTCTGACTTGCTTCGGCCCCAGTGAAGTGAGCACGTCAAGCGTGTAGCTCATCCTCGCGCCCAATCGAGAGTGACCTATGGAGTTGATACGCAAACCTCACCTCACTCGGCCGCGAGCCGGACGGTCTCGCCCTTCGCCAGCGGGCAAGCTTCCCACAGCTCACTCAGCGCATGGACAAGGTGGTCCATCTGCGCGTTCGTGTGCACCGGCGACGGGGTCAGCCGGATGCGCTCGGTGCCCCGCGGGACGGTCGGATAGTTAATCGGTTGCACGTAGATGGCATAACGGTCGAGCAGAGCATCGGTCACCGCCTTGCAGTGCACCGGATCGCCGACCGTCACCGGCACGATGTGGCTCGGGTTGCCGACGAGCGGCAGCCCGGCTTCCGACAGCCGGCGCTTCAAGGTCTGTGCGCGCTCGTGCAGCCGCGCCCGCTCGATGACACTCGTCTCCAGATGGCGGATGCTGGCGAGGGCGCCGGCGGCAAGCGCAGGCGCCAGCGAAGTGGTGAAGATGAAGCCCGACGCATAGGAGCGGATGGCGTCGCAGCAATCGCGGCTCGCGGCGATATAGCCGCCCATCACGCCGAACCCTTTGGCGAGCGTGCCATTGATGATGTCGACCCGGTCCATCACGCCATCACGCTCGGCGATGCCGCCGCCGCGCGGGCCGTAGAGGCCGACGGCGTGCACCTCATCGAGATAGGTGAGCGCGCCGTACTTCTCGGCGAGATCGCAGATCGGCGTGACGGGTGCGAAGTGGCCGTCCATCGAGTAGACGCTCTCGAACGCGATCAGCTTGGGCGTCGCGCGGTCATACTCCTTGAGCTTGGCCTCGAGGTCGGCAAGGTCGTTGTGGCGGAAGATGCGCTTTGGACCACCGCCGTGGCGTATGCCGGCGATCATGGAGGCGTGGTTCTTCTCGTCCGAGAAGATCACCAATCCGGGGAGGAGCTGCGTCAGCGTCGACAGCGTGGCGTCGTTGGCGACGTAAGCGGAGGTGAAAAGGAGCGCCGCCTCCTTGCCGTGCAGGTCGGCGAGCTCGGCCTCGAGCTCGACGTGATAGTGGCCGGTGCCGGAGATGTTGCGGGTGCCGCCGGAGCCGGCGCCAACGGAGTCGATCGCCTCGTGCATCGCAGCGATGACGGCAGGGTGCTGGCCCATACCGAGGTAGTCGTTGGAGCACCAGACGGTGATGGGGTGGTGCTGCTGGTCAGCCTTGAAGTGCTCGGCGGCAGGAAATGCGCCCCGGCGGCGCTTCAGGTCGGCGAAGATGCGGTAGCGGCCTTCGCGGTGGACCGCCTCCAGCGCGTCCCTGAATTTCTTTGCGTACTCCATCGAGCGTCCTTCGCTCCCCGCCACATCGCAACCATAGTTTTCGCAAGCAGGGCAAAGGCTCAGATGCACCCGACCGCACTTCCGCAGAACCGGGGTCACTTGACAAAACTCAGATACGAGGCGAGCGCCTCGATTTCGTCGTCAGAAAGTTTGCTCGCGATGCCCGGCATTGGGACCGCGGCTGCCGCGTGATAGCCCTCGCCCCATTGAGCGAGCTTCCTTCGCGAGTAGTAGTACGATTGGCCGGCCAAGCGAGGAATGGCTCTGATCCCCTCGGCATTGGGGCCGTGGCAGGCAACACAGGAGGGAATATTGGCGGCTACATTTCCGCCGCGATAAAGGGCCTCTCCGGCAGGCGCGAGACGGCTGTCGCCATCGCTTGCCGGCTCGGGACAAAGCGTCGAGTAATAGGCGGCCAAAGCGAGCGCCTCTCGTGCGTCCAGATTGACCGCGGCGGGCCACATATACTGCTGGGAAAAGGGGTTGTCGCGACCATGGACTTTGAAGCTCCAAAGCTGGCTCTCGATGTACTGACTCCTTTGCCCGGCCAGCTTGGGTGCGGTCGCGTAACCTTGCCCCGAGGGCCCATGGCACCACGCGCAGTTGCTGTCGGCGAGGGCCTTGCCGAAACGCAAAGTCTCCTCCTCAGCTGCCGATACACCCGCGGCGGAGCCCAGGAGGGAAAGGAGTGCTATCGTTGACTTCATCAGTTTCATGATCGGACCAAAACGGATGGGCCTAGTTCAGAGTGCTGAGATAGGCCGCCACGGCCTCCATTTCTGACCTGCTCAAGCTCTGTGCAATGGGCTGCATCACCTTTGAATGAGCTGCTCCGCCCCGCTCTCTATCCCAATTCGCCAGCGCCTCGATCGTGTAGGCATAGAGCTGGCCTGCCAGCCGCGGATTCGGGCCTTGCCCTTCGGCCTCTGGGCCGTGACAGACGGAGCAGGCAGGGACATTGGCATCGGGAATGCCTTCCTCGTAGATTTGCTTGCCCCGCTCCGCCAGCCGGCCGGGAGCCCTGCCATAGGGCCTTGGATTGAGGTCGGCGAAACGGTCGGCCAGCGCCGATCGCATCGCCGGGCCGATGCCGTGCACCCGAGACATGATCATGCCGGTATGACTTTGCCGGGTTCCTTCAAGGAACGCCCGCAACTGGTTCTCGATGTACTCCGGCGTTTGTCCCGCCAGCCGCGGCATGACATAAAATCCGCGATAACCCCGTCCCGACGACCCGTGGCAATCGGTGCAATATTCGAGCTTGGCCCTCAGCCCGCGCATGTAGTGGGCGGCGCCGGCGTCCGCGCGAACCACGCCTGGGCAGACAAGGCCCAGGAAAGCTAGAGGGAGCAGGACCGCAAACACGATGTGCTGCCGCGCCATGCCTTTTGCGCTAGGCCTTGCGGCCGCATCGCTCTGACGTCTTGGTCGCGTTGGCATGTTGCGAACCTAAAAGGCCGTCCACGAATAGAGCAGGACGGTGTTGTCGTCCCTGGCGTTGCGCCCCATGCCATCGTAGTTGGTACTCGCCCCGTTCAGCTTGTCGTAGTGCCAGTACTGCGCACCAAAGCGCGTATTGAGCCAAGGCCAGAAGCTGGGACCCCCATGGCTCCAGGGGGAGTAGCCGATGTCGATAACTTCCCCGCTTGTATTCGGCGAGCCGTTAGCCGTCTCGAAGTAGCTGAAAGGCATACCATCGGCGTCGAAACCTAAGTCCGTACTGCCGGTTGTGTTGAAGTATCCGAGCGTCACCGACCACCTGGCGTCATATGAATACGTTAGTGAGGCATTGAACTGTGCGAGGTGGTTCTTCAGATTTGCCGCCATTCCGTTGAAGACGCTCCCGTACAGTTTTTGCCATTCATAGATGTAGCTCACCCGTGCGGTGAAGAAATGCAGGTCACTGAGATACTGGAACTGCGCGTCCCACCCCACATCCGTGATCTGGTCGGCGGGAGACACCATCATGACGTCAGGGATGACATTGGCAGTGATGCCGAAGGTGCCGAGCATGAGCGAGTAAACGTCCCAGGTCTTCTCGACCGCCAGGCGCCAATAGGGGGCCGCCCCGTCGAAGGCGAACATGGGCGGACCTTCGCCGAGCGCCTGCAGCAGGTCTTTGTCGAGCGTGTTGTAAGCGCTCACGGCGGCGTAAAACATGTTGTTGGCGAAGACATAGCCCCCAGCTCCGGCCACCATGGCGTCCAGCATGTCAATCAACGGAGCTGGGGTTTCGGGAGCGAATGCGCTGGTGACTGAGCCCATTCCGGGAATGCGCCAGGCGGGTGTCGTATTCCACGGGTCCTCGAGCGTCGGGTTGTTGTTGACGTCAAGGCCGTAGATCAGGTCGATGCCGCCGACCTGGGTTCTATTGGCATAGCGAATATCTGCCATCTCCAGGGCAAAAACCTCCTCGGCTCGATCGTATGCCGCTTGAATCATCGCACCGAGCTGGCAGTAGATCTGGCCGTCGTAACCAACAATCCAGTCCTGCACCATCACATTGTTGTTGGTTTTCAAGCCGTTTGGCTCACCGTCCCGGTTCGTTGGCAACTCCGCCAGATCTTTTTGCGTGTGCGTGTAGGTCGGCACCAGCATGACCGAGATCGGGATCTGGGGCGTCGGGTCAGCCGCCACGCTGTCGCGGCACCGGGTGCCGCCGGCCGTATAGCCATTGAGCTTGAACTGCCGACCGTAGGGCGTCAGCTGCGGAAAGGCTCCATTATGGCAGGTCGCGCACGGTTGGCCGGTTTGGCGGGCAAAGCTCGGCACGGCCCAGGCTGGTCCTGCCCTCAGCGAAAGCCCTGCCGCCAGGGCCAAGGCACAAGCGGTCGCGCCGCCGAAGACGTATAGCGGGGAAAGATCAGTGCCGATGCCGCGATCTCCCCTACGCGTCATCCAAATGGTCCCCTCGAGCCCTACTCCCCTTCGCGAGAAGGCAATGCGTCAAACTAGCACGTGGTCTCAGCGGCCGTCCATTTGTGACTGAAATTTGTGCCGTTTCGGAATGGAGTTGTTGCGCAATCGCCACTCAAAGATACGTGTAAGGATGCTCGAGCCGGCAAACCTAAAAGCGAGCAGAGCCCAGGGCGCTCGCAATCAAGCTTGCCAGAATCTCTCAGGCGAGAGATGCGGTGAGGATCTCATCGCCACTGGGGCTCAGTTCTGTGCTGAGCCGAGGGTTTGAAGCGGTCAAGCCAATCAGTCGCCCGGTAATTAGATCAGTCCCCTGAAGCGGTCGCTATTCCATGCCGCTGTCGTGAGGCAAAAACTGATCATGAGCATAGGCCACAGCGCAGCGCCTGAAGAACTTGGCGTTGAGACAGAACTCCGGCAGCGCCTCGGGATGCTCTAGCCAGCTCCGACATTCTCTTTCATGACGACAGAAAATGCACTTGCTGCGGGCTGCGTACCAAGCCAGGCCGCCATCGACACGCTCGGCCATCTTCCAGTTCACGGCCATGCGGTCCATCATGCGCATCATCAGCTCCGGTGCCGGAGAGTTCTGATCAAGCAGGGACAACTGATCGCCAACGCTCATCATCTTCCCCTCCTGATTGTCTTCTGTGCCAGGACAGGTCTTCCATCGGATTTGGAACCTTCTATTTGAAGGATCTCCCTGTCGGCATAGCGCGCATTGATCTAGATCAGGCTCTGCCGCGGCTTATTAGCGCGAAAGCTCGTCCCGGGAACCTCCTGCTTGCACCTGAGCCAAGCTCTCGGGGCAGGCCGAATCCCGAGCGGTCAAGGCTTCACCGAGAATGCTTGCGGGGGCGTCACGCTCCCCTTCTTCGCCATCGAGATGCCCCTAGCCGCCGCTCGCGCGAACTCAAAGGGCGCCGTAGCGCACCCTTGTTGGTTGGCGACCGGGGTAGACAACGATACCCTGAGGTCGGCATCGCTGCTCCAGCTGTTCCGAAAATTCCATGATTTCTGAGCGGTCCATTGGCTCCTCCGCGATCACAGATCGGCCAATGAACCAGAGGCTTGTCAGGGCCGTGTGTCAGCGTGTCGAATTTTGTGTCGTGGACCCGAGCGCCTCTCGCGAACGTCGATAATCCTCTTGATCTCCTTGATCGGCGTTGCTCGCTTTGTACAGGTGCTCCATCCTCTCCAGTGCCAACGGCAAGCCCGCCTTTCGGCGGCGGACAGAAGGTCACAAAGAATATTTTCTTCTGCTGAACTCAGTCGTATCCTTCCACCGATGCTTTGGAGCTGCAGGAGAACTGCTATGCGCAAAATCGTCGTGTCCATTGCAGCCGTTGCTTGTCTAGCGAACGCGGCTAGTGCTCAAGATCGAGCCGAGGGTGAAAAGGTTTTTGCCACGTGCAAGGCATGCCACCAGATCGGTGAGGGCGCAAAAAACGCTATCGGGCCACAGCTTAATGGTATCGTCGGTCGAAAAGCGGGTTCGGTACCCGGATATAATTACTCGGACGCCAACAAGAACTCGGACATCATGTGGGATCAGTCCAGTTTGGCGGAGTACCTCAAGGATCCGAAGGCCAAAGTGCCGGGCACGAAGATGGTCTTCGCCGGCATCAAGGATGAGCAGAAAGTTCAGGATCTGATCGCGTTCTTAAGGCAGTTCGACGCCGCGGGAAAGAAGGCGCAATAAGGAACTCGAATGTGTACACATGGCAGGAACAACCGTGCAGAGCCACCCCGTAACGCCCTATCACTCGAGCTCATCGGCTCGATCGCCGCTTGAGGCCGATATGGCATTCACGCACGCGCGTGGGTGCTGAAGTATGCGCAAAAGGTCGTGTCCCGGATGTTGTAAGAGCGCCGGCCATGGCCCAAGCTCAAGGGCTCGGGCTCGTCCGCCAAATCTTTTTGCGTGTGCGTGTAGGTTGGCACCAGCATTGCCGAGTTCGGGATCTGTGGGGGCGGGGTCAGCCAGCAGCGGAGAGGCGGAAACGTTCGTCACCACGTGCTGCCGCTCATCCGATATTATCAATTCGACGGGCGCGAGGGCATGTACACCACCTTGCTCATGTCGACGGGACTGACCTTCGGTGTACCATCTCGGCACTGTTTGGACTGACGAACGGCATCATCGATCAGCAGCAGTACACGATCCTCGTCGCCGCCGTCATCGGTAGCGCCGTGGTGCCGACCCTCATCGCCCAGCAGTGGTTCATGCCGCAGCTGACGCCCGCCGAAGAAGGAGCACGCGCCGGGGAGCGGTCGGATGTTTAGGAAGATCCTCATCGCCAACGACGGTTCGGAAGGCGCCGGTCGGGCTCTTTCGGCCGCCATCAATCTCGCCAAGGAGCACGAAGCCGGGCTCCACATGATCTCGGTCGAAGAGATGCCGCGCTTTCCCGTGTCGGTCGACGAGGTGGTCGAGGAGCGGCTCGACGCCAATCATCGCTACGAACCGGTGATCGCGCGTGCGCAGGCGCAGGCGCAAGCGCAAGGCATCAAACTCAAGACCCATGTCGTTCCCGGTCACGCCGTACCGACCATTGTGGATTTCGTCGAGCGCCACGGTTTTGATATGCTGGTCGTCGGCTATATGGGCCACTCGGCACTTTATAATCGCCTTATCGCAGTACGACGGACCGCCTCGTCGAACATGCACCCTGTCATGTCCTAGTGGTGAAATAACGCCGCTGTCGTGCGCGGCGTGTCCTTTGAAGGCATTCCATGGGGGGTAGCTATGCAGATTCCCCGCGACGCGATGCTGCTGAGGATCTTTATCGGCGAGGACGACAAGGCGGGCCGGCTGCCCCTCTATGAAGCGATCGTGCTCAAGGCGCGCTAGATGCATCTGGCCGGCGCCACCATCTTGCGCGGCCCGTTAGGCTTCGGGCGGTCAAGCCGCCTGCACACAACGAAGATCCTGCGCCTTTCGGAAGACCTGCCCATCGTGGTGGAAATCGTCGATACCGAGGAGAAGATCGAAGGCTTCCTGCCGGAGCTCGACAAGCTGATGGGCAGCGGCTTGATCACGCTCGAGAAGGTCAAGGTGCTGCGCTACGGCGATGCTCCCGCGCATCCCTGATAGCGCACACCGAAGCAAGCGAACAGCGGACATATGGCGCAGGAGCGCGAGGGCCGCGACGACATTCCACTGCGTCTTGCGGCGACGCTCCGGGGCTGATCATGGGCCGGACATTTCTGATGCTGACGCAGAACCTGTAAGAACCATGCGCAGACCGTCACGCGCCAGCGTCATCAATGACATCGAGCGCATCCTCAAGAGCGGTGATCGCCTCGGCAAATACCGATGGGAAACGAACGGCGTTGAATGCACTCTCGACCGCCACACCTACTATGGCGCGTTGTACAGCTTCGACGTTGAGGTGTTGCGCGTGCGCGCGACCGCGCGACCAAAATGGCAGCTCTATCTCATCCCCGAATTCTGGCGCAATGAGGCTGGCGAGGCTGTGCGCATCAACAGCACATTCAATAACAGTTCTAGTTGCGCCTGCGATTTCTGATCGACATTTTTCAATGCACATCAACTGCGCCGAGGAACCCACTCCAGTTCGCGTCCAGCCGACACACTACTCGTTTGCTCCTCTGCGCCTTCCTTGGTCTCTACATCGACAATAAACTTGGCAGTAATCGTTACAGCCTGATACATCGCGCGCGCCAAGCTTTCGGGCGTGATCCACTCCGTTGTCTCTTGCCCCAGCGCCAGTCGCATCGCCTGGTCCATGGTCCAAGAGCTGACGTGTTGGCGATCGTCATTCGTGGCGCGTATGAGACGGATCTCATTGTGCCCTGACGTAAAGTCCCATCCGGGCAGCGGTTCGGCATCGAGACGTTGCGCCAGAGCCTGCAGTACCGCACGTTCAACCCGGCGTACCTCCTCGTTCCTTCGCGCACGTTCCGCAGCCAACGCTTCTCCAAGAGTCAGCATGGCTTCCTCCTCGGATGTAGCGAGATTTTTCCCGACCATCGCGTGTGCGGGCGGGAGCGCTCGGCGAGGTCGCGCTCGAGCAGGCGCCTCAACGCACGCTCGATGTCCGGCTTCGGGCCGGCGGGCGCGCGGTCCAGTTCGGTCTTGAGATGCTTACCAATCACGAAAGTGCATCCCTTTGTCGATCGGTTGGCATGCCGCTTCAAAACTAGCTTGGGAGTGTTCGTTGCGGACAGCCCGCCAAAAGTCGGAACGGCGCGTGTGGGCACCGCTATCGCCACGAGCGATCTGCCGGGAACCGATGGAGACACCCGGACGGCGGCAGCGGGGTACACCGTCGGCCGGGTGCCCAGGGCCAATCCGCCACCCCCCTCTGGCGGACAACGGCCTGCCGGCAGATTATCAAGGGTGCGGGCCTAAGCTGCGCGGAAGCTGCACGATGCCCAACGCGTGGCGGTGGGAGAAGGGCTGCTTCAGCGTGGAACAACCGGTTGTCAGGCGGCGCGCGTGGCTCCGAGCGAGGCTTGGCGCCGTCAGGAAGGGCGCCAAGTCGGACGCGCGTTCAAAGTCTGAGCCGATCACATGAGGAGTGCGGCGACTGCCGCGCCAAGCCCACAGAACAACAAGATCACGGCAAAAACCCAAGCAACGTTGAGCGCTGAGCGCTTCACATCCGTTGCGTTCATGCGAATCCTCGCAGGAATATCGCTAGCGCCTAAGCGCGGCTGGGCCTGCTACCCCGCGGCAGCAACGTACCGGATGCCCGGAAAACCGCGAACTCACGTTGCTTTGCGCCTTGTTAAACATCGGTCGTTCAAATTTGACCGCCCACGCATTCGACGATCTTCACCCCTCCCAATGCTGCGAAGTGCGACCGCTCGCGAGATCGAAACGCACCTGCGTGAGCTGCTGCGCAGCGAGCCCGTCTACGCCCGCCTGATCACGCTGCAGGTCGTGCCCTCGGACTGCATCGTCGGGGCTTGGCTCGCCAAAGTCGAGGTGAGGGATGTGACTGAGGATGACCGGCGCGTCATCGAGGCGGCTGTCACCCATCTGCGCAGATCCATTCCTTGTCTGCAGCGGCCACACAGCGATGCCTGACATACCGCCAGCAGTGGGAGTGGGCATGTGCGATATTCAGGGACCTTGCGAGCGAAGGTCTAGCTCATTGCGTCCCCGCTCCATCCCTCGCCGTGGGCCAGCAGCCGCACAGCTCTTCGGCGCAGCTCATCGGGATCGTCTAGCCGCTGGCCGAGAAGCATCACGATCCCAGCGAGCTTCGAGCGGAGGCGCTCGGCGTGGTGATCCGATGTTGCCCTCGATCGGGTTTCGACCCAGGCGTCCTCGAAGACCTGAGTGAGAGATGCCGTCATCTCGGGCGCGTAGCCGGCGTCTGCAATCATCCGGCGGACTTTGATGGGGCGAGCTATGAAGTCTGGTTCACCATGCGATCAACGCGGATCCAGAAACACGGCCAATGGCGGGTTAATCGCGGCGAACATGGTACCGGGCGGGCGGCTCTTAAGGCAGGGCTGACCCCGCTGCAGGCAAAGATCAGATCAGCCCCGGGTGCGCCCACCGGGAGCGGTGCCCGTCTCCTTGGCGCGCCGATCATCAGTGTACACGCAAATCGTCGGGCCGTCAGCTTAAGGAGTTGTCGGCGTAAATGTCAGAGCGCCACGACCAGCCAAAGCAGGCCAGCAAGAGTTACGGCGATGACGCCACCGATGAACGCGATCGTCATTGTGTCCATGGCTTCCCTTCCACTGAAGCCGGTCGACGGCCGCGCCGGGTTGTCGGCGTCGGCGAGATTGCACACCGGGCACGGGATGCCGGCGCCGCACTCGCAGCCCCGCGGCTTAGTGCGATCCCACGGACAATAGGGATGGTTCTCGCACACCCAGCCGACGTCGAAGCAGTTCCCGCATTTGGGTATGGGCGTGAAAGCCATGTTCACTCCGTTGCCCCGCCGATGCGCGGCTCGCCCAGCCGCCGATGAAGCCAAGATCGCGGGATGGCCACGGACGAAAAAGCCCGGACAGCGTGTGCGCACTATCCGGGCCGAAGAGGGAACCTCTGTCATGACGAACAGAGATTCGCACCGGCAAGAATATCAGCACGCAGACAAATGCAGGAGAAGGGGCGCGAAAAATTGGTGGCCGTGTGTCACCGTGGTATCAGCGCCATTAATAGACGTGATCACCGACGAGTAGACAATCAGGGCCCCCGCATTGATTTGGATCAATGCATCGTGCGCGTCACTTCAGCCCAGGTGACGGCGACGGGATCTCAGGGTGGCCGCGGTTGCCGATCTTCGACAACAACATCGCTTTCGAGCCCGACGAGACGGCGGTGATCTGGGGCCATGCCCCTCCCTCGCAGCGCTTCCGGCTGTGCGTCACCGAGACATTCCGTGCGATGGGCGAGCAACGTACCCGCCTTCGATGGCGGCAGGGGCTTCTTGCACACGTGCTGCCCAGCCTATTGCTTAGCCCAATAGCCGCGTTCGGGAACCGGTATGTTTGCCCGTCGGCAGGCCTTCGCAAGGCCATTCCCCGAGATCCCATAGCGAGCAGCGAGCTTGATCATCGGTTCGGACCAGACGAGCTCGTACAGCTCCTCTCGGGTAAAGCTGGTGCTACTCATCGCCGGGCGCCTGCTTGCTTGTCGTATCGCCCCTCAAAGCTGCAAGCCTGCTGGCCCGGCAGCTATCGCTTATGCTGAGACGCAGAAGGCACGCGACTGAGACACGGCTGAGACATGACCCAAGATCGCCACAATTGGGAGGTGCCATCAAAAGGTGAGACTGAGACACCAGTGAGACACGGGCCCTTTGGGCGACTGAGACACGGGGTGGCTAAGTCTCTGAGATGAATGGTCGGAGCGGGGAGATTTGAACTCCCGACCCCCAGTCCCCCAGACTGGTGCGCTAACCAGGCTGCGCTACGCTCCGAGGCGCCCCTTTTGCCAAGCGGCGCCATGCGGGTCAACGGCAAAGCCCACGCGACGTCAACTGATGAGCTTTTCGAGGCCCTTGGCGCTCGCCGGCAGCCACGCTACATCGGACGTCGGCGGCGCCCCGGCGAACACCGCGGCGGCATAGATATCCTGGCCGAGTTGCAGATCGCGAACGCTGGGCGCCTCGCCGCCCACAAACGCGGCCGCGACCGCAGCGCGATCGCCGGTGCCGGCCTCCTGGCTCGCCACGGCCTTGCCCGTGCCGAATATCCCGAGGCGCGTCAACAGGCGCCCGATGCCGCCGCCGTCGGCCTTGGCGTAGGCCTCGAGCCGCACCCATGCCTGCAGGAAGCGTGCGTCTTCCGCAGCCGGCAGCGGCGGTGCGGCAAGGGCTGCTCCCGCCGCCTCGATGCGCGCGCGCCGCTCCTCGCCGACATGCACCGTGCGCGAACGCTCGATATCGACCCCGATGCTGCCCTGGCGCGCCATGCCGATCAGCGCTAGCCCACGCGTGTGCGACAGGCTGAAGGCGAGCGGGGCAGCCTCGAGATGTGGTTTGCCGCGCTCGGAACGCGTAAACGAAACGCCGCGCCATTCAGGACCCGCGGCGCGCTCGATCAGCAGGCGCAGCGCGATATGGGTCGCCAGCCACTCGTGGCGCGCCGCTGCGTCGGAAAAGGCCGATCCTCGCGCTCGGTCGCCCGGGCACAGCCGCGGGACGCGCTGCTCGATGGCGTGCAGCGCCGGCGCCGCGGCGCGCAGATCCACACACCATAGCTCGGGTATCGCCAGCGTCGGCAAGCCGCTCACGCGCGGGCGGAGCGGCGCGCCTTGGCCGGAGCGCGACGCGCGGCGGCCTCCGGCGGCTTGCCGAGCAGGATGCCGCGGCAGGCCTCGAGCTCGGCTATGGCAGCGAGCAGGCGTTCGCGCACTTCACCCCGCGTCGGCCCACCCGCAGTCGCCGGCTGCCTTCCGGCGCGCGTGTTGCGCTTCCCTACGGGCGCCGGCGCCGCGGCAGCCGGAACCGCGGCGGCAGCGGTTTCCGCGCCGATGCGCTTCACCGTGTCGACACCCTGATCGCGCAGAATCTTCTGCACGCCCTTGATGGTGTAGCCTTCAGCATGCAGCAGGTGGCAGATGCCGCGCAGCAGCGCCATGTCCTCGGGCCGGTAATAGCGCCGTCCGCCGCCTCGCTTCATCGGCCGAATCTGCGGAAATCGGCCTTCCCAGAAGCGCAGGACGTGCTTGGGGACCTCGAGCTCTTCGGCAACTTCGCTAATGGTGCGAAAGGCCTCGGCCGTCTTGGTCAATTACGCCTCCACCGGCTGCGCCACCACGCCGCCGCCGGACGCCGTTCACTCGGCTGCCTTGCGGCGGATGAGGCCCTGGTTGATGCGCTCTTTCATAATGTTGCTGGGGCGAAAGACCAAGACCCGGCGCGGCGTGATCGGCACTTCGTCCCCGGTTTTGGGATTGCGCCCCATGCGCTCGCCCTTCTGGCGGATGCCGAAGGAGCCGAACGAGGAGAGCTTCACCGGCTCGCCTCGCGCCAAGCTGGCAGAGATTTCCCCCAGCACCAGTTCGACCAGATCCTGGCTCTCATTGCGCGGCAATCCGACCTTGCGCACCACCGCCTCGGCAAGGTCCGCACGCGTTAACGTCTTGCCTCCCATGGCATTTTGCCTCCCGCTCTCTCACCTTTTTAGAGATGCTACCGGGGGGCGAGCCGATCGTCAATCGCGAGAGCATTTCAACTAGCTGAAATCAAAGAAAGAAACTTGGCACGTTGTAGAAAGTTCCTCACCACACGTCACCAGCGGGCGAGCACCGCACCCCAGGTGAAGCCGCCGCCCATCGCTTCCATGAGCACCAGCGAGCCCTCCTTAACACGATGCTGTTCAAAGGCATGGTTAAGCGCCAGCGGGATGGACGCCGCCGAGGTGTTGCCGTGCTTGTCGAGCGTGACGACAATCTTTTCCGCTGGCACGCCGAGCTTCTTCAAGACGCCATCGAGGATGCGCTGGTTGGCTTGGTGCGGCACGTAGAGGTCGATCTCGTCGGGTGCATAGCCGGTCATGACGAGCGTCTCCTCAATGATGCCGGTGATCTTCTGCACGGCGTGGCGAAACACCTCGCGCCCGTTCATACGCAGATGGCCGACGGTCTTCGTCGAGCCCGGACCGCCATCGACATAGAGCAGGTCCTCGAAGCGGCCGTCCGAGCGAATGCGGGTGGCAAGAATGCCGCGATCCTCGCGCGTGCCGTGTTGCGGCTGTGCCTCGAGCACGACCGCTCCCGCGCCATCGCCGAACAGCACGCACGTGGTGCGGTCCTCCCAGTCCAGAATGCGCGAGAAGGTCTCCGCGCCGACGACGACGGCGCGCTTGAATTGCCCGGTCTTGAGGAAGTTGTCGGCGATGGTGAGGGCGTAAACAAAGCCCGAGCATACCGCCTGCACGTCGAATGCGGCCCCCTTGGTGACGCCAAGGCTCTGCTGGATCCTCACCGCGGTGGCAGGGAATGTGCGATCGGGCGTCGCCGTCGCGCACACCACAAGATCGATGTCAACGGGATCGATACCGGCGCGCACTAGCGCCTGATGGGCGGCAGCGGTGCCGAGATCCGACGTGAGCTCGTCATCGTCGGCGATGTGGCGCTCGCGGATGCCGGTGCGCTCGACGATCCACTCGTCGCTGGTGTCGACGATCTTCGTCAAATCGGCGTTGGTCATGACGCGCTTCGGAAGATGGGCACCGACGCCGCGGAAGACTGAACGGATGACTGCCACTGAGCTGCCTTGCTTCTTGTAGTTGAACCAGCCTCAACGGAAATCGGGCAGCAGAAAAAGGCCGATGCCCTACCGTGATGGCCCGCAGCGTCAGCCCGCGGCGGCTGCCTCGAGCTTGTGATGGAACGCTGTCAGGTCGGCGGCGAGCCGCGGAATGAGCCGGCTCTGGGCCATCTCGTACGCGAGATCGACGGCACTGGCAAAGCCCACGGCGTCCGTGCCTCCGTGACTCTTGACCGCTATGCCATTGAGGCCAAGGAACGTGCCGCCGTTGGCACGCCTTGGATCCATCTTCTCCTTGAGGACGCGAAAGCCGCCAGAAGCCAGAAAAGCCCCGAGCCTCGACATTAAAGTGCGCTGCATGGCGGCGCGCAGGTATTCGCTGATCTGCTTGGCTGTGCCTTCCGCCGTCTTCAATGCGATGTTGCCGGCGAAGCCCTCGACCACGACCACGTCGACGATGCCCTGCCCGATCTGGTCGCCCTCGATGAAACCACGATAGTCGAGCGGCAGCTCAGTGCTCTTTAACCATGCGTGTGCTTGCCGCACTTCCTCGACGCCTTTGATCTCCTCGACACCGACGTTCAAGAGCCCAACGGTGGGCCGCTCGATATGGAACAGCGCCCGCGCCATGGCGGCGCCCATCAGCGCGAAGTCGCACAACTCGCGGGCCGAAGCGCCGATATTGGCGCCGACGTCGAGCACGATACATTCGGCTCTGACGGTCGGCCAAAGGGCGGCAATTGCCGGCCGCTCGATGCCGGCCATCGGCCGCAGGATCAGCTTCGACATGGCCATGAAGGCGCCGGTATTGCCCGCCGACACGGCGACGTCCGCCTCGCCCGAGCGGACGGCATCTATGGCCAGCCACAGACTAGTGCCCTTGCCGCGGCGCAACGCCTGGCTCGGCTTGTCGCTCATGGCGACCACCATGTCGGTGTGAACGACGCGCGATTTGGCCGCCAGCACGGGAAGCTTGTCGAGCTCGGCGCGAATGCGCGCCTCATCGCCGTACATGATGAAGCTGAGCGCTGGATATCGCTCCAGCGAGAGGGCGGCGCCCGGAACCACGACGGCGGGACCGTGGTCGCCGCCCATGGCGTCGAGCGCTATGGTCCGCGGCTGAGACATGTCGCGGTTTGCCTCGCAATTATCCCCTGAAAGGAGGCCGCGTAGGATCGCGCCTGCCCACCCCTAAACCAGCGGACCATACTCTTTTGCAAGTGCGAAACAACTGGATTTTCACATCTATCGCGCGGCCTTGTGCGGCAGGTGCCAGCCGCGCGCCTCAGCCGTGATCCTTGAGCTTCTTCAGGGCGGCAAACGGTCCGGTTGCGGGCGCGCTGCTATCTTCAATCGCGTCCGATTGGAATTCGGCCCCGGGCTTGCGCGGGTACGGGTCGACGGATGCCGATAGGGTCTCGAATACGATTCTGCCGGCGTCGATCATCCCGTGCTCGATCGGCTCGATCTCGGCGGCGCTCAGCGCCTCGACCTCCTCCTCGCCCGGCCGCGGCATGCTCATCGGCGGCCAGAACTCGACGTCGAACGTTGCTTCGACGTGCTGCGCCACGGGGTCGAGCGTCACGACACAGCTCTGCGTCAGCTGCGCCTCGAGCTTTCCGGCCAGGCGGTAGCATCCTTGCCCGGTGGCGCGGATCGTGAAGTCGGCCATCAGCGCCTCACACGAAACCACCTCCAGTGCAGCCGCCACCGTCGCGCGCTCGGCGCTGGTGGCCGTGCGTCTCTCGCGAAATCCCGGCTCCGGGATCTCCGTGGTTCGGTAGGACCAATGCAGCGGCGCGCTCATGGTGCCTCCGCAGCAGTATCGCATACCTTCGGAAATCCGAGGCTCCCATCGAGGATCTGTACAGCCTCCATCGCCGCCAGCGAGCCGAGCGCTTCTCGCATGTATTGCGCCAGCGAGCGGGCTTGCGCGCTCTCGGCACCATCGTAGACGTGCGCGGCCAGCGCCTTGGCCAGATCACGCTCATTGCCCGTCTCCAGCGCCGCCCTGTAGGCCATGCTGCGCGCCAGGAGGCCGTCCGCGGCACGGCGCACCTTCTTCGGCACCGCGAGATCTCCGGTGCCGAGCTCGCGCAGGGAATCGTCCATGTCGGAGACGAACGCCTCGACGAGCAGGCGCGGGATTGGCGAACTCGGATCGGTAGCGGTGCGCAGCCGCTCGAGAACAAGGAAAAGGTGAAGAACCACCATCTCGTAACGGCCCGACGGTGTGTCGAGGACGCCCATTTCGGAGTAAAATTCCGGACAGCGGGCCCGTGTCACGATCACGCCATAAATCTCGCCTGCTTTACGGCGCATCTCGCTACGGGCAATGAGGGAATCCAGCATCAGTGCCGGGACCTTACGTGAAGGCGATCACAAATCGGGGGCGATGCCGCCTGAGTTGAGCTTGCGCCTGTTGCAATCGACAAGGGGTCGGGGTAAGCGCCAATTCGCCCTGCCTCGATCCAGTCTCGGGAAGACATAACATAATGCGCCGAGAGACCAACGCCCACCAGCGCCGCACACGCGCGCCAGTGATCCATGCGAAAGGCTGGCGCTTGATGGCCGGCCTCGCCGCCTGCCTCGCCCTCGCGGCGTGCGACTCGAACGTCATCAAGCACGGCATGCAATTCCACGAGGGCGACCTGCAGCAGATCCAGCCCGGGATGACCCAGGAGCAGGTGCGCATGAACCTCGGAACCCCATCGACCACCGCCGTGGTCGGCACCAGCCAAGCCTACTATTACATCTCGAGCACGGCGACGCAGACCGCCTTCATGCTGCCGACGGAGCAGGACCGCCAGGTCGTTGCCGTCTACTTCACGCCCGGCGGCACAGTCGAGCGCGTCGCCAACTACGGCATGAAGGACGGACGGGTGTTCGACTATGTCTCGCGCACGACGCCAGCTCCGGGCGGTAAGGACGTCGGCATCGTCCAGCAGCTGTTCCGCAACCTCGGAACCAAGCAGATCTTCGGCGACTAGGGTTTCTCAGCCGGCGCGGTCGTAGTCGATATCGGCGCGGTAAACGTCGTAGGCCCTGCCGTATTCCATCACGCGCGCGACCTCGGAGATGAACGCCTCGTCGTAGCCGGCGCGTCGCAGCAGATGGAAGCCGACCTCCATGCCCGACGCGATGCCGCCGCCGGTGATGATGCGGCCGCTGTCCACGACGCGTGCACGCGAGATGCGGCAGGCGGGTGCAATTTCCGCCAAGCGGTCGATCGGCACCTTGCCCATGCTCGACTGCTCGAGGCGATCTGGCTCTTTACGGTTCGTCGCCGCGCGTCCGTCGAGAAGCCCCATGCGGCCGTAGATCCACGAGCCCGTACAGACGGAAACGAGGAGCGTCTTCTCGGGCAGCGCGCGGATGAAAGCGTGCAGCCGTCCGTTGTTCATCTCCTGGCGCGTGCCGAATCCACCCGGAATGAGAAAGGCATCCATATCGGGTGTGTCGGTGAAGGCGTAGTTGGGGAGCACGGTGAAGCCGGCCTGCGCCTGCACCGGCCGCATGCTTTCGGCGATGAAGAAGGCATCGAGCTCGGGATCGAAGCGGCGGGCGACGGAGAACACCCCATAGGGCGCTGCGAAGTCGACGATCTCCAGATCCTTGCAGATGTAGACCCCGAGCCGGAACCCTGCCTTCTTGGCCATGACGCAACCTCCTATATAGACCTATCTGTCTATTCGTATAGACAGACTTGTCTGTCAATGGTAGAAACAGCGGATGGCGAAGACTGCGACAAAAGCCCTCCCGGCGCGGGAGCGCATTCTCGAGACGGCGCTGCGGCTGTTCTACGCGCATGGCACGCGGGTGGTCGGCGTCGACCGCATCATCGCCGAGTCCGGCGTTGCCAAGATGAGCTTCTATAACCACTTCCCGTCCAAGGCCGATCTCGTCGCTGCGTTTCTCGAGGAGCGGCATATGCGCTGGATGGCCTGGTTCCGCGCACGGCTCGAGGCGCGACATGCGAAGCGCGGCAACAACCTGGCAGCCATCGCCGACGTCCTGCGCGAGTGGTTCGCGGCGCCTGACTTTCACGGCTGCGCCTTCATCAACATCCTCGCCGAGACGGAGCGTACGTCGACGCGCGAGCGGGCCATCGCCAGGCGGCACAAGGACGAGCTCTTGGCCCTGCTGGTTGAACGCGCCAAGGACGATGGCGCGGCGCGGCCGACGGAGACCGGGCGGCTGGCGCTGATGATCGTCGAGGGCGCTATCGTGCGCGCCGAGATGACGGGCAATGGGGCGCGCGCCGCCGCCGATGCCAAGCTGCTCCTGGCGAGCATCGCCGCTGCGCATAGTGCCTGATGCAGAAAGACCCGACCTTGGGGGCCGGGCCTTTCGATTAGCTTCGCCTCAGGCGCCGTTTCAGTGCGCGGCGAGCACTGCGAGCAGCAGCAGGGCGACGATGTTGGTGATCTTGATCGCCGGATTCACCGCCGGGCCCGCCGTATCCTTATAGGGATCGCCGACCGTATCGCCCGTCACGGCCGCCTTGTGCGCGTCCGTGCCCTTGACGTGCTTGACGCCGTCCTTGTCGACGAAGCCGTCCTCGATGGCTTTCTTGGCGTTGTCCCAGGCGCCGCCGCCCGAGGTCATGGAGATGGCGACGAACAGGCCGTTGACGATGACACCGAGCAGCATGGCGCCGACGGCGGAGAATGCCGCGCTCTTACCGGCCTCGCCGCCGCCCGCGATCACGTAGATGGCGAAGAACAGCACGATCGGCGACAGCACCGGCAGCAGCGAGGGGACGATCATCTCTTTGATCGCCGCGCGCGTCAGCAGATCGACGGCCGCCGCGTAGTCGGGGCGATCCTTGCCCTGCATGATGCCGGGTTTGGCTTTGAACTGGCGGCGCACCTCCTGCACGATGGCGCTGCCGGCGCGGCCGACGGCTGTCATGGCGATGCCGCCGAACAGGTAGGGGATGAGGCCGCCGAGCAAGAGGCCGACGACGACGTAAGGATTGGACAGCGAGAAGTCCGGGCTAACGCCCTTGAAGTAGGAATACGCCGTCGCGCCCGCCTTGTTCGCCTCATCGATGAAGTGTTGCAGATCGTAGCTGTAGGCCGCAAACAGCACCAGTGCGCCGAGACCGGCAGAGCCGATGGCATAGCCCTTGGTGACCGCCTTGGTGGTGTTCCCGACCGCGTCCAGCGCGTCGGTCGAGCGGCGCACTTCCTTCGGCAGACCAGCCATCTCGGCGATGCCGCCGGCGTTATCGGTCACCGGTCCGAAGGCATCGAGTGCCACGACGACGCCGGCGAGGCCGAGCATCGTGGTGGTGGCAATGGCCGTGCCGTAGAGACCGGCGAGCGAATAGGTGAACAGGATGCCGGCGACGATGACGAGGGCCGGCAGCGCGGTTGCCTCGAGCGACACGGCAAGACCCTGGATGACGTTGGTGCCGTGACCGGTGACGGACGCCTGGCTGATCGACCGCACCGGGCGGAAGCCGATGCCAGTGTAGTACTCGGTGATCCAGATGATCAGGCCGGTCACGGCAAGGCCGGCCAGTCCGCAGATGAACAGGTTGAGGCCGTTGACCGTCGTGCCCGCCGCCGTGCCGACGTCGCCGAACCCGCCCAGCACGTAATAGGTCGCCAGCCACAGGCCGCCAATCGACAGGACGGCGGTGGCGATGAAGCCGCGATAGAGCGCCCCCATGATCGAGTTGTTGGTGCCGAGCTTGACGAAGAACGTGCCGATGATCGAGGTCACGACGCACGCCGCGCAAATGGCGAGCGGGTAGATCATCAGCTTCTCGAGACCCGGCTGGCCGACGAAGAAGATCGAGCCCAAGACCATCGTCGCCACCACGGTGACAGCGTAAGTCTCGAACAGGTCGGCGGCCATGCCGGCGCAGTCGCCGACGTTATCACCCACATTGTCGGCGATGGTCGCTGGGTTGCGCGGGTCGTCCTCCGGAATGCCGGCCTCCACCTTGCCCACGAGGTCGCCGCCGACGTCGGCGCCCTTGGTGAAGATGCCGCCGCCGAGACGAGCGAAGATGGAGATGAGCGAGGCGCCGAAGCCGAGAGCGACCAGCGCATCGGTCACGACGCGGTCATCGGCGGCGTAGCCGAGGCCACCGGTAAGGAAGAGGAAGTATACCGAGACGCCGAGCAGCGCCATGCCGGCAACCAGCATGCCGGTCACCGCGCCGGATTTGAATGCGATGTCGAGGCCACGCGCCAGGGAGTGCGTTGCTGCCTGCGCGGTGCGCACGTTGGCGCGCACCGAGACGTTCATGCCGATGTACCCCGCCGTACCCGACAGCGCAGCGCCGATAAGGTAGCCGAAGGCCACGAGCGGGCCGAGCAGTACCCAGGCGAGGATGAAGACGACGGCACCGACGACGGCGATGGTGCGATACTGGCGATTCAGGTACGCCTGGGCACCTTCGCGGATTGCACTGGCGATCTCCTGCATGCGCGCGGTGCCAGCATCCGCACTCATCACGGATCGGATCGTGTACGCCGAATAGACGAGCGCCAGCACGCCGCAAGCGACGATCCCCCATAGTACTTCCGTCATTTTCGTGATCCCCTTTGGCGCCTTGAAGAATGCTGTTGACCGGCGACAGGCGTAGCCGGCGCCCGCTCTCGTGGCGATTCGCGGGCGGACCATGCCAAATGTGTGGACGAGTTGCAACACAGGGGGGCGGGTGCCGCCTGGGGCTTAATTATCCGCAGCCGCGATAAAAAACGGCGCCCGCGGCGACGCCCCCCGGCAGCTCCGACTAATTTCCTAGCAGCGCGGCGCCAGGGTCGTTGTACGCGGCAGTCGCCGTGCCGGTCCGCGCCGCTGCTACGACGCCGCTCGCCGGTCCGGCCACTGAGGAGCGACTGGAGCAATGTCGCACAGGCGCCATCGAATTTCGTGATTTTCTCCTGAGTTCAGTATGCTAGGGACTGAGCGAGGCTGGAGGCACCCGATCTTGCGTCGGGCCAGGCACCTCATATTTGGAGGTCAACGCCATGCGACTTCTTGTGGTCGAATACAAAGTGCGCCTGTGACGCTGGTCGCCAACCCTCGCAATCGCGGCCCCATCTGGGGCGAGTTCACGCGCGCCCAAAACCGGCAGGCCATCAGCAATCTGGCGCGCGCGTTCCATCTGCCGCGCCCGCAGGCCAAAGCGGCCATACTCGTCATGCTCGGGGCGCTTACCCAATGTTTCGACGAGCAGACCCTAACGCGCGCGACGTTGGCGCGACTGATCGAGCTACTCGGCAAGAACGACTACGAGCAGGTTCTGGAGACGCCGACGCTGATGGGGGCGACATCAACCCAGGTGATCGGCAATGACGCCCTCACCACCCTGGCCGGCCGTGACGCGAGCAGCCGCATCACCAGCCGCGCCGCCGCCGCGGCAGGCATCAGCGAAATGATCGCCGAATACCTTTTGCCTGTCGTCGCCGCGATGTTCATGGGCGCACTGTCGGCGAAAACGCGAGCCAATCTGCTGGCGCTGGCGCGCAACGAGGCGGCCCCGGACGCCAATGCCCCACCGGCCGAGAGCAGCGCCGCTGCAATTCAACTGCCTGTCGGCCGCGGCAGCAGCGGCTTCTTCAGCGGCTCCACGGGGATTGCATCGGGCCTCGTCGACCCCGCGCGCGAAAGCCTATACCGCGAGCTTGCCGATCGCATTCGCGACAGCGGAAGAATGCCGGACGGGCGTGATCCGCTCAACGCTGCGCGGCAGATCATGGCCGACGGTCTGGGCGTGCGGGCGCGCCACGCGCCGTGGCTCGCCCGTCTGCAACGATGGGGGGCCGGCGCGCTCCAGAGCGCCAGCGCGCAAACGCAAGAACGGCTGCGCAATCTGCGCAACCGTCAGCGCGACAAGACTTGAGCGTCGCCTATCGGCAGGGGCGCCCTTCGGCGTCGCAGGTCCAGCCTGCGGCCGAGCGCGAGCAGCCCATCCTCCTGCTCGCCGCCCGGCTGAAGCGCGCCCACGAGCTGCCGTACTCAAGGTCGGTGAAATCCTGCCATGAGCGGATGGCGGCACGCTGCGCGGCAGCTTTCGTCGATTGCGCTCCGCTGCTGCCGTAGTGCCAATGGTCCGACATGCACAGGCGACCGCCCTCGCGGCGCAGCGCGTGCATCGCCGCCAGCCCCGTCTCCGCCGCCATGCCCGCGGGCACGGCCAACGTGGTCGCCGTCACCGCGGCAACTGCTAACGCCAACATTGATTTGGGCAACATCTCCACCCCCCAGTGCGTGAATTTTGCCATTGGCAGGGCGTGACAGTGCCAGATTCCGCTCAGGCTCTCGATAGCTGCGCGTGTGGCGTACGAGAAAAAGCGCACCGTGAGCGGCAAACAGGTCACAGCACGTCCTATTTGGCCGATCAGAGCAGCGGTTCTTCATAGACGCGCTTGCCTTCCGACATCAGGCCCTTGATTGCGGCCGTGCCGCCGTCGTCGACGGCAATCAGCGCCGAGATCTTCTTGTCGCCGACCATCTTTTCAAGCTCGCGCCCGGTGCCCTCGGGGACGAAGAAGCTCTCGATACCGTAGTGCAGGCCGACTACCATCGGCTCCTGCGGCTGATCCGGTGCCGGCCTGGCGACGTATTCGACGCGTCCCTTGATCACGACCTCGTCGGGCTTGACCTCTGCGGGCGGTTCGCTCGCCCCGGCGACAGCCTGCCAGTTGTCGCCCTCCGACTTGCGCAACGTGACATAGAAGGGCTCGTTCCGCTTCGGCGGCGTGGCGCCGGGCGGCAGTTTGAAGCGCGAGATGTCGTAACCGAGAATGACGTAGTCGCCGCGGAAGAGTGAGCGCGGATCGACGGGGATCACCTCGAGCACGACTTCGCGTCCGTTGGCCAGCAGCGAGGTGCGGTCCCAGATCATCCAGCCCAACACGGCCGCCTGCCCAAGGGCGACCACGGCGATCGCCAGCCACAGATTGCGTCGTTCTGACATCATGGCGCGGGCTCCATACTCGGTTGCACGCGCGCGTGCAGGCGATAGGCGACGACCGAGAGCAGGATGACGAGGACGCCCGCCGAAAGGAAGAACAGGGACGAGCCGAGCAGCGTGCCGACGGTCTTGAAGTAGAGACCCAGCACCTCGATGGAGAAGCCGGCGTAACCGAGCCATAGCAGCGCCGGGCTGCCCATCTTGAGGCCGAGGCCGACGCCGCCGAGAACGAGCGCGAGCGCGAGAAGCGCCAGGAGAATGAAATAGTCGAGCGGCATCGACTTGATGAACTGCAGCGCGAACAGCCCGGCGAAGGCAATGGTCATGCCGTAGGCGATGGCTGGCGTCGACCAGCCGGAGAGCCGCTCATCGGCGATCGGCGCCGCCACCCCCGCCGCGGCGATGAGGAGGCCGATGCCGACGACCACGCCATGGCCGTCCCCATCGAACAGGAAATACCCAAGGCTGATGATCCACAGCGCCATGGCGACGGCGGCAAGGTGCAGGCCTCCCAACCAGCGCTGCCAGGCAATGGCGACGGTCACGGCGCCCCAGCCAAGCAGGAATGCCCAGTGCACCTCGCCAGAGTCGCTCATCTCCCAGCCGGTCCACAGGCCGACGAGCAGCATTGCGAGCGCGAGCGCCGGATTGGATTTGAGGATGACGCCGGCGGCGAGCGCGCCCAGCGCCCAGGTGAGCACGGCGTCGGGGGCGTGCCCCTCGATATGGAACATCTGCGCGATGAGCATGATGCCGGCACCGAACAGCGCCACTCCGGCGAGGATGGCGGCATGCGCGAAGGTCGGGTGCTTGCGCTCGAAGAGGACGCCGGCGATGCCATAGGCGGCAAACAGGCCGCCGAAAATCAGCGCCAGGCGGAACAAGCGCGGCATCTCGCTCCAATGCGCGGCGACGAAGCTCATGGCGCCGAAGCCAATGAGCACGGCCCCGAGGATGCCGAGCGCCGAAGCAAGATCGAGCTTGCTGCCTTGTCCGGTGGCGATATCGCGGCGGATGGCGGCTTCGCCGTCGGCGCCGATCCAGCCGGCTTCACGCCAGCGCACGAGGTCGCGGTCGAGGCGCTTGGCATAGCGTGACATGGCGGTATCCCGGCGGCTTTTGGCGCTGCGGACGATATCCGGGGGCGGGGCGCAAAACAATGTCGGGAATGCGGCTGCGCTGTGCGCCCGGCATTAAGGTTGCCCGCGTTGAGGGAAGCGTTGCTTTCCTTTAGCCTGCGCCCCCATGCAAGAGATGAAGCCAATTCATGTCGTGGGCGGCGGCCTC
Organism: Hyphomicrobium sp.; assembly: GCF_009026145.1. Classification (GTDB taxonomy): domain Bacteria; phylum Pseudomonadota; class Alphaproteobacteria; order Rhizobiales; family Hyphomicrobiaceae; genus Hyphomicrobium_A. The sequence continues at coordinate 256,159 of NZ_WBUE01000002.1, forward strand.
GCCGGCTCGGAGGCGGCGTGGCAGATCGCGACTGCCGGCGTGCCCGTCGTGCTGCACGAGATGCGCCCGCAGCGCATGACCGACGCGCACAAGGGCGACCGGCTGGCCGAGCTCGTATGCTCCAACTCGTTCCGCTCCGACGACTGGGAGACGAACGCCGTCGGCCTCTTGCACGAGGAGATGCGCCGTGCCGGCTCGCTGATCCTCGCCGCGGGCGATCGCCACAAGCTGCCGGCAGGCGGGGCGCTCGCCGTCGACCGCGATGGCTTTGCGGCCGAGGTGACGGATCGCCTCGCGACGCATCCGCTCGTCGCCGTCGAACGGTCGGAAATCGCGGACCTGCCGCCGAAGGAGTGGGACAGCATCATCATAGCCACCGGCCCCCTCACCTCGCCAGAGCTCAGCGAGGCCATCCGCAAGCTGACCGGCGAGCGCGACCTCGCTTTCTTCGACGCCATCGCCCCCGTCGTGCATCGCGAGTCGATCGACACTTCCATTGCCTGGTTCCAGTCGCGCTACGGCAAGACAGGCCCCGCCGGCACCGGCGCCGACTATCTCAACTGCCCGATGACGCGCGAGGAGTACAACGCGTTCGTAGATGCCCTGCTCGCCGGCGAGAAGACGAGCTTCAAGGAGTGGGAGGCCTCGACGCCCTACTTCGACGGCTGCCTGCCCATCGAGGTGATGGCCGAGCGCGGGCGCGACACGCTGCGCTTCGGGCCGATGAAGCCGGTGGGACTCGACGATCCGCGCACCGGCCGCTGGCCCTACGCCGTCGTGCAGCTGCGCCAGGACAATGCGCTCGGCACACTGTGGAACATGGTCGGCTTCCAGACCAAGCTGAAACACGCCGAGCAGGTGCGCATCTTTCGCATGATCCCCGGACTGGGCGAAGCCGAGTTCGCGCGCCTCGGCGGCCTGCACCGCAACACCTTCCTCAACAGCCCGAAGCTGCTCGATGCTTCTCTGCGCCTCAAAGCGATGCCGCGCTTGCGTTTCGCCGGGCAGATCACCGGCGTCGAGGGCTATGTCGAGAGCGCAGCCATCGGTCTGTTGACCGGGCGCTTCGCCGCCGCCGAGCGTCTGGGGCATGCCTGCGCGCCACCGCCGCCGACGACGGCCCTCGGTGCCCTCATAGGGCATATCACCGGCGGTCACCTCTCCGCCGACGATGGCCGCGCATCATCGTTCCAGCCGATGAACATCAACTATGGGCTGCTGCCGGAGATCGAGCCGCCGGCGCAAGACGCCGATGGCAAGCGCCTCAGGGCCAAGGAGCGCGGCCGCGCCAAGAAGCGTTTGATGAGCCTGCGCGCGCTGGCCGACATTGACCGCTGGCTGGCCGGGAACGCGCTACCGGCCGCAGCGGAGTAAGCGAGCTCACTGCAGCCCGATGGAGCTCGACGGCGCAGCGATGCCCGCCGCCGGCAACGGCTGCTCCGGCCCCTGGCCATATTTCGCCAATACGCCGCGTGCCTTGTGCACGACGGCATCGGCGATAGCCGCCTGCCCCTCCGCCGTGGGATGGAAGGCGCCCGAGTACGTCGCCGCGAGCACCAGCTGGAACCAGGAGAAAGCGTCGAGCTTCAGCACCTTCTGCAAGAGCGAGGCGGCGACGTGGAAGTTGCCGGTCATGAAGGCATCGTTGGGCGTGCGGAACCAGCGCTGGCGCGATGCATAGGCTTTGAAGTCGGCTGGGTTATACGGCCGCCAGCCCTCCGCCGTCTTGCGCGGCAGGCGCAGGTCGTCGGCGATGTTGGCACCGTCGTAGGTCGTGCCAGCGCAGATGCCGCGGCCGATAAACTCGCGCCGATGTCCATCGACGAATGTCCACTGATAGTGCTCGGCGGCTTCCTTCATGGCGTTGTTGAGCTTGTCGGCGATCCATGTGCCGACGCGCACCTTCGCCTCGCTGAGGGCGAAGTCGGGGAGCACATCCATACCGGCGACACCATCAGGGCAGGTGCTGGTGCCATCGCCCTGCAGGGCAAGGCCCGGGTACGCCGTAAGCAGCACGCGGTCGGACTGCTCCCACGGGATGTGCAGCAAATAATGGATGGCGCGGTTGAGCGACTTGTAGCGCAGGATCAGCGCCTCGAGGCCGAGGCTCGCGTCATCGAGATCGTGCACCTGTCCGAACCAGCCGCCGAGCTTGCGCAGCGTCGATTCGTCGGACAGCACCGAGTTGGCGAGCAGGCGCGAGAAGCCGACATCGTTGCCGCCGACCGATACGAGCATGAGGTCGATCTTGCGCGCATTGATCGGGTCGCACTTGCGCAGCACCAGGCCGCCCTTCAGCTCCGGGATCGTACCGTCCATGTGATAGGCCTCGGGCAGATCCTGCATCGGCGCCTCGTGCTCGTCGCATTGGGCGGAAGCGATGGCGGAGATTTGCGACATGTCGGTCGGGTTGGGCACCCATTCGTTGCCGGCGTAGCGCAGGAAGAGGCCGTAAGTCACCTCCGAGCCTGAGCAGGCGACGCCGACATAGGTGACGGCGCGGTGATCGTCCTCGAGGCCGAGCTGCAGCGCCACCCGCAGCTGATGCGAATAGAGCGAGCGGTGACAGCCCTGATCGGTCCAGCGGGCGTTCTCCTGGATGAATGCCTTGTCGCCGATTTGCTTCCAAGGGCCGACGCGCGCCGGATAGCCGGTGAGATCGACGCCGCCCGAGCGCTCGCCGTAGTCGGCGGTGCGATCGCGCGAGAAGCGCACCGGCACGTCCGGATTGCCTTCGCCGGAGGCGAAGCTGTCACCCATGCCGACGACGAGGAGATCGCGTACGCGCACCTCCTCGCTAGCCACCTCGCGGCCGCCGATCTCGACGCTCACCGCGGCGCCATCCGGGTAGGGGATTTCGAAGTGCACCTCCTCGCTGCAGGCCTGCGTGACGACATCGCCGCGCAGCGCGCCACCATGGGGGGCGGTGAGCCACGTGCAGCTCAACCCCGCCGCCTCGTCGACCTTGTTGATCTTGAGGGCGACACGGTGCGACTTCGGATTGATGTAGCTGCGGCCGTCCTTGCACACGAAGCGGTTGGTGCGTGCGTTCCAGCACGTGTCGCGAAACATTGTCTCGGCCCAACCGTCCTCGTGGCGCGCGCTCAACGCCTGCTCGGAAGCGAGGATGGGCCGCTGCAGCTGGTCTTCGGGCGGCAAGGCGAGAAATGTCGCGCGGTGCACCTCGGTGTCGGCCGCGTCAGAAAAGAAGCGGAACGAATTCTCGACGTGCCAGGTGATCGTTGGAACGGGCAGCGGGGCGACCTGCGCCAGGCTCGACGAGCCCGGCACAACGACCGACACGAGCAGCGCCATGCATAGGGCTGCCGTTCGCGACATTAGCGACCCTCTCCTCGTCGCCTGCTGTTGCAGGCCTAGAAGCGACCCCGCCATCGCGCTTGGAGGATCCGCCACACGCGCGACAGGGGCGAGATCGTTGCTTGCTCACAGGCGATATTGGGACCCAAGCCTTCCAAAGCCGCCAAATAGGGCTCCACGAGGGCAGCCGGCAGCACGGCCGGCATGGTTGCCGGCGCAAGTGCCATCGAGCGCCGCGCTTGGGTGAGGCAGGCTCTCGTGTCGGCGAGCAGCGGCCCGAGGGTTGCGTCCCAGTCAACCGTGGCACCATCCGACAACGGATTGCGGCCCTTGCTCAGGAGCGGCGGCAGAGCGCGCAGTAGTTGCACGCGCCCATAGGCGCGGGCGGCAGCTGCGATCAGGGCAGCGGAGGCGGGCGTTTCGGCGTTGCCCAAAGGTCGTGCAGCCAGGCGAAACGCCGCACCCTGGCTCGCGTCGGCAAAAGCATCGACGGCGCCGGCATCGTGCAGAGCGCCCGGGTGCAGCAACTGAGCATAAGCATCGATGATCGACGCCAGCTCTTGCTCGGGTAGTAGCCCGGCGGCGATGGCGCGGCGCAGCCAGTCGGCGAGCGGAGCGCCCGTCGCCTCCTGCGCCGACCGGTCGGCGAGTGCCTCGCGCCACCACTGCAGGCGAATCTCCACCATCACCGGCTCACGCACGGTGACGGGGATGCGTGCGATCTCGCCGTGAAACGCGGCGATAGCCATGAGAGCGTTGCGCGCCGACTGGGGCGCGAGTAGCGCCGCGAGGTAGCGATCATAGTCGAGGTCGCGCGCCGCCGCGCGCACGGCGGCTTCCTCGTCTCGCAGCTTGGCGTCGTCCACTGTCATCGGCGCCCTTTCGCGGACGAGGCCCTCAATCGACGGCGATGAGGCCGGCGCCGAAGTCGCGCCCTTCCGCCAGCAGCACATTATACGTGCGCGCGGCAGCGCCGGTGCTCATCGGCTCAAGGCCGAGGCCGGCGTCGGCGAACAGCCTGGCGATGGGGGCGGGCGGCATGCGGTGCTCGCGTCCCGTCCCTAAGAGCACGAAGGCCGGGCGCGCCAGCTCCGCGATGAACCTCGCACAGTGCTCCGGCGTCAGGTCGTCGAGTTCGGCGACGTCCCAGCCGTAGATGCCGCTCGGCAGGATGAGCAGCGAGCCGCGGTGGCTCATGCCGGCGAAACGGAAGCCGCCGTTGCCATAGGCATCGATGGGGGCGCGGCCGGGAAAGTGGGCTGGGACCGATGGCATCGGGGGCCCCGCCAGCCGAGCGTCAACGGCGCGGGCTGACGGCCTTCTTGGCAGGAGCCGGCCTCGCCGCGGCGGCGCCGGCCGCGCTCGCCGGCGCGATAGCAGCCGGTGCGGCGTCCTTCGCCTTGGGCGCCGTACCTACCGTCTCGCGCTTCAAGCCCAGATATCCCAACAGCGGCGCGGCGATGAACATCGACGAGTAGGTGCCGATCAGGATGCCGAACAGCATGGCGAACGAGAAATTGCGGATCACCTCGCCACCGAAGATGAGCAGCGCGAGAATGCCGGCGATAGCCGTCATGCCGGTCAGGATAGTGCGCGACAGCGTCTCGTTGATCGAGATGTTGAGCAGCTCGTCAAGCTCCATGCGCTTGAACTTACGCAAGTTCTCACGGATGCGGTCGGACACGACGACGGTGTCGTTCACCGAGTAGCCGAGAATGGTGAGTAGCGCGGCGACGATCGACAGATCGAACTCCAGCTGCAGCAGCGAGAACACGCCGACGGTCACCAAGACGTCGTGCGCCAGGGCGACCACGGCGCCGGCGGCGAACTGCCATTCGAACCGGAACCAGACATAAACGATGATGGCGAGAATGGAGCACAACACCGCGATCATGCCGGTGCGACGCAGTTCGCTGGATACCGCTGGTCCAACCACCTCGATGCGCCGCTGCGTGTAGTCGGCACCCAGCGTATCGATGACCTTCTTCATGGCCGCCTGCTGCTCGGCCTCGCCGCCCGGCTGCTGCTCGACGCGGATCAGCACATCGGTGTCGTTACCGAAGCTCTGGATCTGCACGTCGCCCAGGCCGAGGCTGCTTAGCTTCGAGCGTATATCGGCGAGATCGGCGGGGCCGTTCTTGTGCTGCACCTCGATGAGCGAGCCGCCGATGAAGTCGACGCCGTAGTTCAGCCCGCGCGTGAAGAAGAGCGCCAGCGACAGTGCCATGAACACGAGCGACAGCGTGAAGCAGATGCCCTTTAAGCGCATGAAGGGCAGCCGCGTGTTGTGCGGGAAGAAGTCGAAGCCCTTGAAGTCGGGAATGGGGAAGAACATCGCTTGCCTCTCTAGACCGGCACTTCGAGGATGCGGCCCTTGCTCTTGGCGCTCTTCAACCAGAGCGATATCAGCAGGCGCGTCACGGTAACGGCGGCGAATATCGACGTCAGAATACCGATGGTCAGTGTCACGGCGAAGCCGCGGATCGGGCCCGAGCCGAGCCAGAACATGATCACCGCGGCAGCGAGCGTCGTCAGCTGGCTGTCGAGAATCGTGATCCAGGCGCGCTGGAAGCCCTGATCGATGGCGGCGATTGGCGACTTGCCGCCACGCAGCTCCTCGCGGATGCGCTCGTAAATGAGCACGTTGGCGTCGACCGCCATGCCGATGGTCAGCACGAAGCCGGCGATGCCGGGGAGCGTCAGCGTGGTGCCCAGCACGGTCATCAACGCGACGATGAGGAAGCCGTGCACGATGAGGCCGGCGACCGCGAAGACGCCGAAGGTGCCGTAGGCGACGATGGTGAGGATGGCGGTGGAGAGACAGCCGACGAGGCCGGCCAGCTTGCCGGCCTCGATGGAGTCGGCGCCGAGCGAGGGGCCGACCGTGCGCTCCTCGACGATGGTCAACTTGGTCGGCAGCGCGCCCGAGCGCAGCTGCACGGCGAGGGTGTTGGCGCTATCGACGGTGAAGTTGCCGGAGATCTGTCCCGAGCCGCCGAGAATAGGCTCGCGGATGACCGGCGCCGACAACACCTTGTTGTCGAGCACGATGGCGAATGGCGAGCCGACATTGTCCTTGGTGAAGCTGCCGAACTTGCGGGCGCCCGACTGATTGAAGCGGAAGGAGATGATCGGCTCGTTGGTGCGCGAGTCGAACCCAGGCTGCGCGTCGACCAGATCCTCACCCGAGACGACGGGGGTTTCCTGCAAGAGGTAGCTGCGCTCCCCCTCGCCTTCCGCCGACGGATACACCTTGTAGCCGACCGGCGTGCGCGTCTGCTTGGCCTCCTCCGCCGAGATGTCGGGATGCACGGCGTGGAAGGTCAGCTTGGCCGTCTGGCCGATGAGATCCTTGAGCTGCTTGGTGTCCTGCAGGCCGGGGAACTGCACCAGGATGCGGTCGGAGCCCTGGCGGACGACGGTGGATTCGGCCGTGCCCATCGCGTTGACGCGCCGGTTGACCGTTTCAATCGCTGCGCTCGCCGCATTCGACACGCGCTGGCGCATGCCCTGCTCCGTCGGCGCCAACGTAATCGTGTCGCCCGTAGCGGTGACGGTGAGGTCGTTGCCGCCCGAGCCGAGGATGGCGTTGCCGATCGGCTGGATGAGCTTGTTGAGCGCCGTCGTGGCTTTCTCCATGTCCTCGGGCTTGTTGATCTTCACCTGCACCGCGTTGCCGACGACGCCGAGACCGGTGAAGCCGACCTTGGCCTCGCGCAGCTGCTTGCGCGTGTCATCGCGCAGCGTATGGAGCCAGTCCTTCTCCAGCTCCTTGGTGTCCATGGCCAACAGCAGGTGCGCACCGCCTTGCAGATCGAGTCCGAGAGGGAGCTGCCTGTGCGGCATCCAGCTTGGCCAGCTGTCGACCGTCTCCTTCGAGAAGAAGTTCGGCAGCGCGAAGATGACGCCCGCCAGACAGGTCAGGACGATGGCGATGATCTTCCAGCGTTCGAAGTGCAGCATCTGTCAACCGATCCCGTTTGCGGTTTGCCGTAAGAGGCCGGAGTGCCTCATGTCGTCTCTTTCACCGCTTCGCCCTTGCCGCGCACATCCATAAGGGTCGACTTCAAGACCCGCACGCGCATCGTATCGGAAAGCTCGACCTCCACCTCGTCGGAGGTGTCGGAGGCCTTCGTCACCTTGCCGATGAATCCGCCCGAAGTAATGACGGTGTCGCCGCGGCGCACCTGATTGACCATCTCGCGGTGCGCCTTGGAGCGCTGCTGCTGCGGGCGGATGACCAGAAAATAGAAGATCACGATCATGACCAGCATGGGGATGAGCAGCCCGGTAAACGGGTCGCTGCCGCCCGGAGCCTGGGCAAATGCTGGCGTGATGAACATGCTTCCGTCCCCTTGCGGATGTTGGGCAACAGCGGGCTAGGTCTGCGCGAGCGCAGCCATGCGCGTCGGCTCTGCTTGAAAAGTGCCGTGACTATAGTGTTCGGCGGCGCCTTTGCAACAGATAGGCCGATGGTGCGATGCCACACAATTGGGGTGACTTCGCGCTAGTGTCCTGATCGCGAAATTCGTCACCTTATGCCGCAGATGTAGAACGAATTTCGCGATCTGAAGGACACTAGCCTAAACTATTAGCTAGTGTGATTCAGATCGAGAAGTTCGCTTCTCGACCCAGCCGCAGATGGTGTGGCGAACTTCTCGATCATCACACTAGCCGGCGCTATAGAAGCAGCCGCCCTGCTACGGCAAGCAAAAAGCGCCGTGCAGCCATGGTACATGAACCGAATGATGAACGACGAAGCCGCCCTGACGCAGCGCCTGGAGCGCCTCGCCGCCGCCCTCGAGCGGCTGGCTCCGCGGCCGCCGTCTCCGGCAGACTTCGAGGCGGCCGAAGCGTTCGTCTGGCACGCCGACGAAGAGCGCTTCGAGCCGGTGACCCAGGTCAACCGCGTGCCGTTGAGACTGCTCAAAGGCCTTGCCGGCGTCGTCCCACAGCTTACCGAGAACACCAAGCAGTTCGCCAGCCGGCTGCCGGCCAACAACGCCCTCCTGTGGGGGGCCCGCGGCATGGGCAAGTCATCGCTCGTCAAGGCCGTGCATGCCGACGTGCGCGCCCGCCTCGCCAAGGAGCTGCGCGCCACCGGCGCCGACCTGAAGCTGGTCGAGATCCACCGCGAGGACATCGCCTCGCTGCCCCGCTGTCTGGCGGCGATGCGCACGAGCCCGCATCGCTTCATCGTCTTCTGCGACGACCTTTCCTTCGACAAGGACGACACGAGCTACAAATCGCTGAAGGCGGTCCTGGAGGGCGGCATCGAGGGGCGGCCGGAGAACGTCATCTTCTATGCCACCTCCAACCGGCGCCACCTGATGCCGCGGGAGATGGTCGAGAACGAACGCTCGACCGCCATCAACCCATCCGAGGCGGTGGAGGAGAAGGTGTCCCTGTCTGACCGCTTCGGCCTATGGCTCGGCTTTCACAACTGCAGCCAGGACGACTACCTCGACATGGTGCGTGGCTATGCGGCGCACTACAAGCTCAAGGTCGGCGACGATCAGCTCGTGCGTGAGGCGCTGGAGTGGAGCATCACCCGCGGCGCGCGCTCGGGGCGCGTCGCCTGGCAGTTCACGCAGCACCTGGCGGGCAAGCTCGGTAAGCGCCTCGAGACGTAGCGCAGCAAGTCTCGTCCGCTCTCCAACAGAGGTGCGCTTGACAGGCTCCGTCGTAAGGGCTTGCGTGACCTCCAACTAGAATGGGGAGAATTTTCTAATGCGCACGCCATTCACTCGCGCCGCGGCTGTCTTGATCCTTGCACTTGTCGGCGCCGGGACGGCACGCGCCGATGATCCACCCTTCGTCGGCACGTGGTCGCTCGATCCCGCCCACTGCGGCGCCGGTCAGGAGAGCGAGAACGCGCCGCTTGTCGTCACGAAGGAGCGTTACGACCAGCACGAAAGCCACTGCAGCTTCAAGTCGGTCGAGGAGAGGGACGGCGACTGGAAGATCGCCTCCGAGTGCACGGTCGAAGGCAGCGCCATGCCTTACGACTTCCTGCTGACGGTATCGGGCGACACGCTCACCTTCACCGATAGCGGCGGTCCGCGCGACTTTCTGCGCTGCAAGTGACCGGCGGCCGCTCTCCTCGCCTCCTTTGACTCCGGCGCCGCCAGGTATTTGCGCTAAATGCGCATAACGCGGCTTACGGCGTCTTTTCATTCCTCTGCTTGTGTCGGCCTGCGCCAGCAGCCGAGGTACACCATGCCGCAGAAATCAGAGAAGTGGTCGAAAGAGGTCACGGAGCACGACCATCCGTTCGCGCTCCCACCGGGCATCTTCAAGTCGGCGGACCCGGACGTCATCGCCGCCGCCCTGCAGCATTCGGCCGAGGATCCCAAGCGGGGCTCGGACGATCCCTATCGCACCGCCATGTCGATGCTCGATTTCTACATCAACCGCGCCGGCCAGAACCTGTCCGACAGCGACCGTGCGGCGCTCGACAAGGCCAAGACGGCGTTGCGCAAGCGCTTCGGCAAGAGCGCCAGCTGACGTCCACAGCACTCTTCGATGCTCACGACCTGACCGCCACGTTGACGGTCTGCGCCGCGCCAGAGGTGGCGCCGGCGCGATCGGCGACGACGACGGCGAAGCTCGCCCGCGGCTCGTCGGTGCCGTCGTGGCGGAACAGCACCGTGCCCTGCTCGAGGTCGGCCTGCGTGAAGGCGTCGACAGGGCGCGCGGGATCGGTGGCCAGCGTGACGAAGCCGTTCCTCACCTGCGAGACCGTGAACGTGAGTTGCTCGGCGGCATCGTCGGGGTCGAGAGCGGAAAGATCCTGCAGCGTGATGCGCACCGCCTTCCCCTTGTCGACCGCTAGATCGAGGTCGCCGGAGATCGACGGGGGAACGTTGCGCATCTCGGCGGTGAGCATGCCGCCCATCTCCATGGCGAGCTTGCCGTACTTGACGTTGCCGGTGACTTCGCCGGTGCCGCGGATGCTGATCAGCTGACGCACGAAGATGTCGCCCTGCAGCGTGCCGCGAACGTCGGCGCTTTCCACCTTCACCTTGCCGAAGCAGCGTCCGCCCGGCTGCACGATGAGCTGATCGCCAGCGATATCGCCCTCGACGTAGCCGAACACCTCGATGCGTCCGCCATTGCGGATCTCACCTTTGAGGAAGGTATCTTCTCTGATGATAAGAACGCGAGACTTGTCTTCCACTGGCCGACCCATGTCCAAGCGAATGCGCCGCTACTGGTGCCCACGAATAAGCCAGCACGGTGACAGATCCGAGTGCGAACGATCCACGAGGTAAATGGGGCAAGATCAGCCGTTTCGCGCCCGCAACAATGTGGACACACCTGGCGCATAATCCACAGGACGCGGAGCTTCGATGCCTTGAGAATGACCACCACTGGGCGCAGCCTACGGCCGCTATCCAAGTTTCCTGCAGGGGGTTCCAATGTCCAAACTGGTGCGATCCGGAATTTCGGTGGCCGCCGTCGCCGCTCTCGTTGCCCTGGTCTCATCCGCCGCCTCGGCCGCGGAGCCCAAGGATTGCCGCAGCTTCAGAGCCGTCGGAAGCGGCCTCAATGAGAGCATCGCCTCGCTGATGGCGACGCAAGGCGCCGTCAATCTGGCGGAAAACCGCGGCTATACTGTGCAGGGCGAGGCCAAGCTCGTCTCGTGCACCTCGGCCGGCATTTTCGGCACCGAGTGCGCCGCGACCTCGTACGCCTGCAAGTTGCCTCACTGAGGCGCCTACCTGCACTTGAGCATGCGTCGCGCCCCACGAAGGCGCGGCGCCTTTTTGTGCGCGCTATCGTATTTCCAACCAGCATGCCACTTCGCGAATCACAGCTTTGCGCGTTGTCTAGTGCCGAATAACTATTGCCAACAAAAAACCTCTTGATTGTTGCAATGTCGCCACATACTCTTCTTGCGTAAGTATCGAGCACCGCCGCCGCCATGCTCACGCTTTTGGATCCCCCGAGTTTAAAGTCGCGTACCAGCTCCGCGGACGTCGTGACGGACGCCGGCTACCGCCGGCTGGTCGCGGGCGAGTTTCTGTTTCGCGAGGGCGATCAGCGCAGCCACGTGTACCGCGTCGAGAAGGGCTCCATCTGCCTTTTCAAGGAGCGCCTCGACGGCTCTCGGGACGTCATCGAGTTCGCCTTTCCGGGCGACCTCGTTGGTCTCGGATATCTCGACAGCCACGTTTCCAGCGCCCAGGCAACCATGGAGACAGCGCTCAGCTGCTTGCCGCACTCGGCGCTCGAGCCGGTGTTGGACAAGAGCCCGGGCAGCAAGTCGCGCCTTTCGGCGGCGATCGAGCGCGAGGTCGCCTTTCTCAAGGAGGCGCAGGTCCACACCGGCCAGTCGAAGGCGCTCGAGCGCATTGCCGCCCTGCTCGTCACGCTCGCGCGTTGCAACGCCTACGAAGGTCGCGATCCAGCGATCATCGCCGATTCGCTGAGCTGCGGTGTCGTAGCCGGCTACCTCAACATGAGCATCGATGAGCTCGCAGGCGCCCTGAAGGAGCTCGAGTCGCGCGACCTCGTGGAAGCCTCGACGAAGGGCCTGCGGCTCAAGAACCTCGATATGCTCGAGCACCTGGCTGACGCTGGCGGACGCAACGCCACCGGCGCGTTATAGTCGGAGCATCGGCTTCGACGGACGCGCATTTCATGGACCCAACGCAGGACAACGCGGCGCGACTGCCGCCCGGGCGCATCGGCCGTGCGACGTCGACGGTGAGTGAGGCGCAGACGGCGCCGCGGCTCGGCAGCGGCCGGGCACCGGTATACGGCACCCCAGCCATGATCGCGCTCATCGAGGCGGCGGCCGTCGCCTGCGTCGAAAGCGAGCTCGCCAAGGGGCAGGAAACGCTCGGCGTGCATGTCGATGTTGAGCATATCGCCGCCACCCCTGTCGGCCTCACGGTCACGGCGACGGCAGAGCTGATCGAGCGCAACGGGCGCAAACTCCTGTTCAGTGTCGTCGTGCACGATGAGCGCGAGGTCATTGGACGCGGCCGTCACACGCGCATCATCGTCGACAGCGCGCGCTTTCGTGCCAAGGCCGAAGCCAAGCGCAACGGCTGAGCAGCAAGCCGCGCCCACCACACCCGCCGCGAAATCGGCTTCGCCGCACGCAAAACATCCTGCAAACACCTTGCACGGAGCACGCAAATCTCCGCACAATGACGGGGAATCAAGCAATAAGCCTGCGAGGCAACCTCGGGGAGGTTTCGATGCGCACGATTCTGACCAAGACCCTCATCGCCACCGCGGCGCTCTGCAGCCCACTCGCGCTCCACGTCGCCCAGGCGCAGCAAATGGGGCCGACGCCCGGCGGGGCACCGCAGCCGCAGTTGGAGGCCGCTCCCGCCCCGTCACCGCAGATGGGACCGGAGGCGCCGGCGGCGAAGCAGACCGAGTGTCCCGGTAATCCAAATCCGCTCGGCGTATCGCGCGTCGTGGAAATCGACACGACTGGCGGGCCCGGTTTCGGATTCCAGCACTACAAGTCGTACGACTTCCTCAATCCGAAAGAGGTGGTGCTGACGTTCGACGATGGGCCGCTGCCCAACCGCACGACGGCAGTGCTCGCGGCGCTCAACGCCGAATGCACGAAGGCGATCTTCTTCTCGGTCGGCAAAGTCGCCGCTGGCTATCCGGAAATCCTGCGCGACGTCGCGAAGGCCGGTCACACGGTCGGTGCGCACACGATGCTGCACAAGGACCTCTCCAAGATGCCGTTCGAGGAGGCCAAGAGCGAGATCGAGAAATCGTTCAGCGTCATACACCGCGCCGTCGGTGGACCCTCCGCTCCGTTCTTCCGCTTCCCGTTCCTGCGCCATTCGCCCGAGACCTTGAAGTATCTCGCCGATCGCAACGTCGCGGTGTTCTCCACCGACATCGACAGCTTCGACTTCAAGGGCGGCAAACCGGCCGCGCTCGTGAAGCGCATCATGGCGTCGCTGCAAAAGCATGGTAAAGGCATCATCCTGATGCACGATATCCAGCCGCATACCGCAGCGGCGCTGCCCGAGCTGCTGAAGCAGCTTAAGGCTGGCGGCTACAAAGTGGTGCAGATGACGGCGAAAGCGCCTATCCAGACGCTGCCCGAGTACGACGAGCTAGTTCAGAAGGACATGCAGGGCATGCCGACGGCATTGTCCGACCGTCCGATGAATTCCGTCGTCAAGACGATCAGCGGTCAATAATTAGCCACACCGCTTTGGTCGATCGCGCTCGGCGGCCCCGGCGTTATCCGGGATCTGCGCAACCGCGATAGGCTACAGCGCTCATGAGATCGATCCCGTCGGGCCTGGTGGCCACCGCAGTCTTTATCCTCGCGCAGAGTGCCGCACACGCGGCAACCTGCACGGCGGATGACTTCGCAGCAGCCGTCGACAAGTCGGGAGCGGCGCTGCGCGCCTTCAACGCCGAGGCACTGCCGAAGCTGCAGGACAAGCTCAAGCAGCTAAAGGAGAAGCGCGGCTGGGCCGGCGCCGATGACGAGGAAAAGGCGCTGGCCGCCGTGCGCGATGAGCGCACCGCGAAGCTCGATACCGACGCCGAAGACCTGATCATCAAGATCGATACCCTTGGACGCCCACCGGAGAAGGGCCCGCCAGACTGCAGCAAGCTCGCCGAGCTCGAGGCCGCAGGCCTGGAGTTGCTGGCGGTGATGAAGGCCAAGTCGAACCACACCCTGGCGAAGCTCGACGCAGCCATTGCCGGTGGCAGCAAGCAGGCGAAGGCGGAGGAAACCAGGCCCACCGCGGCACCTGCGTCGAACCCTAACGTGACGCCGCCCAAGCCGGTGGCCAAGTCGACCGCGCAAAAGTGGGCGACGCAGACGACGCCGCATCCGGGGGCGCGCGTCGAAGCCGACATGCCCACTCTGGAGCCAGGGCCGTCCGTTGCCATGCTCGAGCCACTGCCGCCCGAGCAGGTCGGCTACACCATCGATGAGATCCGCGAAATCTCACGCGGCTTCTTCGGCACCATCTCGACCGAGCTTGGCAGCGTCATTGAGTACGCCTTCTCGAGTGCGGGGCGCCCGGATGGCTACGTGCTCGGCACGGAAGGCGGTGGCGCCTTCCTCGCGGGCCTGCGCTATGGCAGCGGTACGCTCTACCTGCGCTCTGGCGGAAGCGGAAAGATCTACTGGCACGGGCCGTCGATCGGCACCGATTTGGGCGCTTCCGGCTCGCGCACGATGTTCCTCATCTACCGGCTGCGCGAGCCGGAGGCGCTCTATCGCCAGTTCACGGGGGTCGATGGCTCCGCCTATTTCATCGGCGGCGTCGGCATCACCTTCTTGAAGGGCGGCCAAGTGCTCATGGCGCCGATCCGAACCGGCATCGGGCTGCGGCTCGGCGCCAACATCGGCTACATCCGCTTCACGCCGCGCCCGACGTGGAACCCGTTCTGACGGCGCTTCGCAGCGGCGGCACACCAAGCGTCCTACCGGAGGCGCGCTCCAGGATTCCTGCCGAAGGCAGGCAAACTACCAAGCATTATAAGCGCCGCTGTACTGCTTCTTCTTGGCTCGCTTCACCTTCGGCTGATAGGCCGACTGACTGTAGCCGAACATGCCGCCCCAGGGCTGGACAACCGGCTTGGCGTAGCGACGACGACGCTCCTCGGCGACCACCGGCGAATACGGCGGCTTGCCGCGCACGGTGACGCGGGTGAGCTGCATGCCGTGCTTCTGCACCAGGTTGTAGAAGACTTTCGCGTTTTTCGGATGGGCACGGACGCAGCCATGAGACGCTGGTCGGCCCAGCTGGCCGGTCGCGTTGGTGCCGTGCACGGCGACGCCCTCGTTGAAGAACACCGAGTAAGGCATCGGCGACCAATGATACTGCTTGGAGTAGTGCATGCGCGCCGTGTAGTGCGGCGTGTACGTGCCCGTCGGCGTCCTGTAGCCGCCGCGCGCCGACGAGATTTTCCAGCTCGCGATCACACCGTTCTCGTCGGAGACGGTCATCGTCTGCGTGCTGAGATCGATGACGGCGAATAGGGTCGGCTCAGGCGGATCGAGCGGTGCCGCCTGCTCCGCCTCGGCCGGGACGATGACGGCCGCCGGCGGCAACGCGGCGTCGGAGGCTTGCGGACTGGAGAGCGACGGGGCCTCGGCCGCCGGGTCGGCGGCGGCGAGCACCACCGGGGCCTCGGCAGAGGCCGATGAGGCAAAAGCAACTGCGGCGAGGGCCGCACACACCGCCACTACTGAACGCATCGCTAGCAACCTCCCCCTCAACGTTGGGTTCTAAGCCTCCACACTAGATGGTGAACGATGCGGAAAGCTTAACGGCAGTACCGTGTTAGCTAGGCGCGCGACGGCGCCGTGGCAACTCGTCGACAACTTCCCATCCCCGCGGCCCCTCCCGCAATAATGTTGCTGGGCCAGCACGGCGCGAAGGCGCATTTCTCGCCCGGCGTGTAGCGCCCGGGCAGCACCGCCGTGTCAGTTGAAGAGGAGCTGGAAGATGGTTTTCGGCTTCCGCCGGCGCGGACGGCGCTCTTCCTGATACGAGGAGTCGAGCTGACCCCATGGCGACCAGCCGCCTTGCTCGGTGCTGGTATACCGGCGCGGGTCGGCGCCTCCCCGCCCGGCGCGCAGGATGAACTCGTCGGTCGCGCCGTCAACGCTCGCCACCACGACGCGATCGTCCTGCCAGGTCCAGGTGGCGACCTTCTTGCCCTCGCGGTGGGGCTCGATCCCGACCACCGAATTGTTGTCGAGGTCGAGGATCGCGATCTGCTCGATCTCCTCCGGCCCCATGGCACCGGGGATGACACCGCCGGCGAAGCGCAGCGTGGCGATGCCGCGCAGGGGAGGCTCCTTTACCTGCCACTCGAGCAGTCGCGGCTGGCCCTCGCCGGCCATCTCCAGCGGAATGCGCAGGCGACGGAACTGATCGCTGACGGCGTAGTAGTGGCTCCCTTGTTGGACCACACGCCAGCCTTCGATACCGGCGCCGGCAATCTCACGATCCTCGGCATTGGCGGCGTCGCCGGCTAGACGCTGCAGGCCATCGGCAGCGAGCTTCAAGCGCGGCTGCAGCGCGACGGCCTTCTTGTAGTCGGCGATCGCCTGATCCACACGCCCCTGCGCTTCCTCGATCTCGCCCTTGGCCCACAACACCTCGGGGCCATCGGGATCGAGCTTCTCGGCCGTTTCGGCGTCCTTCACGCCGACGTCGGTTTGCCCGCTCATCTTGTATACGACCGCGCGATAGGCGAAGCCGGTGCCGGAGCGCGGATCGAGCTCAATGGCGCGGTTGAGATCGGCAAATGCCTCCTCCCAGACCTGGGCAATGCCATTGGCCAGGCCGCGCGCCGCAAACCCACGTGCCGAGCGCGGATCGAGCGTCGTCACGTACGTGAAGTCCTTCAGCGCGGCAGCGACGTTGTCCGATGCGAGGTAGGCTTGCCCGCGCAGCAGGTAAAGCTCTGGATTGCTGGCATCGAAGGCAATGGCGCGCGACAGATCCTCGATCGCGTCCTGCACGCGCATGATGTCGAGCTTGGCCTCGGCGCGGCTGCGATAGGCGGTGGCAAAGCGCGGGTCGGCGGTCACCGCGCGCGAAAAATCCCGGATAGCGGCGTGCGGCCGTCCGGCCGCGAGGTGCACGCGGCCACGCCCGGCGAGCGGGGCTGCCGACTGCGGCATGAGACGCACAGCGGACGTATAATCGCGGATGGCCTGATCGTTGTGGCCGACCTTGGCATAAGCGCCGGCGCGGTTCGACAGCGCGGCGGCATAGCCGGGCGCCAACACGATGGCACGGTTGAAATCCTTGATCGCCTCATCCGGGTAGCCGAGCGCGAGCAGCAGGTTGCCGCGGTTGTTGTAGATCGCCGCGTATTCGGGGAATAGCTGCGCGGCGCGATTGAAATCGTCGATGGCAAGCTTGGTCTGGCCGAGGCGCGCATAGGCGACGGCGCGGTCATTGAGGATGGTGGCACGCCGATCATTGGGCAGCGCCGGGTCCTTGAGCGCCTCGGTATATCCGGTCACTGCCTGACCTGCATCGCCGCGCACGAGCGCCGTGGCGGCGTCCTGCGCTTTCAGACCCGCATCGGCGGGAGCGGCAAGAGCCCCCACGCTAGGCAGCGGAATGAGCGCCATGGCTAGAAGAGCCGGTCGAAGCATGCGACATCTCATGCGGGGTTGCTTTGACAGCGGCAGCAGCCACCACCGTCCCGAATCCAGCATACGGCATTAGCCCCCGATTGTGGCGCCCAATCGTTACCTCTCGGGATGTTGGCTAGGCTGTCCGAGGAGGGCGCGCAAGACCGCCGGCAGGCTCTCCGGCAGGTCCTCGGCAATGAGGCCGGGGCCGAAGGCGCTGGCAGCGGCCCCGTGCAACCAAACGGCGGCGCACGCGGCCTCGAACGCTGCCATCCGCTGCGCCAGCAGACCCGCCACGAAGCCGCCGAGCACATCGCCGGCGCCGGCCGTTGCCAGCCAGGGCGGCGCGTTCTCGTTGATCGTCGCACGACCATCAGTGCCGGCGATGACCGTATCCGGTCCTTTGAGGACGACGGTAGCGCTCGAGCGCAGCGCCGCGGCGCGGGCGCGCGTGAGCTTGCATTCGCTGCCGAGGTCGGAGAACAGGCGCTGGAACTCACCGTCATGCGGGGTGAGCACGACGGGGCGCCCGGCGATAGCCGTGATGGCACGGAAAAGATCGTCGGGGTTGTCGGCGAATGAGGTAAGCGCATCCGCGTCGAGCACCGTCGCCGCTCCAGACGCGAGGGCGGCGTGGACGAGCTGCCGCGTCGCCTCGCCGACGCCCAGCGCCGGCCCGAGCAGCACGGCGTTCTTGCGCTTATCTTCGAGAATGCGGGCAAGGCCCGCCGCGCGATCGAACGGCAGCAGCATGATGGCGGTGAGCTGCGCGGCGTTGATGGCGACCGCATCCTCGGGGCTGGCGACGGTGACGAGCCCGGTCCCGATACGCAAAGCGCCACGCGCGCCAAGACGCGCCGCCCCCGTATGTGCCACCGGACCCGACACCACGACCGCATGGCCGCGGCTGTATTTGTGGCCATCGAGTCTCGGCCACGGAAAGCGTGCGCCCCACAGCGCCGGCGCATTCGCCCAGGTGCTGACACCGATCTCGGCGAGCACGCTGTCGGGGATGCCGATGTCATCAACGATCACGGGGCCGCACAACTGGCGCCCGGGCATGAGCAGATGCCCAGGCTTACGGCGAAAGAACGTGACCGTACGGGTTGCTTCGACGACGGGGCCGGTTGGCTGTCCCGTGCTACCGTCGAGACCGCTCGGCACATCTACGGCCAGCACCGGCAGCGTCGCGGCGTTGATGGCGGCAATCGCGTCGGCGGCCACCCCCGCGATCGGCCGCGCCAATCCCGCGCCGAACAAAGCATCGACGACGACGTCGGCTCCATCGGCGACGCGCCCCGACAATGGGCGGATCGCACCGCCCCAGCGCTGCGCCATGACGGCGGCGTCACCCTTCAGCGCGCCGACCTCTCCCAGCAGAGCCACATCCACTTCGGCCCCGCCCTCGCTGAGGTAGCGCGCGGCAACGAACCCGTCGCCGCCATTGTTCCCAGGCCCGCACAGAACCGCGACCCGCCGGCCGGCCCCGAGCATCGCGCGCGCCTCGCGCGCCACGCCGCGGCCGGCGTTCTCCATCAGGGTCAGGCTCGGCGTTCCATGCACCGCCGCCAGCCGGTCGGCACGGCCCATCTCATCGGTCGTCAGCAGCTCGAGCTCGGCTGCCGAGTTGCCAATCGAATAAGCGGACTGTTTGACCATTCGGGCGCCTGCCGATTGCACATGCTGTATTTCTATGCAAATTGCCCGACTCTTGGGCAAAAGCGATGCCTAATTCACCGCGGCGACGCTCCAACTTGCAGATAACGCTCTGTATTTCCAGGAGCTTATTTGCGCCCAGGAGTTGGCATGGGCCATGCTAACTTCTGGCCGTTCGCGCAAGCCGCCCTTGCAGAAACCAGATAAGCTCGGAGGGGCCAGGGGTCATGAAGAAAATCGAAGCCATCATCAAGCCATTCAAGCTCGATGAAGTGAAGGAAGCCCTGCAGGAGATCGGTCTCCAGGGTATCACCGTGCTCGAGGCGAAGGGCTTCGGTCGTCAGAAAGGACACACCGAGCTCTACCGCGGCGCCGAGTACGTCGTGGATTTCCTGCCCAAGGTGAAGATCGAAGTGGTTCTCCCCGACGAGATGCTGGACAAGGCCGTGGACGCCATCCAGAAGGCTGCCAAGACTGGCCGTATCGGCGACGGCAAGATATTCATTTCTGCCATTGACAACGCTATCCGCATCCGCACCGGTGAAACCGGCGCCGACGCTATCTAAGAAAAGCTATAAGAGGGGCCGCGAACGGCCCCTTTTTCCGGGGAAACGCCGCGTTAGGCTATCAACAGGGGAGTCTCATGAAGAGCGCCAGCGATGTCCTGAAAGCGATCAAGGACAAGGACGTCAAGTTCGTCGATTTCCGCTTCACCGATACCAAGGGCAAGATGCAGCACGTGACGGCGCATGCGAGCACCGTCGGCGAGGACACGTTTGCGGACGGCTACGCCTTCGACGGCTCCTCGATCGCGGGTTGGAAGGGCATCGAATCCTCCGACATGCTGTTGATGCCCGACGCGTCCTCGGCCCACCTCGATCCGTTCTTCGCCCAGTCGACGATCGCCCTCTTCTGCGACGTCCGCGAGCCCACCACCGGCCAGTACTACGAGCGCGACCCGCGCGGCATCGCCAAGAAGGCCGAAGCCTACATGAAGTCGACGGGCGTGGGCGACACCATCTTCATGGGCCCCGAGGCCGAGTTCTTCATTTTCGACGACGTGCGCTTCTCGGCTGATCCTTACAACACCGGCTTCCGCGTCGACTCCACCGAGCTGCCGACCAACACCGGCACCGAGTACGAGATGGGCAACCTCGGTCACCGTCCGCGCACCAAGGGCGGCTACTTCCCGGTGCCGCCGATCGACAGCTGCCAGGACATCCGCTCGGAGATGATCTCGGTCATGGCCGAGATGGGCGTCACGGTCGAGAAGCACCATCACGAAGTCGCTGCCGCGCAGCATGAGCTCGGCATCAAGTTCGCGCCCATGGTCACCATGGGAGACCATCTGCAAATCTATAAGTACGTCATCCACATGGTCGCCCAGGCCTACGGCAAGACGGCGTGCTTCATGCCCAAGCCGATCTTCGGCGACAACGGCTCCGGCATGCACGTCCACCAGTCGATCTGGAAGGGCGGCAGCCCGACGTTTGCCGGCAACAAGTATGCCGACCTCTCGGAGACAGCGCTCTCCTACATCGCCGGCGTCTTGAAGCACGCCAAGGCGATCAACGCCTTCACCAACCCGACCACCAACTCCTATAAGCGCCTGGTGCCGGGCTACGAGGCCCCCGTGCTGCTCGCCTACTCGGCCCGCAACCGCTCCGCCTCGTGCCGCATCCCGCACGTGTCGAGCCCCAAGGCCAAGCGCTTCGAGGTCCGCTTCCCCGACCCGGCCGCCAACCCCTATCTCGGGTTCACGGCCATGCTCATGGCGGGTCTCGACGGCATCCTCAACAAGCTCAATCCTGGCGATCCGATCGACAAGAACCTGTACGACCTGCCGCCGGCGGAGCTGGCCAGCATCCCGACGGTCTGCGGATCCTTGCGCGAGGCGCTCGACAGCCTCGACAAGGACCGCGGCTTCCTCAAGATGGGCGGCGTCATGACCGACGACATGATCGACGCCTACATCGAGCTGAAGATGGCGGAGAACATGCGCTACGAGATGGCCCCGCATCCGATCGAGTACGAGATGTACTACTCGGTCTAAGCGGCCGGCACGACCACGGCGAGGTCCGGGAGCGATCCCGGGCCTTTTGCTTTTCGCCGCCGGCTCAGAAGTAGAAGAGCACCGCGATGAATACCGCCGCCCAGCCGACGAGCCACAGCCGCCGCGCCTGGCCGGCGGTCCAGTCGCCGAGGCGGCGCGCGACCTGCGACCAGGAGATCTGCGCGATCAGCGCGATGAAGAGGCCGATGCCGAGCCCGGCGATGACCGAGCGATAGTCGAGCGTCGGGCTGCCCAGCTCGAAGCCGGCAATGGTGGTGGTGCCCGTGCCGGCCGGCGCCACCACGATCCCGGCGGCGATCATCAGCCCGAGGGCGAGCATCGAGAAGAAGCTGAGAACGGAGCGCATATGGCACCAGCGCGAGCCAATATCCGTGCAAGCTACACGCGCGATTTCAACAAGCCCTTAACCATGCGCGGCTTGGTTGACATGGCGCCGAGGGGGCACAGGGTTGTATCGCCCCTTAACGGCAAAGGAGGTCTAGGAAAATGTCGCCGCCCGGCCAGCCGCAGCCGCTTTTCGCGACGCCTTGGAGGGTGTCGCGGCGAGTGGCCGATCCGAAAACCAGATGACGAGAGCGGTGTGTGCGGCGGGTTGCCGCCGGCCCTTGCGGCGCCGACCCACCGCGATACCAAGTATCAGCCCGCGAGCTGGGCAGGGCTTGCATATGGAGCAGAAGTTGCAGCCGCAAGGGCGCAGCCGCTCGAATCGCACATCAGCCCGAAGAGCCCGGATGGTCATCTGTTCCGGGCTCGTCTTTGACCAGGTCTCTACAGCCGTCGAAGCACAACCGTTCATCCCCCGAGAATATTTGTAGAAAATTCACCATGAGCGTGTCAGGTTCGAAGCGTGGCATGATTAGTTTTTGAGCGTATTTCAAGTGCCTGTGCTTGCCGCCTAAGGCGCCGTGCCATTTGGCGAGTGCAATGCTGCCATATCGCTGCATGAAGGGTCGACGACCGTATGTCGGCGATGGCTCGCGATAGCGGCACACGAAGGGGAACCGCGCTATGCGCGCCGTAACGTCCGAGCTCGACAGCGGCAGCCCGACGGAAAGCTTCCTGCGGGTCCTCGATCAGTTCGCCGCGCTGCGCACCTATTCGAGCGCTTCTCCGACGGTCGGTGGCTATCGCGTGCTGGCGCCGCGCCGCGCCGCATCGCGTAAGCCGAGGCGCTCCTATGTTCCGCCGCCATCGACGGTCGCAGCACTGGCCGGCGCCCGCATGCGGCTCACCGGCTTCCTCTCCGTTCTGTTCATCGGTGGCCTCGGTCTCGCCGTGCTCGCCGGCCCCGCCAGTTGTCCATGCTCGACCACCTCTGCCGTAGCCGAGCGTTCTTCGCTATCGCGTCTCGGCTACGTGCAGAATGCGCGCCTGGTGAGTGCGCGCGAGATCGCCATGCACGAGCCCGAGCCGGCTGTACTGTCGAATGCCGCGTTACTCGAGCCCGACGCGATCGCGAGCGGGGTTTCGCCGATCACCACTTCAGCGCTCGAGTCTTCGCGCGACATCCCCTCCTTCACCGATGACCTCGCCGCGATCAAGGTCGGGAGGTTGCCTGGGAAGATCGAGCAGCTGGTCGAGGCCGGTCCGCCGCCGACGATCAGGCTTGCCGCTGCCCCCAGCGCCGAAAGCGACGTGCCGCCGCCGCTGCCGGCCATCGAGGTCGCGACGCCCCCCATGACCGAGGTGACGGCGACCGACGCTGAGCGCGTGGCCGCACCTAGACTGCGGTCGCCGCGCAAGCGGATGTCGACGCGGGCCTACCGCACACCGAACCGCCAAGCGCCGCTGGCGAAGAAGGCTGCTGATGCACAGCTTGCCCAGCGGGCGCCCAAATGGGCGCAACAGATGTTCATGACGCCCTGGCAGTCGCAGGCCTTTTCTTACACGCAGTAGCGCCACGACAGCGCCCGCCATCGCCGCGACACAGACGCTCGGCAGCCTCGCAGGATGACTCGCGATCTCCTGTCTTTTGTTGGCGTGCTATGGCTCGTTGCAGCGTCGACGCCGACGACCGCCGCGGCCACTCCCGGCTATGCTTGGCAACATGCGCAGGTGAGCGAAACGCTCGCCCAGCGCATCCCTCCCCCACCCGGGTACACACGCCTTCCCGCCGCCGAGGGAAGCTGGGCCGCCTGGCTGCGCGGGCTGCCGATGAAGCCAGCCCACGCGCCGGTGCTGATCTACACCGGCGCGCCAAAGTGGCGGCAGGACGTGCACGCCGCCGTCGTCGACATCGACGTCGGCAAGCGCGACCTGCAGCAGTGCGCCGACGCCATCATGCGCCTGCGCGGCGAATGGCTGTTCGCCTCCGACCGCAAGGAATCCATTCGCTTCAACGATACGCACGGCAAGCGCCTGCGGTTCTCCGCACGCCGCGACGATGGCTACGCGTCGTTCCGCAAGTACATGGACTACGTGTTCGCCTATGCCGGCACCTACTCGCTCGAGCGCGAGCTAAAACCGGTGCCGCTCGCTGACATCGAGATCGGCGACGTGTTCATCAAGGGCGGCTTTCCCGGCCACGCCGTGCTCGTCGCCGACATGGTCGAGAACACGCAGACGGGCGAGAAGCGCTTCCTGCTGCTGCAGAGCTACATGCCGGCGCAGGAAATGCACGTGCTCAAGAGCCCCGCCGCCGGCGACAGCACGCCGTGGTACCCAGCATCCTTCGACGGCGATCTCATCACGCCCGAATGGACATTTCCAGCCGGCTCACTGCGCCGCTGGCCTTGAACGGGGCTGCTGCGCGCTAGCGGACGATCGCCAGCGACGCGAGGCAGACGAGAACGTAGGCGGCCAGTCCGGCGACAGCTTTGAGGGCCATGTCGGGATCGGCCTGCGTCATCATCTGAGCCAGGGCAAGGCCAAGGCCGACGAGGCCGATGGTGAACAGAACGAGGCCGACGAGCACTCCGAAAGTCCCACGCATGGAGCTCCTCCCTGTGATGCCGACGGTATCGCCCGTCTATTGTTTGTCTCGAACGCGCGGATGCTCCGCGAGACGCGGCGCTTATGTGAGCCCGCCGCACACGGAGCCGTCAATCAGTTTTGCGTGGTGCGCTGCGGCTAGGGCTGCGCGGGCGGCGGCGCCTCCGGCACGATGTCCGCGGCCGGCGGTTGGGGGCCCGCGTCGCCGAGCGGGCGCACGGCGACGTAGAAGGCCGTCGACGCAAGCAGCATGACGATGACCGACACGATGACGATGGTCCTGCGCTTGGTGGCCATGACCCACGCCGGGTTGATGAGGCCGAGCACCAGGTACAGCACGACGAGGACGAAGATGAGCTGGAACGACCAGGAGGAATAATCGAGAAGCGCGTCGGACATGGAATGACTCACCGCGAGGAATGGCGATGCCATCTTTGCGGGCGACAGCTTAAGGGAATGCCAACCGCCGCCTCGTGTTGTCGTGACATCCCGGCCAGCCCGTTTTACCGGAGCACTTAGCGTGCCGAGGCGAGGGCCAGCGGCAATGCGTCGGCAAGTACGGCGAGATCCTCGTCGCGGCCGCAACTGATGCGAAGGCAGCGGTCGAGCGGCGCCACGCCCGGCATGCGCGCGAACACATCCTGGGCCAGCAGCCCGTCGAGCACACGACGGGCAAGGTCGCCGTCGCCCCCACAATCGATGGTGACGAAGTTGGCGGCCGAGGGTAGCGGCCTGAGGCCATTGTCGCGCGCGATGGCGCCGATGAGGTCGCGTGCGAGTGCGATGCGCGCCACCGCATCGGCAAGGAAATCCTGATCCTCGAGCGCCGCGAGCGCCCCCATCTGGCCGACGCGATTGATGCCGTAGTGATTGCGAATCTTCTCGAAGGTGCGGATCAGCCTCGCCTCCCCGAGGCAATAGCCGATGCGCGCGCCGGCCAGGCCGTACGCCTTGGAGAAGGTGCGCAGGCGGAGCACCTGCGCGTTGCCGACGTCGATGGGCAGCAGCTCGGATGCCGGTGCGGTGTCGCAATAGGCTTCGTCGAGGCACAGCAGCACGCCATCGGGCAGCTGCGCGATGAGCTCGCGCAGCGCTTCGGCGCCCCAGAAAGCGCCCATCGGGTTGTCGGGATTGCAGACGTAAAGGATGCGCGCATCCTCGCGTCGTGTTGCATCGATGAGCGCGGCGAGGTCCTGACGGTCGTCGCGGTAGGGAACGCGGACAAGGCGTCCGCCGCCGGCGGCGACGTGAAAATTGAAAGTGGGATAGGTGCCGTCGGAGGTGACGACGGCAGAGCCCGGCTCGACGGCGAGCTTGACGCTCAAGCCCAAGAGGCCGTCGATGCCCTCGCCGATGACGACGTTATCCATGCCAACGTTGTGGAACTGCGCCAGGGCGGCGCGCAGATCGTGGCTTTCCGGATCGGAGTACATCCAGTTTCCGTGCGCCGCCGCGCGCATGGCGTCGATTGCCCGCGGCGACGGTCCGAACAGGCTTTCGTTGGCGCCGAGGCGGGCGCGGAAGGGGCGCCCGCGCGCTCGCTCCAGCGCCTCTGGACCGATGAACGGCACCAAGGCGGGAAGGCTTTCGACGAGGGAGGTGAGGCGCGGACGCGGCATGCGCATGGGTCTGGCACCCCGTGCAGCCCGGCGTCAACAGAGGCGTACTTGTCATCCCGGCACTTGTTGCCGGGATGACAAGCGCAGCCTGGGTGTCCCGAACCCAAAGCCAAATGGGAGCGGACACGGGAGGGGACAGTTCCATGGGTTCACGATAACCTTGATGTACAGCCGAGGACGCTCCATGCAGAGGCCACCGTCCGGACACTTCATAGATCCTGAGCCATTTAGGGCGTACTGCAGGGAAGCCGCCTTCGCGCCCGGCGCGGTTTTGAGGACGAAAGGTCTTCTTTCCATCGATATGTACCTGCTGACGGACGGCGAAGTCGAAGTCAGCGTAGAGCGGAACGGACAGCCAGGCGCCATCGCCACCGCCCAGCGCGGGGCGCCCATCGGCGAAATCGGGTTTCTGACGGGAGTGCCGGCGACCGCGACGGTGACGGCCAAGACAGAGTCGCGCGCGCTCTATATCGACGACCCGACGTGGCGCGAGATCGAACGCAGTGAGCCCGCCTTGGCCGTCGAGCTGTATCGCACGCTCGCGGAAGTCGCCGAAGGAAGGCAAAGTTACAATCTGCGTTTTCTTGCTGCCGGCGAGGCTCCACAGCCGGACATCACGAGCAAGGTCGTGCTGTGCCGCACGCCAGAGCAATTATTGGAGGCGCAACGGATCCGCTACGAAGTCTACTGCGAGGAGTTGGGGCGAACATCTCCGTTTGCCGATCCCGAGAAGAGGGTCATCGCCGATGACCTCGACGAGACCGGCCATGTGCTGCTGGCGCTGGAAAACGAAGCACCGATTGCGACGTTGCGCATGAATATGGCACGCCACGGTCCCCTTGGATTGCTCACGGAGTTGTACGGTATGGCGCAATCTCCGCACCATCCGGAGGACACGGCGATAGTCACCAAGTTCATCGTCAGGAAGGACCACCGCGTCGGACAGAGTTCGTTCCGCTTGATGACAACCGCCCTAGAGATGGCGCAGCGTTACGGCATTAGGCAGTGCTTCATGGATTGCGTGCCGGAACTGCAGCCATTCTTCACGTCGTTGGGCTTCACGCAGTCCGGGCCCCCGTTTCTGCATCGCGAGAACGGCCGTTCCTACCCGCTCGTGCTCGACATCGAACGGCACGCCAAAAAGGTCGGCCGCTTGGCCGCTCTCGTGCTTCGCTGAAGTCCTATCATCAGTCCGCACGCTCGCGCAGATGGCGCATCGGTCGCTGCTCCAGCACGACGCGGTGGAACAGCCTCTCGTAATCGGTCCATTCCGTAGCGAACAGCCTGTCAAAGAACCGCGTCGCGAGACCGTAATTGTGCGTATATCGGGCGTGATGGAGGGAATGGTATGTCGTGCTCGTCATCACCTTGCCCAAGAACGAATTGTAGTCGCCCGGCCGGAACTCGAAGTTGGCGTGACCGAACGAGTTCATCACCAGATAGCCGACGTACCAGAAGACGATGCCATGAAAGTTCAGCGGCACGACGACATCGATAATGGCCAGCACGCCGAGGTAGCCGAGATCGAAGATCAACTTCTCTGAAAACGAGAACGAGATGGCCGTGAACGGGCCGTTCACGTGACTCTTGTGATGCTCCGCGTGGATCCAGTGCAAAGCCTTCAGGTGCATGGCGCGGTGCGAGACATAGTGCCAGAGCTCAGCCCACACGAATGCCAGGGCAAGTGTCGCAAAGAAACTCGTCCCGCTCCGGCTGGGGAAAAATCCGACGTAAAGAAATCCCGCGAGGATCACGGCGTGCATTGGGGTCCAGATAGAATTCTTCAGCTCCCGGCGCATCTGCTTGCCCTGGATCGAAGCATCGTAGATTTTGCGGTCGCAGATCGACCAATTGCCCTTGTAGGCCGCGTAGCACATCGCGGCCATGATGTGGCCGATCGTGGCTACGACGAGCAGCCCAACCATTTCATCCCAGAACATGCTCTCTCCTCCCGCGGTGGCTAGAATTGGCGGCCGCGATCGGATCCCGAAGCGGAGATCGCGGTTTCGCTCCCCAGTCTTTGAGGATTGCCGCGTTCGGCGCTGTTCCGAAGGTAACGCGGGCTGGAGAAGGCCTGCCTGCTTTCAGACTGCTTCGGCCCGTCGGCATCGCATGCGTGCGGAGCCAATTACACGTCGGTTTCGGGTTAAGAGCGTCGCTACCGCGGCCCGAGGCTGACCATTACACGACAGGTACTCTTTCGTCTCGCGAGTTCGTGGCTGCTTGGCCCTCACGTACCGGCCGCTGCTTCATAGATGTCTTCTTCCTGCGCGTTGTGGATGCGCACGAGGGCTTCGATGGAGCCGATGATCCGCTGCGCATCGCGCACGAGGTACTTGTCTGCATCCTCGGCTCGCAAACCATGCGCGAGCCGCGCCAGGAGCCTTGCCTGGTGCAGGATCTCGCGGTGCGCCCGGCTCATGGCGGACAAGCCGTGGCTATCGGTCAGTAGCTTCGTGAGGCGCGGATAGAGCGCACTTTCATCCTCGCGCTCATGCACGACGACGCTGTCTTCGATGATTGCGTGCGCGCTGAGAATGAGGTCGACCGCGCGCTGACCACTCGCATCGTCGAGTGCATCCGAAATGGAGCGCAGCTTGTCCAGCTCCTGCTCGAGCAGGCGATGCGCCTCGCCGAGGGCACGTGCCATCTCGCCGGGCAGACCCTCACGGCGCGGGCGCCAGCCGGGCGCCAGCGCCCGCAGGGCGTTGAGGATCACGGCGACGTCGATGGCCTCCTGCGTCAGAGCCCCCGCCACCGGCGTCAGCCAGCCGAAGGCGGCAAAGCCCATGGCGAGACCGGAAAGGCCCATGCCGGCAACGATGCTCTGGACGGCGATCCGCCGCGCCCGGCGGGCGATGGCGACGGCCTCGGAAACGCGATCGAGCCTGTCGACGACGATGACAACGTCGGCCGCCTCCGAGGAGGCGCTGGCGCCGCGGGCGCCGAGCGCCACACCCACGTCGGCGGCGGCGAGGGCGGGAGCGTCGTTGATGCCGTCGCCCACCATCAGGGTCGGATGCATGCGGCTTTCCATGGCCACCGCGTCGACTTTGTCGGACGGAACCCGGTCGGAGAGCACCGCGTCGATATCCAGCGCCGCGGCAATCGTCTCCGCTGCGTCAGCGTGATCACCGGTGACCATCACAATCCGAGCCACGCCAGCCGAGCGGAGCGACTGCACCGCGCGCGGGGTATCCTTGCGCAGCTCGTCGGCAAGCAGCAACGCACCGACGACGCGGTCGTCCACCGATACGAACACGCTGAGCGCGGATCGCCAGGAGGCGCGCCGTAATGCGCGCGCAACCCACTCGTCGAGCTTGCGCGCGCCGAAGATTAGCTGGTGCGAGCCGACGCGGACCTTGCGTCCGTCGACCACGCCCTCGAGGCCGGAGCCCATCACCTCATGCACCTGATGCGGCATATGCAGAGCAAGACCTCTGCCGGCGCCTGCCGCCACGATGGCGGCGGCGACGACGTGCTGCGAGGCTTGCTCCAACGACGCCGCAAGCCGCAGCACCTCGTCGGCATCTTCGTCGGGCGCCGTCTCGACGGCTATGAGGCGCGCTCCGCCGACGGTCAGGGTGCCCGTCTTGTCGAATAGAACGGTGTGCGTCTGAGCCAAGGCATCGAGGGGCGCGCCGCCCTTGATGATGATCCCCCTACGCGCGGCTTGTGAGACCCCGGCAACAAATGCGACGGGGGCCGCGAGGATGAGTGGACACGGCGTGGCAACAACCAGAACAGCGAGGCCGCGAATTGCATCTCCCGACAGCGCCCACGCGAGGCTGGCGATGACGACCGTCAGCGGCAGCAACAGCAGCGCATAGCGATCCGCCAGTCTGATGAACGGCGCCTTCGCAGTCTGCGCGGCGGTGACGAGCCGGATGATGCCCGCGTAGGTGCTCTCCTCGGCGGTGGCCGTCGCCGTGATCTCGAAGCTATCGCCAGCGTTAAGCGTGCCACTGCGGGCGCTCGCACCGGCTTGGCGCGTGACGGGAATTGGCTCCCCGGTGAGCGCCGATTCATCGAGCACGGCCGCAGGAGTAGCGATCAATCCATCGATGGGAACGATCTCCCCGGCGCGGACGAGGATCGCGTCGCCGACCCTCACATCTCGGATGTCAATGTCCGTGACAGTCTGGTCGATGCGACGGTGCGCCCGTCGCGGCGCGCGGTCAACGAGCGACTTCAGGTTGCGCTCGGCGCGGGCAACCGCGTAATCCTCGAGCACTGTGCCACCCGTGTACATGATGGCGACGACGACGGCCGCCAGGGACTGATCGAGGACGAGAGCGGCACCCATGGCCATGAAAGCGATGGCATCGACGCCCATACGTCCGGCCGACAGATTGCGCATGATCGACACGCCGAGGGCGATGACGACAGGGACCGTAGCTGCCGTCCATATCCACGCGGCGGTTGCGGGATAGCCGCCGAGAGCAGCCGCGCCGCCCAACGCAAGGCCGAGCGAGGCTACAAGTATAAGGAAGCGCCTGACGAAGCGTTCGTTGATCATGCGCGCTGCTCGAAGGTGCGCCGCATATCAGGCTAAGGAGCGTCAGGCGGACGGCGCGAGAGAATTTTGCGGCCGGTGAACATGGCCGACGTGATGCTGCCGCCTTCATGGACCTCCGTGGCAACCACTGCAATCACGTGGAGAACGATGAGAACGATCAGCGCGTAGAACGTGAGTTCATGCACCTCCACGAACGGGTGGCGGAAAGCACGCATGGCATCGTAGGAGGCTTTGTCGATCAGGTCCGTCGCTCCGGGGACCACCAGGGAAGGGTCGACGCCCGGGGCCGCCACCCACGCTGCGAACCAATGGCCGAATGGCGGCCAATAAAGATCCGTGCCGGCGATGACGAGGCCGGTGGCGACCTGAACGAGGAGGAGCAGGAAAAGCAGAGCGACGCCGATGCGCGCCAGCGGATTGTGGCCCACGTACTGCTGCGGCTCGCCAGAGAGGAACGAAGCAGCATACGCCCTCAGTGCCGTGAGATAGCCGGGGCCTCCTGGGAGGATGCCGCGCCAGCCGGCATAGCGATTACCCAGAAAGGCCCAAACAAGCCGCCACAGCAAATTGATGGCCATGACGTAGCCAAGGCTGACATGAATGCTCTTGAGAGCGACCTTTCCGGAAGCGGAAAGGCCAAGAGCGTCGCCAAAGAGGATGACTAGGGCCGTGCCGATGAGGCCCAGCACGGCGAGCGCGTTGATCCAGTGGAACCAGCGCGTCGGCACATCCCATGCAGCATATTCTCTGTATTCGGGCACGGTCAGATCCTCCTTCAGGACATCATCAGCTTCGCCGGCCGTAAAGCCTTTGAGGAACGTCAAAGCCTCCGGCGATAAACGCCCCTTGTGAACCCGTCTATCGGCGGAACTCCGGCAGCTGTAGCTGGACTTTGAGACCGTGCGCGATATTGCCGGCCTGCGCCCGAGCCCTGAGGATCTGCTCGCCCGAGGCGGCGAGAAGATTGTTGAGGTCATCGATGAGCGGCTGCACCTCCTCCGGGAACTTACCGCTCAGGTTGGGGCAGCGCTGCTGCGGACCTTCGCCAGCGCAGTGCGCAGGTGGGCGAACGGGGCCATGGCATAAGCGCGCTCTGCGACACTGGCCAAGTTCCTGGAGACGCACCATTGTGAGGACGCCCAGGCGCGCGCGGCCATCGTCGACTATCTCGTCGGCTTATTGTCGCAATGAGTGCTAGCGAAGACTGAAGGCCGTCATGGCTGCGACGAGCACGAGAAACACAAGCAATGCCTGTCGCTGCCGTGCACGGTCGAGCCGTCCCTTGCCCGCGCCGTAGTCGAACCGTTCATAGTGGATGGATGATGCGGGTATGCCGGCATCCAATAGGGCATCGGCGGCGACTTCCATCATGGGTGGGGGACCACAGATCAGGGCGGCAGCGGTGGGTGTCTCGGCAGCCCGCACGAGCTCCTTAACGACAGCAGCGCGCAGCGGACCAGCCTCGCAATTCGGCTGCCTCGGAGCCTCATCGACAAGATAGACTATGGATAAATCGAGCCGCGTTTGCAGCTCGCGCAGTCGATCCATAAAAACCAAGCCGCTGTGCTTTCTCGCCGCGTAGAGGACCCGATACGGCCTGCTGTCGCTGCGCGCAGCGGCGTCCTCCAGGATGCCGAGCACCGGCGCGATGCCGACGCCTCCAGCGACGAGAATTATCGGCGAGGCCTGCGGCGGAACCACGAAACTGCCGTGCGGCCCGTCGACGGCGACGCGCGTGCCGGGCGCGACCCGCTCGAAGGTGCGCGTGCAGTCGCCGACCTCGTTGATCACCAAACGAACGCGCGGCAGGTCGGCGGGGGCGGAGGCGATCGAGAACGGATGGTCGTGGAAGGGGGGACGTTTGGGGGCGAGCGTCACCCAGATGAACTGTCCGGCGCTGAATCGCAGCTGCGTCGTCGCCGGGCCGCGCAGCATCATTTCGACAATGTGCGCGCCCACGCGGCGAACGCGTTCAATGCGCCAATCTTCGCGCCACATGCGCCACGGTCTCACGGCATAGACCAAGAGTGCCGCGCCCGCGGCGGCTGCCGCGAGCACAAGCCAGACCATGCGCACCACCGTTTCCGCGCTATAGGCGCCCACCGTGATGGCGTGATGGAGAACCAGACCGGCGACGACGACGGCGAGCGGGCCGTGCGAAGCACGCCACACCTCATACCGCAGCCGCTTGCGGACGGTCGCGAGGCACACAATCAGGATCAAGCCTACGAGCGCGATGACACCGGTTCGCAGTCTGGGGCTTCCCAACATCCCTTGAAGGCGATGCCAAGCGGCGAGGGGATCAGCCAGCAGGGTGTTCGTGAGGTAGAGCAGCGGATGCAGGACCGCAAATGCGAGGAGCACATAGGCGGCGATGCGATGAAACCCCATCGTGCGGTCGATACCGAGGCGGCCCGAGATGGTCTCGAAGCGCCCGGAGCTCAGAAACTGCAAGTACAGCAGCGCAGCCGCCGTGAGCCCGAGAGCGGCGCCAAATTCGCTCGACACGCCAACCGGCTCGATTCCGGTCGCCGCGGCGGCAAGAACTGGCGATAGAGCCGCCAAGACATACAAAAGTGCGACGGCTGCCTCGGGGAGCGCGGGCGGCCTAGTGTGCAATTCCATCTCAGCAACCAACTCTCGACCTCTGTCCAGCAGCCCTTTACCGGGGAAGCACCTGATCAGAACTGATCGTGGTCAAATGTGCGCAGCAGGGCCTTCTGGAGAGATGAACCCTAGCGTGGACGAGCACATTGCCCTGCAGTCAAAAGGCGAGCAGCCTCGTGGGATCTTCAAGCTGACTACTTCGACACCAAGCTGCAGAGCTCATTCGATGAAGCTGTCGCCCGGACGGTCCTGGCGCCCTTGAGCACCAAGGACTTCCGGCATATCAACGGCTTGTGGGTGAATTGGCGCCCCGTAGGGGACTGTGGCAAGCGAACCGTATCAACAGCTTAGCTCAAGGTTTGACAGTCTGCCCTCACACAGAGTTTCAAGGCGTTCGCGAGGGGTGTGTCAAACTCGTGTGGCGCTGAGGCGAGGGTGATGCCGAGTTGCAGCGGCTCACGGCTGACAAGGTTCAGTTCTTGCTGGCCGCGGCTGACCCAAAGTTCCCTGTTGGCGGTTATCTGCATTCGCGATGGAGCGATCCCCTGGCTATCGGCCCGCGCCCACCTGAGGCCCCTTGTCCGTCCATTCCGGCGGCAGACCTATCGCACCCGCCAGCATGTCCGTGATCCCCAGGCGTCCGAAGGCCTCGCAGGCCGCCTCTTTGGGAGCCCCGCCGAGCAGGGACGCCACCTTCTCCATCGACGGCAGCGAGGGGAGCCTGAGCGTGAAGGGGTCCGCGCCGGTCACAAGCAACTCGCTGAAGTCGGCACCAAAGGCCGAAGCGAGTTCGTAGGCATCTCCGATAGGTGAGACCCGCGCCTTGCCGGTAAATGAATTGGCGCCCCGCGCCCACAGCATCGCCGCCATCTGATTGCCGCCAGGATCAACTGCCTCGGCCTCAAGGGCAATGCCGCCCAACCCAATGGGAACGCGCAAGGACGGAATCGGGATCGGTGTGGTGACTATCCCGGACGCGGTCACGACGGAGGTGCCGACCGAAATGACCTTCGATGCCGCAACCGCGGTCTCGTCCGTCGGCACGACGCCGGCGATCGACACGTGTACGGTAAGGTCGGCGACCTGTGGCGGCGAAACAATCTGGAACCGATCGCTCAGTCCCACGCAAACCGCGCGGTCGACCGCATTGGCAAGCACCTTCCGGTCAGCGTCTGAAAGGCTTGCTTTCGTGCTGGCGGCGAATGATGTGGGAATGATGCGCGCCTTCTTGGCCGCCAGGATCGCCTGCTTGTCGACCGTCACGCGCGCGTCCGTAAAGAAGCCTTCTGTAGGTGCCAGCCTCTCGTACGAGGACAACGACCCGGTTTGCGCAAGCGGGACCGTGGCGCAAGCGGAAATCAAGGGCAGAAGCCCGATCAATGAAGCCAGCCGGCACGTCGGCTTGGGTCGTGACGCCCGCAAGTACAGCCCCATCGACATTTCCCCGGCATCCCTGACGCGGAGACCTTAGGGTTGGCGTGTGGCTGGAATATTTTCCAGCGTGTCACAACATTGCTGCACTAAGGAGGCCTAGGGGCACGCGTATTCCAGTGGTTCCGCCGGCGCTACTCGGTCCGGTCGGATTGTTTGGGCCTGAAGAGGCGCGCGAGCCCGATCGTCTGGCGGTGCCAGGCCTTGATCGCCATCGCGGGAAATCCGCCAACGACGGAGCCTGGGACCACGTCGCGCACGACCCCCGCCTTCGCGGCAATTTGGGCGCGTTTCCCGATCATCAGATGATCCGCGACGCCGACCTGTCCACCCATCATAACGCCCTCCCCGGCCACCGTACTGCCTGCGATGCCTACCTGAGCGCAAATAATGCAGTTCCGGCCCAGGCTGACATTGTGTGCGATATGCACGAGATTATCGAGGACGGTTCCTGCCCCGATGACGGTATCCCCGGTCGCGCCGCGGTCGATGGCGCAATTGGCGCCAATTTGCACATCATCCCCAATCAACACGCGGCCGAGTTGCAACATGCGAGTGAGGCCATGCCCGGTAGGCACGAATCCGAAGCCTGCCGCTCCAATGATCGAACCGGTGTCGACAGTGATCCGCTCGCCCAAAACCGCGTGGCTTATGCAGACGTTAGCGCCTATCCGGCATTCGCTGCCCAGCTTTACTCCGTCGCTGAGGACGGCATTAAACCCGACATGGCAACGCTCGCCGATCTCCACCTTGTTTCCGATGATAGCGCCGGCTTCGATGCGCGAGCCGACCCCGATTTGTGCATCAGGATGCACGCGGGCAGTCACATCTATAGCGGGCTCGAGGGGAACCGGGGGGTAGAAGAGCTGGCCCACTTGCGCAAAGGCGAGACGCGGGTTGTCGACTAGAACCCGCCACGCAGGATGATCTGCAAGGCGATGCGCCGCGTCCTTACCAACAATGATCGCACGAGCGCGGGAAAATTTGAGCACATCCAAGTAGCGCGCGCTGGAGAAGAGACTGATGTCGCCCGGGCCGGCGCCCTCGAGAGGCGCGATGTCGTAGATCAACGTCGCTCCTTCGTAGGGAGGCTCCGCGCCGACAAGTTCGCAAATCGCACCAAGCGAAAAGGGACCTGCACGGCAAAAAAAGCGTTGATCAGGCATCGCACCACGCCGTGCGGCTTGCTGCCTTGATGCGCTCCGCTCTCGCCACCCGGTCTTCCGTCTTTCGGTTTTCTGGCTCCGATCGGAGGTCAGTTTTCAGGACCGCCTCCATCATCCCTCATCCCGTAATTATCCCTCCCGTAATTGCGCTCTCCGCCCTTCCGCGTCAGGGACACGCTGACCTCGTTGAAGCCAACGCCCTGCGTGGTGATCGATACGCTTTGGTTGGACGTCTCCTGAGTGACCAGCATCGCGGCGGAGAAGCCGCCACCGTCAATGGACAGTGAGACCTGGCCTTCCGACACGCGCCCGGTGACTGTGCCGCTGGCGTTGAACGTCCGTTCTTCCCAGCTTCCCGACAGGTTCTCACCCTGCGCTACGAGCTGCGCCCTGAGTTCG
Organism: Hyphomicrobium sp.; assembly: GCF_009026145.1. Taxonomy (GTDB): domain Bacteria; phylum Pseudomonadota; class Alphaproteobacteria; order Rhizobiales; family Hyphomicrobiaceae; genus Hyphomicrobium_A. The sequence goes on from NZ_WBUE01000002.1 coordinate 291,992, forward strand.
ATCTTGTTGGAGGGGCTTGCGCACCGGAGGACGATGCTTAGCCGGTCAATCTGGTTCTTGGTCGTGTAGTAGGCTTTGCACGAGAGCGCCTCTGCAACGCCGCCGTCGTAGTGGATGCGGCCTGGTCCGGACCAGTAGCCCGACATCGACACGAACAGCTCATGGGTCAAAGGAGCGGCGCGTGACTGCGCGCCGCCCAACGCCAGAAGCAACAGAGCAGTTGAGATACGTAGCATGAATGCCTCAGGCCTGGGGCTGCCCGGTTCATCAGCGATGCCGGTAAAGCAACTCGGATTCGACTTGCAGACCTCTACTGCACCGCGCCGCAGAACCAGCAGAAAGCCTAAGGGCACGCGGGAACTCGGTACGCGCTGCCTTTGTGGTCGACCAACGTTGCCAGCTTTGGTCTCACCATTTCTGAACAATTCTCATCCCCGCAAATTTGTGTCGAAACATTGCAGGCGAGTTCGATGAGCGCAGCACAGCACGCATCACATCGTGCCACCAGGACCTCCTGAGCCGCCGCCGGGACCGCCCTTAGGCATTCTCTTGCCGCCCGGTCCGCCGGGTTCCGGCGCCGAGGGTTGCCGGATCTCATCGCGGCCCAGGGCGCAGTCCTTGTTTTTGTCGAGCACCGCAAACGCGCGGTTCGGCTTGTCGACGAATTCGGAGCGGCTGACGCGCGCATCTCCATCGCTGTCGAAATAGTCCAAGGGGACGACTTCGAACAGCCTGTCGGCTTGCGCCAGGGCCCGGTACTCGCCGGCGGTCAGGAATCCGTCCTTGAGGGCATCGAACTGATTGAACAGCGCATCGGCGTAGCTCTTCCACTCGTCGCAGGTGACGGTTCCGTCCTTGTTGCCGTCCCATGTGGGAACGGCCTGGATGAGCGCGCTGTCATCGTTGCGCATCGACCCCGGGAATGGTCCTGGCCCCGACGTGCATCCAGACGCCATGAGCACGCATGCCGAGGCGATCGCGGCAGGCAGCACCATCCGCGCACATCGCGCTCGGCCGGGCGTGTTATGCAACGCCGCATGCGCTGGCTTCAGGCGCCCCGCATTTCCTTTTGTGCCACGCACCGCCCGATCCCAATGCTATTCCACGATGAACCCGTAGTCGCCCTTCAGGTCGCCGACCGGGGCCGGGCGTCCGCCGCCATAGATGCGGTTGAGGTGTCCAAGGAAGTTCGCCTTGCGATCGGTCGGATCGGCGAGACCATCGAGCGGGCGGGCAAGCACTTGGCGCGCCACGGGTCGCACCATGTACGGCGTGACGATCACCACGAGTTCGGTTTCGCTTCTCTGGTAGTCGCGACTGCGGAACAGCGTGCCGAGGATTGGAACGTCCTTCAGGCTCGGAAAGCCGTCGATGTTCTGCCGCGTGGCCTCCGACAACAGGCCGGCGATGGCCAGCGAGCCGCCAGAGGGCAGTTCGACCGTGGAGTTCGCCTGGCGTTTCTTCAATGCCGGGATCTGGATGCCGGACAGCACGACGGCTCCGTCATTGGTGAGTTCGCTCACCTCGCTTTCGATCTTCAAGCTGATGCGACCTTCTGATAGCACCACCGGTGTGAAGGCCAGACCGATGCCATATTCCTTGTAGACGACGCTCACCTGGCCGAGGCTGTCGACGACGGGAACGGGATACTCGCCGCCGGCAAGAAATTTTGCCGGCTCACCCGACACCGCGGTCAGATTGGGTTCCGCCAGCGTCCTCAGCAGGCCGTCGCGCTCCATGGCGCGCAAAGTCCCGTTCACGGCCTGATCGCCGGATTGCCACGCCATCGCAATACCGGAATTCGTGAAGGCGTCCGACGTGGCCCCCGCCCCCTGGTTAAACATTTGCAGCGTGCCCGCTGCGGCGCCGGTAGTCGCCACGCCCGATGTCGGCAGCGTACCGAGGGAAGCGCCCGTGAGTGGGAAGGTGTTTGACGACAGGACGGAGGTCGTGAAATTCCCCGAGTTGACGAGCGCGCCGACATTCACACCGAATTGCTTGAGGATGGTGCGCTGCACTTCGGCGACGCTCACTCGTAGCATCACCTGCTCCTCGCCTTCGACGGTGAGGAGGTTGATGACCGGCTTGGTGCCGTAGACGTCGGCGGCGTCGGAGTTGGCGCCGCCGCCCGCATCGTTGGTTCCCTGGTAGCTGGATCCACGGCCAATGTTGCTCGTGTTCGACGTCGTCGTTTGTGCGTTGCTTGCGGCGCCCGGCGCGCCCGAGTTGACGACGCTTCCGACCTCGGTATTCGCCGCCGCGAACTGGCCGGCAATCTGCGCTGCCCGGTTGGAATCGATGGGCGTGTGCACGCTGCCGGTCAGCACGATGGCGCGCCCGGCGATCTCGCTGCGGACGTTCGAGCCGGGGATAAGGCGCGCGATGAGGGTATCAAGTGCCGAGAGGTCGGCGCCGATCGCGACCTCAAGCGCAAGTATTTGCTGACCGTACTCGTCGAAGAAGAATGCGTTCGTCTGCCCTGTTCCCTTGGCGATGAGAAAGACGCGGTCGGAAGACTGCACAACGGCGTCGAGCGCCTTGGGGTCGGAGACCAGCACATCCTTCAGCGGGATGGGAAACTGCACGACAAGCGAGCGACCGACGCCCAGATCGACCCGCTTCGACAGCGGGAACGCGGCATTGCCGGGGATGCGCAGCACAGAATCGTTGCCCGCCTGACCGGCAGGCTGACCCTTCATATCGGCCGCGATGATGTCGCTGACGCTACTCGCGAAGAAGAACACTGCAGCCACGCTGGTGCGCGCCCATTTTAGGGTCGTTCGCATGATCGATTACCTTTTCGACAGCCGAAAACTGAATGACGCAACTCAGTTCACGCCGTACGCACGCGATGGCACGCCGTAGCGAAGAACGCGGACGATAAATTCTTTGGCATTCTTTGGTAATGGCCATGGCCGAGAAAGATCGTGCTTTCTTCTGCGCATTGGGCGCGTCGAGGCAAAGTCAACCACGGCGCCGGGCTTGTCCCTTTCGCCGCTTCTCCAAATCAACAATGTGCTCACCAACAGCTGCGAGCTGCTCCCGTAGCTCAGTTATGCGCGGGTTCTTGTCTGGAGGGGTTTCAGATTCAAGAGCATCCAGCATCCTTTGGAGATTCTCACGCTGGCGCTTCCAGCGTGCAATGTCGTCGGGCAAGGCATGATCTCCGTCGCAGCGGGCTGTTGCGCCAATTTGGGGGCTCTCTGCTGCGCTGGCAGCGATATCAGCGAAGGCCTCCTGGCTTCCCGAATGTCTGCGCCGCAATCATTGCCTGCGTTGGACCCACTGTGTCTGAACAATTCCGCGAGCGCGAGAAATGTGTCGGAATATTGCTGTGCATGGTGCATGTCGTACTGAGTTACAAAATGCCTTCATTGAACGCTGACGAGGTCGAAGAACGCGGATGAGGTCGAAAAGACCCTCCACGAGCTTGCCGAACGGGCTAAGGAGATGTTTTGCAACAAAAAACCTCGGACTAGCATTGCTTGGACACGTTGCGCCCAACCGACGCAAAGATCAGCGCGTACTTACGAGCCTCCATTCATGCATGGCGCCGCGCCGATTGGAGCTCATCATGATCGCCGAGGAACTCGATCGTGTTCGTCAACTGACCGAGCGTCTGTTCTCAGCCTTGCAACGACGCGATGCCCAAGCGGCAGCCGCCTGCTACCACGACGATGCGTCTTTCAGCGCGCCGATCATTGGCGAGGTAGAAGGGCGGAACGTCGAGGCGCTTTGGCGGACAATATTCGCCGCGACACAGAACAGCGCATTGAATTTCGCGGTCGTCGACGTAGGTCTGACAACTGCCAGAGTGGAGGGCGTCCTCGCGTATTCGTTCATTTCGTCTGGACGGGGGGTGATCAGCCGCTTCGAGTCGGTCTTGCACATTCGCGATCAGCTCGTGGTGCGCCACGAAGATACCTTCGACGCATGGAATTGGGCACGAATGGCATTCGGAAGTGAAGGGCTAATGTTTGGCTGGTCGAGAACGTGGCAGCGGCGGAAGGGTGAGAACGTTAGAGCGAAATGAGAACGTTCCCCTACTTACCTTGAAAACACCAGGGGCCCGTGCATTGACCGAAGCATGGCCCGCACTACGCTGCTGGCAGTTCGATCACTTGGCTGAGGCCCCCCTTCGCCCTGTTACTGATGCACACCTCGCCTTTCGCGCGTTGAATGATCTCCCGCGCAATCGTTAGACCAAGGCCGGCGCCGGGCGTGGCTTGGCGGCGCGCCGGGTCGGCGCGGAAAAACGGCTCGAACACCTGCCCCATGAGATGTTCCGGGATGCCCGGGCCCTCATCGACGATCGTGACGATGGCCCTATCCGACTGCTGGCTGACCTCGACATGCGCGTGAACGCCATGCGTCGCCGAGTTGATCATGAGATTGCGCAGCGCGCGGGCCAGCGCGATGCGGCCAGCGTTGACGCGCGCCGGCTCCAGCCTAGTGACCGAAATCTTGTACCCATGCGTCCTCAGCTCGTCCGCAATGTCGGCAACCAGTTCGTCGATGCGCAGCAGCTCGGGTTCTGCTTTGCCGGCCTCCTCGCGCACGAGCTGGATGGCGCTGTCGGCGATGCGGTCGAGTTCGTCGATATCGCGCAGCCACAACTCGCGATCCTCGTCGTCCTCGACGAATTCGGCCCTGAGCCGCATGCGGGTGATGGGGGTACGCAGGTCGTGACCGGCAGCCGCGACAAGCCGCATGCGGCTCTCGACGGCGCTCCTCAGCCGCGATGATAGTGAATTAAGCGCCTTGGCGGTTGCGCGTACTTCAGCAGGACCGCGCTCCGGCAGAAGCGGTAGCATGGCTTCCGGCCCTACCGAGGCCACGGCTTCCTCAAGCATGACCAGCGGCTTCACCATGCGATTGGCAGCGAAGATCGCGACTGCTGTCGCTCCGAAGGTGATGAGGGCAAGCCATCCGAGCAGAACGTTCCATATTCCTCCTTCAGGAGGCGGCAGATCGGGTAGGGGCATGAGGAGCCATCCGCGGCCCTCGATGGGAATAGAGACGACCGCGGCCGCCTGTCGCCCCGCGCGCGAGACGATGACAGGAAGGTTATGTCCCCGGGCGGCAAGCGTTTCGCGCAACCGTCGCGTCAGGCCGTCATTGACTCGCCCGGCTGAGGGCTGCGCTGCCGTCGGCAGTGCGCCGGCGCCGTGGACCGCCGCCCGCGCAAGCATCTCGATCTGCTGCGCGACGGGGTCAGTCGTATGCCTGGGCCTCGGCGGGCCGAGCAAATAAAGAAGCACGCCGGTCAGCAGTCCCACCACCGATACGATGGCAACCACGAGAAGCACCGCGAGCTTGAAGCGCAACGAGCTCATGGCGTCACGTCGGCGACGACATCGACCTTCGCTGCCAGCTGGTATCCGCCATTGCGCACGGTCTTGAAGAGCTGCACCGCGTTACTGTCGCCCAGCTTGCGGCGCAGCCGGCTCACCAGAACGTCGATGGAGCGATCGAGCACATCTCCATCGCGACCGCGCGTCAGGTCCAACAGTTGATCGCGCGAGAGCACGCGGCCGGGCCGATCGAGGAAGGTCTGCAACAGATCGAACTCGGCACCCGTCAACTCGATGGCGTCGCCTTTGGGATCGGTCACTCGGCGCGTTTGCGGATCGACGCTGAAGCCTTCGAAGCGATAGGTCTTTCCTGCGCTATCGATGGAAATGACCTCCGTGCGCCGACGCAGTACCGCCTTTACCCGCGCAATGAGTTCGCGGGGATTGAAGGGCTTACCGAGATAGTCGTCCGCGCCAATCTCGAGGCCAATGATGCGGTCCACGTCCTCTTTGAGAGCCGTTAGCAGGATAATCGGCACCTTGGACCGCTGGACACGGAGATCGCGGCACATATCAAGCCCCGACCCATCCGGCAACATGACGTCGAGAACGACGAGATCGATCTGATGTGTGGCGAGGCGCTCATGCAGCTCCCGGCAGCTCGCCGCAAGCAGAACGCGAAAGCCCTGGCTCTCGATATAGCGCGCCAGCAGCTTACGAATTTCATGGTCGTCGTCGACGACGAGGATTTGAGGTGAGGCCGAGGTCATGGGTGCAATTGTTTGAGTTCGGATAGCCCGCTTTTAACCCCGGACAAGCCTGGCAACGAGGGGCATATTGTAACGAAAGATCGCGTTTGGCCCCTCAGCAACGTTCGGACACAAATCTCTTCAGTAGCGACACATTAGGACATTGCGCGTCCTAAGCCCGCAACGATCAAGCTCCAATTAACGGCGTGTCAACCATTGAGGATACGCCGATGCGTCACACCAAAAACCTTGCCCGCCTGCTCGCGGTTGTAAGCGTACCTCTGCTTACGCCTCCCGCCCGAGGGCAAACTCCCATTGCCCCCGCAACCACGGAAATTACAGAGCCAGCGGAAATTCTCCTCGCCCAGGCGCCGCCTCCGCCAGGCGGACGGCCACAGCCCGAGCCCTCACTCCAGCAGGTCGGTCCTCCGCCGCATGGCGCGCCGCCCGTTCCGCCGCCTGCCATGTTCGGGCCAGGCGGTTTACCCAAGCTACTGAGTGCCCTCGAGATCGAGATCGGCATTCGCAGCGGACAGCTCGATGCCTGGCGCGATTTCACCGATGCCCTGCTGATCGTCGCGGGGCCGCCTATGCCTCTCCCGCGCAATAATGCCGGCCCACAAGTCCAAGACAAACCGGAGCCGTTTTCGCTCTCGCGGATCCTGGCCGAGGACGCCCTGAAGCGTGGCCGCGGTGCCGAAGCGCTGATCAAGGCGATCGATGCGTTGCGCGGCAAGCTGACACCGGAGCAGCTCCAGAAGATAGCGGATCTGGAAGCTCGACTGGGGCCGCCTCCAGGCGGCCCCATGCCGCCCTTCGGACCGCGGCCCGGAAATTTCGGACCAGGGCCGGCCGCCAGGTTGCCTGAGGGTTTTGGTCCGCGCGATGGTCTTCCCCCTCCACCCGCGCGATGACCACCAGGAGGCGGCGCACCGCGGTCGCCGCCTCCACCTCGATCCTCCACCTGCCTTCCGTTTGGATACATCGAAAATGACCGCATTCATGCGCGTAGGGACACTGCTGACCATCGGATTCATGCTGCTGGCCATGCTCTTGTCTGTATCCCGGGCAGATGAGGTCAGACCTGCATTGACGGTCTCGGTCGCTCCCGTTCAGGAGCAAGACGTCGGCAGCGCGGTTATGGCGACGGGCACGGTGGTCGCGTGGCGCGAAATGCCCATCGGCAGCGAAGCGAGTGGGCTGGCCGTCGTCGAAGTCGCGGCCGACGAGGGAGATGTCGTTACTAAGGGACAGCTCCTTGCGCGGCTCAACGCGTCGGTCCTGCTCGCCCAAATTGCGCAGCAACAGGCTGGCATCAGCGAGATTGAGGCCACGCTCGCCAACGCGCAGTCGGACGTGCGACGCGCGCATACTGTTTCAGCAGGCGTTATCAGCCAACAATCCGTTGAGCAGCGGGAAACGCTCGTCAAAACGACCTCCGCCAAGCTGGCGGCCGCGCGAGCAGTGCTCGAAGAGAGCCGCGCCAAATTGGCGCAAACGAGTGTCACTGCGCCGACGGCAGGGACCATCGGCAAGCGTAACGTGACCCTGGGCCAAGTGGTCCAGACCGGCACCGAGATGTTCCGCATCGTCCAGGAGGGCCGCATCGAGGTCGACGCACTCGTACCTGAGTCTGACCTAACACGCATCAAGCCTCAGCAAGCGGTGCAGATCATCGGACCCGACGGGCATACCTCCGCCGGGAAGGTGCGCCTTGTGGCGCCGATCGTGGACGCAAAGAGCCGGCTTGGCACAGTACATGTCGAATTGCCGGCGACGACCGAATTGAAGCCCGGCATGTTCGTGCGGGCGGAGATCGAGACCGAGCGTGCAACCGCGCTCGCCGTGCCGCAACGCGCACTTATCTGGCGCGACGGCAAGGCCGCCGTTTTCACCGTTGGCGATGACGGTGCCGTCGCGCTCAAGGCGATCACAATCGGTCGCAAGACGAGTTCGGTCGTGGAGGTTCTGCAGGGTGTCGTCGCTGGTGAACGCATCGTCGTTGAGGGAGCTGGATTGCTCAACGACGGTGATCGAGTCCGTGCCGAAGTCGCATCGGTCCAGAAGCTCGCCGGCGGCACGCCATGAACCAGATATCCGCCTGGGCCATTCGCAATCCCGTCCCCACCATCGTCCTCTTCCTCCTCCTGTCGCTTGCCGGCGGCGTCTGCTTCGCAAAGCTCAGAATCAACAACATGCCGGACACCGACATCCCGACCGTCACGGTCACGGTGACCCGGTCAGGCGCCGCGCCGACCGAGATGGAAACACAGGTGACGCGCCTCGTTGAGGATAGCGTCGCCGGGCTGGGCAACGTCGATCACATCCGCTCGACCGTCAACGAGGGCTCTTCATCAACGAATGTCGAGTTCGCCCTCGGTACCAATATCGATCGCGCCACCGACGACGTGCGCAACGCCGTCCAATCGATCCGCGCCAATCTGCCGAGCGATGTCCTCGAGCCGACCGTGCACCGCGTCGACAACACCGGTCAGCCGATACTGACTTTCGTGGTCAGTGCGCCGACGATGGCCCCCGATGAGCTGAGCTGGTTCATCGACAATGACATTGCCAAGGCCGTGCTGTCCGCAAAGGGCGTTTCGAGCATCGCGCGCGCCGGCGGCGTCGACCGCGAGATCCGCGTCCGCCTGGACCCCGACCGGCTGATGGCATTCGGCGTCACGGCGTCGGAGATCTCACAGAAGCTCAAGGCGCAGAATATCAACCAGCCGGGTGGCCGCCTGACGCTTGGTAACGCCGAGCAGGCCATCCGCACCGTCGGGAGCGCCGCCGACGTGGAGGCGCTTGGCGCCACGCGCCTCGCCCTCAGCGACGGCCGCTCTGTGAAGCTCTCCGACCTCGGCCCCGTCGAAAGCTCATGGGCCGAACCCCGGCAGCGTGCTCGCTTCAACAACGATGAGGTCATTGGCTTTAGTGTCTACAGATCGGTCGGCACCGGCGAGGTCGCGGTCGCCGAAAGCGTGCGGGCGAAGGTTGAAGCTTTCGCGTCGGCGCATCCCGAAGTCAGCATCCGCGAGGTCACCTCTTCGACCCCTTGGGTGATGGAGGGATACGACGCGGCGTTGGAAGCACTGGTAGTGGGCGCACTGCTGGCCGTTGCGGTGGTGTGGTTGTTTCTGCGCGACGTGCGCGCCACGCTTGTTTCCAGCGTCGCCCTGCCCCTCTCCCTGCTCCCCACCTTCGGCGTGATGTACCTGCTCAACCAGTCGTTGAACAACATATCTCTGCTCGGCATTGCGCTGGTTGTCGGCATTCTCGTCGATGACGCCATCGTCGAGATCGAGAACATCGTGCGCCATATGCGCCAATCGGGGAAAAGCGCCTACGAGGCTGCCATGGAGGCTGCCGACGAGATCGGGCTCGCCGTGGTCGCGACGACCTTCTCCATCATCGCCGTGTTCGCGCCGGTCGGTTTCATGCCCGGCATCCCCGGCCAGATCTTCAAAGCCTTTGCCATCGCCGTCTGCACCTCGGTGTTCTTCTCGCTCGTCGTGGCGCGCATGTTGACGCCGCTTATGGGCGCCTATCTGATGCGCGCCGACCGACACGAGCCCGACGAGGCGCGTTGGGTCCCGCCTTACCTCCGGCTGCTCAATTGGACCCTGCGGTGGCGGTGGCTGACCGTCGCCAGCGGCATCGTCCTTTTTGCCGTTTCGCTGTCGCTCGTTCGGTTTCTGCCGAGCGATTTCATACCGGCGTCCGATCGCGGTCGCGCAATTCTAGGCGTCGAGCTATCGCCGGGGTCGACGCTCGCCGACACCGACGCGGCGACGCGCAGGGCCGTCGCCATTCTCTTGGGGCGACCGGAAGTGGAGTCCGTCTATGCGACGATGGGAACCGAAACGTCATCAGGTCCCGGCGGGGGCACGTCCACCGCTGGTGCGGTACGCAAGGCGACGCTGACGGTCAACCTCAAGCCGCGCGGCGAGCGCCGGCTGACCCAGCAGCAATTCGAAGCGGCGGTGGGACCTGACCTTGCGAGAATTCCTGGCGCGCGCGTGCGCTTCGGTGCGGACGGTGTATCCGGCGCCAAGATCCAGGTGACGCTCCTGGCCGATGATGTGGACCTTTTGGCGCGGACCGTGTCCGCCTTAACGCGCGAGATGCGTTCCGTGGCAGGTTTCCAGAACGCCGGTTCAACCTCGAGCCTCGCGCGCCCGGAAATACAGATCACGCCCAAAGGCGACAAAGCCGCGCTACTCGGCATCTCGACCGAGACCATCGCCGCGACGGCGAACATCGCCACGCTCGGTGACGCCGATCAGAACCTGCCGAAGTTCAACCTCAAGGATCGTCAGATTTCTATCCGCGTTATGTTGGACGAGAGTGCGCGGGCGGACATTGCACGCATCAGCAGCCTGCAGGTACCGGCGTCGTCCGGCACGCTGCCACTGAGCTCGGTGGCAGACATCACCCTCGGCTCCGGCCCAAGCCAGATCGATCGCGTCGACCGCCGGCGCAGTGCGACCGTAGAAGCTGAACTCGCGGGCTTGACCATCGGGGATGCTGAAGCCAGCATTTCCGCGCTCCCATCGATGCAACGCCTTCCGGCCGGAATCTCGCGCAACGCCGCCGGCGATTCGGAGCGCATGCAGGAGCTGTTCAGCGGTTTCGCGCTGGCGATCGGCTCCGGCATCGTCCTGCTGTTGTTTGTGCTTACGCTTCTGTTCAACGGGTTCCTGCAGCCGGTGACGATCTTGACGGCGCTGCCGCTCTCGCTGGGTGGCGCTCTCGGCCTCATGTTGGCGACGGGCACGTCGCTGTCGATGCCGGCGCTTATCGGCATTCTCATGCTGATGGGTATCGCCGCCAAGAACTCCATCCTGCTGGTCGAGTACGCCATCGTGGCGCGCCGCGATCATGCACTTGACCGCACGACAGCGTTGCTGGACGCGGCGCGCAAGCGTGCCCGTCCCATCATCATGACGACCGTCGCCATGGCCGCGGGCATGCTACCGATCGCCTTGGGCATCGGCGCCGATGCGGAGTTCCGCGCTCCGATGGCCATCGCGGTCATCGGCGGTCTCCTCAGCTCGACCGCCCTCAGCCTCATCTATGTGCCAGCCGTATTCACGGTGATGGATGATCTGGAGAGATGGCTGGCGAAAACGCTTGGGGTATTCATCTCAGCTTCCGCGCGGGTGCGCGCATGAGCGACGCGTCCATACCTCTCCCTGCGACGGGGCCCGAAATGAGTTTTTTGCCCAACGAGCGCATTGCCCTTTTCATCGACGGGCCCAATCTCGCGGCAACCGCCAAATCACTCGACTTCGACATCGATTTCAAGCTGCTCCTGATGCTCTTTCGGCAGCGGACACAGTTGCTGCGTGCGTACTATTTCACGGCACTAACGGAGGACACAGAGCGATCGATCCGCCCTCTTCTCGACTGGCTGGAATACAATGGGTTCACCGTCATAACTAAGCTGCTGAAGGAGTGCACGGACGCGTCCGGGCGACGAAGGATCAGAGGCAGCATGGACGTCGAGCTGGCGGTGCAAGCCATGCAGCTCGACGATGCCGTGCAACATGTCGTCCTGTTCTCGGGCGATGGCGCTTTCCGTTGTCTGGCCGCGGCGCTGCAAGGCGGCGGCAAGCGGGTCAGCGTGGTCTCGACCTTGAATGCCCATCCGCCAGTGGTTGCGGACGAGCTGCGCCGGCAGGCGGACCAATTCATCGACCTCGCCCATCTTCAAAATTATATTTCACGCGAGGCGGCAGAGCAGTAGAAGGCGATGATCGACCGTGCTGCGGGGACGTCGGTTGAGGGTTTCCGCAGCGGCGCGCCGATGTCTAGGTAGGATCGCTTTTCGCCGACCGGCCCGCGCGTTCTCTTCGCACGGCCGGGGAACGAGGAGCTCGCGGCGGAAATGATGACACGGGCTGGAAACCTCTATTCAGAATCAGGTGTGGGCAGCAATGCTGGCTGCCAGCGAAATATTCGCAAACACCCCTTCGAGCTACGCATCACCAACTAACGTGCACACTGCTGCGAGAGCATGTTCGTCGGTACCATGCCCAGGATAGTGTAAAAGCTGGCTTTGCCGCCAGGGCCTCAAACTCCTCTTCGCTGGTCTCGACCACGATGTGGCGGTCAGAACTCGTCATCGGTGGCCTAGTCGCAGCTGGGTTAAAGCACCTTCATCTCGATGAGCCGCTGGAAACGCACGGTGGGGATCAGCGCCGAAATTCCAGCTGCGGGTTCGGTCAGGGGTTGGGCGCCGTCGCGGACCACCCCTCGGAGCCCGAGGTACGCTCCAGGCGCGGTCGACGCCTCTGAGATGTCCGTGCTGTAGTTAAAGAGCTCAAAGTCTCGCGCGTAGATCTGTCGGACGAGCTCCACGGTGCGGCGGCTGTAGTAGCTCATCAACCGTGAACCGGCGCGTCTCGAATGCGGAGCGAAGGTCTGGAGGCTGAACTCGCCCAACGGACCTGCCAGCACCGCTGTCATGGCGGCGATGCTCTCCAGAAAGAAAATGGCGTCGAACAGGATATGCGGCGCGCCGATGTTGAGGTATTGCGGACGGAAATGCACGTTGAGTATCCGCGGTTGCCGGGAAGCCAGGGCGTGGAGATGATCTTCAAAGCTGGCGGAGCTTTTCGACCCCAACTCCGGATACTGCCCGACATGGCGCCCTTCGATCATGTCCAGGTAGCCCGACAGTGCGCGGGCATAGGGGTTGCGGACACTCGAGATGACGTAGCGTGCCCGACAGGATTCGATAGGGAGCCCACGACTCCGCAGGCAATCGTCACTCACGTGGGGATCGGTGTCCCGCCGGAAGCCGCGTAGGTTATTCCTTGCATAGAAGTTTGCTTGGGCGTGCTTCAGGCTGTTTTTGATCGTCGAGCAACCGGCCTTGGCGTTGCTGATGTAAATGATCGGCAGCTCTGGTGCCCAACAAATCTGCAGGTCGCCCTGCACACCGAACGCGTGCGCGACCCGACTTCGGATCCACCGACGACCATTCCACCTTTCAACTGCAAGTCTGCTCAGCTTCATCGCGGTGCACCCAAATCATTCGTTGGGTGCACACCTGCGGCACAATTATTGCCTGCCTTGGTCCAGCTGTGTCCAAGCAATGCTGTACGCAGGATATTTGTATCGAAAGATTGCTGACAAGACGCGGCGCAGAGCACTGGCCGTTTGCAGACGGAACCGTGCTCTCGGTACCATTTGCGTGACCGGCGGAATGCTCGCCCCATGCGGCCTTGCCGAGAGTAACCTCGGATGGCGAGCAAACACCGCTCGAGACCTATTGTGCGGCATGTGCACCAAGGCGATCATACGCGCGGCTGGACGCGATCTGCCGTTCTCGCTGGCCGATGTCGAGAACCGCCGCACGACCTATCTCGCCGCCGAGGGCGCGCTGCAGGAGGTAATCGCGAAAACCGAGCAGGCGCGTGTCGCTTATGAATCGCAGATCGGCGGCGTGCACACGTCTGTGGCACGCCTGCGCGCTGATCTACGCGACGCCGAGTTCGATCTCGACATGACAACGGTGCGGGCCCCCGGTCCGGGCTTCGTGACGCAACTCGCGTTACGGCCTGGCATGTACGTTATCCCGGCCCCGCTGCGACCGGTGATGGTATTCGTCCACGACGACGATCGCACGCTCGCCGCCGGTTTCCAGCAGAACGCGTTGCAGCGCGTACTCCCAGGCGATGAGGCCGAAGTGGCTTTCGATGCCGTTCCGGGGCGCGTGTTCAAGGGCAAGGTCGTGCGGGTGCTCGATGCAATCGCACCAGGCCAGTGGATCCATGCAGGATATGGGAGAGCGAGAAGGGGCGGTCGCGCTGTAGCCGTCATCGAACTCGACGAGGACACGTCAATGTACAACATTCCCGGCGGGGCGGCTGCACAGGTAGCTCTATATACACCATTTTGGCATCATTTCGCGATCATCCGCAAAATCCTCATGCGCATGCGCAGTTGGGAGAACTACGTATTTCTCGAAGGTCACTAGGAGCGACGGCGATGGGCAATGGCTTCAATATGTCTGCGAGCGGCTCGAGGGGCGTGCGCGCCTTCTTCTGCCTATTGGCGTTCGCATTTGCTGGAAACGCTCTCGCCCAACAGCAGGAGACCACCGACAGGGCGCCGACTTCCGAGCAAAGCCAAGACCCCTCTACCTGGGAAATGAAAGTCTCGAGTCCTGCATGAAGCGGTGGGACCCCGGCACGCACATGACGAAAGAAGCATGGCGCCAAACGTGCCTGCGCGTGAGAACGGAACGCGAGCCCTACGTTCCGAAACAGTGATGCGCAGGCGTCTGAGGCCGCCGAGAGAGACGAGGGTAACTTTGCGAGTGGCAATTGGCGCAGCTCTGGTACTCGGCTGGGGCGCGTACCTGGGTGTGATGGCCTTCGTGCTGTGGCGCATCTTGTCCGAGGTGCTGTGGCGCATCTTGTCCGAGATGCGCCGTCCTTCCTCGCGAACTACACGCTCGGCACAAACGCCGCGTGGGCCATGGTCAGCATCATGCTTTGGCTGGCCACTGAATGGGCGCGCGGCTTCCGCAGATGATGCATGCGTGCTGCAGGTCTGCATAGGCTCAATAGTAGCCCTTCAGCGCAAGCAGATGGTGGGTCTGCTTCGGTGGCGGACTTGTCCGACAGTGCAGGGTACTTTGAGTTTAAGATTTGCTGCTGGGACAGCCTAGTGCATTGATATTACGTAATAAACTATGATGGCGCCCCGTAGGGGAGTGCAATATTCGGGCGGCGCCAATGACTTACTGAAAAGTGGGACAGCAGATCTCCTCGCCGCTTACCGCTGCGTTTTGCGTAGGAGTGTCCCACCGCCTCCGCATGTACGCAGGATGACTCGCGCGCCTGAATTAAGGTCTCAGGTAAGCGAACGGGTCAGCTTCGGTTGGAGATGAACGAACCCGCTCGCGCGGGAGAGCGCTGCGCGCGAAGGTCTGAGCCACCGGCTCACGATGCGCTAACCAACTGATCGGCGCACGGTAACGGGGCGGGCGCTCCGTCTTGAGGATCGAGGG
>NZ_WBUE01000058.1 GCF_009026145.1 Hyphomicrobium sp.
AATCCGACAACCGCCCGCCGCTCGTGCGCGCCCGCCTCTTCGCCATCGCCGCCCCCGTCCAAGGAATCAGTCAAATCGCTGATTCCCGGTCGGCGGTACCCATGGCAAAGTGACTCAGTACGACTAACCTTCGACAATGAGTACGATGTTCAAGACCTTCTTCACGTCCTACTGAGGCCTTGGGTAAAGGATATCCGGCCCGAGGAATACACGCCAAGTTATGCCGGAAAATCAACGCGTATGGATTTTCTGCTGCCGGAACATGGCACTGTCGTTGAACTGAAGTTCGTTCGCGATGCTCTGCACGCAAAGACGGTTGGGCAAGAGCTGCAGATCGATATTGGCCACTATCGTCAGCATCCTCAATGTCAGCGACTGTGGTGCGTTGTGTTTGACCCTCGTCAAAACCTTGTGAATGGCGAGGGTATGCGGCGAGATCTGGAAGGTGTTCACAGGCAGGGCGACAAGACCGTAGAGGTGAAGTTTCTAATTCTGTGAAGAAACCGAGTTGTCCCTACTCCGCCGCCTGCCTCTTCCCCCGCCCGTTGCCGCTGCGGCGCCCAAGCAGGTCGCGCAGGTACTGCCCCGTGTAGCTCTCCTTCACCTTGGCCACGTCCTCGGGCGTGCCTTCGGCGACGATGCGCCCGCCGCCGTCGCCGCCTTCGGGGCCTAAGTCGATGATCCAGTCGGCGGTCTTGATGACCTCCAGGTTGTGCTCGATCACCACCAGCGTGTTGCCGGCATCGCTGAGCTCGTGCAGCACCTCCAACAGCTTGGCGACGTCATGGAAGTGCAGGCCCGTGGTCGGCTCGTCGAGGATGTACAGCGTCCGCCCCGTGGCGCGGCGGGAGAGCTCCTTGGCGAGCTTGATGCGCTGCGCCTCGCCGCCCGACAGCGTGGTGGCCTGCTGGCCGATGTGGATGTAGCCGAGGCCCACCCGCGCCAGCGTCTCCAGCTTGTCGCGGATCGACGGCACCGCCTTGAAGAACTCCGCGCCCTCCTCCACGGTCATGTCGAGCACGTCGGCGATCGACTTGTCCTTGAACTTCACCTCCAGCGTCTCGCGGTTGTAGCGCTTGCCCTTGCACTGGTCGCAGGTGACATAGACGTCGGGCAGGAAGTGCATCTCGATCTTGATGACGCCGTCGCCCTGGCAGGCCTCGCAGCGCCCGCCCTTGACGTTGAAGGAGAAGCGGCCCGGCTGATAGCCGCGCGTCTTGGCTTCCGGCAGGCCCGCGAACCACTCGCGGATGGGCGTGAAGGCGCCGGTGTAGGTGGCCGGGTTGGAGCGCGGCGTCCTGCCGATCGGCGACTGGTCGATGTCGATGACCTTGTCGAGATGCCCCAGCCCCTCGATGCGGTCGTGCGCGCCGGGGTGCTCGCGCGCGTTATTGAGGCGGCGCGCCACCGCCTTGTAGATGGTGTCGATCAGCAGCGTCGACTTGCCGCCGCCGGACACGCCGGTGACGCAGGTGAGCAGGCCCAGCGGGATCTCGGCCGTCACATCCTTCAGGTTGTTCTCGCGCGCGCCGATGACCTTCAGGACCTTGCCGTTCGGCTTGCGCCGCTTCTTCGGCATCGGGATCTGCCGCACGCCGGTGAGATACTGGCCCGTGAGGCTGTCGGCGCTGGCCATGATCTCGTCGGGCGTGCCCTGGGCGACGATGTGACCGCCGTGGATGCCGGCACCGGGGCCGATGTCAACCACGTGGTCTGCGCTGAGGATGGCGTCCTCGTCGTGCTCGACGACGATCACCGTGTTGCCGATGTCGCGCAGGTGCTTGAGCGTCTCGAGCAGGCGGGCGTTGTCGCGCTGGTGCAGGCCGATGGAAGGCTCGTCCAGCACATAGAGCACGCCGGTGAGGCCTGAGCCGATCTGCGAGGCCAGCCTTATGCGCTGGCTCTCGCCGCCCGACAGCGTGCCGGACGAGCGCGACAGCGTGAGATAGTCGAGGCCGACGTCGACCAGGAACTGGAGGCGCTCGCGGATCTCCTTCAGGATGCGGGTGGCGATCTCGTTCTGCTTCCTGCTGAGCTTCCCCGGCAGCTCGGCGAACCAGTCGTTGGCGGCGCGGATGGACAGATCGGTGACCTGGCCGATGTGCCGGGCGTCGATCTTGACGGCGAGGGCCTGGGGCTTGAGGCGATAGCCGCCGCAGGCGTCGCAGGGGTGCGCGGCCTGGTAGCGGGACAGCTCCTCGCGCACCCAGTCGGAATCGGTCTCGCGGAAGCGGCGCTCGACGTTGCCGATCACACCCTCGAACGGCTTGACGTTGCGGTAGCGGCGCACGCCGTCCTCGTAGACGAACTCCACCTCCTCCTCGCCGGTGCCGAACAGGATGGCATCGCGCACCTTCCTCGGCAGGTCCTTCCACGGCGTCGCCATCGACGCCTTGAAGTGCCTGGCGAGAGCCTCCAGCGTCTGCTCGTAGTAGGGCGAGGTGTTGCCCGTCTTGGCCCAGGGGTAGACCGCGCCCTGCTTCAGGCTCAGCGTGTCGTCGGGCACCACCAGCTCGGCCTCGAAGCGCATCTCGGTGCCGAGGCCGTCGCACTTGGGGCAGGCGCCGGCCGGCGCATTGAACGAGAACAGGCGCGGCTCGATCTCGTCGATGGTGAAGCCGGACACGGGACAGGCAAAGCGCGCCGAGAACGTGATGCGCTCGTGCGTCTCGTTCTTGTTGCGCAGGATGTCCTTATCCTCGCGCTCCGCGCGCGCCCCCTCGCCGCTCGCTGCTTCCGCCCTTGCAGAACGCTTCCCCTCCCCCTTGTGGGGAGGGGATAGGGG
>NZ_WBUE01000011.1 GCF_009026145.1 Hyphomicrobium sp.
TGCGCGGCGCTATCCCCTCTCCCCGTGTTTACGGGAAGAAGGTCGGGGTGAGGGGCAAAATCTGGCGCTGCTCGTAGCTGCCCCTCACCCCCGCCCTCTCTCCCCGCCGAAGGGGCGCGGGGAGAGGGAGTTGACGTGAAGGCGGTCTGCGGCGCCTCGCTCAATCCAGGGCCTGTCGTAGGCTCGGCGCGTCTGCTCCTGGCCTTGCCGCGCGCGCGCACCTCCGGCGTACCGGCCGCCGTCTCGGGCGGCGGCGGCACGGGCTTGCCGGATTTGCCCGCGCGCGAGGGGCGCGGCTTCGGGATCCTGTCGTTGTCCTTGGGGGGAGGGGGCATGGGCCGAATATGGCGCGCGCCGAGCGAGTGCTCAAGCGCAGGGTAGCATACATCTTCGCCCTCCCCTCAAGGGGGGAAGGGGAGCCTTAACCGCACATCGCTGAAGCTGCCGCATCGAGGCCGCGATTGGGAGGAACACTGCCTTTCGGGCGGCGTGCAATCGAGGGTTCCAGGTAATGCGTCGAAATACGTTCGTGCTCGCGCTCGCCGTGCTGACGGTTCTGACGGGGGCTACGCAAGCGAAGCCGCGCGCCGTCGTCGTGGCGAAGCCGCGCGCCGTCGTCGAGCTGTTCACCAGCCCGTTCTGCTCCTCCTGCCCGCCCGCCGACGCGCTGTTCGTCGAGCTCGCGCGCCATCCCGACCTCATCACGCTAGTCATGCCGGTCGACTCCTGGGACCGGCCAGGACGCAAGGACGCGCTCGCCAAGCCGGCGTTCACCGAGCGCCAGTCGGCCTACGCCGATGTGCGCAACGAGGACTTCCTCTACACGCCGCAGGCGGTGATCAACGGCGCGGCGCAGGCGGAAGGCTCCGATATCGCCGAGATCGGCGACGCCGTCGCGCAAACGGCCGGCGTGCTGTCGGTACCTGTGAAGGCGATGCCGGTCGGGGAGGAGATCGTCGTGTCCGTCGGCGCGGCGAAGGGTGCGGCATCCTCCGGCGCCATGATCACCGTGCTGCCGTTCGTCGCCTCGCGCGAGATACCCATGCGCGGTGGCGAGACGCTCAGGTATGCGAACCTCGTGCGCGACATCGTGCCGGTCGGACGATGGGACGGCAAGCCGGTCAAACAAAAGCTGCCGCTCAACGACTACGCGCAATACGACGGCATCGTCGTGCTCTTGCAGGCGGGCACGCCGGAGCGGCCCGGCGCCATTCTCGGCGCCACGCGCCTCCCGATCCGCCCTAAGCTCAGCGCGCTGAGGCCGCGGCAACAATGAGTGGCATGCGGCAGCGCGCGTCGTTGTCGACTGACACCGACCTCGTCTCGGCCGGCGTGAAGAGCGCGTAACGAATAGCGGCGGTGGCCGAATAGCAGGACAGTCCGTACGCATCGACGAATAGCAGGACAGTCCGTACGCATCGAGGAGCAACGCGCATGCGCGTCCGCCTGCACACACGTATGATGGCCGCGCTTCTGCTGGCCGCCAGCATCGGATCCGGAGCTGCAGCAGCGCCGCCCACGGTGCTGGAGCTGTTCACCAGCCAGGGTTGCTCATCCTGCCCGCCGGCCGACCGGCTGTTCGCCACGCTCGCCGGCGATCCGCAGTTCATCGTTCTGTCGCTGCCCGTCGACTACTGGGACCGGCTCGGCTGGAAGGATACGTTCGCCAAGCACGCCTTCACCGAGCGCCAGGTGGCGTATTCGCGCATGCGCGGCGACGGGCAGGTCTACACGCCGCAGGCCGTCGTCAACGGCAGCGAGCATGCCAACGGCGGCAACCGCCGCGCCATCGACGCCGCCGCGGCCACGACGGCGCCGGCCGGCGTGCCGCTCATGGCGCAGCACCGCGAAGGCGAAATCGTCGTCACCGTAGGTGCCGCCACCGGCGTTGCCGCGCAGAGAGCAACAATCGTCGTGCTGCCGTACTTCGCTTCGCGCGAGGTGGCCATCGGGCGCGGCGAGAATGCCCGCCACAAGGTCACCTACACCAACATCGCGCGCGACATCATTCTGCTCGGCGAATGGTCGGGTGCGCCGGTGACGCAGAAGATCGCGCTGTCACGCGGCGAGGACTACGACGGCGTCGTCGTCCTGCTGCAGGAGGGATCGCTGCGCAATCCGGGGGCGATCCTCGGCGCCGACCGTATCGCCCTGCGCTAGCGGAGCGCGCGTTCGACCGATCCGCCGGCAGCCGATGCGCGCGGCTCGGACAGTCTGGGGCGCGCGCCAAAGCGCTCATCCGCCTCAGGGCTGGGGACCACAAATGTCCCGCAACCCATCTTTTGGCCCTTGCAAGCCCGGGTAATTGGCCCTAGTCAATGACTGACGCGTCAGTCATAGGAGTTGCCGGATGCCGGAGGCCGTGCCAGCACGCAATCGCAAGGCGGAGCCTGCAGCCCGCCGCGAGGCCATATTGGATGCCGCGCTGACGGTGTTCGCGGAGAGCGGGTTCGAGGCCGCGCGCCTCGATGACGTCGCCGCCAAAGCCGGGGTCGCCAAGGGCACCCTCTACCTCTACTTCAAGGACAAGGAGGCGTTGTTCGAGGAGGTCGTGCGCGGGGCGGCTTCGCCGATCGTCGAGCGCCTCGGCGCGCTCGCCGCCGCTCCCGACCTGCCCATGGCGGCCATGCTCGACGCGATGTTCGAGCTGTTCGAGAAGGAAGTTCTCGGCACCCGCCGCAAGCTCATCATCCGCCTGATCCTCGCCGAAGGCCCGCGCTTTCCGCGCATCGCCGAGTTCTACTATCGCGATGTCGTGGGACGCATCTTGCCGATGGTGGCGAAGATCGCGCAGCGCGCGGCCGAGCGCGGCGAGCTGCCGAACGATGCCATCGCCCGCTACCCGCAGCTCGTTGCCGCGCCGTTGCTGCTCGCCGTCATCTGGGACGCACTGTTCGCGCGCATCAAGCCGCTCGATGTCGCCGACTTTCTGCGCGCGCACCGCGACGTGCTCACCGCGCGCGCAAGGAGCACGCCGCAATGAAACGCCAGCTCGCCGCCCTTGTCCTCGTGCTGCTGGCGGTCGGCGGCGGCGTCGCCTCGTACTACTACCTTGTTCCCCACGACGCGCCGCGCCAGTACCAGGGGTGGGTGGAGGCGGATTTCGTCTTCGTCAGCCCCGACGAGATCGGGCGCATCGAGACGCTGGCCGTTCGCGAAGGCTCGACGGTGCAGGTGGGCTCGCCGCTGTTCACGCTCGATGATGATCTGCAGCGCGCCGCGGTCGCCGACAACGAGGCGGCCGTCACCAATGCCAAGCAGGCCTATGACCGCGCGCAAGTGCTGCTGAAGCGCGCCGTCGGCTCGCAGAAGGCTTTCGACGATGCCGACGCGGCGCTGCGCTCGGCGCAAGCCAAGCTCAACTCGGCGCGCACGCGCCTGGAGCGCCGGGCGCGAGCGAGCCCGGTGGCCGGCACGATCCAGGAAGTCTATTTCCGCGGCGGCGAGATGGTCGAGCCCGGCCGGCCGATCGTTTCCATTCTGCCGCCGCAGAACGTCAAGGTCCGCTTCTTCGTGCCGCAATCGATCTTGCCGAGCGTCGCGATCGGGGACCGCGTGCGCATCAATTGCGATGGCTGCCGCGACGATCTTTACGCGCGCGTCAGCTTCATCTCCGCGCAGGCCGAGTTCTCGCCCCCGGTGATCTACAGCCTCGAGGAGCGCGCGCGGCTGGTGTTCCGCATCGAGGCGCTGCCCGAGCGCCCGGAGGACATGCGCATCGGGCAACCGGCATCCGTCGCGCTGCTCAATGCGCCGCCACGGGAGACCGCTCATGTCGAGAAATGAGGATGACATCGCTATCGATGTCGAGGGGCTTACGAAATCCTTCGACGGCAAAGAGGTAGTGCGCAATCTCTCCCTGCGCGTGCGGCGCGGCGAGATTTACGGCTTTCTCGGCCCCAACGGCTCCGGCAAGACGACGACGCTGCGCATGATCTGCGGGCTGCTGACGCCCGATGGTGGGCACGGCACCTGCCTCGGCTACGACATCATAACCGAGCGCGAGAAGATCAAGCGGCGCGTCGGCTACATGACGCAACGCTTCAGCCTCTACCAGGACCTGTCGATCAAGGAAAACCTGGAGTTCGTGGCGCGCGTCTACGGGCTGCCGAACCCCGGCGCCGCGGTAGTACAGGCCATCGAGCGCCTGGGGCTGCAGGGGCGCGAGCGTCAGCTGGCCGGCACGCTCTCCGGCGGCTGGAAGCAGCGCCTGGCGCTCGGCGCCTGCATCCTTCCCAAGCCCGACCTGCTGCTGCTCGACGAGCCGACCGCCGGCGTCGATCCGAAGGCGCGGCGCGAGTTCTGGGGCGAGATCCACAAGCTCGCCGCCGACGGCATGACCGTGCTCGTCTCCACCCATTACATGGACGAGGCCGAGCGCTGCCACGAGATCGCTTACATCGCCTACGGCGAGCTGTTGGCGCAGGGCACCATCCCGCAGGTCATCGAGGACTCGCGCCTGCGCACCTATACCGTGAGCGGCCCAGAGATCAACGATCTTGCGGAAAAGCTGGTCGGCATGCCCGGCGTCGACATGGTGGCGCCGTTCGGCACCAGCCTGCACGTCGCCGGCCGCGACGCCGCGGCCTTGGACGACACGGTGGCGAAGCTTGAGGGTAATCTTACCTCGCGTCTGTCGGAGCCGTCTCTGGAGGATGTCTTCATCGATCTTATGTCGCGGTCGCAGGACAATTTCCGATGAGCGCCCTTGCTGTCAGCCACTGGCCGGGCGCGCTGGTGCGCACGGCGGCGATGTTCTCCAAGGAGTTCGTGCAGCTGCGGCGCGACCGGCTAACCTTCGGCACCATGATCTTCATCCCGCTGCTGCAGCTCACGCTGTTCGGCTTTGCCATCAACACGACGCCGCGCCATCTGCCGACGGCCGTGCTCGCCTACGAGGACAGCGACGTGGGCCGCTCGATTCTCGCCGCGCTGCGCAACACGACCTACTTCGACCTGGTCGAGGTCGTGCACTCGGAAAGCGAGATGGATGGCCTGATGCGCTCCGGGAATGTTCTGTTCGGGGTCGAGATACCGGCGGGCTTCGAGCGCGCCGTGCGCCGCGGCGACAGGCCGGCGTTGCTGGTCGCCGCCGATGCCACCGATCCGGTTGCCGCCGGAACCGCTCTCGGTGCGCTCGAGGGCGTCGTGTCGACCGCCCTGGCGCGCGATCGCAGCGTGCCGGAAACTCGGCAATCCGTGACCCCGTTCGAGATACGCCAGCACCGGCGCTACAACCCGGCGGCGGTGACGAGCCTCAACATCGTTCCCGGTCTGCTGGGCGTGATCCTCACCATGACTATGCTCATTTTCACCGCGCTGTCGGTCACGCGCGAGATCGAGCGCGGCACGATGGAAAGCCTGCTCGCCATGCCCATCCAGCCGCTCGAGATCATGATCGGCAAGATTACGCCGTATATCGCCATCGGCTTTTTGCAGGCGGCACTGATCCTCTCCTTCGGTACCCTCGTGTTCGAGGTGCCGATCACCGGCAGCATCGGGCTGCTGGCGCTGCTCAGCACACTGTTCATCGCCACCAACCTGTCGATCGGCTACACCTTCTCGACCATCGCCGAGAACCAGCTGCAGGCGATTCAGATGTCGTTCATGTTCTTCCTGCCCAACATCCTGCTTTCCGGCTTCATGTTTCCCTTCGCCGGCATGCCGGGCTGGGCGCAGATGATCGGCGAAGCACTGCCACTCACGCACTATATCCGCATCGTGCGCGGGGCATCATGCTGAAGGGTGCCGATCTCTACGACCTGCATCGCGAGGCCTTGGCGCTGCTGGCGCTCATGACGCTGGCCATGACCTTCGCCGTGCGCCGCTTCCGCCGCACGCTCGACTGAGCCGCCTGACGATGCAAACGCTGTTGTTCCCCGCGTAACACCGTGTGCGTATCGTGCATCCTATAGATCCGCTCCCCCAAGGACGGATCCACGCAGTGCTCATCACCGGCGGCAAGTTGATCTCCAGCCAGGAAGCGAAGGCGCTGCTCGCGCCGGTGCTCGCACGCCACATGGCGCCGCGCGACCTGCAGATCGCGCTCGACGACGAGCTCAATTTCGCCGACGAGTACGACCGCAGCGGTGTGCTGCTGCTGCCTGACGGCGCGGCGATTGATGGCGACCTCGCCCTCGACTACGAATGTGCCGAGTACGATGGAAAGAGCTTTCGCGGCGTACTAGCGCTCGGCTCGCTGGCAGTCCACGGCGACATCCTCAATGCGAACGTCGACGGCGGCCCGTTCCTCGCCGTGCTCGGCCCGCTCACCGTGCGCCACATCATCAAAGGCGGTGCGCCGCTCATCGCCGCCGGCCCAATTATCTCCGCCGGCACGATCTACTGCGAATACAACCACGGCAGCTTCCGCGCCTGGGGTGGCATCACCGCGCAGGGGATCGTCATCGACGATCAGAGCTACGACATCTCCGGCCCGGTCAGCGGCATCAAGGTCGTGCTCTGGCAGGACGATGCGACGCAGTACCTGCTGCCTGAATTCTTCTACGAGAACGATGACGGAACGCTCGAGGCGAACGACGACTTGAGCGAGACGCTCAAGGCGCGGATCCGCGCCGGCGAACCGATCTTTCGCGACGACGCGCTGGGGATATAGGTCCATTCAAATGTCTGACAGCAGCACTACATCGGCCGCATCATCGCGCGCCGGGCGCATCCTCGGCGCCGTCGTCATGCATCTGATCCTCGGCAGCGTGACGCTCCTTGGCATTCTCGCTTCGGTGGGCGCCATCGGCGCTTTCCGGCGTGGCGATGCCGACCTCGCGACGGCCGTGATCTGCACCGTCGTCGGCGGCGTGTTCACCGCCTTCGGACTCGGCCTCTACTATCTTCACTACATCGACGCTCCGGCTCGCGCTGCGCGCGAGGAGCGCCGCGCGGCACTGCATCCAGGCGCGCCGTGGATGCTCAATGCGGACTGGGCCGCGCGCAAGGTCGTCGACCGCTCGAGCCTCGCCGTCACCATCTTCCTGTGGATCTGGTCGGCCGGCTGGTGCGGCGCCTGCGCCTTCATCTGGAGTGTCAACCACGACAAGATCGTCGCCGCCGTGCGCTCCTCGTGGGTCGATGCCGCCTTCGCGGTCATCCTGCCGCTTTGCGGCCTCATCGGCGTGCTGTGCGCCATCGGGGCCACCCGCACATGGTGGCGCTACGGCGCCTCGACGCTACGCATCGACACGCTACCCGGCTATCTCGGCGATAGCTTTCGCGGCGTCGTCGTCGTCCGCATGCCCTCGCCCGTGCCACTCGAAGTCGAGATCGCCTGCGAGCGCCGCACCTGGCACTGGTCGCGGGATTCGAAAGGCCGCCGCACCAAGAAATGGAGCACCGAGATGGTCTGGTCGGAAACCTATCCCATCGAGACCGGCCGCTTGATGCGCCTAAAGGACGGAACGACGACCATTCCCATCGACCTGCCGCTTCCCGATAGCCAGCCGCCTTGCGCGCTCGACGAGGATGGCGCCGGCATCCAGTGGACGCTCTACGTGCGCACCGACTACGAGCGTGCCAGAGCGACACCGACCCAGCCCGCACCTGGCTATAACGCGCAGTTCCTCATTCCGGTCTACGCCCGCGACTAGCCGCGTGCACGGCGCACTGCGAGCTCCAGCGCTTCGAGAAAGCGCGAGCGGTCCTGGCGCGCGAAGCTGGCGTTATAGCCTTTGCTCTCGCCCGTTTCGCGCAGGTGGGCGGAGAGCTCGCGCATGGCCAGCGCCATGCCGATGCTGGCTTCGGTGAACGGCTTGCCCGTCGGGCCGATCACCTGCGCGCCCTTCTTCAGGCAGCGCGCTGCGAGCGGGATATCGGCAGTGACCGCAATGTCCGGAGCACCGATGTGCTCGACGATCCAGTCGTCGGCCGCGTCCGGCCCGTCGGCAACGATGATGCGCTTGACCAGCGGGCCGTCAGGCAGCCGCATCCACGAGTTCGACACGAAATGCAGAGGCAGGCCGTGCCGCTCGGCGACGCGCAGCGCCTCGTCCTTGACCGGACAGGCGTCGGCATCGACGTAGATGGTAGGTGTTGTGGTCGCGCTGCTCACGCGCCGCTGTTTAGCGATATCCACTGCGCATGCAAGCTCGGCCGCGTGGGGCTGCTGCGAAACACTGCATATTTGGGCGCTCGCAGCGTCACATCATGCAGCCCATGCCCGTAAGCAAGCTGTCGGCTTTCTTCTTCTGATCTTCACTCAGCGCGGCATAGAGGGCTGCCAACGCGGGCTTGATCTCCTTCAGCGATTGAAGCCGCGACTCCATCGTCGAGATGTGCAGATCGAGGCGTTCGACGGGATTGCCGGACCGCATGCCGCCCATCATGGACGTTCGCATCTTCTGCATGCTCTCTAGGTTCTCGCGCAACGCTGCGGCGTAAGCATCCCAGGCCTCCTTCTGGGCATCGGTGACGCCGAGCTCGGCCTTGATGAAGGCGATGCGGCCCTCGACAAACGATGGTGCGCCAGCCTCGCGCGCCATCATCCCCATCATTGGGCAGCCGCCGCCCATCATTCCCATCATGCCGCCGCGGCCCATCCCCTGGTGGCCCATCATTCCCGGGCCCATCCTCTCGCCGTCCATCATTCCCATGCCGGCCGGCGAGTCGCCCTGCTCGGCATCAGGCTGCTGCGCCAAGCTGGTTGTCGCCGTTGCAAATAGCGCGACCGCGAGAGTGGCTAGCGCGACGACTGCAATTCGTCTCATGGCTCGTGCTCCAGACTCTGATGATCGACGTTGAATGTTAAGCCTTGCGAGATCGAATACGTTGATCCGCATCAACGGGCATCGCCGCTGATGCGGCGCCGATTCGCAAGCACTCCCGCGCGCTCAGTGCATAGGCTCGGAGAGCAGTTTGGCGAGCCCGGCGGCGTCGAGGACCTTGTCGGTCATGCCCGCAGCCGGCGTGCGACAATCGGCGTCCATCACCGGGCCCGGCTTTACGGCAGCGACGAGGCGCTCCCATACCGCGGGAGAGATCGAGCTCTGCCCCCACGTGGCGGACAGCAGGTAGCGCACCTTGGCATGCTTCCTGGCCGCGTTCTCGAGCACGCCGATGACCTGCGGTCCGTGCATCTTCAGGAGGGTCTCGAGCGCACCCGCGCCCAGCAGCGCAACGTGCGCGCCCGTCCGGCACTCGTCGAGGGCGGCGAGGATGAAGGTAACGGCGGCCTCGGGGGCCGTCTGCATCATCTCGTCGACGCAGTCGTAAGCGCGCATGCGATCGGACTTCTCCTCGCGCGTGCCGTCAGCGGGCGGGATTTTCAGCAGCATGCGGGCGAGCCGCTGCGGATCGAACGTGCCGTCGGCCGTGACGCAGACGGGCTCGGCGCCGTCGAACCGGCAATCGAAGCAGCTCCACGTGCGGTTCATTGGCTCGATCCCCGCTCGGCGTACGGAACGCTTGTAGCATTGTTCTTTGCGCAGCTTTGCGGTCGCAATGGGAATTGCGGCGCCGCGCCAGTGGAAAGCCTGTGGCGCTCACGTCCCGCCTAATATCCGGGCAGGATCAGACAATAGCGTTCAAAGGGCAATACGCTGGCTAATTGGGGTTCGCAAAAGCAGAAGGAGGTGCACAATTTTCTCGGTTGCCTGGCGCCGAGGCGACGCACTGAACACCCTTAGTCAGCTCGATACGCCTCGTAGCCGATTCGCGGGGCGGGAGGCGTGAACCCGCGCCTGATCCAGCCAAATGGCGATGGCCCGGATGCAAGTCCGGGCCATCGCGATGGGCTCTCTGCGCCGGCTATTCGGCGGCCGCCAATGCGGGCTCCATCTCCATCGGCGCAGCCGCCTCGGTCTTCGTCTCGCCCATGATCTTCTTGATGTGCCTCTGCTCCATGGCGATCTGCCACAAGAAGAAGAGGGCGAAGAAGCCGAGCAGGCCGATGGCGAAGACGTATTCCATACCGGCGAACGGGTAGGCGGCGCCGAGTTCCGGCAACTTTGCTAGTGACGACAATCCGGTCGACATGGATTTCTCCTTTCGCTGGGTTGGATCAGATCTTGGCTTCTTTCTGCTGCAGTGCCTCGAACGCCGCCTCGGTACCTGACAGCGCCGGGTAGGTCATGGTGACGACCTCGCCGTCGAGGCCCTTGATCTCGACGGGCGCCGGCACGCGCAGCAGGCGGAAGCCCTTGAGCAGCATGCCGAGGATGTAGCCGGGGATCAGACCGAACCCGAGGGCGAAGACGAGCGACACGATGGTGTTGCCCATCGGCGTGACGATGGGCAGGCCCTCGGCGTTGGTGCCGAACCAGCCGGCGCCTTCCGACAGCGTGATCAGCGCGCCGGCGCTGGGCATCACTGCCGGGTAGCCCCACAGCAGAAAGCCGGCGGCGATGCCGCCGAACAAGCCGCAGTAGCCGTGCACCGCAACCGCGCCGACCGCGTCGTCGATCTTGAACCGACGCTCGACGAAGTTGTGCAGCATGTAGGCGAGCGCGGTTCCCGCCGAGGCGACGGCCAGCGCCAGGATCGGATGGTAGAAGTCGTTGCCGGCACTGGCGCTGATGATGCCGGCCAGTCCCCCGGAGTAGGTCCAGAACGCGTTGCCGCCGGAGATCAGGTAGGCGGTGATCATGCCGCCGAACAGCGCGAACAGGAAGTTGAGCGTGACGCCCGACAGGGTGATGGGCACGCCGTAGATGTTCGTCGTCGTCCAGTAAGCGGCCTGGCCTTCTGCGGCGACATTCACGATCGGGATGTGGCAGGCGGCATAGAAGCCGAAGAAGCCGATGTAGATCATGAAAATGCCGAGCGTCACCATCCACGGATTGTGGGCCGGGATCTCGCGTGGCTCGCCTTTGGGGCCGAACTTGCCGATGCGCGGACCGAGCGCCATGAGAACGCCGAGGGCGGCGAATCCAGCCGGGGCATGCAGCACCGCCGAGCAGTATTGGTCGTGGAAGCCGAGGTACTGCGCCATCCAGCCGTTACCGGCCCAACCCCAGGCGGCGGGGATGACCCAGGCGACGGCGCCGACATAGACGGCGATGATCAGGAAGCCGGTGGTCTTGGCGCGCTCGATGATGGAGCCCGACACGATCGATGCCGCCGTCATGCCGAACAGCGCAAAGGCAGCCCAGAACACACCCGAGATGTGATCCGAGAGATTTGGCGCCAGCTTCTGCGACCACGGCTCGAAACCGGTTTCCAGGCTGACCGATGGCGAGGCGACGGGCCACGCCTGCAAGGCGATGTACAGCCACATGCCGAACAAGAGGAAGGCGAGCCCGACGACCGGGATCGCCATGGTGTTCTTGAGCAGCGTGTGCTGCACGTTCTTGGTGCGCGATACGCCGACCTCGTACATGCAGAAGCCGACGTGGATGAAGAACATCAGCACGACGGTCATGAAGAAGTAGAACTCCGTGAACAGCGTCGTCAGCGCTGTCGTTTCATTGGCCATACGCCTCTCCCACCTTTGAGTCGCCTCACACATGGTCCCGCGCAGCTCCCGCTCGGTTGCGTGAGCTGCAAATAATTTCACCACAGTGCAAATCCCATACCGCTTCTGCGAGGCGCTCCCGGCCAGCGCTGTCGACGCCGCACAGCGGTTTGAAAATGCGAGGATTTCTTAAAGCGGCGACGCTGGCGGTGGCGTCGTGGGCGGGCGACCGCAAAGCGGTCAAGGCGGGGGCAGATGGCGAAAAAAGCGTTCAATCGCCCTTCAGACAGGCAAAGTGCTTGCGGGTGTGACTAGCGCTCCTGGAGGCGTGACATGGGCCCACGCCGTCACGCCACAGCGTGGCGGCAGGCCTCGCCGATGCACGCGATGTGGCGACCATCGGTACCGCAGCAGCCACCGACGATGCGGATGTGCGGGAAGCGCCGCAGCAGCGCGCGGTACTGGGCACCGAGCTCGCCGGGATCGCCGGCGTCGAGATCGGACGCCTCGTTCAGCTCAGCATGGCTGCGCTTGGAGGCATTCGCCCGTACGCCGCGCAGACGCTCGAGCCAGGCGCCCCCCGCGGCCAGCGTCGCCTCGAAGTGCGTCGGGTGCGCGCAGTTGATCATGTAGTAGGCGGGATAGCCATCGGTGGCAGCATCCACCGCCGCGATCGCATCGCCGAGACGATCGCCGGTCGGCAGCTTGCCGTCGGTCTCCAACGTGAACGACAGCGCTACCGGCATGCGCGCCGCCTCGGCGGCGCGCGGGATGCCGATCGCTTCGTTGCTATTGGTGAGCGTGAAGGCGGTCAGCATGTCGGCGTCGGTGTCGGCGAACACCCCGATCTGCTCGGCGTGATAGGTCTGCGCCTCCGCGGCGCTCATCAACGCGCCCGGCACGTAGCCGTCCCCGCGCGGACCCAGCGTGGCGTTTACCACCATCGGCATGTCCGCCGTTTCGTATTCCTCGCGCAGCTCCAGTGTCAGCGAGACGGCGTCGCGATTGACGGCGGCTAAGGCTTCCTTTGAATAACCGAGCTTCTGGCCCCAGTCGGCGCTCGCCCGCCACGTCGCCGTATCGAGGATGAAGCCGTAGCCGTTGGCGCGCGCCACCTCGATGTGCGGGCAATAGTAGTCGCGCAGCATCTCGTGACCCTCGAGGGTGCGCCAAAGATCGAACGCGGCGAAGTGCGGCAGCTCGATGCCCCTGTGGAAGATCAGCGTCGTCTCGAGCCCGCCATCGGTGAGGAACAGGCCGCTGTCGAGTTGCGGCAGGCGGTGGCGGTATTTGGCCATTTTGGTCTCCGATCGTTCGCTTCGCTCCGACGCGCGCGAACCTATTGGCCCTGACATTACGGGGCTAGCAAACTCGTGGTGTAGTAGAGGGGATGCGGTTTGGGAAGCTTC
Source organism: Hyphomicrobium sp. (assembly GCF_009026145.1). Classification (GTDB taxonomy): domain Bacteria; phylum Pseudomonadota; class Alphaproteobacteria; order Rhizobiales; family Hyphomicrobiaceae; genus Hyphomicrobium_A. The sequence goes on from NZ_WBUE01000011.1 coordinate 12,811, forward strand.
GCGCGTGCCGACGCGCTCAACGACGATCCGCTGCACGGCTTCCTCGTCGGGCGGGAGCTGCTCGCCGCACTCGTCAGAGAATTGCTAGCCGGGCATCCCGGCTGCCTCTTCGCCGCCTACTGCTACCAGGACAGATTGTTCGACCAGCAGGTGCGCGATCTCAGCGCGCAGGCGGTGCTCGCCTGGCGCCAGCGCTTCCGCACTCGCATCGATCAGATCGCCGCGCGCTATCGGCCGCGCATCGCCGTCGACCTCGACGACCTCGACGACAGGCTATCGGCGGTCGCGGGCGGCGGCATCATCTTGTCGAAGGTGCTGAAGGACAAAGGCGGCGCTGCCGCGGCAGATCATGCTCTACCGCGACTTCGTGCGCGCCATCTTCCTCGCTGCGTGAGCGAAGGGATGCCCTTCACTTAATCATGCGGTGCTTCCAGTGCTTGCGGTGCTTCCAGTATTTGCCGTGCTTATAGCCCACCACCGCGCCGGCGTCGGCGGTCCGGTAGCCGTGATGTCCGGCCTTCTTCCATTTGCATGCGGCGGCGGGAGAGCTGATCGCAATGGCGGCAACAAGCAAGGCTGCCGCCGCAGCGGCAGAATAGGGGATCGGCGTCATCGGCATTCTCCACTTTGCATTCGGAGGCGGTGCTTGAGGGGCACCCGTTGCGCAACAACTTGCGGCGGCTTTGGTTCCCGTCAGCTGCCCCGTCCCCCTGGCGTACGGTCCCCCGGCCGCGATCGCCGGCCCGGTTGATTGCTCGTCAACTTGGGCGCCGGCTCGGCTCGCGCTTCGCTGCCCAATCAAAGAACTGGGCGGCTGATTATCCGCACACGGTGTGGCGGCCAGCGCCTTCCCCGCGGGGCGCCGTGGCGCTAGGCTCGGCCGGCGAGCGACGCATAGGGGGCGTGCGCCCATAGAGGATGCTCGGTTCAATGATCGCAGATGCTCCGGTAGCGCGCCTCAAAGCCGCGGCACCGATCGAGGTCGTCCGGCAATTCAACGAGGCCTGGGCGGCGGGTGACATCGATGGCGGCATGCGCCTCGTCGCCGATCACGCCGTCTATGCGCTCTACATATCCGGCGACCTGTTGCCGATCGGCGGCGAGACGGTCGGGCGCGTCAACATCGAGGCGGGGCTGCGCCAGGTGCGCAGCGATTTCGAGTATCTTCTGTTTCGGCCGCTGGACCTCAAGGTGAAGGGCGACGAGGTGCGCTATCAGGTCGAGTTCATGTACCGCCACCGGCGCAGCGGCGAGGTCTTGAACGGCCGCTTCCGCCTCATCATGCGTGTCGAGAACGGGTTGATCGTGCGTGCCGACGAGTATCACGACCGCGCCAAGGTGGAGGCCTTCCTGCGCCTCTTCGCCTGCCCGCCGTGACGCGACCGACGCCGGCAACGGCCGCCGTCAGCTTTTGATCCCAAAACGGACCTCCGGCAACAACTACACAAATCCATCGCGGCTTACTTGGATTGCGCATTCCACAGGGACAACCAGCTGATATCCTCCTTCCCAGAAGATAACCGTCTCGGGTCGTGCCTGAACATGTCCGACACTTGGTATATTCATCGAGCAGGATCTCAATATGGCCCTTACTCCGAGCAGGCCTTTCGTTGTTTCGCTCGCGATGGCCATCTGCAGCCTGACGACTTGGTCTGGTTCGAGGGCGCACAAAACTGGATGCCCGGCGCATCCTTCCTCAGTCCTACACCCTCCACACCGCCGGATTCATTGACGCCTGATCCGACTAGCTCGTGCGTACCGTCTTCGCCTCGAAGGCGATTCCTAAACGCCTACGCGTTCCTAGCCATCTTGTTCCTGATGGCTATGGGCGCGCTTGCCGTACTCGAGCCGGCTTCAATCCCATATCGTCTTGCCGGTGCGCTAAATGGTGCGGTCTTCGGCGGGCTGGCAGGCGGGTTGGCCGCGCTCGTCTTATTTTTGGTTCGCAAGGCACTGAGTCCCCTACCAATAGCGGTCGCAGCTTTCGCGGGATTCGTCTTCGCGCAAGCGGCTGAATACTCGATCAATTCTGTGGGTAGCGGGATCTATGAGCAGGCTGTCAAGCCTCGCGTCACAAAGCATATCATAGCGCAAGAACTCGATAAGCATCCGGTCTTTCGACTTCTCGGGGAGGCAGATGCCGCCGCATATCAGGAACTCCGCAACGAAATTGCAAAGCGGGCAGCAGCGGGCGCGTCCGGATCTGAAATCAGTGCGTATTCGGAAGCTTATGTCGCAAATTTCCGGCGACTGAACGCACATCACGTCATTATAGCGCCACCTGAATACCTCGAAGATGTGGTGCAATCCACGTACGCGATCACAGCCTATCTTCAGAGGCGAAACGTGGCGCTTTGCCGAGCATTCGTGGTGGAAGGCTTCGCATCTTCGCAGATGCGCACCCTATCTACTGATCCCCAATTCTCCACGCTACTCATGGATAATGCCAAGGTGTTGTTTGCAGCGATTGCAGCAGGCAAGAAGTCACCCGCCAGCTACTCTGCGCTCGGCGAAGCTGATGTTGAGCTAGCGTCGCAGCAACTAATTCTCAAAGGCTGGACGGATGACATGCGACTTGCTCTTGCGGAACCGCGGCGTCTCCAAGCACTGCCACCCGAACAGGCATGTAAAGTTCAACTGGAGTGGCTTGAGGCGCTATCCCACTTGCCTGTTGAGCCACGAGCGCGGTGGCATAGGGAGATTCTTGCGACCGCGGTCCAGCGGTAGCTCCCAAGGCCTTCGCGACCCTGACCACGAGCGAAGTTATAATTCGCTCATTAGGACGGCCCCTGCGAGTATGTCGAATGTCGGCTTCTGGCCCTCAGCCGACCTGGGGAGCGGTGGCGGTTCATGTCGGTTCAGGGTTATCCCCGCGCTCCAAACCTCGTGCACACTCCACCCATCCCTGCCCGTCACGAGGGACGCATCAGCTGAGCGGCCGACGCGGGGCAGAGACGGTGCCCGGTTGAGGCGGCGTTGCTTTCCGTTCGCAGCGTCGACGCGAGACTAGCTCTCTCACAGGCCGGGGCGACGACCGAGGCTGTGCGCCGCCGGCAACGGCACGCACGGACGCCCTTCGTCAGCGGCGCTCTTGCATCCCCTAGGCATCACCTAGAAGGAGCGCAGCCGGCTAGAGGTCCTGAGCGAATGATAGCCCGGCCGCTAATACCCGCCGGGTAGGATCGAAGGCCCGCTGACGATGACGTTGCACCCTCGGCACGGCAGTAGCCGACGCGGGCGCCGAAAGGTCGCCGGATTGTTACTAGGATGGCGGTCGTTTGGCGCCCGCGCTCCCTCGCTCTTTGAAAACCTCGGGGTGATGCACCCGCGAGACCTAGAACGCGTGCTGCTGGCTCAGGTGTCATCCTCGGCTTTAGGCCGAGGACCCACCTGTCAACGAACTCCGACCTTGGAAGGAGAAAGCGCTCCCCGCAACACGAACCGCGACCTAGGGAGCAAGTCGAGGACTGGGTCCTCGGGACAAGCCCGAGGATGACAGTGTGGGGAGCGAGCCGCGCCCACGTTTGTCAGCCCGAACGAGACTCGGGCCCAGCGTAAGGAGACACGCAGTGACCACTCCTCCCCTGGGTCCCGGATCACCTCGCTAAGGCTCGGATGTCCGGAATGACAGACGGAGGTTTGGAGGGCGCCGATCTCAGCGCTTGGAGCGGCGGTGGCGACGCGCGCGCCGGCGCGGCGCCGGAGCCGCCGTCGGCTCGGCCACGGCCACCGTCTCGATGCGCGACTTCGGCACCAGGTGCACCACCTTGTAGCCGCGCGCTTTCAGCTCGGCGAGCAGCGCCGGGATCGCCTTGGCCGTCGATCCGTGGATGTCGTGGAACAGGATGATGCCGCGGCCGGTCTTGTCGAGCCCGCTGAGCACGTTGTGCATGACCTTCTCGGGCTTGCGCCAGCGCCAATCGAAGCTGTCGACGTCGATGCCGAACACGGCGATGTTGCGCTTGGCGAGGTAGTCGCGCACGCGCTGGGGGTCGCTCAGGTACGGGAAGCGGAAGAAGGGCGCAACGCCGTTCGGCAGCGTCGCCTCGGCGATGTTGATGGCGCTCTCGATCTGCTGCTCGGCTTGCCCCATGGATGCGCCGCCGAGATTGCGGTGCGTGTGGGTGTGGGTGCCGACGGTGTGTCCCTCGGCCTGCACTTGGCGCGCCACGTCGGGGAACTCCTTGAGCATGCGGCCGACATGGAAGAACGTCGCTTTGGTGCACTGGGCGGCGAGCGCGTCGAGAATCTGGCGGGTGAACTCGGGGTGCGGGCCGTCATCGAAGGTGAGGACGACCTCGCCCTTTTCGAGCAGGGGCTTGGGCGGATACTGCTCGCCGTACTCGCCGCCGCCCGCGGTGTCGACCTCGGCGACGCGGGAAACGCCGAGCGTATCGGCGCAGTCGATGGTGCTGGCCTTGGCCGGCGCGGTCTCTCCCGCCACGGCGCTCTCCGGAGGGGCGTTGACCTTGACGACGTTGTCCTCGGCGCGCGCCGTGGCGGCGGCGAGCATGAGAGCGGCAGCGAGCAGCAGCTTCTTCATGTCGAACGTCCCTCCCGCATCATCGACTTGTCACCGAGCCGCTGCCGCGAGGCAAGCCGCAAAGCATCGCTCGGCCGGCTTAACCGCGGATGAAGCGCGTGTGTGGCCGGCGGGCGACGCAAGGGTTCGGAGGGAGTGTATCGCACAAGGGGGCACGAGCATCGGCCGCGTGCCCCCATCGAAAAGGGATCTCGATCCTCAGGCGTCGGGGCAGGGATTGCCGCCCATGCTCTGCATCGCTTTCTGGATTTCCTTCGCGGTCATGTCGCGCTGATGCGTGGCGATCGACCAGGAATGCCCGAAGGGATCCTTGAGCACACCGTAGCGGTCGCCCCAGAACATGTCGGCGACCGGCATGACGGTGATGGCGCCGGCCTTGACTGCGCGTGCGAAGGCCTTGTCGACGTCGGGAACATTGAGGTGCACAGTGACGGGCGAGCCCTTCAGCGCCAGCGGCGACAGGGCGCCGTGTTCGGGCATCTCGTCGACCAGCATCACCCTGGCGCCGTTGATCTGCACGGCGGCGTGCATCAACCTGCCGTCGGGGCCCGGCAGACGGATCAGCTCCACGGCGCCGAACGCTTTTTTGTAGAAGTCGATCGCCTTCGCTGCGCCGCGCACGACGAGGTGCGGGGACAATGCCGGCCCGTTGTGCTTGGCGCCGGAGGCCGTCGGCGTGGCGCTCGCCTTGGCTTTCGCAGCCGGCTTGGCTTGCGCCTTCGTCGCTGTCTTGCTCATCGGGCGTCCTCCTGATGTTTGGGTGTTTGAAACAGCAGTTCCACGTAGCGGCGCAGGTGATCGATGCTTTCGGCGGCCACTTGCGCGCTGCCGCGAGCTTTGGCGAGGATGAAAGCGCCCTGCAGCACCGCCTGCATGTGGAGGGCGAGGCTCTTGGCCGTCCACGACGGGGCGAGCCGGCGCTGCGCGATGGCGGCGGCGATATCGGGCTCCACCTTTTCGGCATGCGTGAGGATGGCGCGGGCGCAGGCATCGCGAATGGCGGGGTTCGACGCGTACGTCTCCTGCACCATCGTACCGGCGAGGCAGGTGAACTCGGGGATATCGCCGACGAGGATGGCTTTGCGAAAGTCGATGTAGCCGAGCACACGGTCGAGCGGGTCGCGGTGGGCGTGATATGGGGCGCTGGCAAACAGCGCCCCCGTCGTCTCCGACCAGAAGTCGGCGGCGGCGACGGCGAGGTCCTCCTTGCTCCTGAAGTGATGGAAGAAGGCGCCCTTGGTGACGCCGGCCGCGGCGCACAGGTCGTCGACGCTGGTCGCCGCGTAGCCCTTGGTGCGGATCACGGCCAAAGCCGAGCCGAGGATCTTGTTACGAGCGGACGGTTTGGCGGTCGGACCCATGGGCTCCTCACGGCTCGGCATCACAATACCGACCAGTCGGTATGTTTGTCAATCGCGGGGGTGATCGGGGCAGGGCAAGCGCGGCGGGATCGGATAAGCGAACTGTGCCGCATGAAGCGGCAGTTTGAGACGCGCGAACTGTGCCGGAGCGTTGCGGGCGCTGAAAAACTAGCCGCCAGCGCCGTCGCAGGCGATCTTGGCGCTGGGACAGCTGCACTGATAGTTGACGTCGTCGCAGCTCATCTGTGTCGGCTGCGCGCCCTCGCAGGCGCAGGTGATGCTCACGGCGTTGGCGCTGCCGCGTTGGCGGTGTGGTAGACCGAGTAGCCCTTGCCCTCGCTGGCCGGCTGCGCGCCGACGGCGACCGGCGCGCCGGACACCATGAATTGAGTCGTGTGGGCGAGTGCGGGGACGGACACCGCCGATACGATCGCGGCGGCGGCGGCCAATGCTTTCAAGCTTGGCATGGGTCGCTTCGTTGGGTTTCCTGACGCGGGCGCGGCAGGGCTCGCCGCCCATTGGTCGCGTCCGAGAAGCGATTGCACCCGGCAAATCTGCAAGGCCGCGTCCGATTGGCGGCGAGAATACCCCTCGCAATTTCACAGATAGAAGCACCATCTGCCCCCATCGACGAAGGCGGCACCCTCGCTCAATGGTCACGAGCCGAAGGCTATCGCTCGGCGACAGGGCAGCGTCTCGACAGCGCGCTGCGGCTGCGGCTTACTCCGCCGGCACAGCCACCGGAGCAAGACCTCACATGCCACTTCCGACGATCTCGGCAAGGATGCTGCCGATCGCCTTTCTCTCGCTCTCCAACGTCTTCATGACCTTTGCCTGGTACGGGCACCTGCGCTTCAAGCAGCAGCCGCTGGCGGTGGTGATCGTGGTTTCGTGGCTCATCGCCTTCTTCGAGTATTGTCTCGCCGTGCCGGCCAACCGGTACGGTAGCGCGGTCTACTCGGCGGCCGAGCTGAAGACCATGCAGGAGGTCATTACGCTGTCGGTATTTGCGATCTTCTCAGTGCTCTACCTGAAGGAGCCGGTCGGCCCGAACCAGCTCATCGGCTTCGCCTTCATCGCGCTGGGAGCATTCTTTGTCTTCTCGGGGCGTGCCTGAAGCAGGTAAGGTCGGCGCGCAAAACGACAATCGCGCCGCGGCAATGCTCGAGGAGACCCCATGGCTGAAACACGCACCGCCCTGGTCACGGGGGCCAACCGCGGCATCGGGCTGGAGATCGTCAAACAGCTGTCACGCGCCGGCCTGATGGCGGTGCTGTGCTCGCGCGACCTTGCCAAGGGGAGGGAGGCAGCCGCCAAGCTCGCCTCCGAGGGCCTGGAGCCGCCGGCGGTGGCGCTCGACGTGACGGATGCGGCCAGCATTCGCGCCGCCGTCGACGAGGTCATGAGCCTGTTCGGGCGCATCGACGTCCTCATCAACAACGCCGGCATTTTGCGCGAGGGGTTCACGGCCGAGGAGACGAGCGTGCTCGAGGTGTCGCCCGACCTCGTTCTCGAGACCTACCAAACGAACACGGTGGGGCCGCTGCGCATGATCCAGGCGGTGGTGCCAATCATGCAGAAGGGCGGCTATGGGCGCATTGTCAATCTGTCGTCGGGTGCCGGTCAGCTGTCGGACATGGGTGCCGGCTTCCCCGCCTATCGCATGTCGAAGGCGGCCCTCAATGCGCTGACGCGCGTGACCGCGGCCGAGCTCGGACCGGCGCCGATCAAGGTCAACGCCATGTGCCCGGGGTGGGTACGCACCGACATGGGCGGTCCCAATGCCACGCGCCCCGTCGAGAAGGGAGCCGAGACGGCAGTATGGCTGGCGACGCTGCCCGAAACCGGGCCAACGGGCGGCTTCTTCCGCGACAAGGCGCCGATCCCTTGGTGAGCGGCGACGCGCGCCGCTTAGACGCCGCGCACCAGATTGCCGACCATCAGTGTGATGTAGGCGGTGATGGCCAGCCAGAATTCCTGGTGCGGCAGGTAGCGCGGGACGCCGACGAAGCCGAGCTTGGTGACGAGCGCGAGAATGGCGAGCGTCAGCGAGATGAGGAAGATGGCAATGGTCGGCGGGTTGAGACGCATGACAAAGACTTCCCCCAGTTAGCAACCGTATTGGCCGGTCAGGCGCCCACCACGGCGCGCTAATCCCCTCGCGACGAGAGCGAGCATACCATGGGGGATGGGCGTGAAGGCAATACGTCAGCCTGGCTGACGCGAGGGTGGCGTCAGTCGCCGGCAGCGAGCCGTGTCGCGAAGGTCAGAGAGTGCGTGCAGCCTTGACGGACGAAAGCGCGGGAAGCTCGTCTCCGGCCTCGATCAGGAAGCGCACGGGACGGCTGTGTGGATTGCCCTCGTCGCGGCAGGTCACCAGGAGCAGCGGCGTGGGACGCTCGGAGGAGATCGGCAGCACTTGGCTGTCAAGCTTGTCGACGGTGACGACATTGAGCACCCGTTCGCGCCCGTTGGACGTGATGGTGATGCGATCACCGACGGCGACCGGCTTGGAGACGGCGGGGCTGGCATCGTGCACCAGATGGGTCAGCCAGAACTCTTCGCTGCCGGCAATGACGGGGAGCGGTTTGCCGGGAGCGGCCTTGCCGTCCATATCGGCAATGGCACGCTGGAAGCCGCGCTCGACCACCGCTTCGCCGTTGCCGAGGGTCATCGCGGCAGCACCGAGGCCGGCGGCCGCCAAGCCCAAGACGGCGATTGGCAGGTTCTTCCGGATGGCGCCCGTGCCCATGATCAGCTCCGCTTCTTTCCTTTACCCGGCCAGTCCGGGACCCAAGTTAAACGGCTGAGGGCCGAGTACAATAGCCGCATTACCGAAATGTTAGGAGTGGAGGAGAGACCGTCAAGGGCTCCCAGCAGAGCCGGGCCCCTCCTCCACAGCACCTCACCGCGGGGAGGCGTACTCGCGGCGAAGGTGTCGGAAAAAGGCGAGGTTAAGGGCGACAATCCCGGAAAAGACGCCCGCCAGCAGCAGCATCGCCGTTCCTTTCGGCAACTGGCGCGGGGTGGTGAAGCCGGAGGCCTGCGGCACCGGAACCGCGGTGGCAACCACGGCGGCGGCAATCAACGGGCTGTCATCGAGCGAGAATTTCAGCAATTCACCAGCACTGGAGCTGATGGAAAGGAGCCCGCCGAGCCGATGCGTGGCGGCCGAGTTGCGCTCGTAGGCGCCGACCGCCAGAGCGAAGGTGACGAAGAGGATGAGCCCGATGCATACATCGGCTGTGGTTCGCAAGACCAACCTCAAGTGCCCCGCTTCGGACATCGCATGAGATCCTTGTTGGTTTCACGCCGGCGCACGAGCCGGCGCTGCTCCGTGATGTGACGATGGTCTTCCCCGTTCGTGGCGGGTGTGGGGACACATTGTGGCGATTGCGGCGTATTGTTTTGATTAATGCAGTCTGCATGATGTTTGTTGCGCATCGGTCACAAGCAGAGGCTCCAGGCCGTGATTCTCGCGCTCAAAATGCGCGCGCCGAAGCAACGGCGCGATGTATTGAAGTCACCGCAGGCTGCGGATAGTGTCCGCGCCGCTTGCAGCAAACGATCATCCGAAAGGCTTCCGTCCATGGGCTTCATCGCCGACAGCTTGAACCGCATTCAGCCATCCGCGACGATCGCGGTGTCGACGAAGGCGCGTCAGCTGAAAGCGGCGGGGCGGGACGTCATCTCGCTGTCGGCAGGCGAGCCGGATTTCGACACGCCCGACAACATCAAGCAGGCGGCGGTCAAAGCACTGGCCGAGGGCAAGACCAAATACACCGACGTCGACGGGACGCCCGAGCTCAAGGCGGCGATCGTGCGCAAGTTCAAGCGCGAGAACAACCTCGACTACAAGCCGAACCAGATCTCGGTTGGCACGGGCGGCAAGCAGGTGATCTACAACGCACTGCTCGCCACGCTGAACTCGGGCGATGAAGTGATCATCCCGGCTCCATGCTGGGTGTCGTACGCCGACATCGTCATGCTGGCCGACGCCAAGCCGGTGTTCGTCGATACCAAGCTCGAGGACGGCTACCGGCTGAAGCCGGCGGCCCTCGAGGCCGCGATCACGCCGAAGACCAAGTGGCTGATCTTCAACTCGCCGTCGAACCCGACCGGTGCCGCCTACTCGAAGGACGAGATCAAGGCGCTGACGGACGTGCTCCTGAAACACCCGCACGTGTGGATCATGACCGACGACATCTACGAGCACCTGCTCTACGACGGGCTGAAGTTCCATACCGTCGCCGAGGTCGAGCCCGCACTCTTTGATCGCACGCTGACCGTCAACGGTTTGTCGAAAGCCTACTGTATGACCGGCTGGCGGCTCGGCTATGCCGGCGGTCCGGTTCAGCTCATCGACGCCATGCGCAAGCTGCAGTCGCAGTCGACCTCTAATCCGTCCTCGATCACGCAGGCGGCGGCGGTCGAGGCGCTCGACGGTCCGCAAGACTTCATTGCCAAGAACAACACCAAGTTCGTCGAGCGGCGCGACCTCGTCGTGTCGATGCTGAACCAGGCGAGCGGTCTCAAGTGTCCGAAGCCGGAAGGCGCGTTCTACGTCTATCCGAGCTGCGCGGGGGCCATCGGCAAGACCAGCACCTCGGGCAAGAAGATCGCCAACGACGAGGATTTCGCCACCGCGCTGCTGGAAGAAGAAGGCGTCGCAGTTGTGCACGGCGCCGCCTTCGCCTCCTCGCCGGCTTTCCGGGTCTCGTACGCGACGTCCAAGGAGATCCTGGAGGACGCCTGCCGGCGCATTCAGCGCTTCTGCGGCAACCTTCGTTAGTGGGGCCCCGGTGCCCATGCGACAGGCGTCGAAACGCCCTTGCGCCACTTGCCTGATGTGGCGCGTTGGGCTTGCCGCAACGGCTATTGCTGTGCTCGTTAGTTGGCTGGCGACAAAAGCCTGAAGTCGCACCAAGGCGCGCCCATTACGAGCGGCATTGAAGGTCTAATCTCACGCCGCCGCGCGGTGCCCCCAGTGGTCGGCGAGCCAAGCCCGCAACCACATGCGGCGCAAGGACCGCTGCGCGTTGGCGAGCATGCTCCGCTGCGGGGCGCGATGGACGACGACAGCGGTCGATTGCGGCATGCGCACGACCTCTGCCCGCGGCTCGCAAGTCTCTTCGGCCGCCATGGCATAGCCCGCCGCATGGGCAGCCGAAATGAGCGTCTTCATACTCATCGCACGCCTCTGTTTTTGTGGGTCAACGCCTCCGTGACCCGCACGGTTTGCCCCGAATGGCCTTGAGCGAACCGTTAATTCATCATGCGTCAAAAAGGTTCCGTGGCAAGTATTTTCGGTTGTGCCACTGCGAATTGGAGCAGCGAATTCTGCACCTGTGTTGTGCGTCGCAATATTCGTCAGCGAACGACTTCGCTCGGCAACTCTTCACACAAGTGAAACACATTTCTAATTCGCCGGGGCTTGCGCGGCTTACGGGGCGGCGCCAACATGCAGACAGTCGCGCTCCTCCCAGAGGCGCGAGGCGCGCGGTCGTCGCGGGCGCGCGCCTCCAAACACCAGGAGGAAGCAATGGCGCAGTCGGATGGACATAAAGCGGGAGCCAATGGGAGCGCCCGCTCCCGCTGCATCGCACTCGTTGGACCCTATCTCAGCGGCAAGACCACGCTTCTCGAGGCCATCCTGGCACGCACCGGGGCGATCCTGCGCCCGGGCAGCGTCTCGGAGAAGACATCGGTCGGCGACGCCAGCCCCGAGGCGCGCGATCATGGGATGAGCGTTTCGCTCAACGTCGCCGACATCTCCTTCCTCGGCGACAATTTCACCTTCGTCGACTGCCCAGGCTCGATCGAATTCCAGTACGAAGGCGCGCTTGCTCTCACGGCTTGCGATGCGGCCGTGGTGGTATGCGAGGCCGATGCGCGCCGCGTGCCGGCGCTGCAGATCATCCTCAAGCAGCTCGAGGATCGCGGCATTCCGCACTTCCTGTTCATCAACAAGGTCGACGAGTCCGCCGTGCCCTTGCGCGAGCTCATCCCCTTGCTGCAGCCAGCAAGTGCGCGCCCGCTCGTGCTGCGGCAGATTCCCATCTGGGAGAACGGCGTCGCCACCGGCTTCGTCGACCTGGCGTCGGAGCGCGCCTTCGTCTATCGCGCCAACGCCCCCTCGGAGATCGTCGAGCTCCCCGCCGCTGTATCGGAGCGCGAGAAAGAGGCGCGCTTCCACATGCTGGAGCAGCTCGCCGATCACGACGACGAGCTGATGGAGCAGCTTCTCTCCGACATCCCAACCTCGCGCGACAAGGTCTTCCAAGACCTGACGCAGGAGTTCCGCGACGGTCTAATCTGCCCGGTGCTGCTCGGCTCGGCGCGCGACAATCACGGCGTCTTCCGGCTGCTGAAGGCGCTGCGCCATGAGGCGCCCACGGTCGAGGTGACGGCGCGCCGTTTGAAGCTGGAGAACGCCAAGTCTGCCGCCTACGTCATGAAGACGCTGCATACGGCGCATGGCGGCAAGCTCTCGCTCGCGCGCGTCTTAACCGGCGAGTTCGGCGATGGCACGGTTGTCACCGGCCCGGAGGGCCGCGATGAGCGCGCCGCCGGTGTATTCGCGCTGCGCGGCGAGGAGCCGATCAAGCGCGGCACCGCCAAGGCCGGTGAGACGGTGGCACTGGGCCGGCTGGAGAGCATCAAGTCGGGCGATACGATCAGCGCCGAGAAAGGCGGCGCGGTGCAGGCCAAAGGCTCGCCCGCTCTGCCCCCGGTGTTCGGCATCGGCCTCGGGCTCAAGGACCGCAAGGACGAGGTGAAGCTGACGGCGGCGCTCGGCAAGCTGTTGGAGGACGATCCCTCGCTAAGTGTCGAGATGAACAACGACACGCACCAGATGCTGCTGCTGGGGCAGGGCGAAATGCATCTGCGCGTCTCGCTCGAGCGTCTGCAGCGCAAGTTCGGTGTCGCCGTCGAGCGTCAACCGCGCCACGTGCCCTACAAGGAGACGATCCGGGCCGGAACGCAGGTGCGCGGGCGGCACAAGAAGCAGTCCGGCGGTCATGGGCAGTTCGGCGACGTGGTCTTGGATATCCAGCCGCGGCCACGTGGCGCCGGCTTCGAGTTCAACGAGAAGATCACCGGCGGCGTCGTTCCGCGCCAGTTCATCCCGTCGGTGGAGATTGGTGTCAAAGACTACCTGCAGCACGGGCCGCTCGGCTTTCCGGTCGTCGACGTGGCGGTGACGCTGCTCGATGGCTCCTATCACACCGTCGACTCTTCCGACATGGCGTTCCGCCAGGCAGCGCGCATCGGCATGAGCGATGGCTTGCCCAAGTGTTCGCCGGTGCTCTTGGAGCCGGTGATGGCGGTTGAGATCGCGGTGCCGAGCGAGGCCACGGCGCGCATCAACGCCATCATCGCCCAGCGGCGCGGACAGATCCTCGGCTTCGATGCGCGCGAGGGCTGGAGCGGCTGGGACGTGGTGCAAGCGCAGATGCCAGCCTCCGAGATGGAGAACCTCATCGTCGATTTGCGCTCGGCAACCTCCGGCGTCGGGACGTACACCGCGCACTTCGATCATCTTGCCGAGCTCACGGGGCGCCTCGCCGACCAGGTGCTGGCCGCGCACCGGCAGGCGGCCGAATGAGGTCTTAAGTCCGCGGCAACAATGTCGGCGCCGCGGACTTGACCTTCCTAGAGTGGAAATCTAGCTTCGCCATCGTTGGACAGAGGGGGATGGAGTTCCCCTTAACCGCCGGTTGCTGGCGACCGCAACAGGCTAATGACTCCTACCGCGGAAGTTTTGCGGTGGGAGCCTGCTCGGGCCACCGCGAGGTGGCCTTTTTGATGCCCCTCCCGTCGATTGCCGAGCCTGATGCAGGAGGACGTGTGCAAGCCTATTTGTGGATCGCCGTCGGCAGCGCGCTGGGCGGTGTGGCGCGCTTCTGGTGCTCGGGCATCGCCGCACGCCTCATTGGCGAAACCTTCCCGTGGGGGACCCTGCTGGTAAATGTGGTTGGCTCGCTGATCATCGGCTTCTTCGCCACCCTGACGGCGCCCGACGGGCGCCTGTTCGTTGACACGACGACGCGCCAGTTCGTCATGCTCGGGCTCTTGGGCGGCTACACTACCTTCTCCTCCTTCAGCTTGCAGACGCTAGCGCTCATGAACGACGGGGAGTGGTTTTATGCCGGCCTCAATATCGGCGCCTCCGTGATTCTTTGTCTTGTGGCAGTGTGGTTCGGCCATCTTCTGGCGGGGCACCTCAACGCCATGAAATGGGTGTAGTCATGCAGATCCCAGCGGATGCCATGCTGCTGCGCATTTTCATCGGCGAGGACGACAGGGCGGGGAAGCTGCCGCTCTACGAGGCGATCGTGCTCGCCGCGCGCGAGCAGCACCTCGCCGGCGCGACGGTGTTGCGCGGGCCGATCGGCTTCGGCCGCTCGAGCCATTTGCACACCACGAAAATTCTCCGCCTGTCGCAGGACCTGCCGATCGTCATCGAGATCGTCGATGCGGAAGACAAGATCAACGCTTTCGTGCCGACGCTGCAGAAGCTCATGGGTAGTGGCCTCGTCACCCTGGAGAAGGTGAAGGTGCTGCGCTACGGCGATGGAACCGGGGAAGGCAACTAGCGATTAGGGCTCAGGCGAGCTTGATTGGCTTGCGGCATGCCATTTGACGCTTTCTTACCTCAGTAGGGCGCACACTGCCGCCATGGCAGGATCCGACCGCATTTCCTACGCAAGGGGTTTCGCTGATCTCGATACCGAGGTCGAGCCGATGCAGCTGCCGCTGCGCGGGGCCTTCCCCGCTTGGCTGACAGGGACTTTGCTGCGCACCGGGCCCGCGAAGTTCGACGTCGGCAGCACCACCGTGAACCATTGGTTCGACGGCCTCGCCATGCTGCACCGCTTCAGCTTTGCGGGCGGCGAGGTGACCTACTCCAATCGCTTCCTGAGCTCCGATTCTTATTGTGAGGCGGCGGTGAAGGGCTCGCTGGCGCGGGGCGAGTTCGCCACCGACCCGTGCCGCACGCTCTTCCAGCGAGTCGCCGCGGTCTTCGCGCCGCACCTTACTGACAACTGCAACGTCAACGTCGATGCGTTCGGCGGCAAGACGGTCGCGCTCACGGAGACGACGCTGCCGGTGCGCTTCGACGCCGAGACGCTGGAGACGCTCGGGCACTACGCGGCGAGCGCCGAGGTCGGCGGCATGGTGTCGATCGCGCATCCGCATCACGATGCCGAGCGCGGCTGCCGCTTCAGCTACGTCGTCGACTTCGGGCGCCGCTCACACTACCGGCTGTTCGCCATTCCCGACGACGGCTCGCCAGAGCGGGTCGTCGCCGAAATGCCGATCGACAAGCCGGCCTACATGCATTCCTTCGCGATGACCGAGCGCTACCTGGTGCTCACCGAGTTTCCGCTCGTCGTCGATCCGCTGCGGTTGATGCTCGGCCTCGCCCCGTTCATCCGCAACTACCGCTGGACGCCGCAGCGGGGCTTGCGCTTTCACGTATTCGACAAGGACAGCGGCGCGCTTATCGCCTCGCGCACCGCCGATGCGGCCTTCGCGTTCCATCACGTCAACGCCTACGAGGAAGGCGCGGACGTCGTCATCGACGTGATCACCTATGAGGACGCGGGCATCATCGATCAGCTGTACCTAGAGCGCCTGCGCGCCGGCGAGCCGGTCAATGCCACCGGGCGGCTCATGCGCTACAGGCTGCCGCTCAACGGCGGGGACCCCATGCACCCCGTCGCCATCGCCGACGAGATGCTCGAACTGCCGCGCATCGACTATGAGCACTGTGCCGGCAAGCCCTATCGCTACGTGTGGGGAGCGGGGCGCCGGCCGGGCGGCGATTTCCTCGACAGTATCGTCGGCGTCGACGTCGAGAGCGGCGCCACGCGCACCTGGTTCGCGGACGGCTGTTTTCCCGGCGAGCCGGTGTTCGTTGCTAAGCCGGACGCGCAAGGGGAAGGCGAGGGCGTGTTGCTCTCCGTGGTGCTCGATGCGCGGCGCTCCCAATCGTTTCTGCTTGTGCTCGACGCGCAGTCGCTGGCCGAAATTGCCCGCGCCGACTGCCCGCATCACATCCCCTTCAGCTTCCACGGGAACTACTTCCCGAAGCATTAGTTCCAACATGCCGGCTCCTGCGGCGTCGCGGCGCTCCCCAACACTGACACGAAGGCGTCAGCGGCCGCGAATAGCCTCGGGTCAGGAGAGGCCGTGCACGAGGCGTGGCCGTAGTGGAGGGACTTGGAATGCGATCTTTATGTTTTGGTATCGGGGCGCTGTCACTGGCGCTGCTCGCATCGCCGGCGATGGCGCAAGAGGCGCAGCCCGAGCAGCTGATCGACGCGCTCAACGCCGTGTTCGGCGCCCACGCAAAAATGCGCGCAGCGCACACCAAAGGCATTTGCGTCAAAGGCAACTTCACGCCCACGGCCGAGGCCGCCGCGCTCAGCAAGGCACCGCTGTTCGCCGCGCCCGTGCCGCTGGTCGGACGCTTCTCGCTCGGCGGCGGCAATCCCGCGGCGCCCGATAACCAAAAGGACAACGTGCGCGGCATCGCCCTGCACTTTCAGCTACCGGACGGAGGCGTCAGCGATCTGGTGATGGTCTCGGCACCCATCTTCGTCGCCAAGACGCCGGAGCAATTCCTCGAGCTGCTGACGATCGTCGCGGGGAAGGACAAGGATAAGCTCGACGCCTTCTTCAAGGCCAACCCAGAGACGACGCGACAGGGTGCCTGGCTGAAGGCGCGCCCGACGCCGGCCAGCTACGCGACCGCCGACTATTACGGCGTGCATACGTTCGCGCTGATCAACGCCAAGGGTGATCGCCAACCCATCAAGTGGAAGGCGGAGCCGGTCGGCGGATTCGTCGGCTTGAGCGATCAGGAGGCCGAGGGCAAAGGCATGGACTTCTATGCCGCCGAGTTGAATGAGCGCTTCGCCAAGGGGCCGGCGGAGTTCAACTTATATGCCGTGCTCGGCCAGCCGGGCGACCAGGACGATGATCCGACATCGGAGTGGCCGGCGGACCGTAAAAGCGTGAAGATGGGTACTATTTCCATCACCGGGCTCGAGAACGACGCGGCGTGCGACGTCGCCATTTTTGATCCGAACGCGCTTGCCGGCGGTATCGAGGCCTCCAAGAACGACAAGATCCTGCCGATGCGCTCGCTCGACTATGCGGTGTCGTTCGGCCGGCGCACGAACTGACGCGGCGCGGCCGTCGCGCTCAGTGCATCGCCGTGTCGGCCTCCGCGCCCCAGATCTCTTTCAGCCGCGCATCGCGCCCGCACGCATAGCGATAGTAGCGGTACTTCAGCGGGTTCGTCTCGTAGTAGTTCTGGTGGTAGTCCTCGGCGGGTGTGAACGGGCCCGCGTCGACGATTTGCACTGCGATAGGTGCATCGAAGCGCTTGCTGCTTTCCAATGCCGCCTTGCTGTCCTCGGCGAGCTTCTTTTGCTCTCCCGTGTGGGCGAAGATCACCGGCCGGTATTGGCTGCCGCGATCGCAGAACTGGCCGCCACCGTCGAGCAGGTCGACGTGCCGCCAATAGTAGTCGAGGAGCTGCTGGTAGCTGACCTGCTTGGGGTCGTACTTGAGCTGCACGGCCTCGGCGTGTCCGGTGTCGCCCATCGACACCTGCGCATAGGTCGGGTTCTTCGTCTGCCCGCCCATGAAGCCGGAGATCGTTTCCTTCACGCCGGGCACCTTGTCGAAATCGGATTCGGTGCACCAGAAGCATCCACTGGCAAAGGTCGCGACCTCCAGGCCGGTTGGAACGGCCGACGCTTGCGGCGCCGGGGCCGCGCCGTTGGAGGGATTGGCGATGACGAGCACCGCGGCCAAGGCCAGTGCGGCTCCGACGGGAACGGCAATACGTAGCATGGCGATCATCCTTGCGTTGAAGCGAAATAGCGGACGGCGGCGCCAATTGCGACGAGCGCCAGCCCGATCCAGATGCCGACGATGACGAGAGCGGCACCGCGGCTCGACTGCAGCGGCGCGTCGATGGCGCTGGCGCGGTGCTCGGCGAGGATCGCCGGCGGGATGAGGCGCACGGCGAGGAGAATGCCGAGCGGCACGAGGATGATGTCGTCGACGTAGCCGAGCACCGGCACGAAGTCGGGGATGAGGTCGATGGGCGAGAGCGCGTAGGCGGCGACGGCGAGCGCCACGGCTTTCGCGTACCAGGGCACGCGCGGATCGCGCGCCGACAGATAGAGCGCGTGCACGTCACGCTTGATGCCGCGTGCCCACCCTCGCAGGCGTGCCACTGCGGAAGCGTCGCTCGATGATTGCGTCATTTCGGGCGCGGCTCCGTTCTCGTGTGCGATCTCAGCCGGCCGCCTTGGGAATGAACTTCAGTGCGACACCATTCATGCAGTAGCGCAGCCCCGTCGGCGGTGGGCCGTCCTCGAACACGTGCCCCAGATGCCCGCCACAGCGACGGCAATGAACTTCCGTACGTGTCATGAAGAAGCTCTTATCGATGGTATTGCCGACGGCATTGTCGAGCGGCTGATAGAAGCTCGGCCAGCCGGTTCCGCTGTTGAACTTCGTCTCCGACGAAAACAGCGGCAGCTCGCAGCCGGCGCACACGTAAGTGCCCGGTTTGTAGTTCTTGTCGAGCGGGCTCGTTCCGGCGCGCTCGGTGCCGTGCTCGCGGAGCACATGGTACTGCTCGGGCGTCAGGATGCGGCGCCACTCCTCGGGGGTCTTGGCGATCTCGAAGGCGGATTTTGTCTTTGTTGTTGTCACTGTTTCCTCGTTGGCGTGCGAATGCGTGGGTCGCCAGCCGGTTGCGGCAACGGCTAGACCGATACTGGCAAGAGCAAAATCCCGGCGGGTAAGCAAAGGCACCTCCACGGTGCAGATCGTAAACGGGTGCGCATCGGGCCGTCGCTCGAAGATACGCGCCTGGCCGGCTTTCGTTACATGACCGGAGTTTCACAATGCTGTGGGCCATCGGGTCATGGGGCGGCAAGGCTAGCGGACGACGCGCACTGCCTTATCGACGGCGATCTCCTCGGAGCTCATGCGGCAGCGATAGGCGATTGCCTCGACGCCTGCATCCAGCGCGCGCCGGAAGGCTTCCGCATAGCCAACGTCGAGGTCGCCGGAGATGGAGAAGCTTTCGGCGTCGGCGCGCTGAATAAGGTACACCATCACCGCGCGGTGACCTTGGGCCACCATCTCGGTGAGCTCGTGCAGGTGCCTGGTGCCGCGCGTCGTCACGCAATCGGGGAACTCGGCGCGCCCCTGCCGGCGCATGAGGTGCACGTTCTTGACCTCAACGTAGCATCGCCCTTTGCGCGCGTCCTCGAGCAACAGATCGATACGGCTGGCGGCGCCGTACTTCACTTCGCGCCGCAGCAATTCATAGCCCGCAAGCTTCTTGATGCTGCCGGCGGCGATGGACTCGGCGACGAGGCGGTTGGGATGCATGGGGTTGATGCCGACCAGAGCCCGACCATTACCGAGGTCGGCTTCGACCATCTCCCAGGTGTGCGGGTACTTGCGGGTCGCCGCCTCGCTCCTCGACAGCCACACGACCGACCCCGGCGCCGTAAGCCCCAGCATGGCGCCGGTATTGGGGCAGGCAGCGGTAATGCGCTCGCCGCTATCGAGGACGACATCGGCGAGGAAGCGCTTATAGCGCTGCAGGAGACGCCCGCGGACGAGGGGGGAGGGGAATCGCATGCTGGGAGCCTAGTGTAGCCAGCCCATGATTCTAGTGTCCCTAATGATCCCGAAGTTCGCTCCCGGGCCCAGCAGCGAGCACAGGCGAACTTCGGAATCTGGACACTAGGTGCTAAGAGACGCCCTCGCCAGACGATACGGAGAGAAGCGGTGAGCGGCGATGACATCGTCACGGCGGCGGTGCTGGTGATCGGCGACGAGATCCTTTCCGGCCGCACGCGTGATCAGAACATCAACTACATCGCGGCGCACTGCACGCGTGTCGGCATCCGTCTGCAGGAGGTGCGCGTCGTCGCCGACGACGAGGACGCCATCATCGAGGCGGTCAACGCGCTGCGTGCACGCTATACCTACCTCATCACCACCGGCGGCATCGGTCCGACGCACGACGACATCACGGCGGACGCGATCGCCAAGGCGCTCGGCGTTTCAATCGATCACGATCCGCGTGCTGTGGAGTTGCTCAGCACGTACTTCGCCAAGCGCGGCGTCGAGCCGACCCCGGCCCGCATGCGCATGGCGCGCATTCCTTGCGGCGCGGAGCTCATCACCAACGCCATTTCGGTCGCGCCCGGCTTCATGATCGGCAACGTCGTCGTGCTCGCCGGCGTGCCCGACGTCATGCAAGTGATGCTCGATGATGTGACGGCGCGGCTGCGCACGGGGGCAAAAATGCTCACGGCGACGATCCAACTTTCCCGCGCCGAGGGAGATGTCGCCGATTTGTTCGCTGCTCATCAACAAGAGTTTCCGGATGTTGCAATGGGCAGCTATCCATCGTTCGCCGAGGGGCGTGTCTCCACTCAACTTGTTCTGCGCTCGACAGATTCAGCGCTGCTCGAGCGCGCACGAGAAGCTCTGCTGCTGGCGCTTTTGGCGCGCGGTTTATTGTGAATTAGCGGCCATGCGTCGCAGCGGCGGCATCACGCAGTGATTTGCCGCGTTATCTCCTCTTCCTGCTGTTTGTTGCAAGCCGCGCCGGGGGGTGTCGGTCGCGGAACCGAGTGTTCCGCGCCGTCGTTCTCGCGGTCGCACAATAACAGACACGGAGTTTGGTAATGGCGTGGAACCAATCCACCTGGGCGAAGCGCGTTCGCCTGGTGTGCATCGCCTCGGTCGCTTCCGCGATCGCTGCGGTGGCCATTCCGGCGACGACGACAACGCCCGCAGAGGCGAAGACGCCGGGGAAGACGTATTGCTTTGTTGGCAAGTGCCATCGCGTGAAGACCATTGAGGAGACGCAGGCGCTGGTAGGCGTCGAGCAGTCGATCACCGCCTCGCATTACGATGACTGCAGCAAGGACCGCTACAATCCCTGCGGTCTCACTTCGTCGGGCGAGCGCTTCCATCCCGATCGTCCCGACAATACCGCGAGCCCGATCTATCCCGACGGCACGCAGCTGCTCGTGTGGAGTCCGAAGAACAAGCGCGCGCTCGTCGTGCGCGTGAACAACGCCGGACCCTACTGGGGTAACCGCACGCTCGATCTGTCGCGTGCTGCCGCCGAGAAGCTCGGCTTCGAAGGCGAGGGTGTCGCCGATTTGAAAGTGCGCGTGATCAAGGCGCCCGAGCCGGAAGAGACCCGCTACGTCAAGGAGCGCGAGTACGATCCTGTTCCGGGTGACATCGGCCAGTACGCGAGCCTCGATGACGCGCAGCGCGGCATGGCCGTGGTGCTGGCATTCAAGGCCACGACCGGCTCGCCGTTCGCTCCGGTGACGACGGCCAACGCCTTCTCGGGCCAGAGCATCGGTTCGGACGACATGCTGGTGGCCGAGGCGCCGCAGGCGATGGGTCGCGCGGTGACCGTCGCCTATACGCCGCCAATGACGCCGCTGGCTTTTGGCGGCTTCCGCGCGCAGAGCCGTGCCGACGGCAACACCGCGCAGTCGCGCGGGGACGAGCTTGCGCTCAACCAGTCGACGTGGGACGAGGATCGCGTCATCGAAGAGTCGGTAGAGATCTCGGCCATCACCGAGACCTCCTCCATCACGGAAGTCGTGGCACCGGAGCCGAGGCAGGCACCGGAGCCGAGGCAGGCCCCGGAGGCGAAAGTGAGCGCCAAGGCAAAGCTCGCCGCCGCGGTCTACCAGGACGAGAAGCCGCGCAAGAAGAAGTCGGCGCGCAATCGCGATGCCGACAACTCGGACAAGTCCAGCAAGTCCGCTAAGTCGAGCAAGTCGGCCAAGTCCGAGCGGCGCCGCTCGCGCAAGCAGGTGGCGAGCTACGAGGAGCGTGGCAGCCGCAGCTCGCGCGGCGAGCGCGAGGAGGCCTCGCGCGTCGCTTACTCGGCCGAGCGCAGCTACGGCAGCGAGGGCAGCCGCAGTGCCGGCCAGACCATGTCGGACAACCTCAGACCGCTGTAAGCTCGCGGACTAAGACCATCAGCCGGAAGCGATCGATTGGATCGCTTCCGGCCTTTTGATCTGCGAGTTGGCGTCTCTCGCCGCGAAGCGGCAAGGGCCCAAGGGGCCCCGCGCCTTAGGCGCGGCCATCAGCTCGCGCGAGCAGGGCCGCATACACGTTTCTCTCCCCTCGTGTCGGTGAGAAAAACTCTAACGCAACAGGGCGGCGGGAAGGCTGAAGGCCGACCCGCCGTCTTTGTATGCGACGAACAGGTCGTACTCGGCCTCGAGCGTGTCGAGGAACGTGGCGACGAGATCCATCAGGGCCCCGAGCGGAATGCGCCGGGCGACGAGGAAATTCTCGCCCGCCACCAGCGGCGCCGTGTCGGAGATCGCCGGCGCATCCTCGGCGATCATCGCGCGGCTTCTGACGTAGGCCAGGAGCCCGTCGCCGGCATCGAAGTCGGCGGCGCTGACGTCGGCGCACTCCGCCACGGCATCCAGCAGTATCACCGTGCCGGCGAGGTAGAGGCGCGCCATCATGGCGAACCGCTCTTCGTTGAGCGCCACCTCGGTTGCCCACTCGCGCCCTTTGAGCACGCGAGAAATGAGCGTCAGCTCGAAGGTGCGGATACGCTCGATGGCGGCCCGCTGGCCGGCGCGCAGCTCGATGATCTGGTCGGGCTCGCGCGGCGGCGGGCCGGGCCAGATGTAGAGCACGCTGGTCAAGTCCTCGCCGGCGGCGAGCGCCGCGTCGAGGTGCTCGGCCAAGAGGTAGACGCTGGCCGGCGCATCGAGCCGCTTCATCGTCGCGTCGTCAGTCATGTCATCCCCGGCTCCTTTGCCAGAAGTTCGTCATGCCGGTTACACCCCCCAATTCCGTCATGGCCGCGTAGGCGGCCATCCATGCAAGCATCCAAGAACACGACGCTTTGGAGAACGCACCTACGCTGAAGCGTGTCGTGGATCCCGGCCTCCGCCGGGATGACGTTGTGAAAGCGACGGGCGCACCTTCCGTTTCGTCATGGCCGCGCAGGCGGCCATCCACGCAAGTGGCAACGCATTCGACACGGTCGAGAGCGCACCTGCGCTGAAGCGTGTCGTGGGTGCCCGCCTCCGCGGGCATGACGGTGAGGGAGAGCGGGCCGTCGCCTCAGTCATCGCTTCTCTTCGCAATTGCGCGCATCATCATTTTGGGTTTGCCAGCTGCCTTAGGCTTTGTCTGCCGTAAGGACTTCGATCGAGATGAAGGCGCCGGCAGAAGTGGTGCCGGCAATGGAGCAGGGATTATGGGCGTCTGCACAGATTGCTCCTGCATAGCGATTCTCGTGAGTTCCTGCTGCCGCCCGAGCAATTGCTGTCCTTGATGGATCAATCGTGCGTCGATGCTGTGAACCCAAAGAACGGTAATCAGCGCTCCAAGGAGCACTACGCATACAATCCACAGCATCGACTTCTCCTATTCTGAGGTTTGGATCAGCTGCAGCCGGAGGTGCCGCCGCAGGTATCGCACTTGAGGCAGGTGCCGTTGCGCACCAGCGTGAAGTTTCCGCACTCGCGGCAGGCTTCGCCCTCATAGCCGCGGATGCGGGCCTCGGCGCGCAAGTCGGCATCGCGCGCCTTCACCGACACCTCGGCGCGCGTCACCGTCAGGCGCGAGTACATCACCGAGCTGTCGGCCTTCAGCGCCGTGGCGCCTTCGATCGGGTAGAGCGCGGTATCGCCCTCGACGGCCGGGAACGCACTGCCGAGATCGGCAAGCGCCGGGACGGCGTTGTCGCTGTGCGCGCGACCGCCCGAGGCCAGGCGCAGGTTGCCGCGCATGAAGCCCTTCGACACCACCTTGGAGACACTGTCGGGCAGCTCGAGGCCGAGCGTCTCGTCGGTCTCCTGATCCGATGAGCCGAGCCCCGTCTCGCCGACGATCTCGCGCGGGTCGACGTGGGCGAGGTCGTGCCGCCCGAGGTAGGACACGGCAAGCTCGCGGAAGATGTAGTCGAGCACCGAGGTGGCGTTCTTGATCGTCTCGTTGCCGGTGACGAGGCCGGCCGGCTCGAAGCGCGTGAAGGTGAAAGCTTCGACGAACTCCTCGAGCGGCACGCCGTACTGCAGGCCGAGTGAGATGGCGATGGCGAAGTTGTTCATCAGCGAGCGGAAGGCGGCGCCTTCCTTGTGCATGTCGATGAAAATCTCGCCCAGCCGCCCGTCCTCGTACTCGCCGGTGTGGAGGTACACCTTGTGGCCGCCGACGGTGGCCTTCTGCGTGTAGCTCTTGCGCCGGTTGGGGAGCTTCTCGCGCTCCTGCGTGCGCACGCGCTCGATGACCCGCTCGACGATGCGCTCGGCCGCCACGTTGGCGCGCGCTGCCATCGGCTTGTCGGCGAGCATCTGCTCGGCGACCTCCTCCTGCTCGTCGGCATCATCGCCGAGCACCTGGGAATTGAGCGGCTGGGAGAGCTTGGAGCCGTCGCGGTAGAGCGCGTTGGCCTTGAGGGCGAGCTTCCACGACAGCATGTAGGAAGCCTTGCAGTCCTCGACGGTCGCCTCGTTCGGCATGTTGATGGTCTTGGAGATGGCGCCGGAGACGAACGGCTGGGCGGCGGCCATCATGTAGATGTGGCTGTCGACCGACAGATAGCGCTTGCCCTTGCGCCCGCACGGGTTGGCGCAGTCGAAGATCGGCAGGTGCTCGGGCTTCAGGTGCGGCGCGCCTTCCAGCGTCATCGCCCCGCAGACGTGCTCGTTGGCGGAGTCGATGTCCTTCCTGGAGAAGCCGAGCGCGGTGAGGAGATCGAACGCCGGATCCTTCACCTTGTCGGCGGGGACCTTGAGCTTGTCGACGATGAAGCTCTCGCCCAGCGTCCACTTGTTGAACACGAACTTGATGTCAAAGGCGCTCTCGAGCCCGGCGTCGATCTTGGCCAGCGCCTCGGCGTCGAAGCCTTTGGCTTTCAGCGTTGTTGGGTTGATCGCCGGCGCCTGCGCCAGCGAGCCGTGGCCGACGGCGTAGGCCTCGATCTCGGCGATCTCGCTCTCGCGGTAGCCGAGCGTGCGCAAGGCTTCCGGCACGGCGCGGTTGATGATCTTGAAATAGCCGCCACCGGCCAGCTTCTTGAACTTGACGAGCGCGAAGTCGGGCTCGATGCCGGTGGTGTCGCAGTCCATGACGAGGCCGATGGTTCCCGTGGGCGCAATGACGGTCGCCTGCGCGTTGCGGAAGCCGTGGCTCTGGCCGAGGGCGATGGCGCGGTCCCAGGCGCGCTTGGCCGCCTCGATGAGCGCCCCGTCCTGGCACGCGGCGTGGTCGAGCGGCACCGGGAACGTCGCCAGCTTCTCGTAGCCGTCCTTTTGCCCGTAGGCGGCACGGCGGTGATTGCGGATGACGCGCAGCATGTCGGCCGCGTTGGCGTGATAGCCGGGGAACGGCCCCAGCTCGCGCGCCATTTCCGCCGAGGTCGCATAAGCGATGCCGGTCATCACCGCCGAGATGGCGCCGCAGATGGCGCGCCCCGGCGCCGAGTCATAGCCGATGCCGCTCGCCATCAGGAGGCCGCCGATGTTGGCGAAGCCGAGCCCCAGCGTGCGGTAGCGATAAGACAGCTCGGCGATCTGGCGCGAGGGAAATTGCGCCATCAGCACCGAGATCTCCAGCACGATGGTCCACAGCCGGCAGGCGTGCTCGAAAGCGGCGACGTCGAACGCGCCCGTCTCCGGATTGCGGAACATCATCAAGTTGACGGAGGCGAGGTTGCACGCCGTATCGTCGAGGAACATGTACTCCGAGCACGGGTTCGAGGCGCGGATCGGCCCCGACTTCGGACACGTGTGCCAGTCGTTGATGGTGGTGTGGAACTGGATGCCGGGGTCGGCCGAGGCCCAGGCGGCATAGCCGATCTGGTCCCACAGCTCGCGCGCCTTCAGCGTCTTGTGCGGCTTGCCGGTGAGGCGCCGCGTCAGCTCCCAGTCGCCGTCCTCCTCGACGCGGTTGAGGAACTCGTCGGTGACGCGCACCGAGTTGTTGGAGTTCTGCCCCGACACGGTGAGGTAGGCTTCCGAATCCCAGTCCGTGTCGTAGGTGGCGAACTCGATATCCTTGTAGCCCTGGCGCGCGAACTGGATGACGCGCAGGATGTAGTTGTTGGGCACCTCGTCGCGACGCGCTTCCTTGATGGCCCGCTTCAGGGCCGGGTTCTTTGCCGGGTCGAAGCAGGCGTCCCCGTCGGCGTCGCAGTTCACGCACGCCTTCATGACGGCATGCAGTCGCTTTTGACAGATCTTTGAACCGGTAACGAGAGCCGCAACCTTCTGTTCTTCCTTAACTTTCCAGTTGATGTACTCCTCGATGTCGGGGTGGTCGACGTCAACGACCACCATCTTCGCGGCGCGCCGCGTCGTGCCGCCCGACTTGATAGCGCCGGCCGCGCGGTCGCCGATCTTTAGAAAGCTCATCAGTCCGGACGACTTGCCACCGCCTGACAGCTTCTCGTTGGCGCCGCGCAGCTTGGAGAAGTTGGAGCCGGTGCCGGAGCCGTACTTGAACAGGCGCGCCTCGCGCACCCACAGATCCATGATGCCGTTCTCGTTGACGAGGTCGTCTTCGATCGACTGGATGAAGCAGGCGTGCGGCTGCGGGTGCTCGTAGGCGCTGTCGGAGACGGTCAGCTTGCCAGTCTCGTGGTCGACGTACATGTGGCCCTGGCCGGGGCCGTCGATGCCATAGGCCCAGTGCAGGCCGGTGTTGAACCACTGCGGGCTGTTGGGCGCCGCCATCTGCATGGCGAGCATGTAGCGGTGCTCGTCATAGAAGGCGCGCGCATCCTCCTCGGTGGTGAAGTAGCCGCCCTTGAGGCCCCAGTAGGTCCACGTGCCGGCGAGGCGGTCGAACACCTGGCGCGCGTCGGTCTCACCGCCGTAGCGCTCTTCCTTCGGCAGCTCGGCGAGCGCCTTCTCGTCGGGGATGGAACGCCAGGCCCACGAGGGGATCTGCGTCTCTTCCACCTTCTTCAGGGCGCGGGCCACGCCGGCCTTGCGGAAATACTTCTGAGCCAGAATGTCGGCGGCGACCTGGCTCCACTGCGCCGGCACCATGAAGCCGTCGAGGCGGAAGACGATCGAGCCGTCCGGATTCTTGATCTCGCTGGTGGCGCGGCGGAATTCGATGAGGTCGTAGGGCGAGGTGCCGGCAGTGGTGAAGCGCCGCGTGATCTTCATAAGTATCCCCCGAGGATTTAGTCGTGGCCGGCGCCAACGCGAGAAGAGGGGGCGCACGCAATGCTGATTTGTTGAACGCTCGACTGGATGCAGCGGGCACAAACTCACCCTCGGCGAAAGCGGTGCCTTCGCCTGCTGCCTGCACGATGTGGGATGGGGTCGACGGACCCGATACTGCCGCGCGGGCCTGGGAGCCACAGCGATGTCCCTTAGCGGACACTCGCCATGACTTGGATCGCGCCGATCCAAAGTGTCCGATTCGAGCCGCAACGCCAAAGAGTTTGTATGTTGCGGGTCGCACCCATACTAGATGTAGATAGATTCCCGATAACAGCCGGAAAAACCGTGGATTTCCTGTGGGGCGTTCAGTGCCGGCTGAGTGTCGGCGCCCGTAAGAACCGAGCCGCGGCGGGATGTGCAGAAATTCGCGCCCGCAAGTTCGACCGTGACTAGCCTATGGCGATTCCCCGGCGGCCGACTGTTGCGCATCTGCCGCGCCCAGATGCCTAGCTGAGTGCATTGCCGTGCCGCCCAATCTGGGCGATGGTGCGGGCGCGAAACAGCGGGCAGGGCGATGGGACTTTTCAGCGAGATTTTCTGCTGGTGGGGCGGCAACACCTGGGGCACGCGCCTGACGATTTGGCGTCAGGGGCGCCTCGTCGGCAAAGACGAGTTTGGCAACCGCTATTATGAGCAGAAGAAGGGTGTCGGGCCGCTCGGGCGCCCGCGCCGCTGGGTCACCTATACGGACTTTGCCGAGGCCTCGAAGGTGCCGGCCGGCTGGCACGGCTGGCTGCACTACACGGCGGATACGCCGCCGTCGCAGCAGAACTACCAGCCGCGACCCTGGCAGCGTCCGCACCTCATGAACCAGACCGGCACGCCGGACGCCTACCGGCCGCCAGGATCGATTCTCGGCCAGGGCGTGCGTGCCAAGGCCACGGGCGACTACAAGCCCTGGCGCCCCGAAGCGTGAAGCAGAACGTCGGCACTGCGGCAATACCTCCAAATTTCGGCCCAACTCGCGGCTCAGGGAGGCACGCGGCGCGTAGAGCCGCAACGGGCGGTGTAGTGCGAATGACCGAAACGTCGATGAAGTGGCGCAAGTTGCCGGGATCGGCCGCGATTGTCTGCGCAACGGTCGTCCTGGCCGTGGGAAGCGCCCGTGCCGATCGCATCGACAACGCCGTCGCCGTGTTCTCGGCGCTCGACAAGGTGACGGCGCGCACCTCGAAATTCGAGGTGCCGCTCAATTCCACGGTGCAGTTCGGGGCGCTGAAGGTGACCCCCCGCGTCTGCTATTCCCGCCCGCCGGAAGAGCAGCCGAAGACGACCTCGTTTGTCGAGGTCGACGAGATCCAACTCGACGGGCAAGAGAAGCGCATCTTCACCGGCTGGATGTTCGCTGAAAGCCCCGGCCTCAATGCCGTCGAGCACCCGGTGTTCGACGTGTGGCTCACTGATTGCCAGAAGCCTAGGGGCTCCGTCGCGCAGCACAGTGGCGACAATCCCGACGCCGCTGCAGGCGAGGCGCCGCCACAGGATGAGGATCCGTTCGCGCCGCGCCGCCGCGTGCGTCGGTAATCCACAGGCCAGACACGACCCGGCTTTCGCGTTTTTCTCTTAAGTTTGCGGCGCATCGTTGCGCACGCATCATATTGCGCTCACCCGCGCTCCTCCCACGTCATGGAAGCCGCCACAACCGGGGCGTATTCCCCTACCGGTGACGTACAGAAGAAAGCGAACCGGAGATTGCCAGATGCTTTCAAGACTTTTCCTCTCGCTTAGCCTCGCTTTCGCTGCGGGCGCCGCTCTCCCTCTACCGGCTGTGGCCGAAACGACCGTTGATGCAGCACTGATGAAGGTGCTCGACCCAGATGCCGACGGCACCGTCGATCTGGCCGAGGCCAAGGCGGCTGGAGCTGTCGAGTTCAAGAAGCTCGATCCCGATAATGACGGCACGCTCGACGCCAAGGAGCTCGCTGGCCGCGTCGACGAAGCCGAGCTCAAGGCGGCGGACCCTGACAACGACGGCACGCTCGATCTCAACGAGTACAATGCGCTGATCGAGAAGCGCTTCAACGCCGCCAACCCGGACAACGACGGAACGCTCGACGAAGCCGAGCTGAAGTCGCCCGCCGGGCAGTCGCTGCTGTTGCTGATCCACTGACGCTGGCGCCCCGCCAGAGGCGATTTTGCATGCGGCGAGCTTGTACGGCTCTCAAGGTGGGAGGCCTCGCGCTCGCCGCATCGTTCCGCTCACACTCGGGCTAAGCACACAAGGAACATCGCGCGCGATGAGGACGTTGAACTCCGCAGATCGGCGGACCGCCGGTCAACAAAAAATCAAAAGGAGAACGTCCAATGAAACGTATTTTGCTGGCCGGCGTCCTGGCCGCAGGTTCGGCGATGGCTGCTTATGCTCAAACCGACCCGGCAGCGAGCGGCCAAGAGGCGGGTGCGATGAAGCTGTCAGCGGCTGAATGCGCGTCCCTGTGGAATCAAGCTAGTCCGGACGGCGGGCCGATCTCCGAGTCCCAGGCCGCCGCATATGTGACGGATTTCAAGGCCGCCAATCCGGACGGTGACAACACCCTCGAGAAAGACGAGTTCACCAAGGCGTGCGACAGCGGCCTGGTGAAGAGCGCGGCTTCGACCGGTGCCGGCACAGGTGAGGCGGGCAGCGCCAACCCGCCGGCCGAGGAAGGCTCCAAGATGCAGCCCGGCAACCAGTAGGTCGCAAGTCCATGAAGGGACGGGCGGTTGCCAGCAGCGGGCGTCGAGATCAACTGCTCGGCGCCTGCTCGCGTGTCAGCGAGGTGCCCGCCCTCAGCGCTTCTCCCTCAGCAACGCTGCAGCCCGCGGGGCATAATAGGTGAGAATGCCGGCGGCACCGGCACGCTTGAAGGCCAGCAGACTCTCCATCATCACTGCGTCGCCGTCGAGCCAGCCGGCGTTGGCGGCAGCCTGTAGCATCGCGTATTCGCCGGACACCTGATAGCCGAAGGTGGGGACGCGGAACGTCTCGGCGACGCGGCGCACGATGTCGAGATACGCCATCCCCGGCTTGACCATGATGAGGTCGGCGCCCTCGGCCAGATCGAGCGCTACCTCGCGCAAGGCCTCGTCGGAATTCGCCGGATCCATCTGATAGGTGCGCTTGTCGCGTTGCCCTTGCGCCGACGCGAGAGTGACCGAGGAACCGACCGCGTCGCGGAACGGACCATAGAATGCCGATGCGTACTTGGCCGCGTATGCCATGATCAGCGTGTTGGCGTAACCATTGTCCTCGAGAGCTGAACGGATGGCGCCGACACGGCCGTCCATCATGTCGGAAGGCGCCAGGATGTCGGCTCCCGCCTCAGCCTGCACCAGCGACTGACGCACCAGCGCCTCGAGCGTCTCGTCGTTGGCGATCTCCGAGCCGCGAATGAGGCCGTCGTGGCCGTGGCTGGTGTAGGGATCGAGGGCGACGTCGAGCACGATGCCGATGTCGAGGCCGGCCGCCTTTACGGCACGCGTGGCCCGGCAGACGAGGTTTTCCGGGTTGAACGCTTCGCGTGCATCTTCAGTGCGCAGCCTCGGCTCGGTGTTGGGGAACAGCGCGATGGCGGGGATGCCCAACTGCATCGCCTGCTCGGCGCTGGCGACGATGTTGTCGATCGACAGCCGCTCCACGCCGGGCATGGAAGCGATGGGGACGCGCTTGTCGCTGCCTTCGATGACGAACAGCGGCCAGATCAGGTCGTCGACGCCGAGGCGATGCTCGGCAACGAGGCGCCGCGACCAGGGCGTCGAGCGCGCACGGCGCAGGCGCACGCTGGGGAAGGCGCCGAGCGCGCCTGGCGCATCGCCGCGCTCAGCCGCGTCGGTGCGGCGCGCGGAGGGCTTTGCGTGTGAGACGGGCTGGCGTGGCTTCATCGCGTCGTCCGGGGGGCGTGGATCAGCCACACTCACCGCAACGCGCGTCCTTTGGCAAGCCCGTTGCGTGGCTTCCCCGCCGACTGGTTAGTCGCAGATTTTCTTAATCTTGCGCTCGGCCATGTCGACGTGGAAGTGGTTGCGGTGCGCTTCGTTCGCCTCCGGGCCGAGTGTGGTGCCGAAGATGCGGCAGGCGGCCGCGTGCGCTTGGCGCAGGAAGCGAGCGTGCGGCCCGGCGGGCGGCGTTGCCAATGCACCGGGACTGAGCGCGGCAGTCTTTTCGCGCCCCTTGTCGGTCGCCTTCCTTTCTTGCTTGCGCGCATCGGCAGGAGCTGCCTCGGCAGCAGGGCCGCCAAGCCGGGCAGCCAGCGGTGGCTTCTTGCTTGGCCCAGGCAGGATGGCAGTCACCACATCGACGCTGTCAACACGCGTGGCTTTGACGAGGCCGGCGCCGGGCGTTGCCGGCTTCCCACT
Source organism: Hyphomicrobium sp. (assembly GCF_009026145.1). GTDB lineage: Bacteria > Pseudomonadota > Alphaproteobacteria > Rhizobiales > Hyphomicrobiaceae > Hyphomicrobium_A. The sequence continues at coordinate 44,355 of NZ_WBUE01000011.1, forward strand.
GGCGCCGGACTTGGCATTGCGCGGGTTGTCCTGCTGGGGCTTGGCGGCTTCCGCCTGCGCTTGCGCGAGCTTCTCCTCCCCGGCCTTGGCAGCCGCCACGGCGGCGGCAATGTCGCGATTGGTTGCGCCCCAGCCGTCGAGGACATGCACCTTCTGACCCTTGTCGGTGACGAAGCCGCGGATATCGAGCGCGTCGACGTAGGCATGCTGACTGAGCTTGTTGCCGACGCGGCCAAAGGCGGTGCGGCAGGAGTAGTCGCTCATCACTTCGATCGTGGTGATCTTGGCGCCGAGCTGGCGCGCGGCGAGCGGCTGCAGATCCTTGGTGATCCAGGTCTGGAGCGGGGCGAGCATGCCGCAATTGATGAGCGCGGCCGGCGTGAACGTCACCTTGGCCAGGCGGCTGAGACGAATGGGAGCCGGGGTTCCGCAGGCACCTTGCTTGATGGGCGGCTCGGGCGTGATGACCGCGTCGAGGCCTTTCAGCGCTTGCGTGCAGCGCGCCTTGGCCGCGTCGATCTCGGCTGCGGTCCACACGTCGGGCAGCGGCGGCTCGATGGGCGCTGCCTTGGCGGTCTTGCGCTCGGGGAGCGGCGGCACCATCAGCGGTTGCGCCGTCTGGGTAACCTTCGCCTTGGCGTCGGTCCGCACGTTCTGGGTCTTGTAGTCGCGGGCGGCGATAAGGGTTTCGCGCGTTTGCGCCGCGGCGGCGCCCGCTGAGCCCGACAGCGCGACAGCCGCAAGCCCTAAGCCTAAACCCAATCGCAGCATCGTTCGCGTCTCCACCTATTCATGGTGCGGGGCACGGGAGTTCGGCCAGGACTGGGCGAATCGACCGCGCAAGTTTCTTCGTAATCGGGCCCAGTGTATAGGGAAATCCGTCCGATTGATGGTCGCTTGCGATCGACCAGCAGCCAGCAGGAACAAACTTGTGCAACACGAAACGGCAACGGCGCAGATGACGGCGGAAGGTTCCGCGGAGCAATCGGCGAATGAGCTGCTCATCGAGGCGCGCGGCTCGTGCGCGGTCATCACCCTCAATCGGCCGCGAGCGCTCAATGCGCTGAACACCGCCATGCGCGCCAGGCTGGCGGAGGCCTTTCCACGCTTTGCGCGCGAAGCGCAGACGTACTGCGTCGTCATTCAGTCGGCGAGCGAGAAGGCGTTCTCGGCCGGCGGCGACGTGCGCGAGATCGTGCGCTGGGGGCGCGAGGACCTCGAGCGTGCCCGGCGCGCCTTCGCCGAGGAATACGCGCTCAACTGGCTGCACGAATGCTTCTCCAAGCCGACCATCTCGCTCATCGACGGACCGGTCATGGGCTCGGGCGTCGGCATCACCCTGTTTGGCACCCATCGCGTCGCCGGCGAGCGGTACCGCTTCGCTATGCCGGAGACGGCCATCGGGCTGTTTCCGGACGTTGGCACGGCGTGGTCGCTATCGCGCCTGCCGAACTCAATCGGCATGTACCTGGGGCTCACGGGGCGCTCGATCGGCGCCGCCGACGCCTACGCCTTGGGCCTGCTGACGCATTGCATCCCGGCGGTACGCTACGAGGAAATCAAGGCTGCCCTGGCCGATACCTGGCCGGTCGATACCATCCTGGATGAGCGCCAGGTCGACCCGGGGCCGGGCGAGCTAGCCCCCTACGCGCCACTCATCGCACGCTGCTTTTCGGCGCCCGCGGTGGAGGAGATCATCGCCAGGCTGGAGGCTGTCGAGGGAGCGCAGCGCGACTGGGCGCACGTTGTCGTCGCAGATCTGCGCGCGCGCTCGCCGCTTTCGCTCAAGGTCACGCACCGGCACATTCGCGCCGCTCGCGCGCTCGACCTGCGCCAGACGCTCAGCATCGATTACCGCCTCGCCTGCCGTTGCCTCGACGGGCACGACTTCTACGAGGGCGTGCGCGCCGCGCTGATCGACAAGGACGGTAACCCGAGGTGGAGGCCGGACACGCTGGAAGAGGTCACGCCGGCAATGGTGGAGGACTATTTCACGCCTATGGGTCCGGCGGAGCTGGCGCTGCCGACGCGGCAAGAAATGCAGGCGGCGCGCGTGTAAAATGCTCGCCGCGCGCGTATCGCAACGTGAATGAAGGGTTCCGCCGATACCCTATTACTATTCTTTTACTATAGGTATTTAGGTGACTTTTAGTTTTATGCCTTACCTCTTGGTGTAACCCGGACAAAAAGAAAATACCCGGGACCGGCGTCAAACAGTGTGAGGCAGTTATGAGTGTTGCGCTCGACGTGGCGCGCCATCGCGCGCCAGGGCAGACCGACAGTTTCCGCTCCGAATATCTGCAAGCGTTGCGCCTCGTCGAAAGGCTGCATCGGTTGCTGCTCGACGTGATCAAGGACGAGTTTGATCGCCTGGGTGGCGCCGACCTCAACAGCGTGCAGGCGCTGCTGCTCTATAACATCGGCGACAGCGAGTTGACCGCCGGCGAGCTCAAGACGCGGGGCTACTATCTCGGCTCCAACGTCTCCTACAATCTCAAGAAGCTCGTCGACATGGGCTACCTTCATTACAAGCGGTCAGAAACCGACCGCCGCAGCGTGCGCGTGAGCCTCACCGACAAGGGCAAGGAAGCCTGTGAGGTGGTGCAGAAGCTCTATCAGCGCCAGCTCGGCTCGGTAGCGACCGTCGGTGAGGTCTCGGAGGAGGATTTCCGCGGCCTCAACAAGGCGCTCGTCCGCCTGGAGCGCTTCTGGTCGGACCAGATCCGCTATCGCCTATAAGTCCGGAGATCGACTCCCACGCGCCGGTCGCCGAGGAGCCGCGGGTTGCCCCCGCGGCTCCATTTCTTCTGCACTTGTCATCCCCAACGCCCGCTTGCCTTGACGGTTAGCCACAGCTTATTTTTGGCTTTGCAAGCTGCTGCGAATATCCCGATATTCCTGCGGCTTGCTGCGGAATACGCGGATACCGGCCAAGGAATTCAACTCCGTTTCAAAAACGGGAGGGGCTGTCGTGAGCTCTATGCGGGGGGAATTGGTTGCCGCGCTCGTCGCCGGCACGGTCTTGCTGATCGGGGCCGCGGCACCGGCGGGGGCGCAAGATTTCCTGAGGTTCGGGCCGGTCGGCGAGGGGCCCGCCCAATACAACGCCGGCTACGACCGCAGCTTCATCCGGGAATGGCAGGCGAACCCACCCAAGGGATATCCGACGCTATCGAAGGCGAACCTTGCGCCGACCAAAGCCGCCATAGCCCGTTACGAGGAGATCGTCGCCACCGGCGGCTTTCCGTTGGTTCCCGAGGTGGAACTCGAGCCGGGAGCGACAGACCCCGCGGTTGCTGTGCTGCGTCGTCGACTGATGCGATCCGGCGATCTCACCGGAGATTCGAGCTACCCCGATCACTTTGGCAGCGATCTCGATACAGCGGTGAAGCGCTTTCAGGCGTCGAATGGTCTGGCGCCGACAGGCATCGTCGACAAGCGCACCATCGCGGCGCTCAACGTGCCATCCGAGGTGCGGCTGACGCAGCTCAAGACGAACCTCACCCGCCTGACCGACCTCGCGAAGATCGTCGGCAAGCGCTACGTGCTGGTGAACATCCCTGCCGCGCAGGTGGAGGCGGTTGAGACCAACGCGGTCGTCTCGCGCCACTCTGGCGTCGTCGGCAAGCCCGATCGTCCGACGCCGCTGCTGCGCTCGACCATCACCGACCTGGCTTTCAATCCGATGTGGACGCTGCCGCCGACGGTGATCAAGGAGGATCTCATCCCCAAGGGCCGGGATATGCAGCAGAAGGGCGAGAGCGTGCTCGTGAAGTTCGGGATCGACGCCTACGAGGGCGGCAAGAAAGTCGCCCCCGAGTCGATCGACTGGGCAAGCGGGCGCCCGACGCAACTCTCCTACCGGCAGGCCCCGGGAAAGGACAACCCACTCGGCTTCCTAAAGATCAACTTCGCCAACTCGAGCTCCGTCTATATGCACGACAGCCCGAAGGAGTCCCTGTTCGGGCGTAATTTCCGAGCGGCCAGCTCGGGATGTGTGCGCGTGCAAAATATCGAGCAGCTGGCGGCGTGGCTGCTGACTGGACAAGGAACCGCCGAGCAGGTCGAGCACTTAAAGGAGAGCGGGCAAACGAAGACGGTGCGCTTGCGCAAGCCCGTGACGCTTTATTTCGCGTACGTTACGGCGTGGGCGACGCCGGATGGTGTCATTCAATTCCGGCCCGACGTTTACTTAAAGGATGGGGTCGGCGAGATAGCCGCAGCGTACTAGTTGTCGCGCCGCACGGTTGACCCGCATCAAGGCCACCAGCACGAACATCGCGGAAATTCTCGCGCGAGCCTTGATGATCGGCGCGACAATAGACACGTTGCTCGTCAAGGCCTGCCGGGCAATGATAAGGAAAATGACAAGCAAAAAGGGCCTAGGGGAGTGAAAGTCGGCTGATGGATTATGCAACGAAGTTCAGGGATGCGCTCGATGCCGTGCATCGTGAAGGGCGGTATCGGGTCTTCGCCGATCTGAAGCGTCGGCGCGGTGCGTATCCCTCGGCCGAGCACTTCAACAATTCCGAGCCGGCGCGCCCCATCACCGTCTGGTGCTCGAACGACTACCTGGGCATGGGGCAGCACCCTGCCGTCATTGCCGCCATGCACGAGGCGATCGACACGGTCGGTGCCGGTTCCGGCGGCACGCGCAACATCTCCGGCACCACGCACTATCACGTCGAGCTCGAGGCGGAGCTTGCCGACCTGCATGGCAAGGAAGCGGCGCTGCTGTTCACCTCCGCCTACGTCGCCAACGATTCGACCCTCTCGACGCTGACGAAACTGCTGCCGGGCCTCGTCATCTTCTCGGACGAGAAGAACCACGCCTCGATGATCGAGGGCATTCGCCACGGCGGCGGCCCGAAGCGCATCTGGCGCCACAACGACATCGAGCACCTCGAGGCGCTACTCAAGGAGTACGACCGCACCACGCCGAAGCTCATCGCCTTCGAGAGCGTCTACTCCATGGACGGGCACATTGCCCCCATCGGCGCCATCTGCGACCTCGCCGAGAAATACGGCGCGCTGACCTACCTCGATGAGGTGCACGCGGTCGGCCTCTACGGCCCGCGCGGCGGCGGCATTGCCGAGCGTGACGGCGTCATGGGCCGCATCGACATCATCAACGGGACGCTGGCCAAGGGCTTCGGCGTCATGGGCGGCTACATCGCGGCCTCCCGCGACTGCTGCGACGCCATTCGCTCGTACGCGGCCGGCTTCATCTTCACCACCTCGCTGGCGCCGACGCTGGCCGCCGGCGCCGTCGCCAGCATCCGCCATTTGAAGTCGAGCGGCATCGAGCGGGCGCAGCTTCAAGAGCGGGCGGCCGATGTGAAGGGGCGCCTCAGTGCCGCCGGGCTGCCCGTGATGACCTCGCTGAGCCATATCGTGCCGGTGACCATCGGCGACCCGGTGCACTGCAAGGCGGTGACCGATGCCCTGCTCGAGCACTACGCGATCTACGTTCAGCCGATCAACTATCCGACGGTGCCGCGCGGCACCGAACGGATCCGGCTGACGCCTTCGCCAGTGCACACGCCGGCGCAGATCGATCACCTCGTGGCGGCGCTGACCGAGCTGTGGGAGGCTTGCCCGGTGTCCAAGGGCGAGTACGTGCGGCTAGCGGCGGAATAGGGCCCGCTGCGCTTCCGCGCACCCCGCAAAAATCGCTAGTTGGAAACCCCAATAAGCTGTACGGGTTGAGCCCGGCGCGGCGCGCTCCTACTATGGTCGAACTCCTGCCGACCACCCCGCGCGCTCGAGGAACCCCATTCACCTACCCGCGAACCAAGGACAAAGACCTATGTTTAACGCGAAGGCCGAGCCCGTCTCGAAGAGCGGATTTTTCACCGCCAGCATTGCCGACGGCGATCCAGAGGTCGCGGATGCGATCAAGAAGGAACTGGGCCGGCAGCAGTACGAAATCGAGCTGATCGCCTCCGAGAACATCGTCTCCAAGGCGGTGCTGGAAGCGGCCGGCAGCGTGCTCACCAACAAGTATGCCGAGGGCTACCCTGGGCGCCGCTACTACGGCGGATGTCAGTACGTCGACATCGTCGAGCAGCTGGCCATAGACCGCGCCAAGAAGCTGTTCGGCTGCGGTTTCGCCAACGTGCAGCCGAACTCGGGCAGCCAGGCGAACCAGGGCGTGTTCAACGCGCTCGCCACGCCGGGCGACACCATCCTCGGCCTCAGCCTCGCCGCCGGCGGTCACTTGACGCACGGCTCGCCGGTCAACCAGTCGGGCAAGTGGTTCAAGCCGGTGTCGTACATGGTGCGCCCCGACACCCACCGCATCGACATGGACGAGGTTTATAAGCTCGCGCTCGAGCATCGCCCGCGCATCATCATCGCCGGCGGCTCGGCCTATCCGCGCCACATCGAGTTCGCCGACTTCCGCGCCATCGCCAACGAGGTGGGCGCATTCCTCATGGTCGACATGGCCCACTTCGCCGGTCTCGTCGCCGGCGGCCAGCACCCGAGCCCCTTCCCGCATGCCCACGTCGTCACCACGACGACGCACAAGACGTTGCGCGGCCCGCGCGGCGGCATGATTCTCACCAACGACGAGGAGATCGCCAAGAAGATCAACTCGGCGATCTTCCCGGGTATCCAGGGCGGCCCGCTGATGCACATCATCGCCGCCAAGGCGGTGGCCTTCGGCGAGGCGCTGCGCCCCGACTTCAAGGTCTACGCCAAGAACGTCATCGAGAATGCCAAGGCGATGGGCGAGGTGCTGGTCAACTCAGGCTTCGCGCTGGTTTCTGGCGGCACCGACACGCACCTGATCCTGCTCGACCTGCGCCCGAAGAAGCTGACCGGCAACATCTCCGAGAAGGCGATGGGGCGTGCGCACATTACCTGCAACAAGAACGGCGTGCCGTTCGATCCGGAGAAGCCGATGGTCACCTCCGGCGTGCGCCTCGGTGCTCCCGCCGGCACCACGCGCGGCTTCGGCGTCGCCGAGTTCCAGGAGATCGGCCGCATGATCGCCGAGGTGCTCGACGGCCTCGCCAAGAACGGCGAAGCCGGCAACGGCGCCGTGGAGGAGAAGGTGAAGGCGCAGGCCATCGACCTGTGCAAGCGCTTCCCGATCTACTCCTGATCGACAGTTACCAACATGGCGCGGCGCGCTTGGGATATCCTGTGCGCGCCGCGTTGCCTCTGCGGTCTCCTAGCAGCTAATAATCATCCACCGCGCTCGGCTGCTCGAGCCAGCCGGCGGAGGAAAGCCTAAATGCGCTGCCCCTACTGCGCCGGCGAAAACACGCAAGTGAAGGACAGCCGCCCCACCGAGGAGAACGCGGCCATCCGCCGGCGGCGCATCTGCCCCGATTGCGGGGGGCGCTTCACCACCTTCGAGCGGGTGCAATTGCGCGAGTTGCTGGTCGTCAAGCGTTCGGGCCGCAAGGTGCCCTTCGATCGCGACAAGCTTATGCGGTCCGTAAACGTCGCCCTCCGCAAGCGCCCCATCGACCCCGAGCGCGTCGAGCGCATGGTGTCGGGGCTTGTGCGCCAGCTGGAGAGCGCCGGCGAAAGCGAGGTCGCCTCCTCGACTATCGGCGGCCTCGTGATGGAGGCACTGCGCGGCCTCGATCCTGTCGCCTACGTTCGCTTTGCTTCCGTCTACCGCGATTTCCGCGAGGCAGCCGACTTCCACGAGGTGCTCGGCGAGATTGCCGCCGAGCCGGTCGGCGCGCATGAAGCGCCGCATATCGCCTTCGAGAGCTCCGTTGTGGAGACGGCGCCGCTCAAGAAGCATTGAGCGCGATGGGTCCCGCGGAGCGCGCCGGCTTCGACGCCCACATGATGCAGATCGCGCTCAGTCTCGCCGCGCGCGGGCTCGGCCGCACGGCTCCCAATCCGGCCGTCGGCGCGGTGATCGCGGACGAGCGGACCGGCGAGATCATCGCGCGCGGCTGGACGGCGCCGGGTGGGCGTCCGCATGCCGAGACGGAGGCTATCGCGCGCGCCGGGGCGCGGGCGCGCGGCGCCACCATGTATGTGACGCTCGAGCCGTGCTCCCATCACGGGGTGACGCCGCCGTGTGCCGACGCCATCCTGAATGCGGGCCTCGCGCGCGTCGTCTGCGCCATCGAGGATCCCGACCCGCGCGTCGCCGGGCGCGGGCTCGCCCGCTTGCGGCAGTCGGGGATCGAAGTCGAACGCGGGCTGCTGCTCGAGCCAGCCCACTGGGTCGCCGCCGGGCACATCCTGCGCGTCACCGAGCGCCGCCCGTTGATGACCGCCAAGCTGGCGCTCGACGCCGCGGGCGAGGTGCCGCGCGGCCGTCGGGGCCAGCCGACGTGGGGCACGAGCGAGGCGTCACGGGCACTGGGGCACCTGATGCGTGCCCGCTCGGATGCGATATTGGTGGGCAGGCGCACGGTGCTCGACGATGATCCGCTGCTCACCTGTCGCCTGCCGGGACTCGCAGCACGCTCGCCGGTGCGGATCGTGTTGGCGCGCGATCCCGAGGGACTCGAACTGTCGCGGCTGGTGCAGACGGCGAGCCAACACCCGCTGTGGGTCGTCTGTGGCGAAGGCATCGACGTCGCTGCACTCGCCGCCAAAGGCGTGGAAGTGGTGTCGGCGCCGCTGGTTGGCGGCGAGCTATGGCTGCCGGCGGTGATGGAAAGGCTCGTTGCCCGCGGGATCACGCGGCTGCTGCTCGAAGGTGGCCCCACAACCTGGACCGCCTTCTCGCGCGCTAGCCTCATCGACGAGATTGTGCTGTTCCATGCACGCGGTAGCGACGGCGCCGAGCTATCACCGCCCGCGGCGCTCAAGGCGATCGGCCGCTACGTGTCGACGAGTGGCTTCGACATTTACGATCGGCGAACCGTCGGCGGAGACGATATGCTGGCACTGCGCCGGCACTGGCACCGCGGCAACCGCGGACAAACCGAAGGCAAGTGAAGGCAGCGAGGAAGCCAAGCCATGTTCACCGGCATCGTCTCAGACATCGGCGAGGTTATCGCGCACGACAATGGTCGCTTCAGCATCCGCGCCCGCTACCCGGCATCGGAGCTGGAGGTCGGCGGATCGATGGCCTGCGACGGCTGCTGCCTGACGATGACGTCGGTGCGTGCCGAGGCGAGCGGGAGCATCTTCACCGTCGACGTCTCGAACGAGACTCGCGGCAAGACGACCCTCGGCGAGTGGCAGCCTGGCCGCAAGGTCAACCTTGAGCGCTCGCTGCGCCTGGGCCAGGAGTTGGGTGGGCATCTTGTCACCGGCCACGTCGACGGCCTTGCCCGCATCGTCGAGATCGTGCCGGACGGGGAAAGCCGCCGCTTCTCCCTCGAGGTACCTGAGCACCTGGCACCCTATATCGCTCCCAAAGGCTCGGTTGCGCTCGATGGCGTGTCGCTGACCGTGAACGAGGTGAGCGATACCCGCTTCGGCGTCAACGTCATCCCACACACCTTGACGGTGACGACCTGGGGCGCGAAAACCCCCGGGCAATCCGTCAACCTCGAGGTTGACCTGTTTGCGCGCTACATCGCGCGGCTCCTGGAGTTTCGACCGTGACGCACGACGTTGGCCAACACGCCATCTCGGAAGGCCGCGGCTGTCTATCCTCGATCCCCGAGATCTTGGAGGATATGCGCAACGGCCGCATGGTCGTGCTCGTCGATGCCGAGGAACGCGAGAACGAGGGCGACCTCGTCATCCCTGCGCAGATGGCGACGCCGGATGCCATCAACTTCATGGCACGCTATGGGCGCGGGCTCATCTGTCTCACGCTTACCTGCGCGCGCGCCAAGGAGTTGCAGCTCGAGGCGATGGTCGGCCGCAACCGCTCGCGCAACCGCACCGCATTCACGCAGTCGATCGAGGCGCGCGAAGGAATCTCTACCGGCATCTCCGCTGCCGATCGCGCGCGCACCATCGCCACGGCTATCGACGCCACCAAAGGCGCCTCTGACATCGTCTCGCCCGGGCACGTGTTCCCGCTGGTGGCGCGCGAGGGTGGCGTGTTGATCCGCGCCGGGCACACGGAGGCCTCCGTCGATCTGGCGCGTCTCGCCGGGCTCTATCCGGCAGCAGTGATCTGCGAGATCATGAACGACGACGGCACCATGGCGCGCATGCCCGATCTCGTTGCCTTTGCGCAGCGGCACGGGTTGAAGATTGGCGCCATCGAGGATCTCATTGCCTACCGGCTGCGCAACGATCACCTCGTGCGCGCCATCGCCAAGACGCGCGTCAATACAGCCGCCGCCGGCCAGCTCGATCTGCACGTCTACGAGACGACGGTCGAGCCGGGCGAGCACCTTGCGCTCGTCAAGGGCGATCTGTCCGCCCCTGGACCGGTGCTGGTACGTGTGCACGCGGTCAGTCTGCTCGGTGATCTTCTGGGAGTCGGCGAGGCCGGCGAGGGGATGCAGATCGCCAATTCGCTGCGCATGATCGAGAAGGAAGGGCGCGGCGTCGTCGTGTTGATCCGCGATCTGCGCCCCAAGTTGGTGTCCGAGTGGATTGCGGGCCGCGTCCAGCCGAAGAAGCCAGCCGAGGGCGCGCGCGAGCGGCGGCAAGTCGAAATCGGCGTCGGCTCGCAGATTCTCACCGACCTCGGTGTACGCGATATGGTGCTACTGACGAATTCGCCGGCACACGTCTATGTCGGCCTCGAAGGCTTTGGATTGCGCATCGTCGGCACGCGCAGGATCGAGTGAGTCATGGTCGTTAAAGCTGATCCTCCGGTGCGCGGTGTGGGCAGGTCCCCGAGGGGCGAGATGCGCGCGCGGGTGCTCATCATCGAAGGGCGCTTTTATGAGAAGATTTCCGACGCGCTCCTTGCTGGCGCGGTCGCGGCACTCGAGGCGCAGGGCGTCGCCTACGAGCGCATGTCGGTTCCAGGAGCGCTGGAGATCCCGCAGGTTCTGGCGCAGGCGGTCGCTGCCGGTCTCGTTCCGCGCCGCGCCGAGATCGGCAAGTTCGACGGCGCCATTGCGCTGGGCTGCGTCATTCGCGGCCAGACCTCGCACTACGACATCGTGTGCAACAACGCCAATCACTGGCTGATGGAGGTCGCCGTCCGGCATGCCGTGCCGCTGGGCAACGGCATCCTCACGGTCGACACCGAGGCGCAGGCGCTGGCGCGGGCGCGCGGCGGCGCCGACGGAAAGGGCGGCGATGCGGCGCGCGCCTGCCTGCGGCTGATCGAGCTTCAACGCGCGTTCGAGGGGCAGAGCGCATGACCACCGCCAGCAAAGCCACGCCAACGCCCGGCAAGATCGCGCTGCCGCCGCGCACAGCGGCGCGCGTCGCCACCGTGCAGGGCCTCTACCAGATGGACCTTGCTGGCACCGACCTCAACGCCGTGATCGACGAGTTCGTGCGCCTGCGCTTTCCGCGTGCGCCGGGCGACGAGGCGGCGGCCGGTGCAGATCCGGCCTTCTTCGCCGAGCTTTTGCGCGGGGTTGTGCGCCGCCAGCGCGACATCGATCCGCTGGTCGATCAGCAGCTCGCCGAGGGCTGGCGCCTGGTGCGCATCGATGCCATCGTGCGTGCCATTCTGCGCGCCGGCGTTTTCGAGCTCATGGAGCGCCCCGACGTGCCGAGCCGCGTCGTCATCAACGAGTATATCAACGTCGCGCATTCGTTCTTCTCCGAGGACGAGCCGAAGGTGGTCAACGGCGTGCTCGACAAGCTGGCGCGCCAGCTGCGCGCCGCCGAGTTCAACCGTGATGCCACGCGATCCAAATGAGGCGCCACCGCGCGAGCGCGAGATCGGCGGCGAAGAGGCGCTGATCGCCGAATACTGGGCGCCTTTGGCGGCAGATTTTCCCGGCGCCCTGGGCCTCAAGGACGATTGCGCGGTCATTGCCACGCCGGCGGGGGCCGAGCTCATCGTGACGACGGACGCGCTCATCGCCGGTGTGCACGTCTTGCCCGGCGAGGATCCGTGCGCCATTGCCTGGAAGGCGCTGGCGGTCAACATCTCTGATCTAGTCGCCAAGGGTGCGACGCCGCTCGCCTACCTGATGAGCGTCGCGTTGCCGGATGCGCCGGAGCGGGCCTGGTTGGCAAGCTTCGCCGCGGGCCTCGCCGCCGCGCAGCAGGCATTCGGCTGCCGGCTCGCCGGCGGTGACACCGACCGCACGCCGGGACCGCTCAGTGTCTCGATCACAGCCTTCGGCACCGTTCCCAAGGGACGCATGGTGCTGCGCACGACGGCGCAACCCGGCGATCGCGTCTATGTCACCGGGTGCATCGGCGATGCCGCGCTGGGGCTGGCGCTGCGTCGTGACCCCGAGTTGCGCGCCCGCTGCAAGCTCGACGCTGCAGCCCGTCGCGATCTCGATGCCCACTTCTCGCGACCACATCCCCCGGTCGCGCTCGTGCCGGCTCTCGGCGCGTGCGCCTCGGCGGCGATGGACATCTCGGACGGACTGATGAAGGACTTCGATCGCCTTTGTCGCGCCTCCGGTGTCGGTGGGCACATCGAGGCGCCTCATGTACCGCTCTCCGAACCAGCGCGAGCGATCATCGCGGCCGGCGGTGCCACACTTGCCGACTTGATGAGTGGCGGCGAGGACTACGAGGTGCTGGCCTGCGTGCCGCCCGCACGGGCCGGCGAGTTCGAACGCCTGGCAGATAAGGCCGGCACACGTGTGACGTGCATCGGCACCATCGCGGCGGCCGCTGCCGGCGTTGTCGCGACGGATCGGGCCGGTCAAGCCGTTGTCTTCGGCAAGGCGGGCTGGGATCACTTTTCGCGATCATGATGGGATTTGAATGGGCGCGTGCGTGCGACCAAATCGGCATCACCGCGGGGGCTTGCCAGGCGGGACAATTTAACAACATCCAGGCGTCTTGGTTTGGCCATATCCTGACGGCTATTGAGGCGTTGGCGATGGGGCCAGAGGGGCGCGACCGCATACGATGGTTGCGGTCAATGATGGTGGCACATCGAGCGGAATCGGGACGGTTTCATGCTGGCATATCGCGCGCCTGCGCGGCTTTTGGGTTCGCACCTCGCCACGCGCGGGGCAGGATCTCGCGGCCTGGCCATGCGTGCTCTCGTCGGCATTCTCGGCGTCTTGCTGCTTGGCGCCCCCGCACAGGCGCAGGCGGCGCAAGCGAATTGGTGGGAGAGCCTCACCGGCTCCGGCACGCCCGATTACTCCGGCCATCGCGAGGAGGAGCGTGAGCGCCAGCGCGCTGCACGCCAGTCCGAGCCGCTCGACGATCTGCGGCCCGACGCCATGCCGATGCGCTCCGACGAGATGATCACGGCCATGGAGGCCGCCATCGCGCGTTATCAGGATATCGCGCAGCAGGGCGGTTGGCCGTTGGTGCCTCCGGGGCGCATGATGCGCGAAGGCGAGGACGACGAGCGCGTCCCCATCCTACGCCGGCGGCTGATTGCCAGCGGCGATCTGAGGTCGCGCGGGCAATACTACAATTCCTACACCTTCGACGAGGAGCTGGCGGCGGCCGTCCGTCACTTCCAGCGCCGCAACGGCCTGCGCCCCACGGGTCGCGTCGAGCGCTCTACCTACCCGGCGTTGAACATGACGGTTGAGGAGCGCCTCAATCAGCTGCGCATCAATCTCGGGCGCATCCGCGAGCTGATGACGACGCCAGCCGAGGAGCGTTATGTGCTGGTCAACATCCCGGCCTTTCAGCTCGAAGCGGTGCAGAAGTACGAGGTGCAGCAGCGCCACCGCGTCATCGTCGGCCGTACCGAGCGCCAGTCACCTTCGGTGAAGGCGACCATTCGCGCTCTTAACTTTTTCCCGTACTGGCGCGTGCCCGACAGCGTCGCCCACCTCGACCTCATCCCGCGGCTCATGAAGGAGCCGGACTACCTGCAGAACGAAAAGATCCGCGTGCTCGACCCGGCCGGCGTCACGGAGATCGATCCGCAGACCGTCGATTGGGGCTCTGCCGAGGCGAAGCGCTTCAAGTTCCGGCAGGACCCTGGACCGCAGAATGCCCTCGGTCTCGTGCGCATCGACATGCCCAACGAGCATACCGTTTACATGCACGACACGCCGATGAAGCCGCTGTTCGCGCAGCGCTCGCGCGCCTTCAGCGCCGGCTGCGTGCGCGTCGAGGGCGTGTTCGACCTCGTCGACTGGATCGCCCACCAGGAGCCCGGCTGGGGCGAGCCTGGACGGGCCCGACAGATCGTCGAGCAAGGGCAGGCGGTGGACGTCAACCTGACGCGTCCGGTCCCCGTCTACTTCGTCTACATCACCGCCTGGGCCGAGCGCGACGGCGAGGTCGAGTTCCGCCCCGACATCTACGGTCGCGACGGCTCCGTCGACCAGATTGCCGAGATGGACCGCGATCCGAACGAGCCGGCGCCGGCGGTGACGCTCGCCCCCTGAGGCGGATTCTCGCTTCGGCCATACTATGATGAGGCTCGCGCCCCTATATTGTTGGCGAGGGCCAATCTCATCGTCGGGGCTTGCTCGTGGGCTGGTCGATCAGACTATTTTCGTGGGGCGGCACCGCCGTCCGCATGCACATTACCTTCCTGCTGCTGCTGGCCTGGATCGCCGCCGTGCAATGGTCGCGCGGAGGGGCGCAGGAAGCGCTGTCGGGGGTGCTGTTCATTCTCGTGCTGTTCGGCTGCGTGCTGCTGCACGAGTTTGGGCACATCTGGGCGGCGCGGCGCTACGGCATTCGCACGCCGGACGTGACGCTGCTTCCGATCGGCGGTGTCGCCGCCCTGGAGCGGATGCCGGAGAAGCCATCGCAGGAAATCGTCGTGGCGCTGGCCGGCCCGGCGGTCAATCTCGTCATCGCGGTCGTGCTCATCGCCGCGCTCGGCTTGCGCTTTGACCCGGCGCAGATGTCGCTCGACGCTCTGCAGCAGACATTCCTGGCGCAGGTCGCCATCGCCAACGTGGTGCTGCTCGTCTTCAATCTCATTCCTGCCTTCCCCATGGACGGAGGCCGCGTGCTGCGGGCTCTGCTCGCGATGCGGCTCGGCTATGCGCGTGGCACCAAGGTGGCCGCCGGCATCGGGCAGATCCTCGCCGTCGGCTTCGCCTTCCTCGGCTTCATGGGCAATCCGATACTGGTGCTCATTGCCGTCTTCATCTTCCTGGCTGCGGCGGGCGAGGCGGGCATGGTGGAGGCGCGCGAGCTGACGCGTGGTCACCCTGTCACCGAGGGCATGATCACCGCCTTCGAGCCACTCGGCGTGACGGCCACCGCCGACGATGCGGCGGCGCTGCTCTTGCGCACGACGCAGCAGGAGTTTCCCGTGCTCGACGGCGCCGGGCGGCTGCGCGGGGTGGTGACACGCAAGGCCATCATCGAAGCGCTGCGCGAGGGCAGTGGGGCGAAGCCAGCACTGGAAATCATGGAAGCCGACGTGCCGGCTGTGCCGGCGAGCGAAGATCTCGCCGCGGCGGCGAGCTTGTTGCGCCGCTCGCGTGCGGGCTTCGTCGGCGTCGTTGATAGGTCGGGGCGTCTCATCGGCTACCTGACGCCGGAAAACCTGAGCGAGCTGATGATGATCGGGGCTTCGCGCGATAAGAGCGGGACAGGCTGGCTCGGCGGGTAGGATATGCGCGCGGGCCGCGGGGCATGGAGGGCCTGGCTTTGATCCAATCTATCGTCACTGGACTTCCTTGGTTCTCGGCCTCGGCTGCGGACTGATCGCGGGCCTCTACTTCGCTTTCTCGACCTTCATCATAACGGCGCTCGGCCGTATCGACCGGACGTCCGGCATTGCGGCCATGAACGCAATCAATGCCGCCATCCTGAGGTCACTGTTCATGCCGCTCTTCCTGGGAACGATCCTGGCCAGCCTCGTGCTGTCCGTCATTGCTCTCCTTCGCTGGGGCGAGCCTGGTGCGGCGGCGATGTTGAGCGGAGGCGGCATCTATTTCGTCGGCATGTTCCTGGTGACGATGATCTTCAACGTGCCGCTCAACAACACGCTCGCCGCGGTGCCCCCGGCAAGCGCCGAAGGTGCGCAAGCATGGGCGCGCTACCTGAAACACTGGACTCTCTGGAACCACGTGCGCACAATTGCCTCCACGGCAGCCTGTGCGCTCTTTGTCGCCGCCTTCGCATCGGAGGCGGTCTGATGGCATCGATACGTCGGGAGGAAATCGTTCAGGTTTCGGCCGAGCACGCCTGGGCCATGCTACGCGATGTCGGCAGGCCCCATCGGGTCTTCGCCGGCGTGCTGGTTGACGGCAGCATCGACGGGGACGTCCGTACCGTCACCTTCGCCAATGGCATGATCGTGCGCGAGCGCATCGTCGACATCGACGAGGAGATGCGGCGCGTGCCTATACGGTCATCGACGGCGTGTTCGAACACCATTCGGCATCGATGCAGATCATTCCCGAAGACGCCGGGTGCTGCCGGTTCGTGTGGATCAGCGACTTTCTTCCGAACGAGCGGATGCAGCTGGTGGCACCGCTCGTCGAGGCAGGCTCGCGCGCGTTGGTTCGCAACCTCGAGGCAGATTCGAATGCCGACGGTGGCGGCGCTGCTTCGCGCTGATCGAGGGGGCGGGACCTGCGCGACAACAACGAAGGATGGCTCCGCGGGTAGGATTCGAACCTACGACCAACCGGTTAACAGCCGGTGGCTCTACCACTGAGCTACCGCGGAATAGCCTAGCCTTTGAGGCGTCGCGCCTCTTAGCAGAAAGCGCCGGAGCGGGCCAGCGCCTTGCGTCGGGGGAGGCATCCCCTTGAGGGCGGCCCCTGCAGTCTCACAATCGCACATTTTAATCAAGGGGTTCGCCGCGGCGCGATGGCGTGCTTTGAGCCCTGCGAGACCAAGCCCTACTGCGTCCCGTCCATGGCGCCGCGATTTGACGCTGCTCGGAACAGGGCCCTTCATCCGCTCGGACGCAGTGGCGTACCGGTGTATCGATCGCACCAGATGTTGCCCCGATTGGGCCACTTCTGTGCCAAGCCTTCCTGCAGCAGGATGCGGCTGACATCGCGCCACTTACGGCCATTGTCGCGTCCCGTATGGCCGTCGATGAGGCATGTCCGCCGCTCAAGCACGGAGCACAGCGCGACGGGGCCGTCGCGGCTCTCCCGGGTGGGCTCGGTGAAGCGGTCCCAGGCGGCAACGGCGACGAACCCGAGGCAGGCGAGAGCCACGCCGATGAGGAGGCGTTCGCGCGCGCTGAGCCGGCTGCGCCGCCGGCGACGACGCCCGCGTCCGCGGCGCGGCCAAGTCGTGCCGTCGGCCGGAGCCAAAGGGCCGCTTTTCGTAGCGTCCGCCATGGGCGGAGCTAGGACGCCAAAGCCCTAACAGAGCTTTCGCGCCTGCCGCGGCATTGTTCGCACGACCGCTAGGGCGCTGCCTGGATTGCTTATATCCGTTTGGGATCTATGGAGGCCACGCCCGGAATCGAACCGGGGTGCGCGGATTTGCAGTCCGCTGCGTCACCACTCCGCCACGTGGCCATTCCGCCCGGCGACGCCGAAGCCTGAAGGGAATGCGCCGTGTATCATACCGATGGGAGCCTGCAAAGTATGCGTATGGGGCCGCAAAGCCAGATCGGGCCCCCCGAGACCGCGCGCCCCGTCGCGCTCCGCCGCGCGCTCGGCTAGACTTCACCGGATACGTCGAATGGGGAGGGAATGATGGTCGACGCCGCCACGCAGCGCCTGAATATGGTCGAGAGCCAGGTCATGACTAGCGACGTGACCGATCGGCGCATCCTGCGGGCCATGCGCGAGGTCCCGCGCGAGCGGTTCGTGCCGGGGCCGATGACCGCGCTCGCCTATATGGACGAGGCCGTACCCGTCACGCCGCCGGGGCCGGGCCGCCGTTGGCTGCTTGCCCCGCGCGTAGAGGCAAAGCTCCTGCAGCTTGCCGACATCGGTGCCGACGATTGCGTATTGGACGTCGGCACCAGCACGGGCTATTCGGCCGCGATTCTCGCTACTATGGCGCGCAACGTGGTCGCGCTCGAATGCAACGACAAGCTCGCCGCGGACGCGCGCCGCAACCTCGCCGACCTCGGCAATGTCAGGGTGGTGACGGGTGAATTGGCCGCTGGGTGTGCCAGCAAAGCGCCCTTCGATGCCATCGTGCTGCAAGGCGCGATTTCCGCCCCGCCCGAGGCGCTGTTCGATCAGTTGAAGGACGGCGGCAGGCTCGTCGCCATCGTGATGGAGGACGGCTTGGGCAAGGCGACGCTCTGGCGGCGACTCGGACGCTCAGTGGATGCATGGGCTGCGTTCGACGCGACGGCGCCGCAACTGCCCGGCTTCATGCAAATACCTGTATTCGTGTTGTAAGCTGCGATGAGATAGAGCGGTCGGCCGCGTTCTCAGGCAGCAATTCAAGCGCGATTTCGTAGGCTTGCGCGCGTACGCTGCGGCGGCGTGCCGCGAGCCGGTGTGGGATTGGCGCCACGCCATCCCAGGCCTTTTCCACCAACGCTCCCCAAGCACTACACAAATCGGCGACCAGCCCCCAGACTCACCGGACCCGCGATTCCGAAAAGGGGAAATCGGGGAAGGCCCGCGTGCGTGTGTGGCTGAGGGGATGTAATGCGGACGGCCGGTAAGAATAAAATTCAACAACAATGGAATGACCACTTGGGTCTGTCGTCGGCACGTCGATCGAACCGTTCGCCTGGCGCATGGCCTGCGTGCGGGTTGCTGGCGCTGTGCCTTGCCTTGGCGGGAGCTATGCCCGTCGCTGCGGAAACGCTGCAGGATGCTCTCTCGGCCGCCTACGGTTATAACCCGCGCCTTGACGCGCAGCGTGCCTTCCAGCGTGCCACCGACGAAGACGTGGCGCGTGCCATGTCGGGCTACCGGCCGACCGTCACCGGCAACGCCGACATCGGCATCGAGCGCAGCGACGTGCGTCCGTCCTCGATCCTCGACGGCGTGACCAAGCCGCGCGGCTACGGCGTGCAGGCCGTACAGCCGCTGTTTCGTGGCTTTCGCACCTACAATGCCGTGAACGAGGCGGAGGCGAACGTCCGCGCCGAGCGCGAGGTGCTGCGCGACGTGGAGCGCAGCGTGCTGCTGCAGGCGGTCACCGCCTACATGGACGTTGTCCGCGACCAGGAGCTCGTCCGCCTCAACGAGAACAACGTCAACGTCTTGTCGCGCGAGCTGAAGGCGGCGCAGGACCGCTTCGCCGTCGGCGAGGTGACGCGCACCGACGTGGCACAGGCGGAAGCGCGCCGCGCCGACGCGGTGTCGCGTCTCGATGCTGCACGCGCCAACCTGCGCACCAGCCGCGGCAGCTATCAGCTCGTCATCGGCCATCCGCCGAGCAATCTTTCCTGGCCCGGCACGCCGGACAACTTTCTGCCGCAGCAGCTGCAGGAGGCGATTGGCATCAGCAACAATGAGGATCCGCTGGTTGTTGCGGCACTGTTCCGCGAGCA
This sequence comes from Hyphomicrobium sp., assembly GCF_009026145.1. Taxonomy (GTDB): domain Bacteria; phylum Pseudomonadota; class Alphaproteobacteria; order Rhizobiales; family Hyphomicrobiaceae; genus Hyphomicrobium_A. Next base: position 63,721 of record NZ_WBUE01000011.1, read on the forward strand.
GGCGGCCAAGTACACCGTCGAGCGTATCCGCGGCGAGCTGCTGCCGACGATCCAGTTGGAGGCGACCTACAACGATAGGTTCGATACCTCGAAGCTGACGACGGAGGCCGAGACGGGCTCGATTGTCGGTCGCGCGACGATCCCGATCTACGAGGCCGGCGACGTCTATGCGCGCGTGCGTCAGGCCAAGCAGAACCACATCGGAATTCTGCAACAGATCGAGCAGGTGCGCACCGAGCAGACGCAGAGCCTCGTCGCCGCTTGGTCGCAGCTCGAAGCCGCGCGCGCGCAGCTCGAATCCGACCGCGTGGCGGTGGAATCGAACAAGGTGGCGCTGCAAGGCGTGCGTGAGGAGGAGAAGGTCGGCCAGCGCACCCTGCTCGACGTGCTCAATGCCGAGCTCGAGTACCTCAACTCGCAGGTCAACCTGGAGACGACGCGGCGCAATCTCGTCGTCGCCTCCTACGCGGTGATCTCGGCCATGGGCCGACTCGATGCGGCGTGGATCGGTGCCGCCGCCTACGTCTACGACCCGAACGTCCATTACAAGGAAGTGCGCCGCAAGTGGATCGGTCTCAGCATAACCTATGGCGACGGCCGTACCGAGACGTTCGAGGCGCAGCCACAGGCGGTTGACCAGGGCTGGGATCCCGTCCCACCGAAATAAGCTCCTGGGAAAGTGGCGTGGCGCAGCGTCGCGCCACAGAGCTGCCAAGGATGGCAGCTAGCCATTGCTCCGTTAACGTAGCGGCTTGCCGGCCGAGCGCGGGCGTGTACCCGAGGGTGTGCGGGTGGAGTTCCGGCGCCCATAGTTGCGTAGGCTTATTGATAGGGCGGGCACTGCCGTTGTACGACCGGGGAAGCGCTTGAGGCCCGCGAGCGGGCGGTGGCCGATGCGCGTCGTGTAGAGGATTGCGCCGCATGAGTAAGCCGCAGTTGGCCTCCGAGCCCAGCATGGAGGAAATACTCGCTTCCATTCGCAAGATGATCTCCGACGACCGGCCGGGCCCAAGCCCGATGCCGGACCAGATGGGTCGGACGCCCTTTGGCGAGCCAGCGAGATCGTCGGTGTCGGAATTCAGCGGCCGCACGGCCCCTGCCGGCGCAGGTCAAGGTCGCCCCAGCGGGGCGCCGTCGAACTTCAACAGTCTCGCCGATGCCCTGAAGGTCGCGACCGCGCTTTCCGATCAGCGCCGGTCGCTGCAGCAGGAGATCGCGAGCGTGCTCGAGAAGGGCCCGCGCGCCGGCCTCGTCGATCCCATCGCAGAGGCCAGCCAGTCGCGATCCGCGCCGACGCCGGCGCGACCCGACAATGTGCGCGCGCTGCCTGAAGCCGCCGCGCCCTCACGTGACACGAGCGGCCCGCGCCTGCCGAGCTTCCCCGATTGGCGCAACGAGCCGGTGGTGCCGACGAGCGACGACAAGCAAGATTTGTTGTCCTTCGATTTCGGCACCGTCGTTCCGCAGCGCGATGCGCCGGGGGCGAAAGGGGCACCGGCGAGCGGCGACGTGAAGGCTGCGGGCGAGAAGCTCGAGACGAAGGCGGAGCCGCAGTCGGGCGAGGATTCCCGCGTCATCAGCATTCCCTCGCGCACTTCATCGGGCGCGGCCGGCGCCGCGTCGAACGCATCCGGCAGCACCGTCGCGCCCTTCCCGCGCACGGCGCGCGAGACTACAAAGCCCGCCGGCGAGGCCGAGCCGGCGGCTGCCGAGAAGCCGGCGGATAAGCCGACCGGTACGTTGGAGCCGGCGGCCGACTCATCGCCGACGTCCGCGGCAGCGCCATCCAAGATGGACGCTTCCGCGCAGGCCGAGGCGCTGCTCGATGCCGTCGTCGACATGGTGCAGCAGCAGCCGAGCGCGCTGTCGGTCTTCACCTCCGGCGCCTCGTTCATCAGCGGCATCTCCGGCAAGAAGCACAGCGAGCTGGTGGCCGCCGCGGCGGCGGAGAAGGTGGAAGCCGCAAGCGGAACCGGTGCGCCGCCGAAGCTCGATCGCGCCGCCGCCGAATTGCTGCGTCCCATGTTGCGTCAGTGGCTCGCCGACAACATGCCGCGCATCGTCGAGGAGGCGCTGCGCAGCGAGTTGACCGAGCAGACGCAGGGTGGCGACAAGGGGCCCGGTAAGGCCTGACGGCGGCACGACCGTGCGTTAGCTTGCCAGCCGCGCCGCCGTCTGCCGGCGCGCAGGCCCCACCGTTGACAGTGCGGGAACGGAGAGCGTAGGACCGCTGGTCCCGCCTGCCCCCTAGAGATTTCCGCTCTCATGCTCGACAAAATCTATCAGCCCGCCGAGATCGAGCCGCGCATCCGCGCGGAATGGGAGCGCGTCGACGCCTTCAAGGCCGGGCGCCCGGAGCGCCGCAACGCGCAACCCTATTGCATCGTCATCCCGCCGCCGAACGTGACCGGCTCGCTGCATATGGGGCACGCGCTCAACAACACGCTGCAGGACGTGCTCTGCCGCTTCGAGCGCCTGCGCGGCAAGGACGTGCTCTGGCAGCCGGGGACCGATCACGCCGGCATCGCCACGCAGATGGTCGTCGAGCGGCAGATGATGGAGCGGCAGGAGCCGGACCGGCGCGCCATCGGCCGCGAGAAGTTCATCGAGAAGGTGTGGGCCTGGAAGGAAGAGAGCGGCTCGACCATCCTCAACCAGCTAAAGCGCCTCGGCGCCTCCTGCGACTGGAGCCGCGAGCGCTTCACCATGGACGAGGGCCTCTCGAAGGCCGTCGTCAAGGTGTTCGTGGCGCTCTACGAGGCGGGGCTGATCTACAAGGACAAGCGCCTCGTCAACTGGGACCCGAAGTTTCAGACGGCGATCTCCGACCTCGAGGTCGTGCAGGTCGAGGCGCGCGGCACCTTCAACTGGGCTGCGGGCGATCCTGAAAAGCCGTTCGATGCCGAGGCGCTGGCAAAGGCGCTGAAGCACAGTCCGTCTGGCCATATGTATCACTTCCGCTACCCGCTCGCCGCCAAGGTGCCGGGCTACGACAAGGACTATATCGTCGTCGCCACCACGCGCCCCGAGACGATGCTCGGCGACACCGGCGTTGCCGTGCATCCCGACGATGCGCGCTATGCGCCGCTGATCAAGGCGGGCGCCAAAGTGAAGCTGCCGCTGGTCGGGCGCGAGATCCCGATCATCGCCGACGAATATTCCGATCCCGAGAAGGGCACCGGCGCGGTGAAGATCACGCCGGCGCACGACTTCAATGACTTCGAGGTCGGCAAGCGGCACGGGCTCGAGCAGGTCAACGTGCTCGACGATCAGGCGCAGCTCAATGACAACGCCCCCGCTGCCTACCGCGGGCTCGACCGCTTTGTGGCGAGAAAGCGCATCGTCGCCGATCTCAATGCGCTCGGACTGTTGGAAAAGATCGAGCCGACGACGCACACCGTCCCGCATGGCGACCGTTCGAGTGTCGTCATCGAGCCGTGGCTGACCGACCAGTGGTACGTCAACGCCGCCGAGCTGGCCAAGCCCGCCATCGCCATGGTCGAGACCGGCAAGACGGTGTTTGTGCCGAAGAACTGGGAGAAGACCTACTTCGAGTGGATGCGCAACATCCAGCCGTGGTGCATCTCGCGCCAGCTGTGGTGGGGGCACCAGATTCCCGCCTGGTACGGCCCCGACGGCCGCGTGTTCGTCGCCGAGGACGAGGCAAAGGCGCAAACGCACGCGACCAAGCACTACGGCAAGGAAACGACGCTGTGGCGCGACGAGGACGTGCTCGATACGTGGTTCTCGTCGGCCTTGTGGCCGTTCTCGACGCTCGGCTGGCCGGACAAGACGCCGGAGCTTTCCCGCTACTATCCGACCAGCGTGCTCGTCACCGGCTTCGACATCATCTTTTTCTGGGTCGCCCGCATGATGATGATGGGCATGCACTTCATGCAGGAGGTGCCGTTCCGCGACATCTACATTCATGCCCTGGTGCGCGACGAGAAGGGGCAGAAGATGTCGAAGTCGAAGGGCAACGTCATGGACCCGCTCGGCGTCATCGACACTTACGGCGCCGACGCCTTGCGCTTCACGCTCGCCGCCATGGCCGCGCAGGGGCGCGACATCAAGCTGTCGACGCAACGCGTCGAGGGCTATCGCAACTTCGCGACCAAGCTGTGGAACGCGGCGCGCTTTGCCGAAATGAACGAGTGCGTCCGCCGGCGCGGCTTTGATCCGTCGACGGTGAAAGAGCCGGTCAACCGCTGGATTGCCGGGGAGACCGAGCGCGCCGTGCGCGCCGTCACCGATGGCCTCGAGGCCTACAAGTTCAACGAGGCGGCGGGCGCCGTCTACGAGTTCGTGTGGGGTGTAGTCTGCGACTGGTACCTGGAGCTGATCAAGCCCATCCTCGCCGGCGACGACGAAGCCGCCATGATCGAGACGCGCGCCACCGTCGCCTGGACGCTGGATCAGATCCTGAAGCTATTGCACCCGTTCATGCCCTACATCACCGAGGAGCTGTGGGCGCACGCGGTCGAGCACGGCGAGAAGCGCGAAAATCTCCTGGCGCTCAGCCAATGGCCGACGTTCTCCGGCCTCATCGATGCCGAGGTCGACGAGGAGATCGGCTGGGTCGTGCGGCTGATCTCGGAGATCCGTTCGGTGCGCACGGAGATGAACGTGCCGGTCGCCGCCAAGCTGCCGCTGGCGCTGCCCAACGCTTCTCCCGCGCTGCGCGAGCGCGCCAGGCGCCACGAGGAGACGATCAGCCGTCTCGCCCGCCTCGACAGCATCACCTTCCCCAAGGCGACGCCAAAAGGCGCGGCGGTGATTGTCATCGACGATTCCACGGCTGCCCTGCCGCTTGGCGGCGTCATCGATACTGCGGCGGAAACCAAGCGCCTCGGCCGCGAGATCGAGAAGGCGGAAAGCGACCTCGGCAAGATGGACGCCAAGCTTTCCAACCCGCAATTCGTGGCCAAGGCCAAGGAGGAGGCGGTGGAGGAAGCGCGCGAGCGGAAGGCGGAGCTGGAAGGCACCATCCGCCGCCTGAAGGCGGCCATCCGCCGCCTCGAAGCGGTCGGCTGAGCAGATCCCGTCGACTATTGCCGAACGCGGTTAACACTCCGCGGGTACATGTGGCGAACAGGCCACGATTTGGGCGACCACTGCCTCCGTTGAGCCACAATACGGCGCCAGCCTCAGGCTAAGGGAGAGCGAGGGAAGCGCGTGGAAGGCGGCGGCTGAACGTCCACCACGCGAGCTTTTCAAACACAGAGGCCTGGGCAACCTTCGTTCGAATTTGGCGCGACGCCTCGCTGAGGTTGTCGATACTGTCGCTTATCTGGGTGCACGGACAAAAAACAAGTATGGACGCGAAAACGTTCGACAAATCAAAGCTGCCGAGTCGTCACGTGACGGAGGGGCCGTCGCGCGCGCCGCATCGGTCGTACTACTACGCCATGGGCCTCGAAGAGGAGCACATACACCGCCCGTTCGTCGGCGTGGTGTCGTGCTGGAACGAGGCCGCGCCCTGCAACATCGCACTAATGCGACAAGCGCAGGCCGCCAAGCAGGGCGTCGACGAATCCGGCGGCACACCGCGTGAATTTTGCACCATCACGGTGACCGACGGCATCGCCATGGGCCACCAGGGCATGAAGTCCTCGCTCGTCTCGCGCGAGGTGATCGCCGATTCGATCGAGCTCACGATGCGCGGGCACTGCTACGACGCGCTGGTCGGCATCGCCGGCTGCGACAAGTCGCTGCCCGGCATCATGATGGCCATGCTGCGCCTCAACGTGCCGTCCGTATTCATGTACGGCGGCTCGATCCTGCCCGGCAGGTTCAAGGGCCACGACGTGACCGTGGTGGACGTGTTCGAGGGCGTCGGCATGCACTCGGCAGGGCGCATGTCGGACGAGGATCTGCACGAGCTCGAGTGCGTCGCCTGTCCATCCGCCGGCTCGTGCGGCGGCCAGTTCACCGCCAACACCATGGCCTGCGTATCTGAGGCGATCGGCCTCGCGCTGCCGGGCTCTGCCGGCGCGCCGGCGCCGTACGAAAGCCGCGACGCGTATGCCATCGACAGCGGCAAGGCCGTCATGAACCTGCTCGCGCGCGGTATTCGTCCGCGCGACATCGCTACGCGCGAAGCCTTCGAGAACGCTGCCGTCATCGTCGCCGCCACCGGCGGGTCGACGAATGCCGCGCTGCATCTCCCCGCCATGGCGCACGAAGCCGGCATCGACTTCGATTTGTTCGACGTCGCCGCCATCTTCAAACGCACGCCCTACATCGCCGACCTGAAGCCCGGCGGAAAGTACGTGGCCAAGGACGTGTTCGACATCGGCGGCGTGCCGCAGATCCTGAAGGCGCTGCTCGACGGCGGCCTTCTGCACGGCGACTGCCTCACGGCCACGGGTCGCACGATGAAGCAGAACCTCGAGAAGGTGAAGTTCAACACCGATCAGAAGGTCGTCTACCCGGTCTCCAATCCGATCACGCCGACGGGCGGCGTTGTGGGGCTGAGAGGCTCGCTTGCCCCTGACGGCGCCATCGTGAAGGTGGCGGGCCTCAAGAAGCTGCAATTCCGCGGCCCTGCGCGCGTGTTCAACTGCGAGGAGGACGCGTTCGCCGCGGTCGAGGCCGGCCAGTACAACGAAGGCGACGTCATCGTCATTCGCTACGAGGGCCCCAAGGGCGGCCCCGGCATGCGCGAGATGCTGTCGACGACGGCGGCGCTTTATGGCCAGGGCGCGGGCGAGAAGGTCGCGCTGATTACTGACGGCCGTTTCTCCGGCGGCACGCGCGGGTTCTGCATCGGCCATGTCGGACCGGAGGCGGCCGTTGGCGGTCCCATCGGTCTCCTCGAGGACGGCGACATCATCTCCATCGATGCAGTGAAAGGGACGCTCGACGTCGAGCTCGACGAAGCTGAGCTGGCGGCGCGCAGAAAGACTTGGAAGGCACCGGCCAATCCCTACCAGAGCGGCGCACTGCGCAAGTACGCCGATCAGGTCGGGCCGGCATTCAAGGGTGCGGTTACTCATGCTGGCGGCAAAGCGGAAGTGGTCTGCTATGCGGATATTTGATCGGACGGTATGCGTACTAGTAGCCGGGCTCGTAATATGTCTCGGCGCAATCGGCGCTTCGGCAACTGCCGCTAAGTACCGATCGGCTCAGGACGCGCTCGATCAGGGCATCGGTGCCTTCAACGGCGGCTACTACGAGATCGCCATTCCGGCGCTCGAGTACGCAGCCGACGCGCACCTCTTCCTGGCGCCCTACTACCTGGCTCGCATCTACTCCGACAACAACGGCTCGCGCACCGATCACGCCAAGGCTTACGAGCTCTATCTGAAGATCGCCGAGGAGCACACCGACGTCGATCCCGACGATGACCAGCGGGCGCCGTACGTCGCCAAGGCGATGACGCGCATCGCCGGCTATCTCGTCAACGGGCTACCGGAGGTGAACCTCAAGCCCAACCCCAAGATCGCCATGGAGTATCTGCGTGAGGCGGCGCAGTTCTTCCGCGACGAGGATGCGCAGTTCGAGCTGGCCAAGCTCTATCTGCACGGTGACGGCATCGCCAGCGACGTTCCCTACGCCAAGCACTGGCTGTCGGTGCTGAGCCAGAAGGGGCACCCCGGCGCACAGGCGTTCCTCGCCGACCTTCTGTGGCGGGGCAAATACATGCCGGCCGATCCAGTGCGGGCGCTGGCGCTGATCTCGGTCGCCGTCACCAATTCGCCGCCGTATGAGCGCGTGTGGATCGAGGACATCTATCAGAACATCTACTGCGGCGCCGCGCAGGGCATCCGCAAGCAGGCGACCGGTATCGTTGCCGACTGGCGCACACGCTACGGCCGCAAGCCGGACACGCGCGACGACACGGGTTTGGGACCGCTCAACGTGCAGGCGACGCGCACCTGCGGCAATGGCGAGCCCGTCATCTTCGACATGGGCACGGTCGCCGCTGACGACGTGCCGGCCGCCGCCGGTGCAGCACCGCTTCCAGCCGCGCTTCCCAAGCAGCCCGACGCGGGCGGCACCTTCATCAAGGGGTCGGCGGCGAGTGGCTTGCGTGACGTTGGGGCAAGCGCCAGCGCGCCTGCTCCCACGCGCTGATCGAATCCCGGGCAGCGCTTTCCCGAACTTTCTTGCCATCCGATGGCAAGAAAGGTCTGCACACCTGGCAAACAACGGTTAGAGTGGACGCTGTCCGCCAAGGCGGGGCACGCGGCTGCAACGGCGCTTTGCTGAGCAACCGCTGCCCATGACTGTTGCTTGAGCACTGTCGGAATCGCTCATATCCTCGTCCGCAAGAGCAAGATGAAGGGGGCGGCGGGGGTCACGTCCAAGGCGGAGTGAAGCGCACAGCGCGTGTGCTCGCTTAGACTTTGGAGGTGTACATGACCGGCCTCGTTGCATTCGTTCGCCGCCTACGGCGGGAAGCTCCGCACCAGATTGCAGCCATGGCGCTGTGCCTCGCCGGCGCGGTGGCGCTGTTCGCAGCGCCAGGCTTGAACGCCGAGACGGCGCCGTCGCCCGAGCGCGTTCGCGGCTTCTTCTGCAATGAGAAAACCGACTCCATCAATTTCCTCATGTATCAGGCGCAGGGCGAGAACGAGGAAATGGCGGCCAACGCGGTCAACAAGGCCATCGCCAAGTTCTCGTGCGCTTACTACCTGCCGGCCACCGCGATCTACACCGGCGAGCACACCGTCATGCGCGACGGGCTCGTCTTCAAGCTACACAGCTATCTGTTCTTGCCTGAGAAGGTGGAACGCTGGAGCGGCTCGGTGCTCGGCTCGCTGCAGCAGCCGGCGAACGCCAAACACGACGTATAAGCCGAACAGGCTTCTGAACAAACGAAAGCGGGAGCGCGGCTCGCGCTCCGGCTTTTCTAGTCGTTACGCTGAGGCGATCAGCGGCGCGAGAGGCTGAGCTGCGCGGCGGTGCCGTCGCCCGACAGGCTCACGCTCTGGCTCTTGCCGTGCACGGTTACGCGGATGGATCCGCGCACGTTGTACTCGCTATTGAAGAAGCTGCCCTTATAGGAGTTGCCTCCCGCCTTGTAGACCTTGGCGGTCTGCGAGGCCTTGCCCGACGCCGTGGCGCAGGTCGCGGTCACCGTGTAGCTGCCGCCGCCGCCGGAATAGCGGGCATGGCAGCGCGCCTTCTCCTTCGAGCCGCTGGCGAACGAAACCCACCCGCCGCCGCTCCACGACCCAGCCAGCCCGCCCGGCTCGGCTGCGCTCGGACCGATGATGCCGACGACGGGGATGGCAGCGAGCGACAGCATGCCTGCGCGGCGCGCCAAGCGATTGAGGATCTGCATGTTCATGACTGGACCTTGCGCAATGAGCCTGTGTCCAATGTGGACAGACTACACGAAATTGAATCTCGAGAGGAGAAGCGGTGTGTGCCGGGTACAGACAGTGACGCAGAAACGTAACAAGTCGCTGAACGATCACGGTGCGCAGCTGCCTTGCCCCGTCGCTATATGGGTATCCTTCTTAACCTGCGAAAGGCCCGCTGTTCCTTGCGGAACAGTGCGCCGCGCAAGGCGCGAGTAACGATCTGCCATGCGCCGCTCGGCTGGGCGGCGATCCTTGCGGATGGCTAACGATCTCGCTCCAGGGGAGGCGAAAATGCTGCGCGCCTGTTTTGTTTTGATTGGTGGAGTGTTGACGGGAGGTTTCCTCCTCGTCGCCTTGCTGGCGACGTCGGCGTCGGCGGGCATGAGCCAGGATCTGGCGAGCTGCACCGCAGCAAGGGACCGGAGCGCCGCTGCGGCGTGCACGCGCGTTATGAATAGTGGTCGCCTGCCGCGCGAGCAGATGTACATCGGCCATTTCAATCGTGGCACCGCGTATCAGCGGGCGGGCGACTTCGCCAAGGCGATCAGTGATTTCACCAAGGTCCTGGAGCTGAAGCCGGACTTCCTGCGCGCCTACGAAGCGCGCGGCATGGTTCATGATGACCGGGGCGAGAAGGACATGGCCCTGGCCGACCTCGACGAGGCGGTGAAGCGCGACGGCAAGCAATGGCAGTTCCTCTATAGCCGCGCTGTGGTCCTTCGCGCCAACGGCGACCGAGAGGCTGCGCTGCGCGATTTAGACGCCGCCATCGATCTGAATCGGGATGCCGCCTTTATACCGCTGATGCGGGCGCTGATCCTTGCTGACCAGGGGTCGTATGAATCGGCGCGGGCCGAGATCAACCGCGTGCTGGCGGAGGGTCGCGATGATGCCGCGGCGCACTATGCGCGCGCCGCCGTCGCCTTTGCGGAAGGTCGCATCGATGCGGCCGAGGAGGACGCCGATCGGGCGCTGAAACTGCATGCCGACTTCGCCGCCGCGCACATGCTGAAAGGGCGCATCCTCGAGGAGCGCGGCGACAAAACCGCGGCCCGCAAGCGCTTCGATAGGGCCCTCGCAGCAGCCACCGATTCCTTTGACGGGCGCACCACGCGGCGCGTCGCCAACGAGCGGCTGGCGGTACTCGGCAAGCTGGGCAACGACGGCAAGCCAGGCAAGGAAAAGCGCGACAACCTCGCCGCGGTTAGGGCCGAACCCAAGGCGGAACAGCGACGTCCGCTCGACTGCAAGGTATTCTTGCCGGCGACCGGCAGCGTCGTCAGCGCAAAGTGCAGCGAGTAGCTGTCAGAGATCGAGCTCGACCCACGCAGGCACGTGATCGGACGGCTTCTCCCACGCGCGCGTGAAGCGGTCGACGCCGGCGGCGACGAGCCGATCGGTCGCTTGCGGCGACAGCAGCAGGTGATCGATGCGGATGCCGTCGTCCTTCTGGAAGGCGCCCGCCTGATAGTCCCAGAACGTGTAGACGCCAGGTCCCGGATGGCATAGGCGAACTGCGTCGGTGAGCCCGTCGTTGAGGATGCAGCGATAGGCGGCGCGCGTTTCCGGCTGGAACAGAGCGTCGGAAGTCCACGCCGCAGGGCGCTTGGCATCGACCGGCTCGGGTATGACGTTGTAGTCGCCGGCCATGACGAACGGGATCTCCTCGGCCAGGAGCCGCCGGAAGTGCTCGCGCAGCCGGCCCAGCCAGGCGAGCTTGTAGGGAAACTTCTCGGTGGTGATGGGATTGCCGTTCGGCGCGTAGATCGAGGCGACCTTCACGACGCCCGACGGCACCGAGATCACCGCCTCGATGAAACGCGACTGGTCGTCGGCATCATTGCCCGGCAGGCCAGTCTTCGCTTCCTCGAGCGGCTGCTTCGACAGAATGGCGACGCCGTTGAAGCCCTTTTGCCCGTGCACGGCGCAGTGATAGCCGAGCTCATCGAAGACTTCGGAAGGAAAAGCTTCCGTCTGGCATTTGATCTCCTGCAGGCAGACGACGTCGGGGGAGGCCTGCCGCAGGTAGGCGAGCGCCGAGTCGAGGCGCGCCTTGACGCCATTGATGTTCCAGGTCGTTACCTTCATGCCGGGAAGGCGTAGTCGAGAATCGTAGTCCTGGCCAGCATGGCTAGGAATCGCGGCGGCTTAAATAGAGAAGCTGGTGCCGCAGCCGCACGAGGCGGTGGCCTTGGGGTTGTTCACCCGGAAGGACGCGCCGATGAGATCGTCGACGAAATCAATCTCCGAGCCGGCGAGAAAGCCCAGCGAAACCTGATCGATAACCACCTTGGCGCCGGCGCGCTCGAGCACCACGTCGTCGTCGGCCGCATCCGGCACGAGATCGAACTTGTATTGGAAGCCCGAGCAGCCACCGCCTTCAACGCTGATACGCAGCGCCCGCGCTGCGCTCTCGCCGGCCACGATCTCCGCGATGCGCTTGGCGGCGCGCTCGGTGACGGTAATGGGTTCGCTCATATTGGCCTCGGAGGCGGCTCCGACTCCTGCCCGGACTTGCAGCCGGCAGGAATCTGTTCCTTATCCAAGATAGGCGCGATGGTTGCCAAGTCAAAGCCCGTCAGGGCCTGTAGGATCCAGCACAGCTTTGAAACCAGCAGGCAACAAGAGCCTAGCCGCCGACTACGGGGCGGCCTTGGCACCGGGCGAGCGGGCGCCGGCAGCCTATTCGGCCGGCGCCGTGCCGAGCCGCGGGCGCTTCCACAGCGAGCCTGAATGTACGACGCGCAGCCCGTTCCAGCGTGACCGCGACCGCGTTCTGCACTCGACCGCCTTCCGGCGCCTCACCTACAAGACGCAGGTGTTCGTCTTTCACGAAGGTGACCACTACCGCACGCGCCTGACGCACTCGCTCGAGGTGGCGCAGATCGCCCGCACGCTCGCACGCCAACTGCGCCTCGACGAGGATCTCGCCGAGGCGCTCGCGCTGGCGCACGATCTCGGCCATCCGCCGTTCGGGCATGCCGGCGAGCGCGCCCTCGACAAGGCGATGCAGGGCTTCGGCGGTTTCGACCACAACGCGCAGAGCCTGCGTGTCGTCACCGCGCTGGAGCGCAAGTACGCGCAGTTCGATGGCCTGAACCTGACATGGGAGACGCTCGAGGGCCTCGCCAAGCACAATGGCCCGGTGGCGGATGGAAGCGCTGTTGCGAAAGTGGCGCGGCGTCTCGAGCGGTGGCGTAGCCTAGACCTCACGTCTTGGCCGGCGGCCGAAGCGCAGGTCGCCACCCTCGCCGACGACATCGCCTATGTGTCGCACGACATCGACGACGGGCTGCGCGCGCATCTCATCATTCTTGCCGATCTCGAAGGCCAGCCCCTATCCGGTCCGGCGATGACGCACGTCCGCGCCCGCGGCAGCCCTGATGAGGGGCGTGCCGTGTATGAGCTGACGCGCCGGCTGATTACGCTGATGATCGCCGATCTCGTTGCCGAAACGCGCGCACGCCTCGCCGCCCTCGGTCCGCAATCGCCGGACGACATCCGCGCGGCCTCGCAGGCAACGGTTGCCTTTTCGCCCGCGCTGGCCACCGACATTGCGCGCCTCAAGGCCTTCCTGTTCGAGCGCGTCTACCGGCATGAGCGCGTCATGGGTGTGATGCGCGACGCCGAGCGCATCGTCGCCGACCTCTTCGCGCGCTACATGGCCGAGCCCGCCGCCATGGCGGAAGCCTGGTACGCCGCTTCCCGCCCCCTCGATGCGCACCGCCGCGCCCGCCTCATCGCCGACTTCGTCGCCGGTATGACCGATCGCTACGCCATCGCGGAGCACCGCCGGCTGTTTGACGCCACCCCCAATTTGCGTTAGGGGGCCGCGACTTTTCTCATCGCTTCCAGCTCCCAGGATCGCCGCCGTGGACGTGTTCGTTGACATCGAAAGCCGCGTTGCGGCGGCGCTCGAAGCCTTGAAGGCCGAGGGCGCTCTGCCGGCCGATCTGCCGACGGCCGGCATAGAGGTCGAGACCCCGCGCGATCCGACCCATGGCGACCTCGCCACCAATGCCGCGATGGTGCTCGCCAAGCCGGCGCGCATGAAGCCGCGCGACATCGCCGAGAAGCTGCAGGCGAAGCTGTCGGGGGCCGATGGTATCGAGGCGGTGACGGTTGCCGGCCCCGGCTTCCTCAACCTGACGCTCAAGCCGGCGGTATGGCAGAGCCTGGTGCGCACCATCCTGCAAGAAGGCCAGGACTACGGGCGCTCGACGTCCGGCAAGGGCAAGACGGTCAATGTCGAGTATGTCTCCGCCAACCCGACCGGGCCGATGCATGTCGGGCACTGTCGGGGCGCCGTATTCGGCGATGCGCTCGCCAACCTGTTGGCTTTCGTGGGGTATGAGGTCACCCGCGAATACTACGTGAACGACGCCGGCGGCCAGGTGGACGTGCTCGCCCGCTCGGTGTTCCTGCGCTACCGCGAGGCGCTGGGCGACGATATCGGCGAAATTCCGGCTGGGCTCTATCCCGGCGACTACCTGAAGCCCGTCGGCGAGGCGTTGGCCGAGGAGCACGGGCGCTCGCTCATCGACATGCCTGAGGTACGGTGGCTCCCCATCGTGCGCAGGTTTGCGATCGACCGCATCATGCCGACGATCAAGGACGATCTCGCCGCGCTCAACATCAGGCACGACGTATTCTTCTCCGAAGCCTCGCTGACCGGCGACGGCGCCGACAAGGTCAAGGCGGCCATCGATGCGCTGCGCGCCAAGGGCCTCATCTACAAGGGACGGCTGCCGCGTCCGAAAGGGCACGACGACGAGGAGTGGGAGGACCGCGAGCAGACGCTGTTCAAGTCGAGCGAGTTCGGCGACGAGGCGGATCGTGCGCTGATGAAGTCGGACGGCAGCTACACCTACTTCGCCGGCGACGTCGCCTATCACTACGACAAGCTGCTGCGCGGCTATAAGCACTTGATCAACGTCTTCGGCGCCGACCACATCGGCTATATCCCGCGCATGCTGGCGGTCGTTGCCGCCTTTGCCGGCGGCATTGTCGAGCGCGACGCCAAGGGCAAGATCAAATCCTGGCAAACGATTGGCGGCTCGAGCGATCTCGCCATCAAGGTCGTCAACCTCGTCAAGCTGTTCAAGGGAGGCGAGCCCTACAAGATGTCGAAGCGCGCCGGCACCTTCGTGACGCTGCGCGATGTCGTCGACGAGGTCGGGCGCGACCCCGTACGCTTTATGATGCTGTACCGCAAAGAGCTGGAGCCGCTCGACTTCGACCTCGCCAAGGTGGTGGAGCAGTCGAAGGACAACCCGGTCTTCTACGTGCAGTATGCGCACGCGCGCGCCGCCTCGGTGTTCCGCAACGCGCAGGCGGTGTTCCCCGAGCTCAAGCCCGGCGGCCGCGCCGTGCGCGAGGCGGATCTCTCCAAGCTGACGGACACAGGTGAGATCGAGCTGGTCAAGAAGCTGGCATACTTTCCGCGCCTCATCGCCGGCGCCGCGCGAGCCGAGGAGCCGCACCGGGTCGCCTTCTACCTCTACGACCTTGCCTCCGCGCTGCACGCCCAGTGGACGCGAGGCAATGATTCGCCACATTTGCGATTTATTCAGGCAGAAGACGGGGTTATGACCGCGGCGCGGCTCGCACTAATCGCCGCTGTCCAACAGGTGATATCCTCGGGACTTTCAGTCCTTGGCGTCGAGGCCCCGGATGCTATGCGCTAGACTCCGATTCGACGCTTACGGCTGAAACAGCGCTTCGAGGGGTTCTCACGATGACTCGCTCCCAAGGTGCCGCGAATAATGGATGGCCAGCGCAGCGCCGTCCTGCGGGGGAGCCCGATCCCCGTAGCGGTGGGCGCCCCGCGCAGCGACCCCAAGCCCCTCAATACGCTGCCCCAGCTCAGCAGAGCGCGGCTTATCCGCAACAGGGCTATGGCGAGGCACAGGCACCGGCCCATGGCGCCCAGCAGGCTTACCACTATCCCCAGCAGCCGCAGTATGCCCCGCAGGCCCCCGCACCGGCCGCGCCGCCGATCAATCGGCAGGGCCTAAGCAGCCTCGACAGCGCACGCAATGCGCAGCCGACCCACGATTTCGAGAACTTTCCACGCACCCAGCCGCCGCAGTATGCGCCGCAGCCGGCGCGCCAGTCGCCGCCGGCGCAGCGCGCTGTGTATGCGGTTCCGCCGACCGAGCAGGGCGCGGCGGGCTACCGCCAGCCTCCGGCCGCGGCCCCCCAGTATGCCCCCCGAGCAACCGCCCCTGCCTATGACCAGTGGCCGGCGGCGCCACCGGCGCAGGATCCTTACGGCCAGGACCTGGGCGGCTACCTGCCGGGCGACACCGCATTTCCCGCCAACAGCAATCAGCCGCACATGGATCCTCTGCAGCAGGCCGACTGGGCGATGCCGGCGGCCGGCTATGGCGATCCTGCGCTCGAGCAGCAGGGCTACGGGCGCGGCCAGCTCGGCTATGACCAGCCGCACGGCGGGGCGTTAGAGCCGACCTACAACCAGGACGACGCCGGCGCCTACGAAATCGAGGAGCCGCGTCGCGTCAGCTGGACCATGCGCATCGCCGGCGCCGTCGTCGTCGCCATAGGCCTCGGGTACGGCCTGGCGCAGGCCTACAAGGCGGTGCTCGGAGCGCCCCCCGACGCGGCACCGCCGGTCATTGCCAGCGATGCCTCGCCCGCCAAGGAAAGGCCGCTCGACCCCGGCGGCAAGCAGTTCTCGCACACCGACAGCAAGGTGCTCGGCCGGCTTGGCGATGGCGGTGCTTCGGGTAGCGAGGACAGCTCCGGCGGTCTGTCGGAGACCGACACCAGCAGCAACGGCACACGCAAGGTGTCGACCCTTGTCGTCGGCCGCGACGGCTCGATTGCGCCGCCCGCCGCCACCGCGGAGCCGGCCTCGGCACCGGCCGCCGAGGCAACGGTCTCGGTTCCTGGTCTCACCGTCGTCGATGCGTTCGGCAGCGCCGCCCAGGCCCCCCCGCAGCGGCCAGCCGAGCCGGCGCCGAAACAGGCCGAGGCCGAGCCGGTCGTCGTGAATTCGCCTGCAAAGCCGCGCGTCAACGTCAAATCGACCAAGGTCATTCCGGCGTCTACCGCCAGCATCCCCGAAGAGGAGGCCGCTGCGGCGCCAGCCCCGAAGAAGCAGAAGGTGGCCGCCGCCACCCCGACGACGACCAACGAAGGCGCGACCAGCGCTACCGGTGCCAACGGGTATGTCGTCGTGCTCGCCTCGGTACCGGTCTCCGGCAACAGCCGTCTCGATGCGCTCAGGAAGTTCGCCGACATGCAGCAGCAGTACGGCATCGTGCTGGCCAACAAGACGCCGGACGTGCGCGAGACGGTGCTGGCCGGCAAGGGCGCATACCACCGGCTCCTGGTCGGGCCGCCCGGCTCCCGCTCGCAGGCCAGCGAGCTATGCACGCAGCTCAAGGCCTCGGGCTACAAGGACTGCTGGGTTACCGCTTACTAAGCAGCCTTCCGGGGGCGCGCTCGACGGCCGCCCCCCGCGATGCTAGTTCGGGCCCGACCTGAATTTTCCTCGGATTGGTGATGCGCACCGCTCTCATCGTCGGTGTCGCGGGCACGAAGCTGTCGCGCGACGAAGCAGCCTTTCTCAAGGAGGCGCGGCCGGCGGGCTTCATCCTCTTTGCCCGCAACCTCGCCGATCACGCGCAAATCCGCGCGCTCATCGCCGACGTGCGCGCCGCCGTTGGCGGCGACGATTTGCTCGTGCTCATCGACCAGGAGGGGGGCAGCGTGCAGCGCCTGCGCCCGCCCCTGGGGCGCGCGCTGCCGCCGGCGGCGGCATACGGCAGGCTCTATGCGCGCGATCGCGATGCAGCGGTAACGGCGGTCTTCGAGGTCACGCGCCTGCTGGCCGCCGACCTTTCCGCCCTCGGCATCAATACCGACTGCGCTCCAGTGCTCGACGTGCCTGTGCCCGGCGCGCACGACATCATCGGCGATCGTGCTTACGGCCGTAGCGTCGATCAGGTTGTCGCGCTGGCCGAGGCGGTAGGTGATGCTTTCATTGCCGGCGGCGTGGTGCCGGTGATCAAGCACATCCCCGGTCACGGACGCGCCACCGCCGACAGCCATTTGGCGCTGCCCGTGGTTACCGAGGCGCGCGATGAGCTGGCGGTCACGGATTTCGCGCCCTTCAAGGCGCTGAACCGCATGCCGGCGGCGATGACGGCGCACGTCGTATTCCGCGACATCGACCCCGAGGCGCCGGCCAGCACCTCGCCGATCGTCACCCGCGACATCATCCGCGGCGCCATCGGCTTCGACGGCCTCTTGATGAGCGACGACCTCACCATGAAGGCGCTGTCGGGGCCGATGCGCGCCCGCGCCGAGGCGGTGATTGCGGCCGGCTCGGACCTTGCCCTCCACTGCAGCGGCGATCTGCCGGAGATGCGCCAGGCGGCCGCCGGGTCGGGCGCGCTAGGGGGGCGCGCACGCGAGCGTTTTGACGCAGCCGTTAAGATAACCAAAGCCACGCGGCCGTTTGATTCCCATGCGGCCGAGGCGCAACTCGCCAAGGTCCTTGCATTTGCGGCCGGTAGTGCTGAATCAGTGTAAACTCAACACTATATGATTGCCGAATCAAACGCGGTGGTCGCTACCCGGCTGCCGCAGGGACACAGCCATTAGGACGCAATGAGCGCCGAGCCGCAGGAAGCCAACGAGGCCGTTGCAGCATGGGAGGAACCCGTCGTCGAAGCGCGCTTCGACGACGAGGATGCGCTGATCGTCGACGTGGCGGGCTACGAGGGGCCGCTCGACCTTCTGCTCGCGCTGGCGCGCACGCAAAAGGTCGACCTGTCGAAGATTTCCGTGCTGGCGCTCGCCGACCAGTACCTCGGCTTCATAGGCGAAGCGCAGAAGCTGCGCCTCGAGCTCGCCGCCGACTATCTCGTCATGGCGGCATGGCTGACCTACCTCAAATCGCGCCTGCTGCTGCCGCGCGAGACCGCGCATGGCGAGGGGGCGAGTGCCGAGGAGCTGGCACGCAGGCTGTCATTCCGCCTCATGCGCCTCGAAGCGATGCGGGAAGCCGCTGCGCAGCTGATGACGCGCATGCGCCTCGGCCGCGATGTATTCCAGCGCGGCATGCCGGAGGGTACGCGGACCATTCGCGAGACCGAGTTCACGGCGAAGATCTACGACCTGCTGCATGCCTACGCCGACCAGCGCCGCCGCACCATCAAGGTTGGCCACGTCGTCAAGGTGCGCCCGGTGTGGTCGATCAAGGACGCGCGCATTCGCCTTGAGCGTCTGCTCGGCGAGGCGCCATCGCCCACCGAGTGGCTCGCCTTCGAGCGCTGCATGCAGGAGCTGGCGAGTGCCCACGAGAACGGCAAGACGGTTATGGCCAGCTCGTTCGGTGCTACGCTCGAAATGGCCCGTGAAGGACAGATCGAGCTGCGTCAGGAAGGTCCGTTCGAGCCCATTTACATGCGTCCTCGCCGATCCGACGCAGCCGAGCCTGCTGCAGACTGGCGGCTGGTGCGATGATCGAGAAATTCGCCATCGTTAGCGGCGAGGTGTCGAGCGAATTTCTCGATCTGAATCGCACTAGCAAGTCTAGGTTTCTAGTGTCCCTGATGATTCCGAAGTTCACTCTCGGTCCCAGCGGCGAAGTCAGGCGAACTTCGGAATCGGGACACTAGTCGTCTAGTTGGTGAAACCCGTGTGCGTCCCGGACAGCCAATGACGAAAGAAAAGCGCATGGAACCGCCGCGCCTGAGCCTGGTCCCATCCGGCCGGGAGAGCAACGACAACGGGCGCGACGAAGCGGGCGATGAGCCGCTGCGCGCCGGCGCGCTGCCACGCAATGTCGCCGCGCTTCCCTTTGCCGATCACCGCGCGAAACTGCGCATCCTCGAGGCCCTGTTGTTCGCCGCCGCCGAGCCTCTCGACGAGGCCAAGCTGGCGAGCCACCTCGCCGAAGGCGAGGACATCGGCGTGCTCATCGAGGAGCTGCGCGCGTTCTATGCTGGGCGCGGCGTCAATCTCGTGCGCGTCGCCGGCAAATGGGCCTTCCGCACCGCCGAGGATCTCGCCTACCTGCTCGAACGCTATGCGACGCAGGAGCGGCGCCTGTCGAAGGCGGCGCTGGAGACGCTGTCGATCGTCGCCTACCACCAGCCGGTGACGCGCGCCGAGATCGAGGAGGTCCGCGGCGTGACGACCTCGGCCGGCACGCTCGACATTCTCCTGGAAACGGGATGGGTGCGCCTGCGCGGGCGCCGGCGCGCGCCGGGCCGTCCCGTTACCTATGGCACCACCGACGCCTTTCTCAGCCACTTCGGGCTCGAAAGCATCAAGGACCTGCCAGGTCTCGCCGAGCTGCGCGCTTCCGGTTTGCTCGACGGCAACCTGCCGCCCGACTTTGCCGTGCCGGAGCCGGCCGACGTGGCTGCCCTGATGCCCGACGAAATGCCGCTCGAGGCGGGCGAGGGCGACGATGATGAGCCTGCCGATGACGGCGAGGAGCGGGCGGACGACGATAGCTTGCCCCCGAGCGGGGAGCCCGATAAGTCGTGACGCCGGACGTTGCCGCGTAATCAAGGTGCCCGTCAGTTGCCGTTGTTCTCCGAAGTGCCCCCATCACCCGCCGCCGACAATGGCGTTGCCAGTGGCAACGGCAAGGGCCGCGCTGCGGCCACCTTCGCCGCCCGTCTCACCTTCGAGAACGTCACCCGTGACTACGATGCGACGCAGGCGCTGGCCGGCGTCGACCTCGACATCGCGCCGGCGGAGATCGTCTGCCTCCTCGGTCCCTCGGGCTGCGGGAAGACGACGCTGCTGCGCATCGCGGCCGGCATCGAGAAGCCGACCGCTGGCCGTGTGTTGATCAACGGGCTGGAAGTGGCTGGGCCAGCCCGGTTCGTCGCGCCGGAGGATCGCGGCGTCGGCCTGATGTTCCAGGACTTCGCGCTGTTCCCGCACCTCACCATCCTTGGCAATGTCGCCTTCGGTCTCAAGGCGCTGCCCAAGGCGGAGGCGCGGCGCGAGGCGCTCGCCGCCCTGAAGCGGGTGGGGCTCGCCCACCTTGCCGACGCGTACCCGCACATCCTCTCCGGCGGTCAGCAGCAGCGCGTGGCGCTGGCGCGCGCCATCGTTCCGCGTCCGGCCGTGATGCTCATGGACGAGCCGTTCTCCGGGCTCGACGTGCAGCTGCGCGATGCCATGCAGGAGGAGACGCTGTCGCTATTGCGCGAGACGCGCGCGACGTCGGTCATCGTCACGCACAACCCCGAGGAGGCGATGCGCATCGGCGACCGTATCGCGGTGATGCGCGCCGGGCGCCTCGTGCAGGCCGGCAGCGCCGAGGCGCTCTACCATGAGCCGGCCGACCTGTTCGTGGCGCGCCTCTTTTCGGAGATCAACGAGATCGGCTACCGGGTGGGCAGCGCCGGCATCGACACCCCGATCGGCGTGTTGAGGGCACCGAGCCTCGCCGCCGGCACTCGGGCCACGGTGTGCATCCGCGAGCGCGGCGTGCACCTGTCACGCAACGGCGCGGGCCTTTCGGGGCGCGTTCTCGACGTGAAGTTTCTCGGCGATGTCGCCCGCCTGGAGGTGGGCGTCGAGGGCTTCGATAAGGCCCTGAAAGTGCGTGCGCGCGAGAGCGAGGGTTGGGCACGCGGCGACGAGGTGCGCGCGCAAATCGACCCCGCAAGCGCGCTCGTATTCCCTGACGAAAGTCAAAAGTGAAGCTTTCGTAATATGTTAGCCCTAGTGCGTAGGTTTGGCGCCCTTGCGGGGCCATATGCTTTCTGCGATACCAGTTACCGAAATAGCAACGCCTTGGTGACGGGACCGTTGCGGTTTTCGCAACTCAAGGAAGGAGCGAACGACGATGGGCTTGAGCGGCTGGCATTTGCTCATCCTCGCGCTTGTCGCGCTTCTAATTTTTGGCGGCAGCGGGCGTATCTCGTCCATCATGGGCGATATGGCCAAGGGCATCAAAAGCTTCAAAAAGGGCTTGTCCGAGGACGACGACACGGACAAGCCCGAGGCGCGTCCGATCGAGCCACGCGTCATCGACCAGCGCCCGGTGAAGTCGTCCGAGCGCGACACCACCAAGACGGGCTAGTTGGCGGTGCGGCGCGCGCGGTGCCGCGGCGCCTGGCGCTCGCATTGCCTTGAGCGCGTCGGTAATCGGAACGACGCATGTTCGACATTACCTCCAGCAAACTGCTCATCCTCGCCATCGTGGCGCTGATCGTCGTCGGGCCGAAGGACCTGCCGATCCTGTTGCGCACCGTCGGCAAGTACCTCGGCGTGATCCGCCGGCAGGCGGCGGAGTTTCGCAGCCAGTTCGACGAGGCAATGCGCGAAGCCGAGCTCGACCAGCTGAAAAAGGAGTTCGAGAACGTCAGCCGCGAGGTGCACGCGACGATGGACGAGGGCTCGCGCCTCGTCGATAGCCAGATCGCGGCGGCACGCATCGAGGATCAGACGCCGAGATTCGGGCTTGGTGCTCCGCCCACGTCAGGGCCCGACAACACGCCCGCCGAGGTCGCGGGCGATGCGAAGGCGCCCGAGCCGACGCGTGAGCCGGGTAGGGGAGCGGCATGACCGACGTCGCCGAGCGGCCCGATGAGCGGCCTGGGCAGGACGAGATCGACGCCTCGAAGGCTCCATTGCTCGAACACCTCGTCGAGCTGCGGTCCCGGCTGATCTATTCGCTCATCGCCATCGGCATCGCCTTCGCGCTCTGCTTCGTCTTCGCCAAGCAGATCTACAACATTCTCGTATTGCCCTATCAGTGGGCGCACGGCGGCACCGAGCCGATCGAGATGATCTACACGGCGCCGCAGGAGTTCCTGTTCACGCAGATGAAGCTCGCCCTGTTCGGCGCCTTCTGCATCTCGTTCCCCATCGTCGCCGCGCAGATCTACAAGTTCGTCGCGCCCGGCCTGTACAAGAACGAGCGGCGCGCCTTCCTGCCGTACCTCATCGCGACGCCGGTGCTGTTCTTGCTCGGCGCGCTGCTCGTCTACTTCCTCGTCATGCCCATGGCGATGCGCTTCTTCCTGTCGATGCAGCAGACGGGAGGGCCGGTGGAGATTCACCTGCAGGCGCGCGTGTCGGAATACCTGGCGCTGATCATGAACCTGATCATCGGCTTCGGCATCTGCTTTCAGCTGCCCGTGGCGCTTACGCTGCTCGCCAGAGCCGGCCTCGTCACCGCGGAGACGCTCAAGAAGGGGCGGCGCTACGCCATCCTCGGCATCACCGCGGTGGCGGCGGTGCTATCGCCTCCCGACCCGTTCAGCATGCTGGCCATGATGCTGCCGACAATCGGGCTGTATGAGCTGTCGATCTGGGCGGTGGAGCGCGTCGCCCGCCAGCAGGCCGCCAAGCAGGCTCAGACCTAGCTCGCGAGCCTCAGCGGTTTCATTTTCGATGTGTCGACTTTCCGCTCGGCGTGCCAGAGGTCGTAGGCCGTCTGCATGTTGAGCCAGGACGTGGCTGTGGTTTCGAACACCGCGCCTAGGCGAACCGCCATGGCTGGCGTCACCGGCTGTCTTTCGGCGAGGATATCGTAGAGCGACTGCCGCGAGATGCCGAGCGTGCGCGCCAGCTCGGTCTTCGGCATCGGCAACGCCGGTAGCACGATCTCCCGCAAGAAGGCGCCCGGGTGTGTCGGGCAGCGACTATCGGCTCTCTTCGGCACTCCGGCCATCTCAGTTCCTCGTAACGCTTAACAACCTCGGTGCGGCTAGTGATAGTCTGGACCATCCCCGGCGCGCCCACTATACCGTCCGCGACGATCTAATAGACCCCAGTATTTTCGTCATGGCCGCGCAGGCGGCCATCCACGCCAGTCTCCACCTCCGCTTCGCACGAGATGCAAAGTCTCGCAGCGGCAACCTGTTGAGGCTTGCATGGATCCCGGCCTTCGCGGGGATGACGGTATTGAGGTCCGACGAAACAGCTGAAAGCAAGCAACGTGTTCGATATCAAGTGGATCAGGGACAACCCCGCGGCGTTCGACGCCGGCCTGAAGAAGCGCGGGCTGCCCCCGCAGGCGGCCGAGCTGATCGCGCTCGACGAGGCGCGGCGCGCGCACGTCACGAAGCTGCAGGAGGCACAGGCGCGCCGCAACGCCGCCTCGAAGGAGATCGGCAAGGCCAAGGCGGCCAAGGACGAGGCCACGGCGGAGGCGCTGATGGCCGAGGTGGCGATGCTGAAGGACACCCTCGCCAAGGGAGAGGACGCCGAGCGCGAGCTTGATGCGAAGCTGCGCGATGCGCTGTCCGTCATTCCCAACCTGCCGCTCGACGATGTGCCGCTCGGCAAGGACGAGAAGGACAACGTCGAGGTGCGCCGCGTCGGCGAACCATCGAAGCTCGACTTCAAGCCGAAGCAGCACTTCGACATCGGTGAGGGGCTTGGCCTCATGGATTTCGCCACGGCGGCGAAGATTTCCGGCGCCCGTTTCGTCGTCCTGAAGGGGGCGCTCGCCAGGCTCGAGCGCGCGCTCGGCGCCTTCATGCTCGACCTGCATACGACCGAGTTCGGCTACACCGAGAACGTCGTGCCGCTGCTGGTCAAGGACCACGCCGCCTACGGCACCGGCAACCTGCCCAAGTTCGCTAATGACCTCTTTCGCATCCGACGCGATGTTACGAGTGACGAGCCCGCTAAGCTTATTCCTAACCCGAGTGGTGGTTACTTTGCAGAGGCGGCAGCCGGTTTGCGGGAATCGCTCTGGCTCATTCCCACGGCCGAGGTGTCGCTGACCAACTTCGTGCGCGAGGAAATCCTCGACGAAGGAAAGCTGCCCATGCGCCTCACCGCGCAGACGCCGTGCTTCCGCTCCGAAGCCGGCGCCGCCGGCAAGGACACGCGCGGCATGATCCGCCAGCACCAGTTCACCAAGGTCGAGCTCGTCTCCATCACCACGCCGGAGGACAGCCTCGCCGAGCACGAGCGCATGACGGCGTGCGCCGAATCCGTGTTGCGCCGCCTCGAGCTGCCGTTCCGCACCATTCTCTTGTGCACCGGCGATATGGGCTTTGCCTCGCAAAAGACCTACGACATCGAGGTGTGGCTGCCGGGCGAAGGCACCTATCGCGAGATCTCCTCCTGCTCGGTGTGCGGCGACTTCCAGGCGCGGCGCATGAACGCGCGCTATAAGCCCAAGGGCGGCAAGGAAACTCGCTTCGTGCACACGCTCAACGGCTCCGGCCTCGCCGTCGGGCGCACGCTCATCGCCGTCTTGGAGAACTACCAGCAGGCGGACGGCTCGGTCGTCGTCCCCGAGGCGCTGCGTCCCTACATGGGCGGCCTCGCCGTCATCGAGAAGGGCAGCTGATGCTGTGGAGCGAGAAGTGGGCCGCACTCTTCTTCACCCTCCCCTCGATGGGGAGGGTAGTCGCCGGCTTGCCGGTGACCGGGTGGGGTGATGAGCTTGGGGTGATGCAAGCCGCGTTACTCCCGGTCGATCCCCCCACCCCTAGCCCCTCCCCACTAGGGGGAGGGGAACCCGACTGCGAGCTGGGTGGCGTTTGAACATGCGTATTCTGGTCACCAACGACGATGGCATCGGCGCGGAGGGCATGGACATCCTGCGTCGCATCGCCGAGGAGCTGACCTCCGACGTCTGGGTCGTGGCCCCGGAAAAGAACCAGTCCGGCGCCTCGCACTCGATGACGCTGCACGAGCCGCTGCGCGTGCGGCAGACGAACGAGCGCACCTTCGTCCTCCGCGGCACGCCGACCGACTGCGTGATCATGGCCGTGCGCCACTTTCTCATCGACCATCCGCCCGATCTCGTGCTCTCGGGCATCAACCACGGCTCCAACCTGGCCGAGGACGTGACCTATTCGGGCACCGTGGCCGCCGCCATCGAAGGCACCATGCTCGGGATCCGCTCCATCGCCATGAGCCAGGTCGGCGGCTCGCTGGAGGAAGGCAAGATCCACTGGGAGACGCCGCTCAATCACGGCCCGGGGTTGCTGGCGCGGCTGTTGGAGGCGGGCTGGCCGAAGGACATCGTCGTCAACATAAACTACCCGCCGTGCCCGCCCGAGGCGGTCACCGGCATCGAGGTGACGCGCCAGGGGCGGCGCGACCAGGCCTCGCTGTGCATCGATCAGCGCTCAGATCCGTGGGGCATGCCGTACTTCTGGTTCAACTTCGAGCGCCCGCCCTCGACCATGGTCGCTGGAACCGACCTTGCCGCCATCGACGCACGCCGCATTTCGGTGACGCCGCTGTGCCTCAACCTGACGCACGAGACGACGTGCCGGTCGCTGGCGCGCGCTTTCGATCCGGCGGCCGATCGCAAGCGCGCCGCCGGCGGCGACTTGTGAGCGGTTTGCCATCGCGGCGCCGCGATGTCGTCGCCGCAACGTCCTTAACAAAGCACAATGGGCGCCTAGCTTAGCCCTTGATGCAGGACGCGTCGGCGCTCCTGACGACGTCCGGCGAGCACTACGAAAATGCGATTTCAAACGGCCCTGCTGCCCCCGTTAAGGGACCATTAACCCCTTAAGGATTAATGGAAGGTTGGCAGTAAAGGTGCGTATCATGATGCGTTTTATGCGTTTCAAAAGCCGCCGAGCGTCGATCGCCCAGCCAGCGGGCCGCGCCGCCGCCGTTCTCCTCGCCAGCCTCGCCGGGGGATGCAGCGCCTCCATTTCGGGCTTCGATTTCCCGAGCTTCAGCCTCAACGACGACCCCAAGCCGCAGCAGACGGCGTCAGCATCGAGCCGCGGCAGCCCGAGCTATCTCGGCAACGACGGCTATGGCAGCGGGGGCAGCTACAACGCGCCACGCACCTACCGCGAGGGCAGCGTCAGCACGCAGAGCCTGCCTGACGCTACCCCGTCTTCCGGGTATCCGGGCTATTCCGGCGGCCGCACCGGCTCCAACACCTATGCCGCCAAAAACTACGCAAATAACGGGCGCTACGATTCCCCGCCGGCGAACTCGTATACGGCAAGCGGGCGTTACGGCACCGTGCCGCCGGCGACAACCGCCTCGACCAACCGCTACGATCCACAGCCGACGCCGTCGATGGCGAGCCCCGGCGACACCATCGAGGTGCAGGCGGGCGACACGCTCTACGGCCTGTCGCGGCGCCATAACGTGTCGGTCGCCGAGCTGATGCAGCTCAACAGCCTGTCGAGCCCCAATCTGCAGCTCGGCCAGAAGCTCTACCTGCCGCAGGGCGTGGCCGCCAACCGCTCGCCGGCGCCGCGGCCGATGCAGACCGCCAGCGTGCAGCCGCCTCCGCCGCCGGCCGATCTCGCAGCCAAGTATCGCGGCTCCTACACCGTTCGCCCCGGTGATTCCATTTACGGCATCTCGCGCTCGTACGGCGTGGCGGTCGCTGAGCTACAGCAGGCCAACGGCATCACCGACGCGCGCGGCATCAAGGCCGGCGCCGTGCTGCGCGTGCCGGGCGGGAGCGCCGATGCCCCCGCGCAGCAGATTGGCGTGGCACCGCCAGCGTCCTATCAGAGCAACATCCCCTCGACGCACCAGCCGACCATCATCAACGGCCCCAGCAATAGCCAAGCCGGCAATACCCAGTACACGCAGGTGGCGACACGCAACACCAACGACGTTGCGACCGGTGCCGTGAGCCCGCCGCCGCGCCAGTCATCGTCGGGCAGCGACAAGCTTCGCTGGCCGGTGAGCGGGCGCATCATCACCGGCTTCGGGCAACGTAACGACGGCACGCACAACGACGGCATCAACCTGTCGGTGCCGCTTGGCACGTCCGTGCATGCGGCCGAAGGCGGCACCGTCGCCTACGCCGGCTCGGAGCTGAAGGGTTACGGCAATCTGATCCTGCTGCGCCACGACAACGGCTGGGTCACGGCCTACGCTCACAACGACCAGCTGATGGTGAAGCGCGGCGACAAGGTGCAGCGCGGACAGGTGATCGCCACAGCCGGGCGCACCGGCTCCGTCGACCAGCCGCAGGTGCACTTCGAGCTGCGGCAGGGATCGAAGCCGGTCGATCCAGTGCCGTTCCTCGAGCGACTTTAGTTTTCGCGCAAGTGAGAGAGAGGGAATGGTGTCAGACCTCGAGGGTCTGACACCGTTTGCGGCGCTTGTGGCCGTCTGACCGGCATGGACCGGTGCCATCTTTAGATCAGAGTCGCGCGCACTGTTGAAGCGCGAAGATGCAGAGCTGCTCACGCTCCTTTGCCGAAGGCTTTGCGTAGCTCGTCCTTGGCGCGCTCGAGGACGAGCTTGCGCTTTTGCGTGAGATTGCGCCGGCGCGATTGACGTAGAACGTCAGCATCGACATCGCCGAGCGATACGGCTCCGACTTGCGCCGGCGGCTGCGCTCGGCCGAGCGCTTGAGCGAGGCGGCGATCTCCTTGGGATCATCGAGCGTGAACACGTCGGGCTCGAGATCCATCGCGTCGCTGTGCTCGGTGACCGCCTGCGACCATTTCTTAGGGCCGCACCGCACAGTGCTCCTCGGCGCGGATTTGCGCTTGGCGGCGGGGTTGGACTTTGTCTTGGCTTTGGTCGTGGCCATGATAGGCCTCCGTCATTCACTCCCGATGCTGCAAAACAGCTCCAAACGCCTCCAAGTTCGGCTATTGGTGACACGCTGCATAAGCGCCATGGCGGCATGTGGCGCACGCACCTTGCCCTCGTGGATGAAGTAGACGAACGCATCCCGCGGCTTCTTGGGCGGTTTGTAGTCTGCATCGATGAGCGGCAGGTCGGCGGGCACGCCGCCCTCGGCCCACGCCTTGAACCGCTTGGCCCAGGCATCGAGCGCCTTGGGGGCATACCCGGTCTTCACCTCGTCCTGGCCCTTCTGCAGGCGCGCGTAGATGAAATCACCGGTTATGTCGGCGATCGCCGGATAAGTCGCATGCTCGGCGAACACGACGGGCACCGCCTGCTCGCGCGTCAGCTTGATGAACTCCGGCGTGCAGAAGCTGTCGTGCCGCACCTCTACGACGTGGCGCAGCTTGCGCCCGTCGACCTTCTCCGGCAGCAGGGCCAGGAAGGCGGCGAAGTCGCCGGCGTCGAATTTCTTGGTTGGCGCAAACTGCCACAGCATCGGCCCGAGCTTGTCGCCGAGCTCCAAGGGCCCGGAATCGATGAAGCGCTTGATGCTATCGCCCGCCTCGGCGAGCACGCGGCGATTGACGGCGTAGCGCGGGCCCTTGAGCGCGAACACGAATCCGTCCGGGGTCTCGCTCGCCCACTTGGCGAACGTCTCCGGCGTCTGCGTGCGATAGAACGTGCCATTGACCTCGATGGTCGGCACGTGCTCGGCCGCGTAGGCGAGCTCCCTCGCGTGCGGCAGCTTGTCGGGATAGAACGTGCCGCGCCACGGCTCGAACGTCCAGCCGCCCATGCCGGCCCGGATGGCTCCCCGCTTCGTCATGTGGACCTCTTGTCATGCAGCCGCGGCGACGGTGGCAACCGCGCGGCGCTCGGTCAAGCCGTGGCTCGCCGGCGATAGGAGCATTTCGAGGCGAATCCGCCGCTGTCGCGAAACCGGCCGACAACCGCGAGCCCTTGATTGATATGCAGCGAGTGGCCGTGAGCCTCGCCTGCAGCCTCCACTTGAGGAATGGAACATGATCCCACATATGAGCTCCCCCGCGAAACGACCTGCTACCAAGCGTCAGTCGCACAAGGCGGCGCACGCATCGAGCCCTGTCATCGATTCCAATAAGCTCGAACGTATCAAGGTCAGCAGCGTCGACGACAAGAAGGTCGATTGGCACGCGTCGTTCGCAAGCTGCGGCGGCAACCATGCCGATCAGTCCTCGACCATCGTCTACGAGATCCCGCCAGGAGGCCATCTCGGCTGGCATACGGATGCGACCGAGGAGACGCAGTACATCATCTCCGGCAAGGGCGAGCTGCACATGGAGGACGGGAACTATCCCGTCGGGCCCGGCAGCGTGTTCGTGCTGCCGACCAATGTGCGCCACGACCTCGCCAATACCGGCAAGGAGACGCTGCGCGCCGTCGCCTTCTTCTCCGCCGCAATGTTCACGCAGGACTTCGACGCCATCATGCTGCCGCCGAAGTCGCACATCCTTGGCACGCCCAATCGCAACGGCTAGTCGGCTCGCGGCTCGACCAGAGACTGCAGCTGCAGCGCATTGTCGAGCGCGGCTCCGGCGGCGGTATTGTCGAAGATGCACCATACCTCGCGGCCGGAACGCGCCGTTTGCTGCAAACGTGTGGCAAGCGCCGCGAGGGACTCTGGCGTATAGGCGGAATAGTACATGCGCGGCGAGCCGTGCAGCCGGTAGTAGCGGACATGACCGAAGTCGGCGGCTTCGGTCGCCGCCGCCGGGGGCGGATCGGCATCGGCGCGCGCAACGTGGAACTTGCGAAACAGCCTTGCCGCCTCACCGCCGAACCATGCCGCATGGCGCGGCTCGCATACGACGTCGCCGGCGAATAGCTGTCTTAGGGTGGCGAAGAATGTGCCCGCCACGCTTGCATCGAACGCGAGCCTAGGCGGCAGCTGGATGAGCAAGGGCCCAAGCTTGTCGCCAAGGCCACCGGCCTCGCCGAGGAAGCGCTCGAGCGCGGCTTTAGTGTCCGCAAGCCGCGCCGCGTGCGTGACGGCCTTGGGCACTTTCACGGCGAAACGGAAGTCGGCCGGAACACTAGCCCCCCACCGTTCGTAGGTGCCGCGGCGATGCGGACGGTAGAACGAGGAGTTGATTTCGACGGCGTTGAAGTGCCGCGCGTAGCGCTCCAGATGCGTGCCGGGGGGCGGATACGCATCTGCGCTCTCCTTGCGCAGCGCCCACCCGGCGCAGCCGATGCGGATCAAACCGCGTGCCATGCAATTCCCATTCTGTGAGGAGGCACCCCGCGGTCGCCGCACGCCTGCCACGGCAAATAGGCTACTTCGCCCCCGCCACCGCTTTCCACACCGTACCGTCAATGGCCTCGAGCACGAGAATGCGCGCCGCGCCTTCGGCGGGCTGAATCGTGGTGGCGGGCAAGGTGATCGTCGCCCGCGCTCCCGTCTGCCCGCTGAAGCCGACGCGCTCGGTCTTGAAGCGCGACGCCCACACATAGGGATACCCGTTGCGGATGGCGGTGTCGGCAAGTGCGGCCAGCGCTTGCCCATCCCAGTGTGCGATCGTCTGGCCGGAGCCGTCGAGCAGCCTCGCGGCGATGATGTAGGCGGCGCCGGTGTCAGGTCCCGCATCGACGTATGCGTCGAACGTCACGCTGCCGTCGCCGGCGACGCTCGGTGCAGACAGCGCGATGTGATGGCGATGGAAGTTCACGCGCGAGTGCAGCGGCGAGACGACGGCGCCGAACAGGATCTGGTAGGTCAGAACCGTGAACAGCGCGCAGGCAACGCCCAGCCACAGTGCGAGGCGACGCAGCATCTCGGCCGGGAGCGGCCCGCTGAGCAGCCATGGTATCCAGGCGTAGCGCTGAGCCACGCTCGTCGACGCGAGGTAGCGCTCGTCGAGCGACCAGGCACCGCCCCCGGCGAGGAACACGGCCGAGCTCATGGCGACGCCCGACACGGCCATGGTCCACTCGTCGAGGCAGGTCGATCCCATCCAGCCGAAGATCACCATCAGGACGACGTTGAGCCATATGCTGACAAGCGCAGAGAGGCGCGTCGCCAGGCCGAGCATCAGCCCCAGCCCGACGGCAAGCTCGGCGAACGTCCACATCCACACCGAGGCGACGATGAGGTCGGGATGGCGCAGCGTCCACTCGATGGGGCCCTGCACCCACAGCGCGCCGGGCAGCGCGTGGGTCAGCTTCGCGGCGACGAAGCCCGGTATATCGAAATCCAGCTTGACCGCGTGCTCGACGCCGGCGACGTCGTGGAAGTCATAGACGAGGCGCCGCGTGGCTCCGCCCCAGAAGATGAAACCTTGCACGAAGCGGGTGCCGAGGAGGATCAGCGCCGCCAGCGACAGTGCCCCCGCCGATGCCCTAGGCTCGATTTGGTCCGCATGCGCCATGCAACTTCTCCTGCTGCTCGGCGCGATCGGCGCCGCATTCGTGGACGGGAGCAACGTTAACGGCGATGCGCTAAAACCAGATTACGGGGAGCGCTTTCGTCTTCGCGAGCGGCAGCAAGGAGGGTGAACATGGACAAGACTGCTACGACCATGGGCAGCTTCGATATCGCCGAGATCGCCGGCTCGCTCCCTGAAAGTGCCAGCACCTTGCTGGTCGATCGCTATCTCACCGATCGCCCGTCGGCGAGCGCGCGCGTCTTCCGTGTCTATAAGCCGACGCCGCCGCACTATCACGCCAAGTGCGACGAGTACCTCTATGTGTTCTCGGGCCGCGGCACGTTCTGGATGGGTGACGCCTCGAAGAAGGCCGAGTTCGGGCCGGGGCAGCTCTTGCACTTCGAGCGCGGCACCGTGCATGCGCTCCCCGATATCCTGGAGGCGCCGCTGGTGTTCCTGTCCATCGACACACCCCGCCGCGATCCAAAGGATGTCATCTTCGTCGATTCGAGCGATGGCACGCCGGAGAGCTTCATCCAGCACAGCGGCGGTTACTGAACCGCACCCTGAGGGCGACGTGAGACTGCTGGTCCGCACACTGCAGCGCCTCGCCATCTTCGCCATCGGCGCGATCAGCGTCTGGCTGATTGTCTTCGTCGTCTTCGACTTCGCTGACCAGGAGCTGCCGGTCTACTTCGCGCTCCTCGCCACCTATGCCATCGGTGCTTACGTCATCCTTCCCTATGCCGTGCGCATGGGGCTCAAGGTGCTGCAGCGCCGGCGCGTCCCGAGCTTCACCGTCGCCGCCGACGGGCTGCCAGCTGATCCCGTCAATCTCGTGCTGTTCGGCACGCGCGATGAGCTGCGCACCGCGTTCGCTACCATCGGCTGGGTCGAGGCCGACAAGCTGAGCCTCGCCAGCTCCTGGCGCATGGCGAAGGCGTTCGTGCTCAACCGCCCCTATCCGGCTGCACCATTCTCGACGCTGTATCTCTTTGGGCGCGGGCAGGACATCGGCTTCCAGAAGGCCATCGGCGACAGCCCGCGCAAGCGCCATCACGTGCGCTTCTGGGGACGCAGTCTGGAAGACACGCAGGATATCGACACGGCGAGCTTCTGGCTCAACACCGACGTTCCCGCGCCGGGTGCGCGCGTGCCTTGGGTTGGTGCCGGCACACGCGACACCGGCTTCGGCCTCACCAAGCTGACGTTCCAGATCACGCACCGCACCGATGCCGACACCAACGCCGAGCGCGATTACATTGTCGGTGAGCTCCGTGATGCGGGCGCTTTGGGCGAGGCGGTATCGGTCGAGGCCGGCGACCGAATCCCCGGGGAGCACGTCAACCGCTACATCACGGACGGTGATGTCGCCGTCGCGGCGCTGGGCAAAGACGCGGCGCTGCCGCGTGTTTAGCCCTGCGTCACCGCCTTCACGTCGATGAACTTGATGTCCGGGTTGCGCTCGGCAACCCAGTTCAGGCTGAACACGGAAGGCGCCATGTAGACGTAGTCGCCCTCCGAGTCCTTGGCGACCGACGACCGGTTTATCTCGATGAAGCGGTTGAGCTTCGCCGGATCGTCCGCTTCGATCCAGCGCATCACCTCGCACGGCGCCGTCTCGAAGCCGATCGGCAGACCGTACTCGTGCGTCAGGCGGTCTCCCAGCACGTCGAGCTGCAGCGCGCCGATGACGCCGACGATGGGCGGCGTGCCGTCGAGCGGCGAGAACAGCTGCACCACGCCTTCTTCGGCCATCTCTTTCAGCGCGTCCTTCAGCTTCTTGGCGCGGATCGCGTCCTCGAGCCGGATGCGACGTAGGATCTCCGGCGCGAAGCTCGGGATGCCGAGGAACTGCACGTCCTCGCCCTCGGTCAGCGCATCGCCGATGCGCAATGTGCCGCGGTTCGGGATGCCGACCACGTCGCCGGCGTAGGCCTCCTCGGCCAGCGAGCGGTCCTGCGCGAAAAAGAACTGCGGCGCGGTGAGCGCCATCGTCTTGTCGGTGCGCACGTGCTTCACCTTCATGCCGCGCGTCAGCCGCCCCGAGCACAGGCGCATGAAGGCCATGCGGTCGCGGTGGTTGGGGTCCATGTTCGCCTGGATCTTGAAGATGATGCCTGTCATCGCCGGCTCGGTCGCCTCGATGGTGCGCCTCGCCGCCTTGCGGCTGAGCGGCGGTGGCGCATAGGCAATGAGCGCGTCGAGCAGATCGCGCACGCCGAAGTTGCGCAGCGCGCTGCCGAAGTAGACCGGCGACAGCGCCCCTTCGCGGAAGGCCTTGAGGTCGAAAGAACCGCACGCGTCGCGCACCAACTCGATCTCCTCGCGCCAGGCTGCCAGCTCGTCCGGTTCCAGCAATGTCTCGAATATAGGATCGTCCGGCCCCGACACGGGCAGGCCCGCCGGATCCTCGTCGATGCGGCGGATACGCGGGGTCGACAAGTCGAACGTGCCGCGGAAGCCGCGCCCCTTACCGATCGGCCACACCATGGGCGCGGTATCCAGCGCCAGCACCTTCTCGATCTCGTCCAGGAGCTCGAGCGGCTCGCGCGCTTCGCGGTCAAGCTTGTTGATGAAGGTGATGATGGGAATGTCGCGGAGGCGGCACACCTCGAACAGCTTGCGCGTGCGCGCCTCAATGCCCTTGGCCGCGTCGATCACCATGATGGCGCTATCGACGGCGGTGAGGGTGCGGTAGGTGTGGTCGGAGAAGTCCTCGTGGCCCGGCGTGTCGAGCAGGTTGAAGACGGCGCCCTCGTACTCGAAAGTCATCACCGAGGTGACGACCGAGATGCCGCGCGCGCGCTCGATGGCCATCCAGTCGGAGCGTGTGTTGCGGCCATCCTTCTTCGCCTTCACCTGCCCGGCGAGCTGGATGGCGCCGCCGAACAGCAACAGCTTCTCGGTCAGCGTCGTCTTGCCGGCGTCGGGGTGCGAGATGATGGCGAAGGTGCGCCGGCGGCGGATCTCGGCGGCGAGCGCAGTATTGGTGGCGCCGTTGGCCTTGGCTGGCGCGATGTCGTTCGGCATTTGCGTGTTCTGGCGCCTGCGGTTGGGCGCGCGCGTGGCGCGGCACGGGTTGCGAGCGGTGCCCTTAGCACCGTTCACCCGTCAGGTCGATTCCTTGGGTGCCGGGCGCGACTTTGAGGCCGGCCGAGGGGCCTAACGCGCAGCCTTTCCGGCGCATTCGTCGATGAGCTTGGCACGCGCATCCTTCATCTTGGCGAGCTTGCCCTGCAGCGATTCCAGCAGCTTCCTCTGGTCGTCGGTAGAGCCGCCGGCGTCGACGATCTCGGCGCGCATCTCGGCGATGCTGGCCTCGCGCTTGGCGATGGCAATGTCGTGGTCGTTGAGCACCACGGCCGTGCTCTCGCTGGGGCAATCGTAGCTCACCGCGGTCGCGGGCGAGAGGACTGCCGAGCCGATCACGAATATCGTTGCCCCTGTTAGCATACTGGAATGCACCTCCGCCCCACCATGGGGCGGCGAAGCTAGCATCCGACGCGGGCTGCCGGCTCGGGAACAGAGTGCAATTCGGCGGCGAGCTGGCGCGGGAAGCTTCCATCGCCGCCGACGACACGTGGCCGGCGGCCACCCTCGAGCCGGCTCCAGGTGCTACTCCGACGCGTCGGGCGTCATGTCGGGCACTTGGTTGGCCGAAAATAGGGCGTCGCCGGCGCGCGGAACATCGTTTGTTCCAGCGCGCCGGGACGATCGGGGTGAACCCGTTACTGGCTCAGCTTGATGCTGAGGGCAGCACGCGCCACGTCGATGTTGTCGAACGCCACGCGGTCACCCGTGTCGGCGACCGGGCCGCCGGACACTGGCGAGCTGGCGCCAAGGTCATAGCGCAGGTATTCGGCCCGCAGCGACACGCCATATGACATCATCACCTCGACGCCGCCGCCATAAGCGAGACCGTTGTCGTCGAGCCGCAGCTTGCTGGAGAAACCGGTGCTCGGCACATTCTGGGTGAATTCGAACTCCGAAAATCCCCAGCCGATCGAGCCGAACAGCAGCCAGTTGTTGATCGCCCAGCCGAGCCGGGCGCGCACGCTGGCGAGATAGTTCATATCGGTGCCCACCACCGCAGCCGGTGTGCTCGCGACGTTGATGTTCTCGCCGCCGTCGGCGAGGGTCATGGCGTCGAACTCGACGCCGAGCAGAAGCTGGGCGCTCTGCCAATTATAGCCAATCTGGCCGCCGACCACGGCGCCATTCAGATCGCTGCCCGTCAAGTTGGTGACCGTGGCGCTGCTGTCGTATGTGCCGCCCACGTCTTGCCAGGCGTAGCCGCCGTTCACACCCACGTAGAGGCCGTTCCACGGATTGGTGACCTGCGCCTGCGCCGGCGTCACAGCAAGCGTGACGGCGGCGGCGGCCAGCGATGCGGCCGCAAGATAAATCTGTCTCAAAGCTACGTACTCCCTCGCTCGATTATTCCTTCCCCTCTACGCGGGTTACGCAACGAGCGACGGCTAACACGAAGGCGGACGCATCCATTGTTGCGGGGAGGCGGTTGTGCACACGGGCGCCTAGTTTTTAAACAGCAGATGAATAACTTTCGCTCCGGGGGTACGCCAGTCATCATGCCTGTTTCCGAGATAAGGTTGCGCAAGGCGACGATCGATGATCTGGCGCTGCTGCGCGCATGGGATGAGGAGCCGCACGTCGTGGCGGCGACGGGCGCCGACAGCGGCGGCTTCGATTGGGCGTATGAGCTGCCGCGCGAGGTCGACTGGCGCGAGTTGCTGATCGCCGAGCATGCGGGGCGTCCAGTGGGCATGCTGCAGATCATCGATCCGGCGATCGAGGAGAGCCACTACTGGGGTGATGCCGCGCCGAACCAACGCGCCATCGACATCTGGCTCGGCGATGGGGCGGATCTCAGCCGCGGCTTCGGGACGCAAATGATGCGGCTCGCCATAGAGCGCTGCTTCACAGATCCGTCGGTCACCACCGTGCTCGCCGATCCACTCGCCACCAACGAGCGTGCGCGTCGCTTCTACGAGCGGCTGGGCTTCAAGCGCATCGAGCGCCGCATGTTTGGCGAGGACGATTGCTACGTCTATCGGCTGGCGCGTGACGACTGGCCGTGACCGTAGCATCCTGTGTGTTGTCGCGGTTGCCTTATCTCTGGATGGTCTCCAGATACCGTTTCAGCGCGATCACCGATCGGCGCGAGGCAGCAGCGCCGACCTTGCCGCGGCCGCCCTCGTCGCTGAACACCTTGCCCCACACGGGCATCGGGCCGCTGCCATGCGCAGCGATATTACCGCCGTAGGTGATGATCTCGACGACGCGCGGGGCCGGGAAAGCCCCGCCGGCGCGCTTGCTGATCTCGGTGAGGTCGGGCGGCGGAACGCTCAGCGTCGACGCCGCCGGACCGTTGCCGCCGGCGTCGGTCCCGTGGCAACTCGCGCAGCGGTCCTGGAACAGCGCATGCCCGAGCGCGATGGTGGCAGGTTCCAGATCTTGCGCCGCCGCGCTCATGGGGAGCGCCAGCATGGCCGCGAGCGCAGCAACGCGTAGGCGGGCGACGGAGGGGACTGAGTGCGGGGCCATGACCGACGAACCTTGCGAACGTAAAGCATCAGGCTATGGCACGAACTTCTAACGCTTGTTGAAGGCGGTGCGCTGACTTGCGTCAGATGCATGTTTTTTCAGGCTCGCAAGAAGGGGCGGAGCTTTGCCAGCAGGGCACCCGGCACCTCGTCTTGTGGCAGGTGATTGCAGCGGCCGAGCGTTGCAAGTTGGGCGTTGGGCAGAATGCGCACGAGCCGCCGCCCGGTCGCCAGCGGCACGATGCGATCGCGCCGACACCAGACGACGAGCGTCGGCTGCGTGACATAACGATAGCGCGCCCCCATGCGGGGCGTATTGCCATCGAGGATCGCCTGCACCGTGGCCATGAAGGCGTGGCGGCTGCCCCGCGTGTAATACGGCGCCGCATAGCCGCGAATGTCGGCCTCGGGGACGGCCCGGCCCGGCGCGCGCACGATGCGCAACATCACGCGCGCCAATACTTCCGGTGGGCTCAACGTCATCGCCACGTACGGTATCGCCGGTGCGCGCACGAGCTCTGCGGCGCCGGGAAAGTCTTGCTCGAGTGCCGGCGCATCGATGACGACGAGACGATGAATGCGCCCCGGTTGCTGCGCGAAGCGCAGCGCCGTGAGCAGCGCGACGGTGCCGCCGAACGAGTGGCCGATGAGCGTGACGCCGGTGAGCCCGCGCTCGGCGATGAACGCCGCGACGAGCTCCGCCTGATCGGCCGCCGAATAGCGATAGTCGAGCGGCTTGTCGGAGCGGCCGAACCCCTTGAGATCGAGCGCAATGACGCGATGATCGCGCGCCAAGGCAGGCACCACGTGGCGCCAGGTAAACGTCGAGGCACCGAGGCCGTGCAGCAGCAGCAGCGGCGGTCCCTCGCCGGTCTCTTCGGCATAGAGCACGACCGATTGCCCCGCGGCGGCAACTTCGATGCTATAGGGGGAGGCCAGCGCCTCGGGCGCGAGTGCTGGCACGCCGAAGATGAGGAGAATGGCAAGGAATGTCGTTCGCCCGCTTCCGGCCACGTGAGCTCCGAAGGCCTTTCTCGCAGGTTCGCGTGGAAAGCGGCCGGAGTGTTGCTGCCTCTTGCCTGCAACTACGATGCCTTGACCTCCTCGGCGGTAATGCGCAGGGCCTCACAAATCTGCTCGGGGGTATGCTCGCTGGTGAGAAAGAAGCGCAGCCGCGCTGCCTTCAAGGGCACGGCGGGGTAGATGATCGGCAGCACATAGATGCCGCGCGCCAGCATGCGGTCGGTGACGCGCCCCGCACTGACGATGTCGCCGACCATGACCGGGCAGATGGCATAGCCCTGGCACGTCGCGGTATCGAGGCCTAGGCGGCGCGCCTCGCTCAGGAACAGGCGGCCGTTGGCCTGCAGGCGCGCAACGCGCTCGGGCTCGGCGCGGGCGATCTTCAAGGCAGCGAGGGCGGCGGCGGCCAGCGGCGGCGACATTCCGACCGAGTAAACCTGCCCGGAGGCGCGAAAGCGCAGCACCTCGATCAGCGCCTCCGCGCCGCAGATATAGCCGCCGCAGGCGGCCAGCGCCTTGCTCAGCGTCCCCATCCAGATGTCGACCTCGCCGGGATCGACGCCGGCGGCCTCGGCGATGCCATGGCCGGTGTGCCCGAGGACGCCGAAGGCGTGCGCCTCGTCGACCATCAGCCAGGCGCCGTAGCGGCGCTTGAGGTCAATGAGTGCGCGCAGATCCGGCATGTCGCCGTCCATCGAGTAGAGACCCTCGACGACGATGAGCACATTCTTGTGGTGGGCGCGCTCGCGCTCGAGCAGGCGCTGCAGCGAAGTCAGGTCGTTGTGGCGGAAGGCGAGAACGCGGGCGCCCGACAACTTGGCGCCGACGAGAATGCTGTTGTGGGACAACTCGTCGTGGAGGATGAGATCGCCCGGCTCGGTCAGCGCAGCGATGGTCGACACGTTGGTGGCGTGCCCGCTGACGAAGGTGAGCGCTGCCTCCGTGCGGTAGTGGGCAGACAGGGCCGCCTCTAGCTCGCGGTGCAAGTCGATCTCGCCGGCGACGATGCGGCTGGCCGACACCGACGTTCCATACTGCGCGATCGCCGCCTGCGCCGCGGCCGACACGGCGGGGTGGCCGTTGAGCCCGAGATAGTCGTAGGCAGAGAAGTTGAGCAGCGTGCGGCCCTCGACCACGATGTACGGCGTGCGGCTCGGCGCGTGGCACTGGTAGAACGGATCGCTGAATTGGAAACGCGCGGCAATGGCGCGATGCTTTTGGATGCCGGTGTAGGCGGTCAGCTCGTCGAAGGATTGCGATCGGCGCGGCGCCGTCGACGCCCGCCGGCGGGGCGCCAAGCTGAGCCTGTCGCGCCAGGAACGACAGAGGACAGCGGCGTCCTGCGCCATGGCGGCGCCGGCGAGACCCATGAGCGTGAGCAAGCGTGCCAGTCTGCCGTCCCGCGCCTGGCGCAAGTCCGGCCGAACGAGATCTGTCTCACGCGCGTCCAACGCTACGACCCCAGTTCTTGCCTGTCGTGCGCGGCAAAAGCGCTGCGGCGGCAGGCCCGGGCCAATATTGGCGCACTTCGCGGCTTTGGGGGAGGATTATCTGGCTACGGATGGCATCCCGCCGGCGAGCTGACTTGTCGGGGGCATGGGCCATCGCCCGGCACGCACTAGTTGCCGGGCCGCAATTTCCAAGCGATGTCAAAAGAGCAAGGCGCGCTGCATTGGCCCGCGGCGGGAAAGCCCGGGGTGATAGACACGGGGAGCGGGGCGGTCCTGGCCCTTCTACTTGTTCGTGTGGATGCAGCCATCGCCGCCCCACCCAGGCACGAGCGCCGACCAACCGCCTTCCCCGGATCGCATCCCTGCCCGGGGCCCACCGACATTTTCGCGCCGGCGACAGTAGGTCCTAGGGCTACGCTTACGGCCCTGGCGGATTCGTGCCGGCCCATCTCCTGCAGGTCCGCCAGCGCACGTCTGCACCCCGGGTCTTCGAGTTGGGCTGGCGGGGGATTTTATGCGCGGCGGCGCGCGCGGGGATAAATTTGGCCGCTTGAGCATAAAAAGCCGCCTGTTTCACCCGGAACAGCGCACCGGCGTCCGGCACGGCATTTTCCCTCCTGAGACACGCAGACCAACTTTGGAGAGAAACAGTGACCCGCACCATTCTAGCCACTGCCGCCGCTCTCGCCGCCGCCTCGATGCTGGCCTCGGGCGCGCAAGCCTGCATTTCCTGCGAGTACGTCCCCGAGGTCGTGCGCAACTCCTCGACGCTGCCGCACACGGGCCATTACTACTCCGCGCACTCCTATAGCTCGAACAAGGCGCGCAGCGCCGTCGTGGCCAAGAGGCGCATCGCCAAGGCCGCGATCGCCGACAAGCCGGCCAAGGTCGCCAAAGTCGATAGGGACGAGAAGGCGGCGAAGGTTGCCAAGTCGGAGGCCGCCGAGCCGGTGGAGGTTGCCAAGGACGATGCTGCCGAGAAGCAGGTGGCGGCGACGCCGGCGCAGAGCGAAAGCTCCTCGATCACCGTGGCTGCCGCCAATGTGGTCGAGAAGGTCGCCAAGGCGCCGGTTGCCAAGGAAGCCGCCGCCAAGCCGACGGACTGCAAGAAGTTCTTCGCCTCTGTTGGCATGACGCTGACGGTGCCGTGCGAGTAAGCCGGCCGCGAGACGAGACGATCTGCAAAAGGAAACGCCCGCTGGGAGACCAGCGGGCGTTTTGCTTATGCGTGCCGGCGGTGCAAGGCTGGAGATCCGCCCCGCTGCAAAAGATGCCGCGAGCGTCAGCGCGATCGGTCAGATGAATGGCGGATGAACGGCGGCTTCCGATCGCGTTCAGTCGCACGCAGGCACGATGCCCCTGTCGGACAGGAGCCGATGCAAATCAGCATATGGAGGCATCGTCATGCGGACCGCTCTATGCGCCGCCCTCGGCTTATCACTTCTGGGGACATCGGCGGCCAACGCCGTAGACGTGCGCACGGCAATCTTCGAGCAGCCGCCGCGCACGCTACTGCACAAGGTGCACTCGCTGCATCAAGCCAAGCACACGCTCCGCGACCTCGGCTACTACGACATCGAGGTTGAGCGCGCGAGCCTGCCGTACAGCTTCCGCGCCTGCAAGCGCGGCGTGCGCTACCACATCCACGTCAACTACCACGGCGACCTCGTGCAGGTCGAC
Source organism: Hyphomicrobium sp. (assembly GCF_009026145.1). Taxonomy (GTDB): domain Bacteria; phylum Pseudomonadota; class Alphaproteobacteria; order Rhizobiales; family Hyphomicrobiaceae; genus Hyphomicrobium_A. The sequence goes on from NZ_WBUE01000011.1 coordinate 104,706, forward strand.
GAGCTCGGCCGTTGCCACGACTATGACGACGACTACGACTATCGGTCGCGCTCGCGCTATCCGCGCTACGACTACTAGCGGGTTCCGTGGCGGAACGCTTTCTCGCGCGGAACCATTGAGTCTGCGAGCGTTCAGGCGCTCGCTGCAAAGGAGGAGAAGTATGAGCAAGACGGCATTACTGGCCGGCGTGTTGTGGCTCGCTGTGCCGTTGGCACCGGCGGTGGCGGGCGATGACTACGACGATCACGCCAGCGGTCATTACAGGCACTACCGCTTCCACGATCGGGCGGCCGAGGCTCACGCGCGCGCCCACGAGGACGGCTTTGACAGCCGCCGCGAGCACAGGGCATTTCATCGCGCTCTGCGCTATATGCATCACGACTTCCACGACGAGCATCCCGACACGTGGCACGATCATCAAGATTGAGGCCGGGACGCCGTGGCGCTCTTTGTGGCCTAGTCAGACGGACCGGTGCTGACGATCCACGCGGTCGACAACAGGATCATCAGCGCCACGGCGATCTCGAAGCGGATCGATCGGCGCAGCTTGGCGGCGCCGATCGTGTAGTTCTCAACGAGGAGCGGGGTCAGGCGAAGCTTGTTCCAGGCGGCGAGCGACAGCAGCACTGCAACGAGTGCGAGCTTGACGATGAAGCGCTGCTGGTAGGGCTTGTCGAGGCGCAGCTCGCCGTTGCAGAGGACGATGAGGAGCACGGCACCCGCCGCCACGAGGGCGCCGACGACCCACACCGCGCGACGACCAAAGCTGCGCGCCGTGCCGGCGACGATCTCGGGTGGCGCCCGGCGGATCGAGGCGAGCAAGGGATAAAGCGCGCCGAACCACCAGCAGACGGCGGCAAAGTGAATAAGCAACAGTGGCGCCACGGCAAGCCGGTAATGGCTGCTCACCGTATGACCTTCGAGCGCGAACGAGGCGATCATGACGATGGCGGCGGCGAGTGAAACGCCGCTCCAGCGCAGACGTGTTCCCACCAGCGCGAGGGCGGCGAGGACGCGCATGGCAGCGGCCTGGCCGACAGCGGTCTGCAGCCCCATCCAGCGCATGCCGGGCGCAAATGCGGCCGACCAGTCTCCCTCGGCGACGGCGAGTTGGAAGGCGATGTAGCGCAGCGGCTCGAGGAGGATGAGCAGCCAGCACCCGAGCAGCACCTGGCGCTCAACCGCGCGTTCGACGTGCTGGCGCGCCGACGGGAAGCTGAGCGAAAAGAGCACACCGCCGGCGGCAGCGACGGCGCCAACATAAACCAGCGCCCGCAGGATGATCGCGATGCGATCGGGCTCCATCATTTTGCCGTCTGCGTATCCGGCTTGACGGAAAATGCAAAGCCGCCCTGCATCACGTGGCCGTCCTCGGCCACCGCCGTCCACGACACCTCGTAGTTGCCTGGCGCGAGCGCCTCGACATTGACTTTGACCGCCGGAGCGAAGGTCGCCGGCAGCTCGCTCTTGAGCGCGACCTCGTGCTTGTTGGCGTCGCGCACATGCAGCATTGAGACGCGCAGCGGCGCGGAGAAGTCGATCTCGATTTCCGCCAAGCCGGCGACAACGGTGCTGCCGTCGGCGGGTTTGCTGGCCGTCATTTTCGCATGCGCCAGCGCTGCCACCGGTGCGGTTGCCATGAGCAGTGCCGCGAGCGCCGCTGCTTTAATGCGCTTCATTGTCGATACTCCCTGGGCTGCAATCCCTGGTGCGCGCACTGAAACGTCTTCGTTCGTATCCCTTAGTGTAGGAACACCTACCTGAAGGGCGGCTGAACAGGGCTTGATCCTTGTTCCTGTCAAGCTTCGCGAGCTTCGGCATACAGGTGGGATATCGCTCAGGCAACACAACGCGTAACGCTTGGACATCGAACGTGACCGCGCCGGGGCCGACCGTTGCGTAACGTGAGGCAGAGTTGATTGCGCTTGCCTAGAGTCTGCCCAATCTCGCCGCTTGCCTAGCCCCTCCACAGAGCGGGAGGGACACATGAAGACCCACGAGCAAGATGGCTTTGACGGGGGCCGTGCCGCCAGCATCAGCACCAATCCGTCCGCGCAGTCGGAGCCCGAGCCGGGCCGGCGCGTGCCGCCAGGCAAGCCACGGCGGGCGCCGGACCAGGATCATGATCCGGAACAGGATGCTCGCGCCCTCGCGGTGGCCATCCTGTGCCTGACGGAAGGCGGCGACCTTTCAGGCGACTAGCGCTGCGCCTTCCTCTGCCGAGCGTTATAGCTGCGGGCCTCGTCCTGCGAGACTTCGCCGGCGGCGACAAGCTCCTTGAGGCAGCGCGGCGACAGCTGATCCTGCACGCCGCGCATGCAGGACCTGAGCCCGGCGCTGGGCACGGCGTGGGCGCTGCAGAACGCATAGTACTCGCTGCGGCAGGCATTCTTCACCCTCTGCGTGACGACCGCCTCGGCGGTCGTCACGCAGACGGCGGCGGTTGCGAGCGCTAGCGAAGCGGAAGTGAGGATGTGCATGTGTCCCTCCACGACCGAGCGGTAACGCTCGCGGCGTCCGTCGGTTCCGCCGGCGGGCATCATCAGACGCGAGGCTGCGCGATCAACCCTTTCGCCGCGGCGGGATGGGGACAAGATTGTCTGCTATCGGCCAGCAGCGGACATGCAGTATTGCGGACCCGTCACTGCTCTCCGTGGCCGCTTCATCCCATAAGCGGAGTTCGCGAGTTCCATCTCGATGAGCGCATCCTCGCATTGATGCGCACAAATCTGCACAAATCTCCCTCTTCTGCCTGCCACCAATTTGGTTACGTTGGCGCTCAGTGCGGCGCAAGAAGCACTCGCCTTTGGCGGCATCAATTTCATGACTGAGGAGTGAGCGATGCCATTAAGTTCCGATGTGGCGGAGCGAGAGAGACGAATAGCGCGTTTGCGTGAGATCAAAGCCGATCTGGCGATATCCGGCGGTCAGACTTCCGCGTGGGATGAATTGGTCGATATGTTCCATTCGACAGCGGACTTGCTCGAGGCGGCAGCCAAGGAGATGGCGTGCAACTACGCCGAGCGCCCGCCATCGTTTCCCGATGCACTCGAGCTTCGAATGCAGAACCTCATGGTACATCTGGCGACCACGCGAAGGCTCTCGGCAAGCCTAGGGTCGCTGTATCGATCGTTGACTCCGAGCCAGCGGATGCGTGCCGACCGGCTCCTGCCGACCCTATACGCCGAGTGTGGGTGGCTAGGGCGCCCGACGGAAACGCAACCGCGCGGATCAACGCGCGCCGGCGCAAACCTCAAGATAGACGGGCGGGAGCGGTCGCCTCTCGCCGCTTGATACATCTGAAGTCTGAGCTGGCAGCCCCCAAGAGCTGCCGCTCACATGGGAGCCCGCCC